>NJBK01000006.1 GCA_005223035.1 Chloroflexi bacterium B3_Chlor
TTGGAAACGGTGGTGAGACACCTCAGCACTGCAGTCCGTGGCCGTGCAGAAGGAGACCTGGAAGCTGAGGGGTCTCGTATCCAGACGGAGCCCGCACTCCCATGAAGGTAGACTTCTACGCCAAGGCAGATTTGCTTGACGAACTCAAGAGTGCCCACGCACCGAGCACCCGGCAGGTGGCTCAGGCGCTGGAGTTGTTAGAACGGGAGGAGTACGAGCGGTACTTCTTCCACGCCTTGGACAATCCGGCTTGGCTGGAGCCGCTGTATGACCACGGTGTCTTCAGACAACCCCCGCCGATAGTACGGACACCGACAGGTACAGAGTGCCCCTACTGGGCCGCTTCGCCATATCTGACCAGCATGGCTGGCGTTACTCCAGAATTGGTACTGAGCATCGCCTTGGAGATGGAAACCGACAACCCGGGCGTCTATCTCAACCTGATTCGGGCCGCGACTGCGATGCCGGCCGACAAGGCTGCACAGGTCGTGCGTTCTGTGGTGCGATGGCTTACCTCCTCGGACCTTTGGCTGGACATGCTGGCAGATGCCTCGCAAGAACTGATGGCGCACCTGGCTCAGCACAACGAGTTTGAGTCGGCACTCCAACTCCTTGAAGCTCTAACCGAGCCTGAGATCAGGGAAAGATCGATACCGGTGGGCGAAGGCGAATATCGTGTCTCACGCGACGCGAGGCCGCGGTACAGGAGTTGGTATGTCAAGCAATTGATGGAAAGGAGGTTGCCTGCGCTATCCAAGCTGGATCCGCTTGCAGTGACAGAAGTGTTGCAGAGCCAGCTGCGAAAGTGTATGCAGATCGAAGAGCGTGAGGCCGCAGGCGAGGACGGATCCCACATATGGCGGCCCGCCATCGAAGACCATCCTCAGAACTGGGGACACGACGATCTCAAGAAGATGCTGACGGTAGGGCTCCGTGACGCGTTGGAGCACGCCGTCGACGATTGCCCTGACCGACTCAGGCACACGGTGGAGCAATACCTGACGGATCCTCTCTCCATCTTCCGACGACTGGGCCTGCACATCCTGCGACTGGGCTGCGAACAGTACCGGGACTTGGTCGTCGATGTCTTGCTCAACCCCCAGTTCCCAGAGGATCCGAGAGTTCATCACGAGTACTATCTTCTCCTTCAGGGCGAATTCGCGAAACTACCGGGGGAGGCGAAACTAGGAATCCTGGGCAGAGTTGATGAGGGTCCCGACGTGGAAGCGTACATCAGGAGAGTCAGGGGCATGACGGGATCACCGCCTTGCCTTGACGAGATGGATCGATACCAACGGCATTGGCGACTCCAGCGACTCACCCCCTTTGCCCACGCCCTGACCGGCAAGTGGAAAACCAGGTATCAGGACCTCTTGTCAGAATTCGGCGAGCCTGAGCACCCGGAGTTCCTCGTGTGGAGTAGCACAACCTGGATGGGGCCTACCAGTCCAAAGAAGAAAGATGACGTCGCCGTCATGGGGCCGAGCCGGACACTGGAGTATCTCAAGACATTCCAACCGACGGGGGACTTCTTCGACCATTCCAGGGAGGGGGTCGCGCGAGAGTTGGAGTCTGCTGTGAAGCTGAACCCCGCCGAATACATCGAGATTGCTCGCGACTTTCTGACCGAACGCGTCCATCCGACCTACGTGTATCACCTGGTAATGGGCCTCCATGAGGCCTGGAAAGACGGAACCGAGCTCGACTGGAGCACCCTTCTGGCGTTCTTTGAGCCCATTTCGGTGGCTCTGATGGGCGAGGGGGACGCTCTGCCAGACGCGCCCCCCGTCATCGATGACGTCAGTTGGCGCGGCGTCACGATGGCGATCTGTCGCTTCCTCGCAGGCGCACTCCACCGGGACGACAGGGTTTTGCCGCCAGAGTTGATGCCGAACATCCGCGATATCCTACTTCGATTCATCCAAGATCCAGACCCGACCCCAGAGGACGAAAAGAGGCGCGCCCACACCGACACGGACTGGGTGAACGTGAGGATCAATACCGGCCGCGGCGTGGCAGCATTCGCACTGCTGGAGTACGCCCTACGCTACGCCAGGATGCGCAAGGCGGAGTATGAGGCAGGTGAACCGAAGGGTGGTCATCCGTATCCGTGCAGGTTTGAGCAAGCCGCGCGTGACGCATTCACCAGAATGCTCGACAAGACCAAGGAACCCAGCGCGGCCGTGCACTCGCTTTTCGGGGAGTTCCTGCCCAACTTCCTCTACCTCGATCACGATTGGACCGTTGACAACCTAGGACCGATCTTCCCACGGGGACTCGAGAAACAGCGATACTGGGAGGCGGCTTGGGAAGGGTACATGCTGTATTCCCCTCGGGTCTACAGGGAGCTTTACGGAGTACTGAGGCCGCAGTATTTCCTAGCCGTGCGCGCCCTCGGTGCAGATGACGTGTCCAGGCGATTGCGCAGCACGGAACATGCGCTCGCTCAGCACATCGCAATTGCCTATAGAATGGGATACGAGGAACTGGGGATACCTTCCGCCACAGCACCCTCGGACATCGAGGAAGAACGAGCGCAGCAATCCCTCTTGTCTGCATTCCTGGAGGTGGCATCCGACGAACTTAGAGGGACCCTTGCGCGGGGACTCGGTGCAGAGCTGCGCTCGGACGAGAGCGTAGACCCGAACGTCTGGCTTCGTTTGCGCGAGTACTGGCGGGCTCGGGTGCTGGCAGTCCACGGAGCGCCCGACGCCTACGAAATGGACCGAGAGCTATCAGCCTTCGCCTCGTGGGTTCACGGAGTTCCCGAAGGACTGGATACCCTCGCTCCATTGCTGCGTGCCACCATAGACCACCTCACCACCGGGTACGACGCTCACCAACTGCTGGAGTACCTGTCGAGGCAGTCCAAGAACCATCCCAGACTGGCGGCTGACATGCTGGCTCGACTGTTGGAGCGACAAGCAGTGTTGGGCACCGGACCCGCCACCGACAGAATCTATCTCATCGGTGCTGAGCAGCAAATCTGGGACATCCTGGAAAACGCCATGTCCGCCGACGATTCAGCCCGAGAGACTGCTATATCCGTCATCAACCTGCTGGGCGAACGAGGCGACTACCGGTACCGTGACTTGCTCACTGAGGCGAGTTGACAAGCATTGATCCTCTGCAGCGGCTCTGTCTGAAACCCGCTCGCCCAACACAGAGACTGACTGCCCAGCTCCCCCTCCACTCCGAAGCCAACTCTCACAGCACTAGCTCTCCCCGGACCCACGCGTGGGCGGAGGCCTAGGTCTGAAAGCCCGTCCGCACTGCCTATCCGACAGACTTGCTGGAGCAAGCCCACGATTCCAGGCACGGGAACGACGTTTGACTTTGCCAACCGCCACCCTTATGATGGACTCGTTGTTCGACCAAGCCTGTACTGGATGGTGTAGCAATGTCAAAATCTGCAAGTCTTATTCTGGCCGCACTGGCCCTGTTCTTCTTACTGATCGCCTGCACTCTGCCCTCCGCCGTCAAAGAGGAACCCTCTCCCCCTCCATCGCCACCGATAGCGACTGCGACTATGGCAACCCTGGTTCCCACCAAAACGGACACGCCTGAACCGACAGGCACGCGAGAACCTGGACCTGGCAGGACCGAAACGCCCATCCCAGCGAGTCCAACGCCGACTGAGATCTGGATGATGGAACTGGAGGATTGGCCTGCGATGACGCGGCAGGAGTGGCCACGGCCCACCCAGGACAACGGCCTCTGCATTCACTTCATCCCCTCCGCATATCATAAGGCAGAGGACCTGGACCACCACATCGCCCGCATGGTAAGCATGAGGATGAAATGGGCGCTGGTCATCTACGCCGATGAGATACAGCTGGAGATGGCGGCGACGAAGTTCAGGGACGCGGGCATCACCGTGGTCTGGCGCAGGATGCTCTACCCCGACGAGAGGTATTTCGATTGGGGCCGCGACGTCCAGCTTCTACAAAGCCTGGGCATGCCGCCTTACATGCAAATCTACAACGAGCCTAGCCTGGAGGTCCTTTGGGAAGACCCGCCCGTCACCAGGCTGCGCTTCACGGAGAACCTACTTCGAGCAGCACGGGACGTGTATAACGCAGGTGGCTACGTCGGCCTCCAGTTCGTTGACCCACAATGGCTCAGAGATGCCCTGTTCGAGATCAGGCTCCACGGAGGGGAGCCGATCTTCGGGCGCATGTTCTTCGTCCCCCACCCATACGGCCTCAACCATCCGCCATCCTACCAGGAAGACCTCAACGCCGTGCTGGGATTCCTCCATTTCGCCAACGTATTCCAAGAAGAGATCGGCTTCGTGCCTCCCATGACCGCGGGTGAAGGAGGCTGGAAGTACGGAGCGACCGACGATGACCGCTTTTCGCGCATAGACGACCAAGTCCACCGCGACTACCACCTGGAGGTGTTCAACTGGTTCCGTACCGGGACCCTCTCCAACGGCGAGCCTCTGTCCGACTACCTCTTCGCTTTCTGCCCCTGGCTTCTGTCCTCCAAGATGGACGACAGTGCCTGGTTCGACAGTTTCGCCGGGGACCGTGTCCTGACCATCGAGGCGGTCAGGAACATGCCGCCTTTCACTCGTCGCTTCACATGGGACTAGTGATTCCCGCCTGGCAAATGGACTAGACGAGGGTGTGGAAAAACGCCTCCTGAAGCTGGCTCTGGACTACGAATTCAGCCGCACAGCAGACTATTGAAGTCCCGCAGGGACTTGCTAACCTTAGCGCGGGAATTCATTCCGGCGCGACCCAACCCAGTTGCAGAGAACCGTGACGAAACGGAATCTTCCAGCCCAGGCCATCCCGTCCGAGCCAGAGTCGCTGCGGAGCCCGTCCGGCGTGCGAATCCCGCCGCACAGCACACTATTGAAGTCCCGGAGGGACTTGCTGACTCTAGCGCGGGACTAGAAGTCCCGCGCCGTCCCGATTCTTCCAATCCTATTCATACTGCACAGCTCAGGCGACTAGTCCGGCGAACTCCTGAGGCAGCAAGGGGAGGATGAAGAGGACGAAATGGACAATGCTCTGGCAGGCCAGGCTCGCCCCGAAGCCGTAAAGACTACGCACGTAGCTGTACACGAAGCCCAGCAGGCCCATGCCTGCCACCAGCGCTGCCAAGACCGGGAGATAGTCCCCAAGAGTGAAAGGCAGGAAGTACGGCGCTGCCGCTCCCGCATACAGCAGCACCGCGGAAAGCAGTCCCTTTTCTCTTTGGACGAAACCGCGAAAGTACAACGCCTCGATGACGGGCATGACGAGGACCAGAGCCCAGAAGAGGATCAGACTGCTATCCAGAGGAAAGAGACGTCTAGAGGTTGCCAGCAAGAAGTCTCGCGCCAGCAACGCCACAGGCAGGGAGATGAGGAGGCCGGCCACGACGCCGCGACCGAGGTCGGAGAAGTGGTACGCGAACTGTATCCTACGGCCCGGAGAGTAGGCCACTGTGAGGATCAGCAGCGCCAACCACATCAGGGTCAGGCGGAGGAGCTGGTCCAGTCGCCACGTCGCCACCCCCACCACAGAGAAGATTGCGAAAGCGAGATAAGCATCCAGGTCCGCCCGGCGCCGCCCTCCCCGCTTGCGCGCCACGCCTAGGCCTTTCCTTCCACTACCTGTCGGAAGGCGTCCAAGGCCAGGAGTATGTCTTCCTCCTCTATGCCGTAATGAGTCACTGCCCGGAACTGCCGGTTACCAATGAATCCCACTTTGACCCCTTGGTTCGCTAATCCCGTCACCACATCGGAGGGTGTCATCCGCTCCGTCACTAGGGAGAAGATGACGATGTCGCTCTGAACGGTATTCAGGTCTACGTCCAGTCCGTCTATCTCCTTCAACCCTTCGGCCAGCAATCGAGCATTTGTGTGGTCCTCGGCCAACCGATCCACCATCTCATTCAGGGCTACGATGCCCGCCGCGGCGATGACGCCCGCCTGTCGCATGCCTCCGCCGACCATCTTGCGGTTCTTCCGCGCCCCGCTGATGAACTCCTTGTTCCCTGCCACTATGGAGCCCACAGGGGCGGACAGGCCCTTGGAGAGGCAGAACATCACCGAATCCACGTTCCTGGTCAGTTCTTTGAGGTCGACGCCGAGGCTCACTGATGCGTTGAAGACACGCGCCCCGTCCAGATGCACAGGGATGCCCCTCTCTCTAACCGGAGTACAGATGGAGTCCATTTGGGCCGGACTGAGAGCGCAGCCGCCGCACCGGTTGTGAGTGTTCTCCAGGCAGACCAATCTTGTGGGCGGGAAGTGGATGTTCTCGCTACGAATTGCAGCCAACACTAGATCCGGATTCAGCATGCCATTGGGTTCGTTAGGTAGTATGTGGACCTGCACCCCTGCGAAGGCCGCGGCCGCCCCCACCTCAAAGAGGAAGGTGTGGGCCTTATCACCCATGATCACCTCGTCACCCCGCCGGCAGTGGGTGAGAATGGATACGAGATTGCCCATCGTCCCGCTGGCCACAAAGAGCGCAGCCTCCTTCCCCACCTTCTCTGCGGCCAGGGCCTCCAACTCATTGACCGTGGGATCCTCCCCAAAAACGTCGTCGCCCACCTCTGCCTTGCACATCGCTTCACGCATGGCTGGGGTGGGCTGCGTAACCGTATCACTGCGCAAGTCGATAATCTTCATCGTCACCTCCTATCCCACTGTGTCCTCTCCAACTGCGAACCGCAGCGCGATAGATACAGGCTGCTGACACCAAAGGGTAGAGAGTCTTTCTCGATACTTCCTGACCTCGTGGAAGACCATTATGGCGAGAACAGAAGTGGAATACACAGATTCAGCCCAACAACGGCCAGGCGAACGCAGGCCAGAATCACCGTAGGGCCAAGCGATGGAGTGTGCGAGCACCGCATCAGATTCCCACCACCGGCTCCTCCATGTCCTCGCGCAGATAGGCATAGGCCATGGTTGGGGTACTGAACGCGTAGCCGACGTTGCCGTGGCGATCCACCATGATGAGACCGCCTCTGCCGTCCACCTTCTCCTGCAGAAGCTGCACTGCCAGTAGAGCTGCCTCTTGGACGGGTTTGCCGTCCTTCAATAGCTGCACCGCGCTGTGGGCCAGTGCCACCCTGATGATTCCTTCGCCCTGCCCGGTACAGGCGGCTCCTCCCAGACCGTTGTCGGCGTAGATACCACAACCTATCAAAGGCGAATCGCCTACTCGACCAGGATGCTTGAACGGCCTCCCTCCGGTCGAGTTGCCCGCCGCTATGTTGCCCTGATGGTCCATAGCCACTGCGCCCACGGTGTCTGATCGAACGGCCCCATCAGCGCCTCGGACAGCAGGTGCGGTCTCCGAACGCTGGGCTTCCCACAGCCTCAACTCCCTCTCCACCACGAGTTCTTCGCTGCTGCACTCCTCAATCCCCGCCCCCCGGGCGAACAAAACTGCGCCCTCACCCACTATGAATATGTACTCGCTTTCCAGGACGCGCCTGGCAAGTGTGATGGGATTCTTGATGGTCTGAACTGCAGCCACCGCCCCCGCTTGCAGGCCGGCGCCTTCCATGATGCTGGCATCCAGCTCTACCTGGCCCTCGGCGTTCAAGACCGATCCTGTACCGGCATTGAGAGCCGGAGAGTCCTCCATCACTCTGATGGCGGCTTCCACCGCATCGAGGGCATGCCCGCCCGAGTGTAGAATCTCCCAGCCTTCGAGGAGCGCCGCCCGGCACCCCGACCTGTGAGCCTCGATCAACTCAGGAGGGATATCCCAGGCCCCTCCGTGAACAATCAGCGATGCTTTCAATCCCCGTCTCCACCACGAGATTGCGCAAGTCCGTGGCATACTATTTTACCTTAAGGGCTGTGGCGTGTCAACGGACTGGACAAGTTCGAGGAGATGTGGTATACTAAAAGTTCGATCTTAAATTCTATGCTGAGCATTCGCGAGCAAGACCATACCTAGCTCGAACTTCTTCGGAGGAAGCACGAATGCCCGAGTTTGCGCTGGTGGCTGACTTTGAACCCACGGGTGACCAGCCTCAGGCCATCGCCAAACTGATCGAGGGGCTGGAGAAGAGGCATACGCATCAGACGCTCCTGGGAGCGACAGGGACAGGGAAGACTTTCTGCATAGCTAACGTGATCCAGGCGGCGCAGCGTTCCACCCTCGTCATCGCCCACAACAAGACCCTTGCCGCTCAGCTATACGCCGAGTTCAAGGATTTCTTTCCCCAGAACGCGGTGGAGTATTTCGTCAGTTACTACGACTATTATCAACCGGAGGCCTACATCCCCCGCACCGACACCTACATCGAGAAGGACGCCCACATCAACGACGAGATAGACAGGCTCCGTCTGGCGGCCACGTCGGCTCTACTTAGCCGCAGGGACGTAATCATAGTAGCCAGCGTGTCCTGCATATTCGGCCTGGGCTCGCCTGAGGACTATGGCAGGGTTGTCATCTCCTTGCAGAAGGGCGAGGTGCGCAAGCGGCAGAAAATGCTACGCCAGCTGGTAGATATCCACTACGAACGAAACGATTTCGAGCTAACTAGGGGTAAGTTCCGCGTGCGAGGAGACACGCTGGAAGTCCAGCCCGCGTACGAAGAACTGGCGTATCGCATTGAGTTTTGGGGCGACGAGATAGAGCGCATCGTAGAGGTGGATACCCTGACAGGCGAGATCCTCTCTGAGCGGGAGAGTGTGGACATCTACCCTGCAAAGCACTTCATCACGCCGGAAGACAAGCTGGTGGTGGCCATCGAGGACACCAGAAAGGAGCTGGAGGAGCGACTCGAGTTCCTGAACAGTCAGGGAAAGCTACTCGAGGCCCAGCGCCTGGAGCACCGGACCAACTACGATCTGGAGATGTTGGAGGAGATAGGGTACTGCGCGGGCATAGAGAACTACTCACGCCATCTGGCACAGCGCCCGGTCGGCAGCCCGCCTTGGACTCTACTCGACTATTTCCCCGACGATTTCTTGCTGATCATTGACGAGTCACACATGACCGTCCCCCAGCTTCATGGCATGTACCGGGGGGACCGCTCCCGCAAGGAAACGTTGGTGGAGTATGGCTTTCGTCTGCCCTCGGCTCTGGACAACCGTCCGTTGAGGTTCGAGGAGTTTGAGAGGTACGTCTATCAGGTCATCTATACTTCCGCCACACCGGGACCCTACGAACTCGAACGCAGTGAACAGGTGGTGGACCAGGTCATCCGCCCCACCGGCTTGGTGGACCCCGAGATCATTGTCAAGCCCACCAAGGGACAGATAGACGACCTCTTCCAGCAGATAAACGAACGTGTTGGACGAGCGGAACGGGTGCTTGTCACCACATTGACCAAGCGCATGGCCGAGGACCTGGCCGACTACCTGGCGGAGATGGGCGTCAAAGTCCAGTATCTTCATTCGGAAATCGAGACCATCGAACGGGTGGAGATACTGCGTGCGCTGCGCGGAGGTATGTACGATGTCGTGGTGGGCATCAATCTGCTGCGTGAGGGCCTGGATTTGCCAGAGGTATCCCTGGTGGCGATTCTCGACGCGGATAAGGAAGGCTTCCTTCGGTCCGAGAAAGCTCTGATTCAGACGGTGGGTAGGGTAGCACGGCACGTGAATGGGCAAGCGATTATGTACGCCGACAAAATCACCGATTCCATGCGGCGGGCGATTGACGAAACCAACCGGCGTCGCCAGAAGCAAATGGAGCATAACGAGCGACACGGCATCGAACCGCGCAGTATCGTGAAGGAGATCAAGGACCTTACCGACCAGGTACGGGCGGTGGCTGAGGAGCGAGCCGAGTACATCGTGGGCGCCGAGTTGCCCAAGGATGAAGCCGAGCGCCTGATAGAACAGTTGGAAAAGCGGATGAAAGCGGTAGCAGCCGAGTTGGAATTCGAGAAGGCTGCCATGCTTCGCGACCAGATCTTCGAGTTGAGGCAGGCGCTGCAAGACGATGAGTTGCCCGAGTGGGAACGGGTACGACAGCAGGAAAGTCAAAGGCGCTTGGGCCAGAGTAAACAGACATTCGCATCATGATGTCATGAGGTGCAAATGCCGCAGGACAAGATAGTCGTTCATGGAGCAAGAGAACATAACCTTAAGAACATAGACGTGGAGATCCCGCGAGACAAGTTCGTGGTCATCACTGGCATCTCTGGTTCGGGCAAGTCCAGCCTAGCCTTCGACACCATATATGCGGAGGGGCAACGCCGGTACGTGGAATCTCTGTCGGCCTATGCCCGTCAGTTCCTGGGCCAGATGGAGAAGCCCAGTGTGGATCAGATAGAGGGGCTTTCCCCCGCGGTGAGCATAGACCAGAGAGGGGTCAGCCATAACCCGCGCAGTACGGTTGGCACGGCGACGGAGATCTACGATTACCTGCGTCTCCTGTACGCTCGCATTGGCACGCCCCACTGCCCCCAGTGCGGAAGGGTGATCACCCAACAGTCGGCCGAACAGATCGTTGATTCCATACTGGAGCTTGCTCCCGGAACTCGCATCATGATTCTCGCGCCTCTGGTCAAAGACCGCAAGGGCCATCACCAGAGGATCTTCGAGGACGTGCGAAAGGCCGGATATGTGCGAATCCGGGTAAACGGTGAACTGCGAGATGTGGACGAGGAGATCGAGCTGGAACGCTACAAGAAGCACACCATCGAGGTGGTGGTAGACCGATTGATCATAGGCGAAGACCTTGAGGAATTGGACTCCTTCCGCTCGCGTCTCACCGATTCCATAGAGACGGCCCTCCCCTTGGGCGACGGATTGGTCATAGTGACCGATGTCTCAAGGAAACGACCGCGTGACCTGCTCTTCTCCGAGCACTTCGCATGCGCGCACTGCGGTATCAACTTGGGCGAGATAGAGCCACGTACCTTCTCCTTCAACAGCCCTCACGGCGCCTGCCCAACCTGTCAGGGTATCGGCACCAAGATGGACATAGACCCTGATCTCGTGATACCAGACAAGAACCTGTCCCTCAACGAAGGAGCGCTACACCCCTGGAGCCGGAGTCTCCAGCCCGTGACCTACTACTCGCAGTTGATCGCAGCGGTCGCCCGGCACTTCGGTTTCTCCACTGACGTGCCCATTCGAGAGCTGACTCCCGAGCAAGCAGACATCCTCCTGTACGGCAGCGGGGACGAGGAGATAGCCCTCCGCTACAGGAATCAGCAGGGCAGAAGACGACAATGGGAGACGACGTATGAAGGTGTGATCCCCAACCTGGAGCGGCGGCACCGGGAGACCAACTCCGACTACATGCGCAGCGAAATCGAGCGATACATGGCCACCAACCCTTGCCCAGCGTGTGGCGGAAAGCGCCTCAAGCCGGAGAGCCTGGCGGTCACCATCGCCAGCAAGTCCATCGATCAAGTCACGGCTATGTCCGTGAGCGAGGCGCTGACGTTCTTCGAGGACGTACCGAAGCAGCTTTCCAAGAGAGAACTGGCCATTGGCGAACGGATTCTGAAGGAAATCCGAGAACGCTTGGGCTTCATGGTGAACGTAGGACTAGACTACCTGACCCTGAACCGTTCCGCAACCACGCTGGCTGGCGGAGAGGCGCAACGACTCCGTCTGGCCACCCAGATCGGCTCACAACTGATGGGCGTGCTGTACATCCTGGACGAGCCCAGCATTGGTCTTCACCAGAGAGACAACAAGCGCCTCATCCGCACCCTGATGAAGATGAGAGACCTGGGTAACACCCTGCTGGTGGTGGAGCACGACGAGGAAACAATGCGTTCCGCCGACTACATTATCGACCTGGGTCCGGGAGCCGGCGACCATGGGGGACATGTCGTGGCCGCAGGGAGCATCGAGGATATCATTGCGGCCCCGGATTCTGTAACGGGACAGTACTTGTCCCGAAAACGCACCATTCCTGTGCCAGGCAGTCGTCGCTCAGGCAACGGCAAGACCTTGGTCATACAGGGAGCGGCGGAACACAACCTGAAAGAGATAGACGTCAGCATGCCCCTGGGTAGGCTGATCTGCATCACGGGCGTGTCCGGGTCGGGAAAGAGCACTCTGCTGGTAGACGTGCTGTACAAGCGGCTGGCACAGATATTGCACCGGGCCAAGGCGAAGCCGGGCCGTCACGAAGATGTCTCAGGCGTGGAGCATCTGGACAAGGTGATCAACATTGACCAGTCACCTATTGGGCGTACTCCCCGTTCCAACCCTGGAACCTACACCAACGTCTTCACCTACATCAGGGAGCTTTTCGCCAGTCTGCCCGAAGCCAAGATAAGGGGCTACAAGCCAGGACGTTTCTCGTTCAACGTCAAGGGTGGGCGCTGCGAGGCCTGCCAAGGCGATGGTATCATCAAGATAGAGATGCACTTCCTGCCCGACATCCACGTTCCTTGCGAAGTGTGCAAGGGCAAGCGCTTCAACCGCGAGACTCTGCAAGTCAGATACAAGGGAAAGAACATCGCCGAGGTCCTGGACATGACGATCGAGGAGAACATGCAGTTCTTCGACAAGATCCCTCGCATCAAGCGGAAACTAGAAACCCTTTGGGACGTGGGACTGGGCTATATCAGACTGGGTCAATCTTCCACCACACTATCTGGAGGCGAGGCCCAACGAATAAAGCTGTCCAGAGAGCTCTCCAAGCGAGCCACGGGCAGGACGCTGTACATCCTCGACGAGCCGACCACCGGACTCCACTTCGAGGACATCAAACGCCTCCTGGACGTGCTGAACAGATTGGTGGACGCCGGCAACACGGTCATCGTCATCGAGCACAACCTGGACGTGATCAAGTGCGCTGACTGGATCATAGACCTGGGACCTGAGGGGGGCGATGAAGGGGGATACGTCATCGCCGAGGGCACACCCGAAGAGGTGATGAAGATGCCTCAGTCCTACACCGGCCAGTTCCTGAAAAGGGTTCTCGACGGGCGTGGAACCTGACGAAGCGGTAGGCAGGACGGTTGCACATGGAGCAGTGGAAGAATCTCCTGAACGGCGACCCAATCGACTGGCTGCTGGAAGAGAGCGACCCATCAGCCCGGTATTTCACCCTGGGCAAGTTGCTCGATCGCCCTGAGGATGACACAGAGGTGATCGCCGCCAGAGTAGCGATCAGTACGTCAGAACCTGTGCGAAGGATGCTGGACGCCCAGCGTCCCCAGGGATATTGGGGTCGAGACAAGAGACCCTACCACAGCGTGACGAAGCACTTGATCACACTGGAGCACCTGGGCTACCAAGGGGACGATGAGCGAGTCAAGAACGCTATCGAGTATCTCTTCACCAACGCCCAGATGAAGGATGGAGCCTTCACCGCCGCGGAATTCGAAAAGGGTCGCCCGGGAGTAGTTCCCTGCTTCACGGCCAATGCCGTCCACTTCCTGCACTGGTTCGGCTACGGCGAAGATGAGCGCACTCAGAGAGCGTTGGACTACCTGCTGCGCACCCAGCGAGATGATGACGGCTGGCTCTGCTTCGAGCGTGTCAAGAAGACGCATGCCTGTTTCTGGGCCACGGCCAAGGCGCTGAGAGCTCTGGAGATGCTGCCCCCTGAGCAGCAAACCACTGAGGTGAGAGCGGCTCGCCAGCGAGCGATCAGCCTCTTCCTGAGTAGCGGCCTATACAGACACCACAGCGAATTCGGCAAAGTCAGTCCCAGCTGGTTCCAGTTCGGACGCCCCCTGTTCGCCAGCACCGACGTCTTGGAAGTCCTGGAACTCATGGCCCCCTACGTCTCGCCCGACGACGAGCGAATACAGGAGGGGCTGGAGATCGTATTGAACAAGCAGGACGAGAATGGTCGCTGGCCGGCTGAGAGACGAATGCCGGTGAAAAAGACTTTTCCCATCGAGTTTGAGGAGACAGGCCAGCCCAGCAAGTGGGTCACATTGCATGCCGTCAACATACTAAGGCGACTATACTCGTAGCGGTTCCACCTTCCCGAACTGAGATATGGAATACAAACCGCTGGTGCAAGACTCTATCCCCAGGCTACAGGAGATCAGGGCAGACTATGTGTCTGACAGGCATCTCCGGGTCACAAAGACCGGTGACGGCCTTCAGGTAGGATTCGCTCTGCGGATCGAGGGATTGGAGCAGCCTTTTCGCAGCCAGGGGATAAGCATTGTCAGACAAAAGGATAAGGACCTAGTCAGAAGCCGCATCGGCCAGCACGCGCTGCAACTCGTGGTGGAAGAGAACGGCCGGTTGGTGGGCCTCCTCGACGCACAGGTGGAGGCCTGGCGGAGGGTCCTCAAGGTGTGGAACTTGCTGGTGGACGAGGAATACCGTCGTCAGGGAATAGGTACGGAGTTGATGAGAAGGGCCCATGAGTTCGCCAGAGAGAACGATTGCCGCGCCATCGCCGCGGAAACGCAGACCACCAACTGGCCTGCGCTGAAGTTCTATCTCAAGATGGGTTTCCGAGTCTGTGGCGTGGACGACCACTCCTACACCAACCGCGACGTTGAACGTAAAGAGGTCGCCCTGTTCCTGTACCGCGAACTACCATGAAGTACCACATCTGGACCATCGGCTGCCAAATGAACAAAGCCGATTCCTGGCACGCGGCCCAGGAGTTGGAGGCACAAGGTCACGTCCCCACCAAGAGTGCCGAGGACGCAGACATCGTAGTATTGAACACCTGCGTGGTGCGCCAGAGCGCCGAGGACAAGGTTTACGGCCGCCTCAGTTCCCTCAAACCTCTGAAGCGCCACAACCCGCATGCCGCCGTTGTCGTGATGGGCTGTCTGGTCGAGGAAGACAGCACCGCTCTGCAGGAATGCTTCCCCTTCGTGGATCTCTTTCTCCCTCCCTCCGATGTCCAGGGCTTGATGAGCTTGGTAACAGACAAATGGGGAGATGCAAGTTCCCAGGCTGGTGCTACCGCCTCACCCGTCCCAGTGTCCTGCCACGTCCCGGTCATGCAAGGTTGTGACAACCTCTGCACCTACTGTATCGTGCGCCTTCGGAGAGGCAAGGAGCGAAGCCGTCCGGTGGCCGAGATCGTGGAGGAAGTGCTGTGTTTGGCGCAGCGTGGGGCACGAGAAGTGACTCTCTTGGGCCAGAATGTGGACGCCTACGGTCATGGCCTCCCCGGCCAGCCCGACCTGGCGGACTTGCTACGAACCGTCCACGAAGTGGATGACCTCTGGCGCATAAGGTTTCTCACATCCCACCCCAATGACATGAGTGACGGGATCATCGAAGCCGTGGCCGAGCTGGACAAAGTCTGCGAACACATAGAGTTGCCTGTGCAAGCAGGCCATGATCTGACCCTCAAGCGTATGGGCCGAGGGTACACTGTGAACCAGTACCGTCGCCTCGTCGAGCGCATACGGGACCATGTGCCAGGCGTTGCCCTTGCCACAGACGTCATCGTGGGGTTCCCCGGTGAGACAGAGGACCAATTCCAGGCCACCTACGAACTGCTGGCCGAGCAGAGGTTCGACGTAGTCCACGTGGCGGCCTACTCTCCTCGTCCTGGCACTCCAGCCGCTCGCCTCGATGACGATGTTCCCCAGCAGCAGAAAGAACGTCGCCGGCGATTGATAGAGGAACTCCAGCGGCAAATCGCCGCCGAAATCAACCACGAACTGCTGGAGTCAACCACTGAGATACTGGTCGAGGACAAACACAAGGGGAAGTGGAGGGGTCGAACTCGCACTAACAAGCTGGTGTTCTTCAACGATGATGCAGATTGGAGGGGAAAGCTGGCGCGGGTGGAGGTCACTTGGGCAGGGCCATGGTCCATGCAGGGAAAGCTCAGAATGACTGATCTCGCCTCAGGTTCACTGCCCTTCCCATAGAGCGCCGTCCTCCTCGTTCAAACCCCATCGATCACTGCAGCCTCACTCTCGATGAAAGGGCCGTCGGTGCAAGGTCAGGGGTGCCGGCGGCCTAACTCACGTCGGCCCGGCTCTGAACGGTGTCTACTCCCTTGATGGGTAAGCGCACGGTAAAGGTGCTGCCCTTCCCGGCCTCGGTCTGTACCTCGATAGTGCCACCATGGTTCTTGACGATGCCGTAGGACACAGGGAGGCCCAGCCCGGTGCCGGCCAGTGGTCCGCCTCCCAATGGCCCCTTGGTGGTCACAAAAGGCTCGAACAAGCGGTCCATGATGTGATCCGGCACTCCGGAACCTGTGTCACAGAAGGCGATCACTACCTCCTCCTGATCCTGCTTGATCTCCACTGTCAGAGTGCCACCCCCTGGAAACATTGCATCCCGGGCATTGGTCAACAGGTTCAGGCACACCTGAGATACTTGGCCCGTATCACAAATGATGGGAGGAACCGCAGAGAACTTCCGTGCAAGCTTGATGTTGACTCTTTCCAGATCCATTTCCATCAACCGCAGAGGGCTCTCAACCGCCTCGGTCACATCGGCCAACTCCATTGTAGGCTCCTCCCTCCTGGCAAAAGCCAGGAGATTCGAACTGATCCGCTTGGCCCTGTCAACGCTATGGACGACCACGCCTAGCGCTTCCTTGATCTCGTCCAAGTCATCAGACATCAGACCCATCTGAGCGTGTCCCAAGATGGCGGCCAAGAGGTTGTTGAATTCGTGAGCCACGCCCGCAGCCAGCGTACCGACACTAGCGAGCTTCGACGATTCGATCAACTCCTCCTGAGATCGCTTCAGGTGGCCCATGTTCTTCCTGAGCTCATCGTACAGAGTAGCGTTTTCGATACTGATTGCCGCGTAGTCAGCCAAGGCAGAGAGCGCGTGCTCGTCGTCCCCACTGAATTCCTGATCAGATACCTGATTGTCGACCGACAACACGCCGATGACTTCTCCTCTCAACTGCAGAGGCACGTGGAGTAGGGATTTCACAAAATATCCGGTCTTCACTTTGAAGTCGCGTCCCGTTCCCTTCCCGCCATGTCTCACGGGTTTGCCGGTCTGCACCACCTGCCCAGCCAGACTGTCTTCGACCTTGACCCTGAAACCCTGGGCCTCAGCCTCGCCTAGATTTCTCCCCGCTCTAAGGTAGAGATCGTTGGTCTCAGGATCGACCAGTAGCAGGAAGCCTTCCTCAGCCTTGGTAACGTAAACCCCGGCCTCCACTATGCAGCTCAACAACTCTTCGAGGTCCATCAAAGACACGACCGACGTCCCAACAGCGGAGAGTATGGTAAGCTGTTCGTTCTCCCTGCGCAGTCTGGTTTCGCCGAGAGCGCGCTCGATAGCGTCTACCACTTGTGCCGGGGTAAAGGGCTTGATGATATAGTCCTTCACCCCAAGACGAAAGGCCTCCACCGCCAGGCTCTCGGACCCATAAGCGGTCATCAGGATGATGGGCACATTGCCTCGCTCCTCTTGCACGGCCTTCACGATCTGCAAACCGGACATATCTGGCAACTGCAAATCGAGCAACAGAATATCAGGGTTCTCCAAGCACAGTTTGCTCACTCCCTGCTCCCCGCTGGCAGCAGTCAAGACCTCATAACCATGCAAAGGCAATACGTCCTCCGCTAGGATTCTCAGGAACTCTGGACTGTCTTCGACAACAAGGATCTTCTCGCCAGCCATGATACCCTACATGCAACCCGTCCGCGCTGCTCAGACCATGCTTGCCGATATTGTACGTTCTCCACCGTGTATTGTCAAGATATGTAGCCGGAGATGGATCGGAGTTCAGCGTCCTCTTGCAGTCCTGAAAGACTCTGGCGGGTCCGACGCGAACCACAGAGACAGATCGTCGTGGCCTGCGGTGGGTCCGATCTTGAGTTTGGGGACGAAGACTGGGAACCAGCAAATCAGATGGAGAGACCCGTCCTTCGTCTCACAGGAAGCCTCTTATGACTCCCCGAGCCATCACCGAGATTAGCCATGGGGAAGCCAGGTCAGGAGGTTTACGCTGGGAGATGGTGGACTCAGCGGAGGGGGCTCAGAGTTCCTCATCCAGTTTGACACCAAGACTCGCGGCCCTTCCTTCCGGATGCAAGACTACGGACACCTCTAGGTCGCTGGAGGCGATGAGAACCCCCAAGACACGCTCCTGATCTCCCGTACTGTAATCGCCTCTGTCAGCGTCGTGCCCCTGCTTCAGCAGGTTCATGGCGCTGGACGAGTCCATGTGCCCGAAGCCGCTGCTCAGCAAGTGAGATAGTTCCTCCAAGCGCGCCCGACTGCTCTCGTTGTCACCACCAGATGAGACCAGTTGCGTTTCCGAAAGGCTCGGATCCAGATAGTGATTGGTGCGCACGACAAGGTCGTTGTCAGCTTCGAAGATGGCGTACTGATGGGCTGAGAACTCCAAGGCCTGAGCGTCCGCCGGCTTGCCATCACCGATGACGACATTGTAACCGGTCGTACGCTCAGCGCTAGCGATCAGCCGTAATGCCGTGCGGATGTCTCCTGCATACTGAAGCACTTCACGTAACAGGAAAGGCAGTGGGATGCCGTCCAGCGAGGCATCCTGAGATGGCGAGGGCAAGCCTGCCACTGATATCCTCTCCTCATTCAAACCCATGGTAACCCCAACCATGCCGGGCCACCCAACCGCGACAAAGGTGTTACCGACGTCGGGCCGGTACAGGATGAGGAGGAGATCTTGAAGATAGGGGGCGGGAGAAGCGAAATCAAGCCCCTGCAACAGTTTGCGATCCTCGGTGCCCTGGCCAAAGATGGCGAACGTCCCTCCTACAGGATGACAGAGAGCGTTCCCGGTCGAGTCCCTTTCGACCGTTGCGGGTGCGCTGGACAGAACTGCCCTGGGTCCCATCTGAGGGATGAACAGTGGGTACAATGAGAAGAAAAGTTCCTGCAGCCCCCGCCGGGGCGTGGGCTCACAGATCAAGTCATGGTAGCTGTTCAGAAGCAGGACATCGGAGTAGGAGAGGCCCGCCCCATCAGCCAGACCACGCATCTCATCCCGATACTCGGAAGGAAGGTAGGTTTCGAGGCGTCGAGCATGATGAAGGAGCAACAGATGAGAAACCTGGCCTTGCAGCATCAGCCTCTCGAAGACCTGATCCTGTAGCCCAGCCCTGATCTCGTGCCGTAGCAGGACCCCGTGCTGGTACCCCATGTCGTAGGGGGTGCCCGTGAGGCGGAGGATGCGCAACCCCTGACGCTCCTCAAGCCGCCCATCGTGGTAACGGCGCACAAGATCCGCGGTTACAGGTTCAGGTAAAGTCGCCTCCGGTCGGGGACCCAGCCAGGATATGAGGGTGGTCACCATGAAGATCAGAGGAACCACCAGCCTGCCTGATAGTCTCACCGTTCAGCCGCGCCCTCAACACCCTCGATGGGCAGGCGCACGGTGAACGTGCTGCCTTTGTCACCCTCGGTTACTACCTCGATAGCGCCACCATGATTCTTCACGATGCCGTAGGACACGGAGAGCCCCAGGCCCGAGCCCGCCATTTCTCCGCCTCCCAATGGCCCTTTGGTCGTAACAAAAGGCTGGAACAACTCGTCCAAGATATGATCCGGAACCCCACTACCTGTGTCGGTGAAGGCTATCACTACGTCGTCCCCGTCCTGTCTGATCTCGATTGTCAGAGTTCCACCGTCAGGCACCATAGCATCCCGGGCATTGGTCAACAGATTCAGGCAAACCTGGGATATCTGGCTCGTATCACAAACGACCGGAGGAATCGCGGAGAACTTCCGGATAACCTCGATGTTCGATTTCTGCAGGTCTCTCTCCACCAACTGCAGCGCGTTCTCGAGCGCCTGGTTCATATCGGCCACCTCCATCTTGGATTCCCGCCTTCTCGCAAAGGTAAGCAGGTTGGCCGTGATCCTCTTGGCCCTGTCGACGGACTCCATGACCACTCCCAGCGCTCGCTTGATCTCATCCATGTCATCCGAGACCAGGCTTAGTTCGGTGTGCCCTGAGATGGCGGCTAGCAGGTTGTTGAATTCGTGAGCGACGCCTGCGGCCAGCGTGCCCACAGCGGCGAGCCTCGAGGATTCGATCAACTCTTTTTGAGAGAGCTTCAGATCCTCCATATTCTTCCTCAACTCGTCGTACAACGTGGCATTTTCAATGCTGATCACCGCGTAATCCGCCAACGTCGAGAGTAGGTCCTGGTCCTCCTCGGCGAACTCGACATCGGCCACCTGATTGTCCACCGACAGTACGCCGATGACTTCATCTCTCAGGGTCAGAGGGACGTGTAGCAGGGATTTCACCAGGTAGCCGGTCTTCACCTTGAAATCGCGCCCGGTTCCCTTCCCGCCCTGTCTCATCGGCTTCCCAGTCTGCACCACCTGACCCGCAAGGCTGTCGTCGACCTTAAGCCTGAAACCTTGAGCTGGCCTACTGCCAATGTTCTTGCCCGCTCTCAGGTAGAGGTCCTTGGTCTCGGGGTCTACCAACAGCAAGAATCCTTCCTCAGCCCTGGTAACGTAAACCCCCGCCTCCACTATGCGGCTCAGGAGCTCCTCCAAATCCATCAGCGAGACTACTGACTTCCCGACGGCCGAGAATATGGTCAGTTGCTCGACTCTCTGCTGTAGACTCCTCGTCAGTTCGTTCCTCTCCCTGCGCAGCCTGGTCTCGGTCAGAGTGCGTTCGAGAACGTCTATCACATGCTCCGTCGTGAAGGGCTTGATAATGTAGTCCCTGACCCCTAGCCGAAATGCTTCGACTGCAATACTCTCGGACCCGAAGGCTGTCATGAGTACAATGGGGATGTCGCTTTCATCCTGTTGCACCTTCTTGATGATATCCAGCCCAGACATGTCCGGCAGCTCGAGATCGAGCAGCAACATGTCGGGTTCTTCCGAGGATACCTTGTTCAACCCCTCTTGCCCTGTGGTCGCTGTCGCGACTCTGTAGCCATGATAGGGCAACACGTCCTCGGCCAGAAAGGAGAGGACGTCAAGGCTATCTTCCACAACAAGGACTTTCTCACCAGGCATCATGCCCTCCTCGGCTCCTATCACACAACCGCTGGCGATCCTTGCTCACATTGTACCACGATTGCATCACATTGTACAGGACTCTGGCCAAAGACTGTCGCCAAAGCGTCACCTTCTTGAGGCCTTGAAGGCGGCCGAGAACTCTGCGGTCAACTGGAGATAGAGTTCGCCATAGCTTACGCTGGGTTCGATCTGCGTCCCTTCAAGCCACTCGTTGAAGCTGGTGATGACAATTGCGTCAGGTGCACTATCCATCGCCGCCTGCCAGGTCTCCCGGTAGTATGCCCCGTTTCTTCGATCGTGAGCAAAGCGATTTGATCGTCCTTGAATGTACAGGTCGTTGTAACCCGGCATGGCAGTTGCCACCCACAGCTTTCCCGTTCCGTGTCGCGCGCTGTAGTCGCGCACCCTATTCCCCCACGTGGTCAGCGTGCGGTGGACATTGGCTGGGGGATTCCACGTGATGTTGTAGAGATGGTGGCCATCGAAAACGCGCAGAAAGTCGATGTCTGCACCATCCGCGATCCACAAGGTCTTGTGACCACGATCCACCTGCTGTCGGATCGAAACCCAAGCATCAATGGCTGACTGCCCCTGCGTGGTGAACACATCCCCGACCGCCCAGAAGAAGATCAGCGGCTTGCCCCCGTACCGCAGAAACGCCGGACGCGCGGCGTGATTGTCAATTAAATGCCTCAAAGCATCGACGACGTCAGCCTGGCCGTCGAAAAAGGGCGAGCGGGTCTCGAAGTACACGGTGGCGCGAAAACCACGTTCGCCGGCTACCTCCAACATCGTGCGAAAATTGGCCTCCGTTTGATTGTTGCGGACCTTGGGACCGTACCAAGCCACAGCAAAAGCATCAATGCCGGCCCGTTGGGCCTGCTCGACGTGTCTGATAATCGTGTTGCGATCCCTCGACGCATAGGGAACAGCAGGCATATCCGGCACCTTGCCGGGCGCCCATTGGTCCAGGCCGTACCAGGCATAATAGAAAGCCGCCACAAGGGGCTCACCCGCAGGGGAGCCGCCCTGCGGAGGAGTAGTCGGCTGGCGTGTCGCCGTGGGGGGTGGAGAGATCAACGTCGGCGTCCCCGTCGGAGTCGGACTGGAAACTGGCGGTGTGCTCGTGGCTGTGGACGTAGGTGTAGGGGTCGCAGCCTGGCGTCGCCCTGGAATATGCAGTTCCTGCCCTATGGCAAGCAGGTCGGTGCTGAGGCTGTTCAGCTCCATTATGGCCCCCACCGTGGTGTTATACCGCCGCGCAATGCCGCTTAGAGTATCACCGGCTTCGACGACATAAACGAGAAAAACGGGGGTCGGCGTGTAGGAGATGGGGGTATACGTGGGAGTGACGGTAGGAGTCGCAGTAGGGCCGCTTGGAGTCGCGGTCCTCGTCGGCATCGGAGAAGGCGTTCGGGTGACCTGAACCTCGGCGGAAGGGGTGAAGGTCACGGTCCAAGATGCCAGGCGGTCCGAAGTGTCTGCCCAGACCAGAGCCAGCAGAACATAGACGTAGAGACAGGCCAGGAACAAGGCTATCAATCCCGCCAAACTGATCACTCTCGGTCGCCCTACCATGGTTCTCAGGGCTTGGAAATACAGGACTGGTCTCACGACATCCCCCAAAGCCGGCAAAAAGCGCACAGGCCAGGCGCCGTTGTCGGCTGTCCGCAGTTTTCACATTCGCCAAGATCCAACTCTTCCCTCGGCCCAGAGAAGAGGCCCTCTTCGTGCCGTGTCTTCAAGAAGCTCAGATAGAACTGCTGCTTGGCCCCGCGAGATCGAGTCTCCAGTCGATTGAGTAGTTCCTTGTAGAGAATAGTGGTGGCGCCCCTGGAGTGGGGACACTCCTCGTAGATGTAATCTATGCCCTGCAGGATTGCATAGGCCGCCGTATCCCGTTCATAGAAGCGGGAGAAGGGCTTGGCTTTGCGCGCCAGACGTGGATGGGTGCTGGGCAGAACAGGGGCCTGCCGGGCAAGATAGCCTGTCTGCCAGCGGAGCACGTTCGCAAAAAGCACCGCCGCTTCGTCGTCGAGGTTGTGTCCCGTAGCCACCGCAGCGAACCCGCCTTCATAAGTCACGCGGTTCATGATGTGCCGCTTTACAAGGCCACACAAAGAGCACATTTCTCTTCCCCGTCTCTCGCGTGCCAACTCCGGGACTGATCTGCCATACGTCTGCTTTACATCCACAACCTGAAAACCGGCGCCCCGCCCCTCCGAAGCGAACTGCTCCACACGGGCCTTCGACTCCTCGGAGTAGTGCTGACCGGCGATGCCGAGGTTTATGTAAAGCGCTTCGACATCATATCCTAGTCGCAAGAGCACGTCCCACAGGGCGAGGCTGTCTTTCCCTCCCGAGACCGCCACCAGTACGCGATCCTCAGGGGCAAACATACCATATTGCTCGATGACGCGCTCGGTCCGGGAGATGAACCACTCCGTGAAGTGCTCCCCACACAGAGCCAGCCTGTGCTGGCGCATATTGACCGCGGCCGGTCCGCCGCACTTCCTACACTTCAACGCTCCGGATACCTCTTACGGTGAAAGCAGTTCTCCGCACCGCCTGAGATGACTGCGATCAACCTCACCTCATCTCCATCTTTCAGGATGGTGTCATCGGTCACCAACTCGCCGTCGCGGACCACCAGCACTGACTCCGGGTCAAGCCCTACCTTCTTGATAGCCGCCCGCGCGGTCATCCCAGCCTTCAACTCCCACGCCTTGCCCCGATAGACGACCTTTATCATGACATTACAACCGACGCAAACTCTCCTTACAACAGGACGGCAAACCATCGTACAATTCGAGTCCCCAATCCCATGCCGCCCTCTCCTCCTCGGAGACATCACCAAGGATCTTCCCCGGCGCTCCGATGATCATCTTGGCGGCGGGGATCTCCAAATTCGAAATCACCACACAGTCAGCACCTATTGTGACCCCGTCGTGGATGACGGCATGCATCCCCACTATGACATGGCTGCCAAGGGAGGCACCACGGATGACCGCGCCGTGACCGATCCGACAGGATGGGCCTATCACCGTTGCCTCGGGGGCAACGAACGCACCTCCCAATACTCTGGATTGCTTGCCCTGGAACTCGTAGAGACTCATCCTAGGTTCCCATCAGTAATAGATAGCAAGTGGGCTTGATGTGTCAAGCCCACCCAAGAGACAAGGCCTCGTGCCTGCCTGATAACGGGCACCAAACGCCGCCCTACAGTCTTCCCGCGATCTCTTCGGCCACCTCTAGCGTGCTCGACGCACCTCCCATGTCGTAGGTTCGGGCTTTGCCCTCCGCGATCACTGCGGCTATGGCGTTCTCCAACCGCTCAGCTAGAGCACCCTCACCTAGCCAGTCGAGCATAAGTCTTACCGTGAGCAGCATGGCTGTGGGATTCACTTTGTACTGACCTGCGTACTTGGGCGCTGAACCATGCGTTGGCTCGAACAGTGCATAATCATCGCCGATGTTGGCGCTAGAGGCGAAGCCCAGCCCGCCGACGATCTGGGCACACAAGTCCGAGATGATGTCACCAAACATGTTGGAGGCCACCAGCACCGAATAGTCTTGAGGATTCTTGACCAGCCACATAGCCATGGCATCGACGTTAGTCTCCCAGAGCTCTATCTCGGGGTACTCCCCGGCGATGTCGCGGGCTTCACGAATCATCATGCCGCTGGTTTCGCGAATCACGTTGGGCTTCTCCACCACCGTTACCGACGGGCGGCCGAACCGTTTCGCGTATTCAAAGGCCTGGCGGACAATGCGACGACACCCGTGCTGCGTGAAGATGCGGCAAGAGATAGCAATCTCATCGGCTGGCACCCCCGCAAAACGGGCCATCTTGGGATGATTCTTGAGCAACGCGTCTCGGACTTCGTCGGGCAGAGGATAGAACTCCACACCGCTATATAGCCCTTCGGTATTCTCGCGGAAGACCACCAAGTCTATGTCATCCCGGTAGTTAAGAGGGTTGCCTGCGTAGGCCTTGCACGGACGCATATTGGTGTGCAGATCGAGCAACTGCCGAATGTGAACGATGGGGCTGAAGTAAACCAGCCCTTTCCCCTGCAGTTCGGGTGCCAACTCGCGCTCAGCCTCCTGTTTCGGCTTGGAGGTGATTGCCCCGAAGAGACAGCAATCGGTGCTCTTCAGCAGCTCCACCGTGCGGTCGGGCAGCGCGTCTCCCTCAGTGCGCCAGTACTCCCACCCAACCTCGCCAGGGACGTATTCTGCGTCCAACTCCAGTGCATCCAGCACGACGCGAGCGGCATCCATCACATCCTTGCCGATTCCGTCGCCGCGTAGCCAGGCGATCCTGTACTTAGCCACGGTCACATTCACCCCTTTCCTGAGAAGCCTCGATTATTCTATACCCAACTTCCTGCGGACGTGGGGAATGAGCCCTCCGTCCTCCAGAATTCCCGTTACAAAGGACGACAGGGGCGGAAAGGAATAGTCGCCCCGAGGGGTCATAACCTTCCCTGTGGAGAAGTCTACGGCCACCTCCTCGCCCGATTCAACACCCTCGACCGCAGCACATTGCACAATGGGGAGCCCTTGGTTGATGGCATTCCTGAAATAGATGCGTGCAAAAGACTTCGCAATGAGGACTCCCACCCCCGCGTATTTCAAACAGGTTACCGCCTGCTCCCGCGAACTGCCGCACCCGAAGTTGGTGCCTGCGACGATGATGTCTCCTGGCTGGACATTACTGGCGAACTCAGGATCGAGGTCCTCCAAGGCATGCTCAGCCATCTCCTCGGGTGATAAGTCGCTGTAGGTATACTTTCCGGGGTAAATGACGTCAGTATTGACGTCATTACCATACTTCCACACGCGGCCGGTGTGCACACTCTTCCACATCTCTACGCCTTCCTCGACAGATCAAAGGAATTCCCTTGGATCCACAATCTCACCAGCAAGGGCGGACGCGGCCACTGTGGCAGGACTAGCCAGGTAGACCTGCGCTTCCTTGCAACCCATACGACCCTTGAAGTTCCTGTTTGCTGTGGAAATGGTCACTTCACCTGGGGCCATGACGCCCTGATGGGCACCGAGACAGGGTCCACAGCCAGGGTTCAATACAACCGCTCCCGCCGTGATGAGCTCAGTTATTATCCCCTCAACGACAGCGGCCAACAAGACCTCCCTGCTGGCGGGAAGGATCAGCAGCCTGGTAGTCGGAGCGATCTTCCCACCACCCAGGATCTGGGCAGCCACTCGGAAATCTTCCAAGCGGCCATTGGTGCACGTGCCGATGAACGCCTGGTCTATTCTGGTGCCGAGCACCTCCGTCACTGGGACCACGTTGTCCACGGTGTGGGGCTTCGCCACCTGGGGAACCAGGCCGCTGACATCATACTCAATAGCCCGCTCGTAGGAGGCATCTGGATCTGCGAAGACTTCCTGAAACCCGGCATCGCTTCTGCCGTTCAGCCAGGCTCGAGTTTTGTCATCAGGCTCGGCGACGCCGATCTTGGCGCCCATCTCAGCCACCATGTTGCAGAGAACCATACGGCTGGCGATCGTCATCTCCCCGAGCACCGGGCCTGTGAACTCAACCGCCCGGTAATCGGCACCGTCAGCACCCAACTCCCCGATGATGTATAGAATGATGTCCTTGGCATACACCCCTTTCTGGAGTTGCCCCTTGACGCTCATGCGGAAGGTGTGTGGCACCATCAGCCAGATTTCTCCCGTCGCCATCACCGCAGCGGCCTCCGTGCGACCGATACCAGCAGCGAACGCACCAAAGGCGCCGTGGGTGGGAGTGTGAGAGTCGCTGCCCACGATGAGGTATCCGGGCAAGGCATGGCCTTTCTCCGGCAGAACCTGATGACAGATGCCCTCGCCCACGTCGTAGAAGCTGGCAATGCCTTGCTCTCTGACGAACTCGCGAATCTGCTGATGGTTCCGAGCATGCCCTTCGGTCGCCGCTGGGACGACATGATCAAGGACGATGACACTGATCTCAGGCCTCGCGACCTTCTCCACACCGATCTCGCGGAATATCTTGGCGATGGCTGCAGTGTTATCGTGAGTCAGGAGCTTGTCTGGCCGCACGGTCACAATCTGGCCCGGCTCCACCTCTCTCAGTCCGGCCTTTTGGGCAAGCATCTTCTGCGCAAAAGTCTGACCCATGATTCACTCCACGGTCTGCATGTCCTTCTTCAGGAAATTGAACAGCCCTCCGGCCGTCATGATCTCCTTCTCCAGACCTGATAGTGGCGTACCCTGAACCTCCGTCCCTTTGGTCAGATTGCAGATACGACCGGTATTGGCATCGACCTCTAGCTCATCGCTGGTATCCAACTCCCGTGTGATGCCTGGTACCTCCAGGATAGGAAACCCGAGATTGACTGCGTTGCGGTAGAAGATGCGCGAGAAACTCTCAGCGACGACGGCCGCCACATCGTTGTACTGAAGAGTGATCACGGCATGCTCGCGAGATGACCCGCTCCCGAAATTCTTGCCGGCGACGAGGATGTCCCCTGGCTGAACTCTTTCAGTGAAGTCCTCCATGCCAGGCACATACTCCAAGGCGTGCTTGGCCATCTCCTTGGGATCAGTCAATGGGAGGTAGCTCCCATGATAGATCATATCGGTGTCAATGTCGTCACCTACCACCCAGGCTCGTCCCTTGAACACAAACTCGTCGGTCATCTCTCTTCGTCTCCATCAGGTTCAATCGGCTCACTCAGGCAAGGCGATCTCGCCCTTCACCGCGGTTGCTGCCGCCACAGCAGGGCTGGCTAGATAGACCTCACTCCCTTTGCCAAGTTTGCCTCGGAAGTTGCGGTTGCCAGTGCCAACCAGGACATCACCTTCGGCGAGAACGCCATGGTGACCGATAGTGCAGAGGGAGCACCCCTGGTTGGTGACCATGGCGCCAGCCTTGATGAACGTCTCGTACAACCCCGCCTCAACTGCCTCCATTGCGACCTCGGTCGTGGCAGGCGTGACAATCATACGCACGTGGGGCGCAATCTTGCCGCCCATTCTCTTCAGAACTTCGGCAGCAACCCGTAGATCTTCGAAACGACCGTTGGTGCAGGAACCCACAAAGACCTGATCCACGTGCGTGCCCGCCACCTCACGCACGGGCCTGACGTTGTCCGGTCTGTCGGGACAGGCTATGAGCGGCTCCAGACCATCAATGTCGAACTCCCGCTCTTCCCAGTACGAAGCGTCTCTATCGGGAAGCACCGCATCCACCTTTCTTCCGGCCCGCTCTCCTATCCAGGCCAGAATGTCCTCATCAGGAATGATAAACCCAATCTTCCCCTCCATCTCGGTCACCATGCTGGCCAAGGTGAGACGACCGGCCAGCGAGAGGGCATCAATCGGCTCACCATAGAACTCCAGCGCCTTGTAGATAGTCTTGGTGGTATCTATCTTGGACAACAGAAACAGCGTCAGATCCTTGGCCGATGCCGGGTAGTCATAGCTACCTTTGAAGGTGATCTTGATGCTCTCCGGGACCCTGAACCACAATCGCCCCGTGGCCCAAGCCGCAGCCACGTCGGTCGTACCCATGCCGGAGGAGAAAGATCCCACGGCGCCCAGAAGGTTCATGTGACTGTCGGTGCCGATGACCACACTCCCGGGCAGTATCATCCCCTGCTCCAGGAGCACGTGCTGCCCGACGCCAGAGTTGACATCGAAAATGTGAGGAATGCCGTGCTTGGCCGCAAACTCCCGACAAATGCGCTGGTTGTTCGCTACCTGGACCACCTTCGCTGGGGCCTGGTAGTCGAAGGTCATCGCAATCTTCTGCGGGTCCCAGACGGGCTCGTCGTCCATCTGCTTCTCGTACTCCAGGACGACATTGGGCCCGCCAAAATCCCGCACCACGGCCAGATCAAGGTCAGCCCACACCCTGTCTCCAGCCCAGGCATCTTCGCCGGAGTGCTCACTCAAGATCTTCTCTATGATGGTCTTACCGGACATTCGATACCATCCTCTCGTGGCCGTTGGGCAGGAAGCGCACTTGCCTCGACGAAGCTCTCAGATTGCCAACTAGCCTAGCCCCTGTTTCACCGTTTCAAAATTGGTGAAGTCGGCATGGTGCAGGATTATGGCCTCCCTGCTCCGCTGCACGAGATCACCTTCTTTGGCATGAGCTGCGATCATGTGCAATACGTCGGTCGGAACGCCCTGCTGCGCGGCTAGTGCCACCCCGCTGAAAGGATGTCGGAGCTTTGCACCGAATTCGCTCTTCACTGTCTTGCCATCCTCTGTGGTGTACTCCAGCAGTTTGCCGACATCATGGATCAGCGCCCCGGCGACAAGATAGTCACGGTTGACGGGGTTCCTGTCACCGTAGATCTGTTCAAAGGCATCAGCTACACGGACGCAGGTTAGAGTGACCGCACGCGTATGTTCGACGAAGCTGGCCGGGCAATCGGGAATCAGCAGGGTGAACGGCATCCGGGTCAAGTCGGCTGCGCTCCAGCCCCCCTGTCTCATCCCCTCCTCCCAAGTCTTGATACACCTCTGCCGCAAGTCAGACTCTTCGATCAGATTGAATTCAGGGATCAACTCCAACAGATCTTGAGACATCTCTCATCCCACCTTCCTCTCCGCTGGACCGTCGTACTCATGGGCTGCCGGATCTATGCGACGCATGGGACGCATGCGGGTCTGCTCCTCGTAGACGTGCGCTACTAGGCCACCGCTCCGGCTAACAGCGAAGATGCCGTTGCTCATCTCCGGGGGGAAGTCCATCTCACAAAGTATGGTAGCTATGGCCCCATCCACATTCATCGGCAGATCCCGGCCAAGGTTCTCCTTCATCGCAGCCCGTATTGCACCTGCCATCTCCACATACTCCCCAGCGATTCCTAGCTCTTCCGCCAGCGCAAAGAGCCTCACACTACGAGGATCCTCGGTATGCACGCGATGGCCGTAACCAGGGATGCGCCTCTTGGCGGACCGATACTCGTCAACCATCTCACCCGCGACGGTTGCCGCATCCTCGTCGCTGGTCTGCTTCCGCTGCACGGCTTCGATCAATACGCCCATACATCCCTCGATGGCTCCTCCGTGGTACCGGTTGATGGCACTTATGCCTGCGGCAACAGCCGCAGTGAGCGCCGCGCCACCAGAGGCCACGGTACGTGCCGCCAGAGCGGACGGCGGAGTAGCTCCATGATCGACGCTAGACACCAGCATTGCATCCATCAGTATGCCCTGTTCTCTGGAGGGCAACTCGCCCTTCAGAAGCAAGAAAACGACGTGCGCGAAGGGCACTTGGCCCATCAACTCCTCAACCCGATACCCCTTCATGGCGATCTTATTAGGCTCGATCTTTGTGATTGCCGTCTTCCACTTCTCATCAGCCACTTCCGTACACCTCCTCTATGATACGCATGGGACCAAAGGACAAGTTGCCAACTTGCCCTACAGTTCACGAGTCCAGCTTCTGCAACACCTCCTTGGTCGCTTTGGGAATGTCGCCGAAGGAGTCCACCACAACAGCCCCGACCTCTCGTAAGCGCTGCACCTTACCTTCATGAGTGCCACGCCCGCCTTCGATGATGGCTCCAGCGTGAGAGAACCGAGTTCCCGACTTTGCCGCCTTTCCCCCTATGAAGGCCACCAACGGCTTGGTGAACTGACCAGCCTCGATCAGGTCCGCAACCTGCTCCTCCTGAGAGGTCCCGATCTCGCCGAACATCACCACTGCCTTCGTATCGGGATCGGCCTCGAAGAGCTTGACGACCTCGGGATGAGGAAGGCCCACGACGGCATCGCCGCCCACGTGTATCAACGTCGTCGCACCGATGCCTTCTTGGGCCAGATAATAGGCCATGGCTGAGGTGATACCACCACTGCGGGAGGTGACGCCTACCGGACCTGGAAAGAACCAAGAGCGGGCCGAGGCCGCACGCCCTCCAATCATGCCCAATACCGCCTTATCAGGGCTCAGCACTCCCAGGGTATTGGGCCCCACGAATCTGGCACCCGCCTCCTGCGCCGCCTTGGCGATCACCAGGACGTCGTAGATGGGCACCCGGTCCGGGATGATCACTAGTAGCTTGACACCCGCGTCAATGGCCTCCAAAGCTGCGCTCTTCACTAGTGGTGCGGGAATGAACAGCACGCTGACGCCCAGCGGTCCCGCCTCCTCCCATGCCTCCAGTACCGTATCGAAGACGGGTATCCCCTCAACCTCCTCCCCGCCCCGGCCGGGCGTGCACCCGGCCACCACACTTGTGCCATACTCCTTCATCAACACAGTCCTGGCCCGTCCCTCTCGACCGGTGATACCCTGCACCAGAACACGTTTCTGTTCATCAATGAGAATAGACATGGCATTCAACCCTTTCCGATTGCTGATGGATCTCAGCAAAAGAGAACGACGGCCTTCCTGTCTAGTGCTTCACCAAACTCTTGCGGTACTCCCCCAGACCGGGGATCGGGAGATCCACGAATCCGCCCCCCTTGCCTTCGAACTGGCATTCCACCTCGCATGCCAAGCACTCTATGCATCGGCCTCTCTTGGCATCCTCGCGACTGATATCGAGCATCGGCCGCCCATCCTCTAGCTTGAGAATCTGACGTACGCACGTCTCCACGCAAACCTTGCTCTCGCAGGTGTCGCAAATCGCGTGGTCATAGGTGACCGTTCCCGTCGGACTTTCAAAGGTGTATGGCTCTCTTGTCTCGGGTCGCGGAGCCGGCATCGGCAGGTCTTTGATCTTGCCTTCCTTGATCAGATTGTCCAGTCGCTCGGCACAGAAGTCAGCGGTGTCGTCTTTTCCGTAGGCCTCCAGGGGGGCCGGGATTTCCGGAGCAGCCCGCTCCAGGATCTCGATAGCTTTCTCCTCCATGTTGCCCCCCAATCGGATGACGGCCGGAACGGACAGTCGTTGCTCCAGAAAGGCCTTGACGAAGCCGCGCGCCGAATGGAACTGTTCCTGGCTGGCGACTCCGGACCCAGAGGCGAAATAACCATCTATGCCTGGCAACGAAAGAACTATTCGCGCTGCACGATACACCTTGGACGCTGGCGGGTTTCCGCTGGTGTCCACGTAAGTAGCCAGTTTGTAGTCTCGACTCAACAGCGCATCCATAGACATCATGGATCCCCCGCCGCCAGCACCGTGGAACCCGATGTATCCTTCTCCCCTTCCGAAGTCGTCAGCCATCTGGATGAAATAGAACGTGCCCCGATAGTCTTCTGCCTCGACCTGATAGGCGATCTTCTCCAGCTCGGTCGGGGGACGGTCGAACTCACGAGCGATCTCGATGCCCAGATCAGGGTGACGAAAGACAGCATAGTCGTCCACGGTGATGCGACAGTCAGCGGCATACAGTTTGCCATCTCTGGTAACAACAAGCGGGTTGATTTCTGCAGCACGAGCCTCAAAGGTGCGTGCCACGTCATAGAGGTTCTTGACCAACCCTCCCAGATCCCGGAGCAGCCTGCCGTGTATTCCAACTCTGCGTACCAGGTCGCGTGCCTGATAGTCTTGCAGCCCCTCGACGATGTCCACCTCTACGCGAGCCACCTTGTCCGGATGCTCACGGGCTATCTCCTCAATGCCCGTACCGCCCGTACTGCTAAAGATGACGACGGGCGCTCGCGCACGGTCGTCTATGATCACGCCGGCATAGAACTCTCGCTCGATGTCCAGCCGTTCCTCGACCAGCACCTGTTCAACTACAAAACCCTTGGCAGCCATACCGAGCATCTGCTGGGCTATCGCCTCTGCCTCCTCAGGGTTGGCCGCCCTCTTGATGCCCCCCATGCCTGCACGACCTGTGACCCAGACCTGGGCCTTGACCATGACCTCATCCCCAATTTCCTCGGCTATGCGCCGCGCTTCGTCCGGGCTTGAGGCCACCGAGCCCTTAGGAACGGGCACTTTCCGTTTCTTCAGTAGCTCCTTACCTTGATATTCGTGAAGACGAGCCATATCTCTCCTCCATCTTCTGCAGAAAAACAAGGCCGTTGGGAGAATCTATCGCCGCCATCTGATGCAAACGACAAGGGTACCCTTATGCGACCCCGCATCAAAGGTCCCCTGAATCCTTCGACAGACCCTCTTTCCAACAGCCCAGGAGCAGTAAGCAATCTTCAACGTTGATGAGACTGCTGATTCCTCGTCAGGTCTCCCTGAATTGCTTCTCCAACTGATCCAGCATTATTGCTGCCTGTACAAGCATGTCCAGTGGATTCTTCTCACCACGGAAGTACCGGTAGTCACATGGCATGATGTCCAGAGTTTCGACCAGATCTTGATAGCGACTTCGCAAGGCACTCTCGCTAATCTTGTATAGTTGTGCCATCTCGTTCTGAGTGACGTGCCGGAAGTTCAACTTGCGAACCGTGTAGTCCAGGGCGGCAGCCCAGGCCTCGGGCTTGCGCATGGGCAGGGTACGACGCCCAGCTGCGATCCGGAATTCCCACCACATCTGCATCGCCGCGCTGATCTCCTCCAGTGACATCCCCTGATTCGTCATGACGCGCGTAAGGGTGGATTCCACCAGGTCCATGCCTAGCTCGAAGAGCGGACGAAACCGCTGCCGGAGCCTGGTGTCAGGCTCCAAGTCGAGGAAATCCCGCAGCGAGGTAAGGGCTTCCTCCCACTGACCAAACCGGGCCCGTGCCCGCGCCAAGTTGAGGTGGTATTCAGGGTCGTCGGGCGCCAGTCGCGCGGCCTCCTTGAAACGTTTTATGGCGTCCTCTACCTCCCACTTCTCATAGCACTCTAGGCCCTCAACATTGTAGGAGGCCGCCTTTTCCTTCTCATCTTCGACTTTCCTTCTGACCATACGGCGTCTCCTTCAAGTGATCTCTGGACAGGGGTATTCTACCACATTCGCAGAGCAGTGCAAAGCCAGGACCACGCTAACCCTCCCCCTCAAGCACGCCATCGGCGGCGAGAACCGCGTTCAATGCGGCAATGGCAACTTCCAGCATTGACTCATCGGGCTCCCGAGTGGTCAGAGTTTGCAGCATCATGCTCGGCAGGATGAAAGCCTTGACCAGAGGATTGCTCCTGTGGTTGGCTGTGAATCTGATGAATTCGTAGGAGATGCCAGCGATCACAGGAATAAGGAGGACGCGAGAGATGATCCGCCATACCATGGGGGGACGACCCAAGAACACAAAGATCAGGACGGAAAGCAGTACGACGATCAGTAGAAAGCCTGTCCCACAGCGGGCGTGGGCGGTGCTGTAGGTGCTTACACCCTTTGTGTCCAGAGGAGCTCCGCTCTCGAAGGCGCCGATTGTCTTGTGCTCTGCACCATGGTAAGCGAAGACACGGCTGATGTCGGGCACCAGGCCAATCAAGGACAGATACAGCAGGAGCAAAAGCAGGCGGATCAGTCCTTCGAGCAGGTTACTGACGAAGCCTGAAGTGATGAAGCGATCCAGGAATCCCACCAGAACAAGGGGCAACACAAAGAAAAGCCCAACACCAAAGATGAGAGAGAGAACCAGGGTGACCAGTATTGCAGGAGTCGTAAGCTCCACCTCGTCCTCGGACAAGGCCACGTTAGCAGAATACATGAGAGTGCGGGTGCCCAGAACCAGGGCGTCCCAGAGGACCAATAGCCCGCGCACGAAAGGTACCTTCCGCCACACGCTGTCGTAGATTCCACCGGTAAGCGGCTCAGAATGAAGCACTATTCTCCCTGAGGGGTCACGCACCGCAACGGTCATTCTCTTTTGACCGCGCATCATCACCCCCTCGAGCACCGCTTGACCGCCGTAGTGAAAGTCTGCCAACTCCTGCTCCTGCACCAGCAACCATTCCGCGTCGCCAACGGATTGTACACTAAGGGGCTCAAATGGGCAACGATATTCGCGCACATCCTTACCCATCCCTGTGAGGATTTGAAACATGTCCTGCCACATTATGCCCTGCCAAGAGGACAGTGTCCTTGTACATCTCAGAAAAGGGATGATATAATCCGACCGCACGAGGGCGGGTAAAGGTGAAGAGATAAAACAGAAGATAGACCAGAAGCTCGTCGCTGCGCGCGCTGGTACCTCTTTGGCGATCACGACCTCATACAACTCAGTAGAGAAATGACCACCAAGAGAACCCTTATTACAGGTTCTTCCGGACAAGCTCAATGGACAATCACATGAGACACAACGAACCTGCCATGTCGCAGTACGTCATGGCCGAAGCCGTGAGGGAGGCCTACGCCCGGGGCGAGGAGGACGAAGCGCTGGAACCCTTGGTGCTCGTAGATGAGGAGGGGATGCCCGTAGGCAGGATTCGGGATGGGGACTACGTCATCTTCTACAACATCAGAGGCGAGAGGGAAGTGGAACTCACCCGCTCCTTCGTCGAAGAGGGCTTCCAGCGGTTCCCAACCGAGAAGGAGTTGAAGGTCGACTTCGCCACGATGATCCAGTACGATGGGACCCTGAAAGTGAGGGTCGCCTTCCCACCAGTGGGAGAGATTGAGCATACCCTGAGTCAGGTCATCAGCGAGCACGGGCTTAGGCAAGTCAAGATCACCGAGTCGGAGAAGGCCATCCATCTCGGGTTCTTCCTGAACGGCAAGGTGGACAGGCCATTTCCGGGTGAGGAAAGAATCATCATTCCGTCACCTAGAGTCACCAGCTACGAAGAGGTTCCCGAAATGAGCATTGCAGAGGCGACGGAAGCGATACTCGAGAAGACAGGCGATCCAAGCTACGACCTGGTCATAGGCAACTTCGTCAATGTGGACGTGCTGGGACACATTGAGAGCCAAGGTGCGATAGACAGGGCTGTCGAGATAGTGGACTCGCATGTCGGACAGGTGGTGGAGGCTGCGCAGAAGGCGAACGTAACGATGATCATCACCGCCGATCACGGCACCGTCGAGAAATGGCTGTATCCCGATGGCGCCATAGATACCGGCCACACCGACAGCTCCGTGCCTTTCATACTCGTTTCCTCCGATGGGACCAGTCTGCGTGATGGTGGAACCTTGACGGACGTTTCGCCGACGATCCTGCAGCTTCTCGGGCTTCCCAAGCCAGCAACGATGACCGGCGACAGCCTGCTTGAAGATCCGCCAGTCAATGAGCCCGACAGGAGAAGAGTCCTGCTCCTGATCGTGGATGGCTGGGGGTTCAGGGAAGAGACATACGGCAACCTCATCGCTCAGGCTCACACGCCGGTGATGGACCGGCTGCAGGGAGAATACCCCTTCACCGCCCTGAAGGCCTCCGGAAAGCCGATGGGGATGCCGGAGGGAACCGTGGGCAACTCGGAGGCCGGACACCTACATCTCGGGGCAGGTCGCAGGATCCCCTCCGACCGGCTCAGGATAGACGAGGCCATCAAGGACGGGTCGTTCTTCGCGAATGAAGCTTTCCTCTGGGCGATGAGAGGAGCGCAAAAGGACGGCACTCGCCTCCACCTGTTGGGGATCGTGTCCTTCTACAGCTCCCACGGGTCCGTGGATCATCTCACAGCGCTGTTGAAGCTGGCGAAGCGAGAGGGCCTGAAGGAGGTTTATGTGCACTCCATGTTGGGACGCAGGGGCGAGCATCCAGAAAGCGGGGCCAGGTACATACAGACGGTGGAGGAAACGGTTGAGAGGCTGGGGTTGGGAAGGGTAGTATCGGTCATTGGCCGGTTCTGGGCCCTGGACAGGGAAGAGAACTGGGATAAGATCGAGAAGACCTATCGCTGGCTGGTCCATGGCGAGGGTAGGGCCGTGAGAGGAGTGTAATGAATCGTCTTCTGCTCATACGCCACGCACTGAACGACTGGGTGGGAAAACGAGTTGCTGGCTGGACGCCCGGCATATCCTTGAACGCCGAGGGACGCAAACAGGCAGCACGCCTGGCGGAATGGCTGGAGCCTGTCCAGCTCGAGGCGGTATACGCCAGTCCTCTAGAGCGTGCGGTGGAAACGGCGCAGCCAATAGCGAGATCTCACGGCCTGGATGTGCAGATTCGAGACGCCCTGGGAGACACCCGCTACGGAGAACTAGACGGGAAGACAATAGAGGACGTGATGAAGACCGATTTGTGGGAGAAGTTCAGGGCCTGTCCCAGCAGGACACGCTTCCCCGGTGCGGAGACGACATATGAAGTCCAGGTGCGTGTGGTAGGTGAGCTTGAAAAGATATTGCAGAACCACCCCCAGGGAAACGTCGCCGTGGTCACCCATGCCGACCCCATCAGAGTGGCAGTGGCTCACTACGTCGGCCTACCCCTAGACCTACTGGGACGCATCTGGGTCTCGACCGCCTCTCTGACTCTGTTGCGCTTCGATGAGTCGGGTCAACGGTTGACGCATCTTGGCCACACTGGCTCCCTGGAATTCCTGAGAGAGGGAACGGACTCAGGCTAAGCGCCTCACCAATCACCGTCTAGATCCAGAGACGTGAAAACGATCGTAGGTTCTCCCTCACCTCTGTCTCGGAGCTGCAGGGTGTTGACCCCCTCTTCCAGAGATAGTGGGGCCGTCCCGATCTGGTCTGCCTGAGGGGCTATTTCGTAGCTCTCAACGATCTCACCGTTCAAGCTGAGCTCCAGAGAGTGAGTACCCTCCTTGCTGAAGGCTGAGAATGCGAACTGTGTTTCGCCCGCGGTGGAAGCGATGATGACGCAGCTTGCCTCCAAGCCAACCTCTCGCGCCGGCTTGCCCTGCCATTTCTGCCGCTCCCCCCATTCAGGACCCAGTACAAGGAACGGTGATCCTGGCTCCTGCTCGCCCACCTGGTAGACAGTGATCTGCTCGTCCTGGTAGGAAGGCAACTGATCGGCGAACACCTCCTGTACTAGCCCAAAGACCGCCTCCCTCTCCTTCCCGGGCGGCAACATGTACTCGTGCACAATCACATATCTGATGCCGAGATACTCAAAGACCTGGGGTGCAACCTCCCCCGGAGCCTGAGCTATGATGTCAGGACCCAAGAAACGGAAGTGCTGCAGCACGGGGACCCTTTCCACCAGCGCAAGCGGGTTGGGACGAGAGAGGTAACCGGTGATGATAGGCTTGTGGTGCACCGTCTGGTACAGCATGTGAGCAGGCCGATCCCAGTTCATGGGCAGCTCCAAGATGGCGTATTCCTCCTCATCCACGGCCAGGCTCTGATAGAAGGACGGGACCTCCACTTCAGATACAGGATAGGGCACGGGAAGGAACTCGAAACATACTAGACCTAAGGTGGCCAATGACAATGCTCTCCTCCCGCTTTTGGTCAAAGGGGTCACCAGGCGCTGAAGGCCCAGCGCGGTCAAGGGAGCCAGACTGAGCATGACCATCACATCGAAGCGGCTGACGGAGCGAGCAATCTTGAAGAAGGGGAGGAGGCGGTACAAGGCTAGATAGGGAAGCGGGACAGGCACCTCTCGCCCTGCGATATGGAGATAGGGTCCCAGAGATAGGATGAAGAACGTCAAACAACTGACAAGCCAGAAACACGTGGCACGTCTCCTACTCCAGAGGGCGTATCCAGCCAGGGCCAACGGAATGTAGCCGGCGAAGACCATCCTCTCGGCGGTACTGCCGGTGAAGGTCTCGCTCAGCCGAGAAGCCGGCCCTCCCCATACAGGGTGAAGCTCGTTGGGAGTGACGAAGGCCAGCAGGTCAGCGGAGAGACGCCGTGTCATCTTAAAAGGGGAAAGGAGATATGCAGGATCCTGGAGAGCCTCACCCACCATACGTACTAGCAGAGGGGACAGAACCATGCCGCTCAGCACCAGTATCAGCCCAGTCCTCAGCAGTGGTGGTCCAAGTCGGCGCTGAATCCATATCCTGTAGCCGAGATAGAGCGCAGTAAAGATGAGCAGATAGAGAACGAAATACCAATTGCAGAAGGCAGTCAGAACGAGGAAGAGCACGGGCAACCCGATATGCGAGCCCAGACGTATCCTCTCGGTTGCAAGGGATTTGACCAGCACCACCGTGTAGAAAGGCAACCATTCCACTGAGATGACCGACATGTGTCCCAACAGATGAGCAAAATGGAAAGGCGAAAAAGTGAAGACGACGCCTGCCAGGAACGCAATGACGTGATCGTTCGGTCTATCTCTCGCCTTCAGTATGTGAAGAGCCAACAGATACGCGCCGTATCCTCCTATCACGAAACAGAAAAGGACGACGAAGTTGTAGGAGAGGGCGACGCCGAAGACCAGCTGTATAGGCAAGGTCAGCAAGGCATTGAAGATGTTCAAGGTGTGAAAATAGAGGCTATGGCCGGTCGGGTGGTAAAGGTAGGTGGTGAAATAGGGGCTATCATGGAGATTGAGGACCGCCGTTTTGACCCACCACAGGTTCCAGTAGTTGTCCCAGCCGTCGAAGCCATCTCCAGGAATAGCCGTAGTGGAGTGAAGAAGCAGGGGGTACGTCATCAAGACGGTCAACAGGAGGTAGCCGCCGAGGGCAAAGAGATCACGTCGCGGTGACTTGATCATGAGTTTCCCCTGTCAACACGAATTCGGATAGCATAGAATTTCTGCTTAGCGCGACGATCTCCTTCAGGCCAGATACAGCCTCCGCCCGACCGCGATGACGGTGGCCATGAGCGGCTCCAGAGCCCTTTGGCTTTTCCCCACCAGATAGGCGGAAACAGACCCAACCAGTCCGCCTGCTACTAGGTCCAACGGGTAGTGTACGCCGCAGTAGATGCGGGCAATGGCAAACAGTCCGGCCAGCGCCCCCATCACGACGCCCAGCCAGCGATGGCGCTGCCAGGCGACCCCGGCGAAGGCGAAAGCGACTGCGGCGGAATTGGCGGGCAACGAGGAATCGGAAGGTCTATAGAAGAGGAGATTGACGTGCTGCACGGAGAAAGGCCGTGGCCTGAAGTAGACCAGGTTGCAGAGCTTGACCACGAGATTGGCCAAGAGAACGGCCGTGATAATCGACACAATGACTCGCTGATTCCTCCCCCTCTCCTGCTTGCTACTGCCAGCGAACCAAAGAGCGGCCGTCAGAAGGCAAAGAGCTGTGGGCACGAAATAGTCGTTCACCAACAAGCGCATCAGGCTGTCTACAACCGCCACCCGGGTGGCTGAGCCGTTAATCAGATTGAACAATGCGGTATCCAAGACCACCGCTCCTCCTAGATGTGTTCGTGAGACCAACCCGTGATTAGGGACACTACCTGCGTGTCTCGTTCTAGACCTCGGCGCCCCTGCCCCGGAATGAGCTTCACCTTCATGGTACGTTGGAACGCATCCAATTCCGCGGAGGGAACCAGTCTATCTTCCTCACCGTAGATGATGAGCAGCGGCTGAGAATCCAGGTCGGAGACATGCTCCGAAGCCCCCAGCCGGGTCACGAGTTCCCCGCGTTGATGCACGCGGCTCCAGCGGATAGCCTCTGGGTAGGACATCTCACGCAAGAGATCCAGCCCGGACCGGACGTGCGCCGCCAACATCACAGGGGCAAGAGCCACGACTGCTTTGATTTGCTTGTCCTCCGCGGCGGCGCGGATCGCCAAGTCTGCCCCCAGGCCCACGCCCACGGCGCCCACCCTACTGGCATTGATTTCGTCTCTGCCATCTAGGTAAGCGATGGCCTGGGGAAACTCGACTAGCGCGTCGGGATAACGCCACGAGTCCTCAGAGCTCATGTCCAAGGAAAAAGCGGCAAACCCACTCTCGGTCAAGCCAACAGCTACCCCTTCCAGAGACTCGATTCCCGCACCAGGCTCGGGCGCCATACAAACAACGGGCCAAGGGGCGTCCCCGGAGGAGGGCAGATACAGAGTACCACGTAGCCATTTCAGAGCTATGAGTTCGCTATGGGAACGCTGTCGCTCAGTGAGCCCCTGAAGTGAGGCCCGTAGCCGATCGAGGAAGAGAGAGATGACTACCGTGGTCACTAGGGCGAGAGCCAACCCAGCCGACCAGAAGAAGAGAAACTCGCTGCTGGCCGGCCCAGGCGAGAAAATCTCCTCGCTTCTAGTCCCAAAAAACCACAGACTGGCCAGAGCCACGAGAGACGAGCCCAGGGAATAGCCCCATCTGGCCTTTACATCTCTCGGCAGCCACAAGAGCGCCTTAAGGCGCTGCCATGTCGCGACAAGTTGCCAGAAACCCAGGGAGGCAAAGTAAGCGAAGACGAGGAAGATGACGCCTATGGTGATCTGTTCGCGAAACTCCATCAGCCAGCGGTCTAGCCCCAGTCATCCTAGTAGTCTGACCCAAATGGCTCCCCACAAACCGCGCCAGTCAGTCTCTTCCCGCCCGGCCAACCCAAGCGCGTCGCACCCTTGCCCTACCGCAGGCCACGGGCGCGCCAGATCACGGCCAGTTCATCGAAAGAGGAGGCAATGCGAGCAGAGATCACGAACCCCTGCCTGGAGCTTAATTCGCTGTACCTCACTCGCAGATAGCGGCCCCCGGCCATCCTCCGCACGGCTATCTGAGTATTGTGGCGTGCCCGCAAGACATAGTCTGGCCTCTCGATAGTCCCCAACACGTCGTCACAGCAAGCGTTCGTGTGGGACCACCTCTCCGCCAGCAAGCGGATGGGCACACCATTCATTGACGTGGCCGTAAAGGAGAACTTCATGCTGCGTCCCCTGCCCGCTAGGTACAACCCCCTGGATTATATTGGTTTTCCGACAAACCGCAACCCTGCGGCCGCCTATTGGATGGGCACGTAGATGTTTCCGCGGCGCGCGAACCTGACGTAGAGCAGCCCCTCTTTCTCCCTCCGTTCTGCAAGCCTCCGGAGCAAGGTCAACAGTTTCTGGTAAGCACCAGGCCTCAACGTTGTCATCTCTCTCTTTGTCCCCCTATCAGCCAGCAGCCACTGCTGATGATCCATGCAGTTACCCGACGCATAGCCGACAAGAAAGCCCTCGATGCCGCAGATGATCAGCGGCAAGGCTATGGCCTGCATGGAATAGGGGCAGAGACACATTAGGGCGTTCGTGAACCGCTGGTAGTCTACGCTGGGGATCATCACGTCACGGGCGATGTCCATGGCAGAGGTCATGATATGCATATTGGCTCCGGCCAGGAGCGCTTCGACGCCTATCGCCCTGATGTCGCACTGAACACAGACCTGATGCACGGGCTCCGCCTTGTCTTCCAGGTCCAACTCATCCAAGAAGATGCAATCATGATTGGGACGCCCTGCCGGGCACTCTGGAGCCAGAGGCTTCTGACAGAACCCCACGGCAACCAACAGGCCTGTCTTCGCCATCACCAAGCGGGATATGAGATCCTCCTCCGCGCCTCCGTACAGCAGCGTGACGTCGCTCTGCTCCGCCCGCCCTCGCAAGAGCCGTCGGTATCGCAGGATTCCTGCAATCGTCTTCAGCGGATGACGGAGCATGATCCTGCCCAGAAAGGTCAGACCATATCTGCTTCGCAGGCTGCGAAAAGAGAAGTCCCAAACCCTGAAGCCCAGGAAAGATGAACCATCGAACCGAGTGAGCAAGTCATGCATTCTCGTGCCGGTCAACCACTGTCTTGTAACCTATACTTATTGCCCGCATCCACTGAGGGTGCTATACTTTGCTCAAGGCCTGGTCAGAGGAAAAGGACGTGAACAGCGAGCAGAGACGATACTATGACGCCCTGTGGGCCAGAAGCAAAGTGGTCGAGCCGTCGTCTTGGGCGATGTGGCACACCATCAGACTGTACGCCGCCCGCAAGACCCATTTCCTGGAGATTGGTGCGGGGAACCGGCCCCGCATTCCAATCGCTGGATCGTACTTCGTGGACCTCAGTCCAAGAGCAATGGAAACTCTGAGGCAGAGAGACGGTAGGTGCCTGGCAGGTTCTGCCGAGGCCCTCCCCTTCCCCGATGAATCGTTCGACCTGATCTGCGCCTTCGAGATCGTCGAGCACGTGCCAGACGACAGAGCGGTCCTGGAAGAGACAAGCCGAGTGCTCAAGACAGGAGAACGATTCATCTTCTCCGTACCTTTGCACATGGAGTACTGGAGCAATTATGATGAGCTGGCCGGACACGTTCGCCGCTACGATCCTGTCGTACTGGAATCCCTGCTGGACGAACATGGACTGCAGATTGAGAAGTACAACATCACTTTCTCACCACGAAACCCCTACTGCCGCAATGCCGGTGCCTACCTTGCTAGCAAGTTCTGGCGGCTGGGTGTAGCCCTTGAGGAAGGAGTGGCCCTGCCCATTTACACCTGGATCGATCGACGCAGAGGCATCCAATGGGAGCAAGGTCGTTTTCCAGAGGACGCAAGAAGAGCAAACAACGTGATCATAGTCTGCAGGAAAGGCAAAGCGTGACTGGCCTTTCAGCCTGCAGCCTCGGCTTCCGTAAGCGCATCCTCGAATATGGCCAAAGCCTCATCCACCGTGTCGGCGTCGACGGTCAAGGCTGGCGTGAAGCGCACTCCACTGGGCCCACATCCCAGAAGCAGTAGCCCCATCTTGAAAGCTCGCTCCACCACATCGTCACGCAGGGCACCTGCGGGCTCCTTGGTTTCACGGTCCTTGACCAGTTCCAAGCCCACGATCAGCCCTTTGCCCCTTACATCACCAATGGTAGGACGCCTGCCCTGCATCTCCCGAGCGGCGTCCAGCACACGCTCTCCCATGATGGCCGCGTTTGCCACCAAACCCTCTTCCTCGATCACCTGAATGGTGGCGGAGGCGGCAGCGCAGGAGACAGGGTTGCCGCCGAAAGTAGTGCCGTGAGAGCCGAAAGGCCAATCCATCACCTCCCGCCTGGCGACCATCGCTCCCAATGGCATCCCAGATGCAATCCCCTTGGCAATGATCGTGATATCTGGTACGACGTCCCAGTGCTCGATGGAGAACCATTTGCCTGTGCGGCCCATGCCCATCTGTATCTCGTCCACGACAAAGAGGATGCCGTGCTTCTCCGCCAACTCCTTGAGACGAGCGTGATATTCCGGCGGCGGGACTACGTATCCCCCCTCACCTTGAATAGGCTCCACGAAGATGGCAGCCACCTCATCCGCCGGCACCAGCTGCTTGAAAACGGTGGACTCGATGTAGTCCACGCAGAATATGTCACAGGAGGGATATTCCAAGTTGTAGGCACACCGGTAGCAGTGGCCGTACGGGACATGAGTTACGCCGGGAACTAAGGGAGCGAACCCCCTCCTCTGCACCACCTTGCTGGCCGTCAGCGAAACGGCCCCCATAGTCCTGCCGTGGAAGGCGCCCAGAAACGCGAGCATCTGCGGCCGTCCAGTGTGGTAGCGGGTCAACTTCAGCGCCGCTTCAACGGCCTCTGCACCCGAGTTCGTGAAGAAAAGCTGCTTTGGCTCCACACCTGGCACCAGAGAGTTGAGCTTCTCCGCCAGTTCTATCTGCACTGCGTAGTAGAAGTCGGTCCCCGCCATATGAATGAACTTGGCAGCCTGCTCCTGGACAGCCTTGACTACCCTAGGATGGGCATGCCCTGTGGCCACGACCGCGATACCAGCATTGAAATCAATGTAGCGGTTTCCATCCACATCCCACACCAAGGAGCCCTCGCCATGATCCATCACAAAGGGATATGACCGGGTATAGGAAGGCGATACTGCTTCTCGATCGCGGGCCACATAAGACCGGGCCTTGGGGCCCGGAACGTCCGTTATCAAGTCAACCAAGTTCGAATCCATTCTCACTCGTTTCCGTTCCTCCATTCGCCATTGGCGCGTCCTTCATCCACCGCCTACCATTGGGACCAGCTTCACCCGGTCGCCATCCCGCAGACGGTAGCTCTTGAACTTCTGACGGCCGTTGACCAAGACTATGGCCACCAGGTCTGGATCGAGTCCGAGTTCCCTTATCACCTCCATTACCGTCTGTCCAGCCTCCATGGTCAAGGAGGACTGACCGGGGGCGTATTTCTTGAGCAGGCCGACCAACGTGACTTGTACGTTCTTCACTTCGACGCTTCAGCTATCCTCTGCTGCATCAGATTCCCACAAAATCCAGGTCTAGTTGGTCCAGCTTCTCCTGAGTGGGGATGCCGTTGCCGTCCCAACCCCTTTGCCTGTAGTACATGTCCAGCAGTTTGTCCACATCCTCCCTGGCAACGAGCTTGCCCTTGGTGGGCCCCGTGGTCACAGGATCTGTGTACCACCGTGGCGGCGGGTAGTCCCACTCGCGGCCGAAGCCGTCTACCTCCCGCACCCAGAAAGCCCTGGTGAGGTTCCACACCCGCTCCGCGATGTGTAACAGGTCATCCCACGAACGACCAACGCCGGTAATGGCCTGCATGGCCGGAGCATAGTAGTCCAGCGGCATGCCCAACTCCACCCATTGCAGACGGCAGGTGCCAAGGCAGTCCATGAGTGGGCGGATGTGCTGCAACTCGATCACCTTGGCTGCCTTGCCCTCAGTGATCGCATCTCGCCCCACCTCGATGTCGTAGGTGATGGCCCAGGCACGGTTGTGGTGTCCCCCCACATCGGCCGTCATGTAGGCAAGCATCATCGCCGGGGCGTTGCGCGAGTCATAGCCGCTGATCTCCAAGCCTTTGATGTGCATCGCAAAATCGGCACTGTCCCCGCCGAAAACCTGGGCAGCGTGCTTCACGCCTTCAGCCAATACGTCTCCAATCCCCTCTCGCTTGGCGATCTTCTGGATGAGTTCGAAGACTACCTCAGAGTCACCGAAGCTCAACTCCAAGCCCCCAGTATCCTTGGAAGTGATGATGCCCTTCTCGAAACACTCTGTGGCGAAAGCGATGACGTTCCCTGCCGAAATGGTGTCAACTCCCAACTCGTCGCACAGATAGTTGCCGTAGGCCACATCCTCTATGTCTGACACCGCCACGTCAGCGCCGAGGAAGGCTGCTGTTTCATACTCCGGTCCCTCAACGTAGATATCCCACTTCTTGCTATGGGAGTACTTGCCACAGGCGCAGGGACAAGCGAAGCAGGCCTTGTCCGTGATGACGATCGTCTCCCGCATGTACTCGCCAGTCATCTTCTCGATCTCATCGAAGTACCCAGATTGGAAATTACGCGTAGGAAACGAACCCCATTCGTTGGACGGCACATTGACCCCGGAGGTGCCGAGCCTGACCCACACTTCCCATGCATCGCTGGCTTTGCAATAGTCATACATCTCCCGGCCAATGCGGCGATACTCGTCCACATCGGCAACGGGGATGCTCTTCGTACCGTGGATCGCAATGGCCTTTAGCTTCTTGGAGCCCATCACGGCTCCGACGCCAGCCCGTCCAGCTTGACGACCGAAATCGTGACTGATGCACGCGTATTTGACCAGATTCTCCCCACCGGGGCCGATGACGGCAATCTGAAAATCCTCCCCCAGTTCGTTTTTCAGAGCCGTCTCTGCGGTAATGCTGCCTTGGCCCCAATAGGCGCTCGCGTCTCGCAACTCCACCGTGTCGTCGTCGATGAACAAGTATACAGGTTCAGGCGACACCCCCTCGAGAACAATCAGATCATAGCCAGCATACTTCATCTCGGCGCTGAACAGCCCACCGACATTGCTGTCCGCATACCCACCTGTGGCGGGAGATTTGGCGGCAAACGTCGTCTTGCCCGCTCCTGGTATGAGCAATCCCGACAGGGGCCCGGCGGCCGCGATGAGTTTGTTGCCTTCTCCGAGGGGATCAGTGCCCTTTTCCACCTCTGAGTACAGAGTCTTGGCCGCAAAACCGCGCCCTCCCAAATAGTCCCTGGCAAGCTCAGGATCAAGCTCCGATTTCCTGAAAGTCCCGTCGGTCAGATTGACTCTGAGTACTCGCCCACCGTATCCATTCAGCATCGTTTCCCTCCTTGAGAGTCTAGCGGTCGCTCAATGCACAGCGCAGCTTGGGGACAACGGTCCAGTCACTCGTCGCGAAGAGTGACCTTCAAACGAAGCGGCTGGAGTGCTGCCTTACCCGCCGCTTTTGTTGGCCAAAGAAGCCTATCACTCTATGTAAAGTGCACCGTAGGCGCAGAAATGGACGCACTCGCCACAGAGGTTACACTCAAATGGAGCCTCATCGTCAGGATGCGTGAAGACCACGTTTTCGGGACAGACCTCCACACACTCCAAGCAAGCTATGCACTCGTCTGCATCTATGTAGTAGGCACCCTTCTCGTTCTGAGGAATGCACTCTACTGGGCAGACCTCGGCACACTCTCCACATTGGGTGCAAGTGCGGACGCCGAACACGCCCGGATCAGGGAACTGAGGCACTATGGCCAGGCAAGACTTCTTAGGGTTGTTCTCCTGAAAAAGATAAAGGGAGCAAGCCAATTGACACAGCCTGCACCCCGTGCACTTGGAACTATCAGCTTTCAGATGCATTCCCACCTCCTTTTGTCTAGGGTTGTCCCCTGCGCTGTCACGGAGCTAAAAATACACGAACTGTCTCAGAAAGTCAAGGCCCTCCCGCTTGATTGACGACCGCATCCGTCGGCTGTATAATATCGAACAATCGTGTCTGATGGCGAGCGTAAGAGAAGAACGACGAAGGGATGGTGGATGAAACGCCTCACTGTCACTCTCGCCCTCTCCGTGGGAGCCTTGCTAGTGGCGTGCTCGCTGCCAGGGCCTTTCGCGGCGCCACGGCCCACACCAGCGCCCGTGCCTTCGCCTACAACCCCTCAGCAGCCTGAGATGAGAGAGTCGAGACCATGGGTCAATCTCACCCACGTGGGAGACATCCACGCCCTGGCCAGACAAGGGGACTACCTATGGGCAGCAACCGACGGAGGAGTGATACGCTGGGATATCGTCAATGCTACCTACAAGAAATACACCAGCAGCGATGGTCTACACCGGAACAGCGTGACGGGCATAGCTGTTGACGGAGAGGGGAACCTTTGGTTCGGTACCGACGATCCTGGAGAATCAACACGCATTCTCCATGGTCTGCCGGCAGTCAGCAAGTTTGACGGACAGACTTGGACAACCTACGGCTCAGTGAGACAGGCAGTAGAGGCCGAGTACGACTCCATCCGCGGTACGGTGAACGAGAACGATCTGTGGTTAGTGGACAGCGAAGGCAGGGCCTGGGTCACCTTCTCCCTGGGTGTGCAGGCTTTTGATGGCGCCAAGTGGACGATCTACGAACCCCCCAACACGCTCGTCGAACAAGAAGCCACGGCCTTGGGCATGGACAGCGTCGGCCAAGTGTGGATAGCCAGCCGATTCGCGTATGGGCGCACGGGCGGTGCCAGCGTATTTGACGGGCAAGACTGGAAGCAATACCGAACTGACGATGAACTGGGGAGCCCCTTCGTCAGCGACATCGCTGCCGATACGGCAGGCAACGTATGGTTCGCTACAGACCACGGAATCAGCCGGTTCGACGGTGAGCAGTGGGCCACTTATGGGAGCTCTGATGGACTTGCTGGCACCATAGTCCACCAGCTCGTCGTTGACCGACAAGACCGCGTGTGGATTGCAGCTGACGGTGGAGTGAGTGTCTATGACGGGGAGCGCTGGCAAACGCTCACTGCGGCCGACGGGATGAGCACCGACTTGGTCCATGCCATCACCATTGACAGCGCGGCTACAGCCTGGTTTGGCGGCTGGGGAGGAGCGATAGACAGTTTCGATGGTGATCGCTGGACCACCTATGTCACCGAGGACGAGTTGCCTGGCTATTCCGTTAACGCCATCACCTTGGATGAACAAGGTCAGGTGTGGTTAGGCACGTCCGGTCCCGATCCCGTCGTCTACGATGGGGACCAGTGGCGAACCTTCCCTGCTGGGGAAGCTCTGTCAGCCGGTATCATCTATGCTATGGCGGGTGATGCTGGTGGCAACGTCTGGTTTCACACCAGCCAGGGAGCGCGCAAGCTGTCATTGGAAGACGGAACCTGGACTACCTACGATAGCCTCAAGGAGGCGGTAGAGGAGAACTACGATGCTGTGTTGACCACGATTGGGGACACAAGGATGTGGACGATAGACGACGCTCACGGGGTTTGGGTCGGGGCCAACAGATACGATGACCAGGGTTGGGTCACCTACGAGCAGCAGGAAGCCCTCAGCCAGACGGAAGTCACAGCGGTAGCCATTGATGGACACGGACGACTCTGGTTTGGAACCCGCGATAGAGGTCTGGTCATCCTGGATGGCGACACCTGGTCGAGCTATGATCAGGAGAACTCGTCGTTGAGCGACAACTGGGTCAAAGACATCCTGATTGACAATGAGGACCGGGTATGGGTGGCCACCCCAGCAGGCTTGAATGTGATCACCGGACAGTGGTGGCAGGTTTTCACCACCGAAGCTGGCTTGATCAGCGACAACGTACTGACCTTGGCGCTCGACAGCGGCGATCGAGTGTGGCTGGGGACCAAGAGTGGGGTGAGCCGCTTCGACGGCGAGAACTGGTACAACTACGCCATCCTTGATGTGGAAGACATAGCCGTGGACAATGACGGCAACGTATGGATCGGAACACTTTTCGATGGTTTGCTCATCCATGTCTCTGACAGGGAATAGCTGTGGCGGAGGAAAGCATCCGCATCGAAAGGCTGCACGAGACTGAAGACTTCTACGCCTGTGTGGAGGTGCAGAAGCAAGTCTGGGGCATGCCAGACATCCTGGTCGTGCCGACCCACCTGTTGATCACCGCGCAGAAGAATGGGGGTCTGGTACTGGGGGCCTTCAACGAAGAGGGAAGGTTGGTGGGCTACCTTTTCGGTTTTCTGGGCACCAGAGAGCCAAGCTCTGAGGATCAGCACGCAGCCGGGCGATTGAAGCACTGTTCCCACATGATGGGCGTTCTCCCAGAGTATCAGGCCAAAGGCATCGGCTATCTTCTCAAGCTGAGACAGCGAGGCCACGCCCTCTCCCAGGGGCTCGACCTGGTGACGTGGACCTATGATCCTTTGGAAAGTATGAACGCGAACCTGAACCTGTGCAAGCTGGGTGTGGTCTGCGACACATATCTGAGTGATGTCTATGGGCGGATGGGAGATGAGTTGAATGTGGGCTTGGCGACAGATCGCTTCCAGATAGAGTGGTGGATTACAAGCCAGAGGGTCGCCGAACGGATCGCGAAGGGCGGCGAGAAGTTGCGCCTGGACGATGTGCTGGCGCAAGGGGCGAAGCAGGTCAGTGTCACAACCATCGGCTCTGATGGGGTCCTGCGGCCTTCGGCTCATGATCTCTCCGCCACTGCCGAGCATGTGCTGGTGGAAGTGCCGGCTGATTTCCAGAGCATCAAGGCCGCCGACATGCCGTTGGCCATAGAATGGCGGATGCACACGCGGGAGATATTCTGTCATTACCTAGATGCGGGCTACACCGTGAGCGAGTTCCTCAGTGAGATCAGAGAGGGCTCAAGGCACAGCTACTATGTCTTGAGGAAGGACTATGTGATATCCTAGGGAGGATATCTCTGCGATGCGCATCGAACGCGTTCAGCTACGACACATCAGACTGTCCCTGGTTCATCCCTTCGAAACCAGCTTCGGACGGGAAACGGACCGCGATATCATCATCGTCAAAGCCTGGGCCGATGGACTCGTAGGCTATGGAGAATCCGCATCCATGGCTAAACCCTTCTACAACTACGAGACTACCGAGACCTGCTGGCACATTCAACGAGATTTCCTCGTGCCGTGGCTTCTGGAACGAGAGATCACGGACGGAGCGGAGTTGGTGCGGCTATTCGCTGCGGTACGGGGCCACAACGTGGCCAAGACGGGTCTAGAACAGGCCTGGTGGGACCTGAAGGCCAAGACCGAAGGTCAGCCATTGGCCCGCCTGCTTGGCGGCGCCAAGGAGAGAATCGAGTGCGGTGTTAGCATCGGCATTCAGGAGAGTGTGGAACGCCTGCTCGAGCGCGTCGGTTTCTTCCTAAAGCAAGGGTATAGGCGCATCAAGATCAAGATCAAGCCCGGGTGGGATCTGGACGTGGTGGAGCGTGTCAGGCAAACCTACCCGCAGATACCCCTCATGCTCGATGCCAACTCGGCCTACACGTTGGCCGACACCGGCCTGCTCAAGGCTCTCGATGACTACGACCTGATGATGATCGAGCAGCCTCTGAGATACGACGACCTCATCGATCACGCCAAGCTGCAAAGTCAGATAAAGACACCTATCTGTCTGGATGAGAGCATCACCTCGCCAGCGCACGCTCGATGGGCCATTGAGCTGGGAAGCTGTAGCATCATCAACATCAAGCCCGCTCGGGTGGGGGGCATGCATCAGGCGCGCCGTATCCACGACATCTGTCAGAAGCACGATATGCCAGTCTGGTGCGGAGGATTGCTGGAATCGGGCATTGGGCGCGCCCACAACGTGGCCATCTGCTCGCTGGCTAACTTCCGCCTGCCCGCAGACCTGTCGGCCAGCAGCCGGTACTACGCTGAGGATGTCGTCCTCCCACCGTGGGAGGTGGACAGTGAGGGGATGATGACAGTCCCCAGCGCGCCGGGCATTGGTGTAGAGGTAGACGAGGATCTGATGGACAAGGTCACAGTTAAGGAGCAAACCTTCTCCGCTTGAGGAGCGCATGGGCCGCACAATCCTGCTGACTGGCCGCCCAGGGGTGGGCAAGACCACAGTGATCAAGAAGGCGCTAGACAGACTGGAGGGACGTGCCGGAGGCTTCTACACCGCCGAGATGCGGAAAGGCGGTCGACGTCAGGGGTTCAAGATTGTCACGCTGGACGGTCAAGAGGGCATCCTATCTCACGTGGACATCAAAGGCCGGCCACGAGTGAGTAGATACGGGGTGAATCTGACAGACCTTGACGAGGTAGCCGTGGCGGCTTTGCGGCAGGCGATTGCGGAGGCCGATTGCATCGTTGTGGACGAGATAGGTAAGATGGAGCTCTTCTCAGAGGAGTTCCGCAAGGCGGTCACCGAGGCGGTCGAGAGCGAGAAGCCTGTGCTGGGAACAGTGATGGCCACCCGAGACCCATGGGTCGACTCCCTCAAGGCTCTCCCTCAGGTGACCGTCATCGAAGTCACGCAGGACAATCGCGAGCAGATGGTTCCGCTAGTGATGGAACTCCTTCAAAGTCCCTCTTAGCCGACCTCTCATCATGCCCCAGAGCGCACCAACATTGTCTCTAGCGCGCCACTTGCCAACGAACCTCAGCATCAGAAGGCAAAAAGGGTGTCGCACACCATCTTCATGGTTTCCCACACTCATTAGGACCGAGAATGGTATCTGCCTCTTGAGGAGTTGCGCCTACGTCTGATGGCACTCATGGACAAGCTGTCAAGCATCCTAGCCAGCGAAGGGAGGGGCCGTGACAGAGTCACACAGCAAGTCCCACGAGATCCTGCCCCTTGGTACTTCGCTTGGTTCACGGGCCAAGCTCAGAAGGGCCAAAGGCTCATCTTTCTTCTCGTTGCAGGTGCTCCCCCACGATTTCGAAGAGCAGATCGACATCTATGTTCCCTCCCGAGATCACAGCCACCACCTTCCTGCCCTTCAAGTTCACCTTGTCGAAGAGCAGGGCCGCCACTCCTACCGCTCCCGAGCCCTCCACCACCAAGTGTTCCGCCTCCAGAAGGGCGAAAATGGCCTCCCGAGTCTCCTCCTCGTTGACCAGCACTACTTCGTCAATGAGGTCCTTGGCGATCCGGAAGGGCACGATGCCGAAGCCGCCGGCTAAGCCCTCACAAATGGTGGGGTCGTGTTCGTACCTCTCATAGCAGCGCCCTTCCTTGAGAGATAGATACGCCGACGGCGAGGCCTCGACCTGCACCCCAATGATCTTTATGCTGGGGTTCACGGCCTTAGCCGCTACAGAGACCCCTGCGATGAGCCCTCCGCCGCCGATGGGCACCAAGAGCGCCTCGGCATCAGGTAGTTCCTCCATGATCTCGAGGCCGACAGTGCCCTGGCCGGCAATGATCAGCGGGTCGTCGAACGAGTCCGTGTAGGTTAGGTCATGCTCCCGTTGGAATTCCATTGAAGCATCATCGGCATCATCGTACTGTTCGCCAACCAGGAAGATCTTTGACCCGAACTCTGCCAGCTTATCTACCTTGGAGGCAGGCGTATTGACAGGCATGAACAGGTTCACTGGCACACCGCCTAGCGCGCGTGCAGCGTAGGCCACTCCCAGTGCGAAGTTGCCCGAGGAGGGCGCCACCACCCCCCTGGCCCTCTGCTCGACCGACAGGCTGGCAATCTTGTTGATGGCTCCGCGCACCTTGAAGGCACCTGTTCGCTGGAGGTTTTCCAGCTTCAACCAGACATCGCTTCCCACCCTCTCGCTCAGGAGGAAAGAGTGTTGAAGAGGTGTATTCCTCAGCAGATTGCCAGTATTCTGCCGGGCAATCAAGATGTCCTTAAGGCCCAACATGCTGCTCACCCACGGTTCCGTCTACTGCACAGAAATGAGCCGAGCTGAGAGCTCGGCCCCAAGTACGATAGAATCATCTGGTGCTGTGTCCATCTAGGATTGAAGCCCCAGTCCAATCAAAGGATGTGACTCAGGAATATCTGCGTTCTCTCTTCTTTGGGGCTAGCGAAGAGCTCTTCGGTGGTCGCCTCTTCGATGATGCGCCCCTCTTCGAGGAAGACCATGCGATCAGCGGCCGCCCTGGCGAACCCCATCTCGTGGGAGACGACCACCATGGTCATGCCTTCCTTCGCCAGATCGAGCATCACGTCCAGCACCTCTTTGATCATCTCCGGGTCGAGGGCCGAGGTAGGCTCGTCGAAGAGCATGATCTTGGGGTTCATGGCCAGGGCACGGGCCATGGCCACGCGCTGCTTCTGCCCGCCGGAGAGTTGGTCAGGGTAAACATCGGCCTTCTCAGGCATGCCTACCCTCTCCAGCAGTTCCCGTGCGATCCGCTCCGCCTCCTCTTTCGACCGCTTGCGGACCTTCTCCTGGGCAATGGTTATGTTGCCCAAGGCGGTCAGGTGGGGGAAGAGATTGAACAATTGGAAGACCATCCCTACCTCGGCCCGGACCAGATCTATGTTGGTCTTGGCATCGCTGACGGGGATGCCATCGACGATGATGATACCGCTATCGGGCTTCTCTAGGTGATTGATGCAACGGAGAAGAGTGCTCTTCCCTCCACCGCTGGGGCCGAAGATGAAGCACACCTCGCCCCTCTTCACCGTCAGATTGGCATCTATCACAGCCTCGACTTGGCCGAAACTCTTGTAGACATGCTCGATGACGATGATGTCGTCATCCGTGGGCAGTGGCTCAACTATACTACTCTTCATAAGCCATCCTCCGCTCGATGAGCTTCACGAATACTGATAGGCTGAGAGTCAAAACCAGATAGAGAAAGGCGACCGTATTCCAAGTCTCGAAGGTGCGGAACGTTCGAGCCCGATTCAGTTTGCCCAGATGGGTCAGTTCTCTAACCGCCAGAACCGAGATCAGAGACGAATCCTTCAGCATGGCTATGAAGTCGTTGCCCAGAGGGGGCAAGACCCTCCTGATGGCCTGAGGAAGGATGATGTACCGCATGCCCTGGAAATAGCCCATGCCCAGGGAACGCGCAGCCTCCATCTGTCCTCTCTGGATCGACTGGATCCCCGCGCGGAACACCTCCGCCTCGAAGGCGGCGTAGGCGAAGGCCAAGCCTACAATCGCCCTGACTGTCATCTCCACATCTTGGATGCTGAGGTCGGCCAGACGGTCGGCCAACCCCACCAGTGGCCCGATGGCCAGGCTCCCTGACATCGTGGTGCCCAACCAGTTCAGGAACTGGAGGGCGAGGGGTGTTACAACGTAGGCGAAGTAGATGAGCAGCACCAGGATAGGGATACCCCTCACGACCTCGACGTACACGGAACTGATGGTGTAGAAAACCACGTTGTTCGAGACCCGTCCGAGGCCGAGAACAAGCCCCAGGATCAGAGCCAGGAAGAAGGAGATGAGGCTCACCCCGATGGTAAGTCGGACGCCCGCTCTGAGGAAGAGAAGGGCGTCCTGATAGGTAGGGGATATGAGGAAGAAGTAGACGATGAGAGCTCCCAGCAAGAGGATGATCAAAGCCCACCACGGCACGTCCGCCAGTCTTCCCGTCCACGGGATCAACTTGGACTCACGTTCCTCCGTCTTGGTCGTCACAGCCATTAGACGCTCCTTGTCCAGCCAGCAGGAGACCGGAAGAGTCAAGGCAACTCACACCTGCGGGGCGCCAGAGGCGCCCCGCAGGCACATCTCTCCAAGTGTCCCCCCAGCCTACTGCTTCACTACTCCGGTGAGCAGGGCCGCAGGAGCCACTCTTCGCAGATCTCATCCATCGTGCCATCCGCGAATAGTTCCTGCAAAGCCCAGTTGAAGGGCACGACCAGATCGCTCATGGGCGGGAAGGGAAGGGCCAGGAGCTCTCCTCCGGTGACAGAAAAGGCGATCCTCAATTGGCCAGGGTTCGCGCCCATGAAGCCAATAGCTGCGACCTCGTCGATGATGACGGTATCTACCTCGCCGGCCATCAAGGCCACCATAGGCAAGTCGTAGGTCTCGTAGCTCTCGCACCTGTCCTCGCCGACGAGCTTCATGCAGGTGATCTCATTGGTGGTCCCGATCTGGGTGCCGATGTTCAGATCCGAGGCCACAAAGCTCTCCTCGTCGGCGAGCTCCGCCCGGTCGTCGTCGGCCTGGGCCATGATCACCTGGCCGTACTCGATGTATGGATCCGAATAGTCGACGACCAGAGATCGCGCCAGAGTGATGGTGATGCCGTCAAAGGCCACGTCATACTCGCCCGCCCCCAAGGCCTCAAACAGGCCCTCCCAGGCCACCACCACGAAGACCGCCTCGCAGTTCAACTTCTCACAGATGGCGCGCCCGACGTCGTAGTCCCAGCCCACCGACTCATTGGTGTCCGCGTCTATGTAGTTGAAAGGCGGATAGGCGTCCTCCACCGCCATGCGGACCTCTCGACCGCCTAGGTCAGACGTCGGCCCAGTCGGCGGGCACTCTAGGGCCTCTGGGCATTCCGGCGGCGGTGGGCACTCTCCCGCCTCCGGGCACGGTGGGCACGGTGTCGCTGCCGGAGCGCAGCCAGCAACCACCAAGCCCAGGATACTGATGAGCGTTACCAGTACAGCAAGCTTCTTCATGTCTTTCCTCCTTCTTCGATAATCTGCTTCCCCCCAAGGGAAGCACGCCAATACTGCCCCGCAATTCTAGCATGTGTTGGAAACTTTGTCAAGTCTGTTCTGTCGATGCCAAGACCCAGTAGTTGCGGTAGAATCATCTCATACATCAGTGCGAGGAGTTGCCTGGAGCGAACGAGGAAGAAGAGAGGGAAGTTAGAAGCAAACAGAACGGCAAGGTGACTCTACCGGTACGAGGCAAGGGCATCGCGACATTGAAGTTCCAGTTGGAAGCCTAGTGTCAAGCCGAGGAGCGAGGTGCTTCACTTCGCTCAGAATGACGGCGGCACACGATCTTTGACAATATTGGGCAAATCGACCGACTTTGTCATTCTGAGGAGCGAAGCGACGCCTCTCCTGAGCCCGGCCAAAGGAAAGAATCTCTGTAGCCCGCCGCAGCACGACGCGATCTTCGCGGGGAAGCTCGCATGAAGCAATACTACGTCTACATCATGACCAATAGATCACGGACTCTCTACACCGGTGTGACCAACGACCTTCAACGGCGCGTCTATCAACATCAGCATGGAATGGGTTCCAGGTTCACCAGCAAGTACAACATCGATCGCCTCGCGTATTTCCAGGTCTTCGCCGACATTCGTGACGCCATCGCTCGTGAGAAGCAGATCAAGTGGTGGCTCCGCGCCAAGAAGGTGGCGCTGATCGAGTCTACGAACCCAACCTGGGACGACCTGAGTACTGACTGGTACGAGAAGTGACGCCCTTTGCCGTGTGAGATTTTTCGCTTCGGTCAGAATGACAGCCGCCCAGGGGTGGTCTCAAGACCACAGTGATGAAGAAGGCGCTAGACAGACTGGGGGGACGTGCCGGAGGCTTCCACACCGCCGAGATACGGAAAAGCGGTCGTCGTCACCTACGAATCTGACCGCATCTCGACAATACGGTCCAGACGGAAAGTGCGCTGTTCGCTGCGCAGGTGGCACATAGCGACGAGGTACAGTTGTCCTCCGTATGCCGTCACCCGCAGAGGGCTGACAACGCGCAGCGTCTCCTGATTACTGGCGGAGACGTATCTCAACTCCAGCTCGCCCTCACACCGCAACGCCTCCTCTATTTGCGGAGGAAGAACCACGACTTCTCTCTGAGGCGGCCGAATCATGCCTCCTTGCAGGTCTGTGAGATCTCCGAGGGTCGAAACACCTCTGTCGAGCAGATCGGCCAAGAAGTAGTCAAGGACCTGCTTGGTAGTCAGAACATCGCCCATTGCGCGATGTTGATCCCGGGCCTCAATGCCCAGGGATCGAGCAACATGCTGTAGACTGTTGCTGGCGAAGGAGTAGCAGCGACGAGCCAAAGACAGGGTGTCAACGACCAAGCTACTTGCAAAGGGGACGCGGCAGATCTCGAACTCCGCGGCCAGGAAACCCAAGTCGAAGGGGGCGTTGTGTGCTACCAAGACCGTCTCATTGAGCATCTCCAGCACCGGAGGAGCGATGTCCGCGAAGAGAGGAGCGTCGATCACATCCTCATCTCTGATGCCATTGACGGCAAAGGCTCCCGGTGAGATCGACCGCCCCGGGTTCACAAGGCTGTGGAAGCGACCCAGCTCGGCGCCACCCTGACACTGGAGCAACGCAATCTCACAGACACGGTCTCCGAAGTGAGGGTTTAGGCCAGTTGTCTCCACATCTAGAACGGTGAACGTCACACCGTCAAGCGGAGTCGACAAGGCAGGCGTTTCCACCAGATCCCCTACTCGACACTGTCGGCGTAAACGCCCCTGTACTCTGGCGGCAACAGCTCCGCCAGCCGCTCCATGATGAAATCGGCGTCAGCCTGTCGCTCCTCCTTGCGGGACGCGTACTTGCGGCCCTCCGGAAGCCTGAACACCTTGCCTATTACGACCTTGAGGTGAGGGCGCCGGAAGCTGCGCCACTCACCCGAGACCTTGTCAGTTCCGATAAGGCCTATGGGCAAGATGGGCACATCCGCCTTGCGGGCAATGAACACGGACCCCGGCTTGCCCCTCTCCAAAGAATCTGTCACGCTCATCCTCCCCTCGGGCGCTATGGCCAACACTCCCCCTTCCTTCAACACCGCCAGGGCTTGTCGCAGCGCCTCACGGTCATATCGCCCACGATCCACCCAGATAACACTGGTCAGGCCCAGCAGTTGCCCGGTCACGGGCACACGCTGCAAGTCCTTCAACGCTATGCCTGTTGCCTGATAGGGGAGCGCAGCGATCGCCAACGGAGCGTCCCACCAGGCCAGGTGATTGAACACGAGCAGCAGAGGCCCGCCCGGTGGCAGATTCTCCCTCCCTTCTACCTCCCAGTGGGTCAGGAGATTCAGCAGCACGGTCACGAGGACCTTGAAAGCCCGATCCATAGTCCACACCTCCGACATCAGAAAAGCCAGGGGCAATCCCTAGCTATCATTCTCAGGCGATGCGCTGCAAAAAGGGGTCGCTGCATTCGCCAGCAGCATCCATGAGGAGTCTTCTCACTAGTAGTGGTTCACCACCTTGGTTCCGATAGGTGCCCAGTTGAAGAGCCAACCTGCGTCGGGTATGCTGAGATTCGTGCAGCCGTGGCTCATGGGGGTGCCGAAGTTGTTGTGCCAGAACGTGCCGTGAAGCGAATAACCAGCATAGTAGTACATGCAGTAGGGGACGTTCGGCAGGTAGTAGTAGTCGCCACGAGCGTGCGAGCCCCCGGTCATGTCGTCATATCTGTACTTGCGTTGGATACGAAAGGTCCCGGCAGGGGTAGGATACCGGGCTATGCCAGTCGACACGCGAGCGGTGTAGACCACACGATTCCCCTCGTAGGCCCTCAAGGTCTGCGTGCTGAGGTTGACATCTATCCACTTTGCACCTGGGTCGGCAGAACCGCTGGGCGCGCTGGGAGTAGTGCTACTGGGTGGAGTCGTACTTCCCCCAGGAATCTTGAGCCGCTGGCCCACGTAGATGAGGGAGGGGTTGGCCAGATTGTTGGCCGCCGCTATCGCCCTCACGGTAGTCCCGTACATCCGAGCGATGCGGGCCAGAATCTCGCCTCGCCGCACCACGTGGATGACGGTCGAGCCTTGAGCCTGAGTAGGCGGGGTCGTTGCCGACGAGGACGGCACCTTGAGCCTTTGTCCGACCCAGATGAAGTTGGGATTGCGGAGCCCATTCACGCTTGCCAGGTAGCTGACGGTGGTTCCGTACCGTGCAGCGAGGATACGAAGGGTGTCGCCTCGCCGCACAACGTGTATACTGGTGCTGCCTGCCGATGGCGAAAACCCATTAGTGGGGATGATCAATCGTTGGCCCGCATAGACGAAATTGGGGTTGCGCAGGTTGTTTGCATTGACGATGGCGCTGGTCGTAGTGCCATACCGTCGCGCTATCAGGTAGAGGGTCTCTCCCCATCGTACGATGTGCACCACCGGATCGGCGGCCCTGGATGTTGCCTGGACAGGGGCGACCAAGAGACCCAGTTGAGCTACCAACACAATTAGGGCTACGAGCCCCTGCAACCTCAATCTTCTGCTCATGCGTGCGTTCCCATGAACCCAAACCTGTCAGACAAACACCTTGCTTGCACCCGCCGAGACGCCGCCAAGCATGCTCATTATACCACGTTGAAGCGAGAAAGTAAAGGAGGTCAACCCGAGGCTGCCGAGTAGGTCACCCAGGCATCTGGGGATTCCCAGACTTCGACGGCGCTCAGACGCGCTCCCTCGACGGACTCCTCAAGCTCCTCATAGATCAGGCGAGCGATATTCTCCGAACTAGGGTTCAGCTCGTTGAAGGGTGGTAACTCGTTCAGGTACGCATGGTCGAAGCGCTCGATGATCGGTTGCAAGGCTTCCTTCAGGGCGGTGAAGTCATAGGCCAAGCCCATTTCATCCAGTTCGTCGGCCTCGAGGCAGACCACCACCTGGTAGCGATGCCCATGCAGGGCTTCGCATTTGCCGCTGTATCCCCGAAGCGCGTGGGCGGCATCAAAATGGCGCTTAACACGAACCTGATACATGTCGCCTCCTCAGCATCCTCTCCAGGATAGGCCTGATGTCCTGAGCGGCCCTCGCTCGATGGCTGATGCGGTTCTTGACCTCAGGGGCAAGCTGCGCCATGGTCTTCTCTTGATCTGGCAGGTAGAAGATGGGATCGTAACCAAAGCCATAGCCTCCGCGCGGCGCTAGCGCTATCATGCCCTCGCAAGTCCCCTCCGCCGTGTACACCTGCCCCTCTGGTTCAGCCACCGCAATCACGCAGCGAAAGCGCGCCCCTCGCTCCTCGCAAGGCACGTCTCGCATCCTTTCCAGCAGGAACTGGTACCTGTGTTCATCGGTCGCTCCACGTCCCGCATACCGGGCCGATTGCACTCCGGGAGCTCCACCCAGTGCGTCCACCTCCAGGCCTGAATCATCGGCCAGAGTGAGAAGACCACTGATGCGCGCGTACTCCTCGGCCTTGTGGACTGCGTTGTCGGCGAAGGTCTCACCCGTCTCCTCCACCTCATCGGTGATTCCCTCCCGCGTCAGATAGGTGAGAGTAATGGGCAGGCCAGCCAGGAGTTGCTCGTACTCCCTCAGTTTGCCCGGGTTTCCGGTAGCGACAAGTAGCCTGGTGGTTTCACACATCCCTTGGCTCCCACGCCGTGTCACGCCGAGCCATCGCGGGGGAAGCGGCGGTTCAGAAAGTCCAAGACTGTCTCGTTGAGCTCCTGTGGGAGCAGCCCCGGCACCCAATGGTCGCAATCAAGCATCACCAACTCGGAATCGGGGATGCCGGCATGAAGCTCCTCGGATAGAAGCGGCGGACTGATCGAGTCCCTGCCACCGTGAACGATAAGGGTCGGGCATGTGATCTCATTCGCGCGGCGGTAGGCGATTTCTTCGTCCTCTTCGAGACGAGCTATGACGGCCGCGCTGTAGTTCCGCAGGAGAACGCGCCACCGCTCCTCTCCGTGTAGACGAGCAAGCCCGCTCGCCCATCCCGAATCGATGCTGTCAGGGTCTCTCATGCTCTCCCAGAGTTCGAAAAGGCCCGGCGCAATGTCCCGGTTGATCCTGGCTGCGGCCGACACCAGGATAAGGGACTTGACCAGCTCAGGAGCGGCGAAGTAGAACCAAGAGGCGAGAGAAGATCCCATGCTGAGACCACAGATATGGACCGGGCCCAGATCGAGAGACGAAACGAGCGTTACTACGTCAGAGGCCGCAAGTTGGAAGAAACCGGGCCCGGTAATGGTCTCCGGATGGTCAGTTCGACCGTGTCCCCTCAGATCGGGGACGATGAGCTGGAACCTTTCACCAAAGACAGGAATCTGGTGCTTCCAGTCACTCCGGCCAGTGCGCCCAAACCCATGAAGTAGGAGTATGGGGTCCCCCTCACCGTCGAGCTCGTAGAATATGTCCAGACCGTTCGCGCGAAAATAGGACACGATGCACTCTCCTCCACCATTCTACCACCGGCGAGGCCACTTGACAATTGAGGTTATGTCAACGTGACCTAACACTTACGTCGCCTAGCGGCACCGAATCTCCCTGCCCTTCCGGGTAGCTGGCTTGCACACGCTCGCCGGAGGAGGAGAGCAAGCTCACCTCGAGACCGTACGTCCCTTCAGGCGTCACCGGGTTCAAGTTGATATCGTAGTCGTCCCGCACGACCTCCCCCACCCGCCAGGAAGTGGGCGGATAGAAGCCTATCGCCCCTGTGGGTCGCTCAAGCGCTCCTCCCCAGACCTGGTGGGCCTCATCTATCAGCCCTACGGCCGCGATGTACTCCTCAGTGAGGGGTACAAGAGGCTGCCAGTATAGAGTGACGTGGATCCAGCCGCTAGGTGGGTGATACGTATCATCGGTGGAGTAGAAAGTCTCGCCGTCCAACTCGTACCCGGCAAGGCGCACCTTGTCATCGAAGAGTGCATCCACTGGACGGGCTTCGGAAGGCACCTCCGAAAGGCGGTACTGGGCCGCGTATGCCTTGACCTCGACGCCCGGTGGGTATTGTTGCGTGACCAAGGGAAAATGAGTTGAGAGCCAGGACTCGACCGCTCGGGTTGGGTCAGCCCATTCCGTGTGAGATTGCACTAGCCAAACCGTGCTATACTCTCCTAGACCTTCCAGGATCTGGGCCACCTCGGCCTCCCCCGCTAGCGGTCCGCCAAAAGGGGCGAAAACGGGCACTGTGCCTGAATAGTAGTAGACAAAAGGGATGCGAGTGTAGTCCACATGACAAAGGATGGCGTCGCCTGGCTTTGCATGTCCAGAAACGTAGCGGGCCGCCGCGCGCCATTCCTCCTTGCGATAATCAGGGCTCCAATTAAACCACAACCCACTCACGAAGATCGCCATGACCACGAGCAGAGAGCCGAGTCCCGCAGCCCTGGAGAAAGACGTGACCTTTTCGAGGCCCGCGCCGAGAGCCAAGAGGAAGGGTCCCAGAATGACGATCAAATAGTAGACAGTGAAGATCTGTTGGCGAAACGACAAGACATATGCCAGCACGAAGGGGACCAGTAAAGAGAGGCTCAAGAAGACATTGGGCCGCAGATCCAGCCTCTTCCACCGGATGCGACCGCGGGCTCTTTGAGGCAAGTAGGGTAGGAAGAGCCCCGCTAGCACGAACGCGCCCGACACAGCCAGAATCAGGCCCAGCCCGGTGCCAGACAGTGGCAGACGGCGCACAGTGAAGGCCTCTAGACACGTTGTGATCATGCCAAACAGGCTCAGTGGGGCACGCCAGGAAGGAGTGGCGCCGCTCAGCTCCCAGGCTCTGGATAGCCAGGGAGAGAAGCAGAGAAGGCTTAGTCCGCCCGCCAAGGCCCCTCTCCGCAAAGCCTCCCGGTGTCGAGAAGGAAAGAGAAAGAGAAAGAGAAGCTGGGCAGGCAGAAGGAACGCGGCGTATAGATGAGTGTACAGGCTGGCTACAGTCACGAGAACGTAGGCAACCCACCAGTACCAGCGGGGAGTTGCCAGCGCCCGTACGAAGCAATACATGGACCACACACTGAGCGTCGCCACCAACGCATACATCCTCGCTTCTTGAGAGTACCAGACCAGGAACGGGTTCGACACAGCCAGTAGAGTGGCGATCAAGGCCAGGCGAGCGCTGAAGAGGCGCCTGCCCAGCAAGTACAGCGCCGGGAGGTAGATGGTGCCCAAGAAAGCGGAAAGGATGCGCACGGATGCCTCGGAGGAGCCGAGAACTCGCATCCACAAGGACAGGACGAGGTGATAGAGAGGAGGGTTGGGCTCTTGGAGCGACATCCCCTGCTGGAAGATCTCTGACAGAGGGAAGCTGGCAAGATAGATGCTGACGGTTTCGTCCAGCCAGAGGCTGTGAAATGTCAGCTGGTAGAGTCGTAGGCCAAAGCCCAGCAATAGCAGAGCAAGAAAGGCCCATTCGCCTCGCCGGCTTCCTGACGGCAACGCAGATGGGCTCTCTTCAGTATGCACCATGGCGCACCAAGGACGTGTAGGGTGCTCGTGGCGAGAGCATTGTCTCCCATCGGTTACAATACTCAACGCATGCAGGTTCCCAACCGGCTGAGCTACGGAAGGCCAAGCGTGGTAACGGCCCTACCGAGTGTGGATTATGGGCCAGGGTGGGACCGGGCCGCAACATTGGAATGTCCTTACTGGATCGGACATGTTGACAAGGCACACCTGCCAATAGAGGGTTTCTTGCACACCACGGCCACGCAAGTAGTCCGCTTTCCAGTGACCACCCTCCTCACGTGGACGGGGATCCAGCGGGACCGGAAGGTGGGTCCAAGAGGCCTCGTCCCCTTTCAACCTGATCCCCCACTCCCACCCGGAGGGGACTGCGTGCGGGGTCGAATCCCACTCAAGGGTAAAGGCGCGGCGAGGGAAAGCGTGTGAGGGAACGTTTATGGTTATCATAGGGCAGCTTATCGGTGTATGGGTCGGTGTTGGGGGCACCCGCGTATGAGTTGGTGTTGGCGGCACTGGCGTAGACGTAGGCGGTGCTAGCGTATGGGTTGGTGTTGGCGCCGCAGGCGTGGGCGGTACCGGCGTATCAGTTGGCGTTGGCGGTGCCGGCGTATCGGTTGGTGTTGGCGGCACTGGCGTAGGCGGTGGTGGCGTAACGATGATGCTCAGCCCCACCGCGTCGCTAGTCACTCCATCCCGGTTGTAGGCGTAGACCAAGAGAGTGTGGGTGCCAGCCGTCGTCGGCGTCCAACGCAGAATGCCGGTCAGCGAAGGTTGGCCCTCGGCTGTCGGACTGCTCTGCAAATCCACTATCCGCCCGTCAGCCTCCAGCTCAACGCGCATTACGGCCACGGCATCAACGGCACGGTATTGCACCTCCACTTCCTCTCCCAGTTCCACCTGACTGCCACTGGGCGGGCCGAGAATCTCCACAGTGGGCTTGGCGGGACCCTCCCCCCCCACGTCTACGCCACAGGCCAGCATGCCCACGGCCAGCAGCAGGACGACTGCTAAGAGCATCTTACGGGAATCCGACATTGAATGGCCTCCTTTGCACCGATCTTGCCCCGCCCTCCCTCGGGACTACTCAGCACCTACAATTGGCAGTAAAGCAATTCCACCATGACCATAACACAGTTTGGGCCTTCAAGCAACGCTGACCCGCACTCCTCACGCCCGTTGAACCACGGGACCGTCTATCAGGAAGGCGCCTCGTGCCCACGCATTCTGGCCACCATCTGGTGCGGGCCTATCCCAGTGCGCGGCCGTCTGAACGGCCTGACCCAACACGGTTCCCAACACGCTGGTGCGAATAGAAAGTGAAGACCTAGTATACGTAGGGACTCGGTCCTGGTTCCTCCGGCTCGTCCCGTGGCTCCGGCTCTTCGTCGCGCTCGTGCATTATCAAATGGGGCTCGCCGCAACACCGCGACGGTCCAGTTGGCTCCGACACCAAGCACACGCGCCAATACCAGTGGCCCGGGCCTGGGCCGTGAAGATCTGCCTTCCAGTGCCCGCCCTCCTGATATATGCGGTCGGCTTGCGCGCGCTGCCAAGCGGCCTGCGGTGAAGGATCCTGGCTGAACTCCAGGGCAAACCCCCAGCCGGGAGGTATTGGTGCTCCTATCGCATCCCACTCCATGCCAAACACACCGCGGGGGTGCGCTGTCGACGGAGCGTTTATGGTCAGGGTTGGGCAGTTTATGCGGGTCGCAGTGGCTGTGGGCGTGGCCGTGCTGGTAGCCGTGGGTGTGCGAGTGGCCTCTCTGGTGGCGGTCGGCGTGCTTGTGGGTAACGGTTCATTGAGAAAGGTGGGTAGATCAACACCCTCCAAAGTGTAATTCAACGAATCAATAGACCACTGTGCCGGAGGAGAGGGAGCCATAGCCACCTCTTCATATGGCACGGGCGCTGAGCCAGGCTCGACGACCAGCATGTCCCCAGGACCCAGGATAACCGTCTGGCCAGCTCCGGTGACATCTGTCTCGCCCTCATGACCGGTGAGCCATGTAGTTCCGGGGTTGTTCACTGCCACGCCATATTCACTAGCGTGCGAGACTATCCTAGCTGCAGTGGTGGAGACCTCATGCCATGAATCAGGCGGCAGAGAACCGATACGGTTCCACATCTCGCCCAGCTGCAAGTCGAGGCTGATGACGACGGGCTGCCCCTCCAACAGTTCTAGCTCCGCGACGCTCACTTCAGTGAAAGGTCTAAGTTCCGTGGCTGTGCCCTCCAAAAAGGTCAGCAAGGCCTGCGAAGCGCCGGCCACCCGAATGCCGTCCCCGGCCTGGATGACATACTGTTCGGCGACCTCGACCCAGTCACCTTCTCCTTCACTCTGTACAAAGATCTTCCCGTCCAATACGAAGAGTGTGGCTCCGACCTCTTGAGACACCCCTTGGGGCAGCAGTATGATAACACCCTCGATCACCACCAACAGCAACAACACGAACGCGACACCCATGATCACCAAGAGGGGTAAGTTGCCGGGCCTGTGTGGGGCCTCGTAGGCTGGCTCAGGTAGTGGCTCAGGTCCTGTCGGCGGAGGTGGAGCAGTCGCCAACCTGGCCCCACAGCTGCCACAGAAGAGATCACGACCCTTGCTCTCAGTTCCACACCTCGGGCAGAGAGTACCTGAAGCGTCCATTTCCTTCCTCGTCACCCCGATAACGGGGAATAGAAGTCTCTACAAAGAGCCAATCTCAATACCACGCGTCAATCTGAAACGGCGGCGCTGGTTTGACCCGTATTCTTGTCCACCGAGACGATGACGATACGGGGGATGGTGTAGGTCCCATCCTCTACCTGGATTTGCACCTGCCGACGGTAAGTAACGGTCCAGAACTCAGCACCCGCAGGGTTCTCATAGCTGGCGAGGGTCCTTTCGGCACCTCTCAAATCGGGGAACTGCTCACCGATGAGGTGGTCGGCTATCCTCCCTGCCTGCTCCTGGCTGATGACAGCCTCGTCCCGAACCCCACGGGAGCGAGACAGGATTAGCCCACCTCCCCCCAGAGCGACCAGGCACAAGAGGGCAGCCACGGCCACAGCGCCGATTACACGTATGGGCACACCGCGCCGCCCGGGGGTGTGTGGGTAAGTGGGAGGAGCCAACGGAGATACGCCATCTGGTGGTTGGGCAGGCGTCCAATCAGCGCCATCGTACAAGAGCCAACCGCCGCTTCGCGCATCAATGGCCCAATAGCGGCCTTGCCCGTCTTGGACGCGGAGCTGACCCACCTGGGCCTGAAACTGCTCAGGACTAAGCGTCCCAGCCTCCAGGCGGCCTTTCACCTCGGCATACTTGCTCTGTGCCTCTTTGAAATCCATGTCCAGTCTCCTCCCGCAGGGCTTCTACCGCTGCTGCATGGGTGCACCTTCCTTCAGGACGGAACCCTGTGTTCGGTGCCCATCACGGTTTCCCAAAGTAGACAAACTCGTGCAACATCTTGATTTCGGGTGCAGTCGCATCCCCCGATTCACACAAGTCCGCCATCTGCTCCTTGGCCTGCATAAAAGCCGCCAATGCCGGCTCACCCCGTGACAGAGCGTCCAGAAAGGCGTGGTGGAACACGGCGTCGTATCGCATCGGGCCCGTGGGATCAGGTCCTGGTGTCCAGAGTGGGGAGTAGGTGATACCCGTGGCTCCAACGAAGGCGCGAGCGCCGCTGTGCAGGAACGCCAGTGTGATGGAGTCCACGGGGGTGCGATTGTAGGTGTAGGTACCATAGCAGGATCCGCTCAGTATCACGCCCTGGGACTCGGCTTCTGCGACGGTGAAGGCCTCCGGATACACGTCCTCCTCACCCCACCACACGCTGGTGTCCCACGATCCGCCGTGGAGCATGAAGTAACCGTGGCGAACATCGACTAGCGAAGGATCCACATGCTCGCGCCTGGCAGGCAGGCTCCAGAACAGGATGCGGTCGGTGCCGAAGACCTGGGTGGCCACGCCGTCGGCGTGAGGACGTTTGGAGTTGGCCAGGGTGAAGTTCCCACCTTCAGGTACATGGGAAGGTGACAGCTGGGTCAGCAACAGATCCAGGGAGCGTCCATCAGGGATGCGAGCTACGGGGATGTCCGGCATTGTGAGGTTGTCATGGTCGTTATCCCCATAGACGTCGTCGGTGAAGAGCACATCACCATCACTGGTAGGGTTGGGGAGTGCCGCGAAGGGCACCACATCGGGATCGCCGACGACTAAGACGAAGGGGCAAGTCTGGGCGATACTCCCCAGCTCACCGAGCAGAGTATCTATCTGCTGGAACGCCGGCGGGCCAAACCTGTCCAACAGGCGCTGGCGATGGGATACAATCAGGCTATAGTCCTGGCCTCCTTGAGCCAGGGCGTTCTCGATGAAGGCGTCTATCTCGGCTGGGTTCGGGTCAATGCCCAGGTCGTCCAAATAGACCACTTGCACTGACCCGCACTCCCCCATCGGTGCGGGCACCGGCGGCGGGGCCGGTGGTATACCTGGCCTGCTCTGCGGCGCCACCGGCGGGAGCAGCCCGGGCGGCTGAGGTGGCCCATTCGGCTGGGGCGCGCCAGGCTGCTGAGCGATCCCGCCTGGCCCTGCGATCTCCGAGGGCACCTCCGGCCATCCTGTGCAAGTCAGAGTCAACTCCGGAAGAACGGGGGTAGACGGCGGCTCCAGCCACCGCGTATTGGGGATCTCGCTGGCATTCCTGGCGACCGGAGTGAACTCCGCCGTTACGCTTCGTATGGTGATGGAACCATCCTCATTACGGCTGCCGGTGGCCCCGCCTTCCAGTTCAGCTCGGTATGAGCGGTCGAATCTGTCGCCTTCCAGGTTGTCAATGTCCACCCTGCCGCTACCCACGATCTGGAAGGAGAAAACGCCCCCATCACTACCGGAATAGGAGCCGCTGAACTGTATATCAATCCTCACCGTGCGCTGCTCTGCATAGTACTGACTGGAACCATCCTCGTCGTAGAGGAGCGAGGTATCATGCGCAGTGTAGTCGCTCGCGTAGCTTCCCTCGACCGCACCACCACCGGCAGGGAATTCCAGATTCATGACCCCCTCTTCTGAGGAGGAGTGGCACTGGATCACCTCATCCCCTCCCTGCCAACCCAGCGTGACTCCTGCCCCAGCTGAGAGGACCATCAGCGGCAAGCAGGCCAGCAACACAACCCTGGCGGACCTCGCTCTCATCAATGATCCCCTTCCGGCATTTCGCACACCTCGCGATCCCTCATTAGCTCGCCTAGCGAGCGGCGCTAGCTCGAGGCACGCTATCACACGTTGCTCACCTTCGCAATCCCAATGTTGAACCTCTCACGCTACTGGAATCACCGGACCCGCCAGTGGCGAGGCCCTTGGGTCAAGCTCATCGTGGCCCCATGCCATATGCTCGCTCGACCTAGTCAGGGCAGCTGGGTTCACTAACGTGCCCGCACGTGTACCACAGTGTCCAGGACGATGCGGTTGTCCAAGACGTTGCCTTGCGGGTCCAGTAGCGGAAGTCGGCGGAAATCAGGTGTCGCTGCGTCGTACATCCCCACCTCGATGATGTACTCCCCCGGTGGCGCGTCACGTTGCAGAACCAGCCGGTATTCGTCGCGCAGGTACTCCGGGGGTACCCAGCCCGTTGTAGGACGGGCACCGCCCAGGGGCGTGCTATCCATCTGCCCACGCACTTGGCTCCCACCATCGAGTAGATGGGTGAAGACGGTATACGAGGTATCCATCGTGTCCAGCGCCTGCCAGTAGAGAGTCAGATACAGCGTATCGCCGGGACGAAGGGCATCGGTGCTCAAGTCGTAACCATACAGGGCCACCTTGTTCCCCAGGTTGCCGGGAGCCAATCGATGCTGAACCTCAGGAGGGGAGAAGACCCGCTCCGTCGCCTCGATGTGGAGGGGTGCGACGACTATCTGCGCCGGCAATGCCTCACCGCGGCAGACCAGTACCTCGCCTTCATGCCCGCTGGGACCCTGAAAGGCTATAAGGACCTCGCCCTCTTGGAGCTGATCATCCAGCGACGAAGAGGCGGTGACAGCAAAACCGTCTAAGCACCTGAGCAGAGTGACCCTCAACTCCCCATCCCCTGGAGAGGCGTGAAGGGGCACGCTGTAGCTGTACTGGCCCCGAACCACCTCACCGGCTCGCCAGAACGACGTGGGATACCAGCGGTTGACCGGATGGTAAGCGCGACCGGCCAGAGTTGACTCCGGTGGCGCGATCCAGTCCACCACGGCTGGTCCGCTGATCCCCTCGTCCGTCAGATTCCCCTCCTCATCGTAGAGTTGTAGCGAGACAACGTAGTCATCCGCCAGGGCCGGCAGGGCATGCCAGTAGAGGCTCAACTGCACCTTATCGCCCGGCTGGGCCGCATCGGGGCTCAAATCATAGCCCACGAGCTCCAGCCCCTGACCGAAATCAGCCTGTAAAGAATGAGATGGCCGTATCTCCCCCAACGACGCTGCACTCCCCTTCAACAGCTCCACTGTGCCGAGGGGAGCGGTGGTGCCTGTGGGAGTGCCCTGAGAGTCGAGAATGTCCAAACCCACTAGGTTGACGTCGCTGTAAACGCTCGCCTGCAGTGTGTATTCGCCCGGCGGTGTCGCCACGTCGGGCACCATGACGACTTGGCCGAAGAGCTTCTCTCCAGGGGACCAGCGAAAGGTGGGGTGGAGGAGAGACGCGGGACGGCCATCGTAGCCGCCCCACTGGTGCCCATCCTCGTCGCGCAACCGCAGGGACACTTTGAAATCCTCTTCCAGATCGTGGAGGGACTGCCAGTAAAGAACAAGCTCCAGCTCCCTGGTGGTTGCCTTCCCTTGCAGCACGGTGTAGCCCAGGAGTTGAATCCGGTCGTCGAAATTGACCACCACTGGATGGTCAATCTGAGGCTCGCTGGAGAAATGGACATCGGGCGGAAGAGCGTAGTGAAGCAACTTCAGCCCCCAAAAGCCGCCTCGGTAGGGCACCAGGGTTCCTTCCTGGCCTAGCATCATGGTCAAGAATCCAACAGGATCCACAACCTCGTGCTGCCACAGCAGCACCCAGACCCCGTCCTTGCCAGGCAATATGTTGTTCAGTTCGTCGGCCAGGCTGTAGTTCAGGACATGTTCCGCCGATAGGGTGGGCTCATCTGGGATGGGATACCAATCGTCTTGATGATAGTAGTAACTGAAGACGGGGAAGAAGTGCCCGGACGTGAGGATTATCGCCTCGTTGTCCCCCTTGCGTTCCTCTATGTAGCGGACGGCGCTCCGGAAATCATCCTTGAGGAAATTGATGTCGAAATAGGCGTTGAACAGACCGTAGGTGGAGGTGAGAACGATGAAAGACAAGAATACGGAACCTGTGACCAGCGCGGCAGCCCGCCGCCGCGCGACGCTCCTACGAGCCACGCCCAAGAGGCTGGCTATCCCACCGGAGATCAGAAGAAAGAACGCAGGGGCAGCCAGCATCAGATAGCGAGGGTGAAACTTGGCGCGCTGATACGAGATGATCATCAGGAGAAGACAGGGGAGACTCAGATACAGAAGCAGGCCAACCAGGGTCAACCACGGCCAGCGGTGGATCATGGGGGCGCTCTCACCGTCGCGTACGGTTCCCGGCTCCCAGCCGCGCACTCCACTCAAGATCAGAACGCTCAGTCCCGCCAGCACGATAAGGAGATAGCCCAGGGCGATGGGCTGAGCTATGACCTCCAGCACGCTGTGGCCAGTGCTGAAGGTGATGAGGGTCTTCCGCAGGACCTCGCTCACCCTCAGAGTTCCTTTCCAGTAGCTGACGTCGGCCCCGTACCGCTGCAGAACGAAGCCACTCCAAGGTAGATAGGCCCCCAGAACCGATAGTTGGCAAAGTAGACCGCTGACCAAGGTGGGCCAACGCTCCCGAACGCGGCCTTTGCTCCACAGAGCCCACCAGCCAAGTAGAAGAAGTGACTGAAAGCAAAGGACAAAGAAAGCATAGAAATGAGCGTAGACCGCTACGGCATTGCTTAGCACATAGCCGGTCCAGAGCAAGATCCGCTTTCCCCGCCCATCCATGACCCGCAGTAGAAGATAGGTAGACAACAGGCAAAGGAAGGTAACCAGGGTGTACATGCGTGCTTCTTGAGAATACCAGAGGAAGAGGGGGGAGATGGTGACCAGGGCGGCGGCCAGCAGACCGGACACGCTACCCAATAGCCGCCTGCCCACGGCGTGAATCAGCGGTACACTCAACACGCCGAAGATTACGGAGAGAAAGCGCAAGGCGAACTCGCTGTTGCCAAACAGGATTAGCCAGAAATGTAGGATGTAGTAGTAGAACGGTGGATGGATATCGCGCGCTGTGCGAGCTGTGATCTCGCCCAGGCTCATCTCGGCCAGGTAGACGCTGAAGCCCTCATCATACCACAGGCTCTGATACTCCAGGCGGAAGGTGAAGAGGGAGAAAGCCAAGAAGACCAGAAGTGTCAGTAGAGCGGCGCTATGAACGCGGCTTGGGCTGCCCATGCACTATTACCCTTTTCTCTCCAGGGTATCTTAGCATAGCTGCCACGCTCCTACAACCCGGCGGCCCAGACGGTTCAGTCCACGGCCTGGAAGATGATATGGTCGAAGGCAGCCGCAGCGGTGGGCTCGGTAAGCCCTTGCCCGACCCCCACGCTCACCGGCTGTAGAACACCCATCCTCTCCAATGCCTGTCCCGGGATTGCCCCTTTGACGCCAATAACGGCGTGCTCCCAGCGGAACCTGCCTCGCAGGTCTCCGGTGGCACCGATGCTACCCAGGGCCCGCACTGCCTCCTCAGTCAGATGAAGCGAGGCCTCGTCCTCAACGGCCACCGCCACAATCTTCCCTGCGGGGATGGTCGCCAAGAAATCGGCTAGCAGCTGAGATTGCTCCTCAGAGGCGAACGTGTCGAAATGCCCCGCGCTCTCTACGAGCCCCGACCGGGGGTCCAGCACCACCATGTTGTAGCCTCGCTCATCGGGGGATAGGTTGCGGCCATCCACGTAGATGTGTCCGAAATCCCCTACCTCTTCGCCAGCGCTCTTGACCAGGATATTGGCCGCAGCCGTCACTCCAGTATCTCCGATTACATAGTCGCCATCCTGTATCTCCTCCGCGGGAAAGAGGCGCCCAAAGCGGAAGTGGAACTCGTTCAGCCCATCCTTGAGACAATCGACAGGCAGGGTCACTCGGTATTCCTGCCACGCAGAAGACAGGTCCAGCCGAGTCACGAACTTTCCATTGAGGACGATCTCCAAGGTCTGATCTGGACCTGGGGCCATCACTCGCAGTGTCATCTGCTGCCTTCTACGTGGTAGACTGACGAACAGGCGGGTCTCCTTCCTCTGTGCCCACATGTGTTCGCCGCCGCTCTCACTCCACCCCTCGCCCAGGTTGAGGTGCGCTGCATCAGTACCCAAGTCGATGACCGTTTCCCGCTGCGGGGGAGGAGGCGTCACTGAATAGGCGACAATCCCACCTTGGTCGTACACCTCTTCCCCGCCGATAACAGAACTGACGTAATTGTGCAGCGGGCGTGGAATCTCATCCGTGTGCAGGATCACATACCGGACGTTGAGGAGTCGTAACAACGAAGGAGCCAATTCCTTGTCGTGTTGCCACGTCTCTTGGTCCACCTCATGCCCGGTCTCCAGAGCGATAATGCTGTTGATGACGGGGGCCTCAGTGAAGTACTGGAAACTGAACTCAGGGTTGCGAGAGGTGTTGCCCCCCACAATCCTCTTCTCGTGCGTGGTCTGGTAGAACTGCTCGAACATGATCACGGGGTCCTTGGTACCGGTGACCCTGAAGCCATTCCTCCAGGCCAGGGGTATCTCCAGAACGCTGAAATCTCCCTCTTCGGCGGCAACGGTTTGATATATGTCCGGCACCCTCATGTCGGAGAGAGGCAAGGGGACGGAGAGATGCTCGATGAGAATCAGCGACGCGATAGAGGCTGCAAAGGCCCATCTGCGTGACTTACCCTTCAAGGAACCGCTGAGCCGGTGCAAGCCATAGCCGGCCAGTGTAGCCCAACACAGAGCGAGCATCACACTGTAGCGGCTGGGATAGCGGTTCCCCTTAAAGAAGGGTAACGCCTGCAGCAGGTCGAAAGGCAGCGGAAGGTCGAGCTCCCTCCGGTTGATGCGCAGGGTAGGCCCAAGGGCGATGAGAGAAAAAGTCACAGCGGCGAGGACCCAGAATCGAACAGTGCGGTCTTTGAGAAGCCGAGTAGCACCACAAGCTGCCAGAACAAGCACGGTATAGCCGATGAAGACGAAGTTCAGATAGGAGAAATGGAAGCGCCTTCTCCATAGGTCCCGCAGCGGATGAAGATGGCTGGGTACCAAGAAACCCAGAAGGTCCGCCGAGAAAACATTGGCGAAACCCAATCCCTCCACCAGGAAGTCTCCCTCCACTGCCATCACCCGGACCATGCGGTACAGGATGGGCGACATGCCAAACAGAAAGATGATGGCCACCAACGCCAGATTCCTGACGAACGGGAGACTCTGCCGCCACCCATCAGCTGTCAGCCAATACAGGACGTAGACAAAGGTGAAGATGATCAGGAAGGACGCGTACGTGAATTCGGTGTACCCGTTCAACAGCAGGAAAAGCGCCGCCAAGAGGGGATAACGCAGGCGGCCGGGACGCCGTCGAGTCTTTATCACGAACAAGATGTAGAAAGGTATCCACTGCGTGCTGGCGATGTTGAACTGGCCGAGGGAGGCGTAGATGAATCTATTGGAAGAGAAGGCATAGATCAGCCCTGAGATGAAGGCAATCGAGGGATGCGCCTCCGGCGGAAGAAGATATTTGACAAGCAAATAGGCCCCATAACCGGAAAGGACAAAGGTCAAAAAAAGGATGACGTTGCTGCCAGCCACCAGGCCCACGACGGATTGAAGAGGCACGGACGCCAACCCATTGACTATGGTCAGGGTGTAGAAAGTCAGATCGATGCCAATGGGATAGAACATGAAGTCGCAGATGAGGGGATTGGTTCTAAGATCGACGAGTGCGTGCTTAACCCACCACAGGTTCCACACAAGAGCCGGGTCGTCGCTGCCGTCGCCGGGTACATGAGAGGTGAAATGGAAGACCAATGGGTAAGTCAGGATGACGGTCAACAGGAGATACGACCCCAAGACGGCGATATCACCTCTCCACGGGAAGCGCTTGCGCAAACCTGGGTACTCCTCTTCGTTATCGAGCTTGGGCCCCGATCTGCCCAGGGACTGGTCGACGGGACGCAAAGACAGACTGCAAGTGACACCATAGTATATCCATCCTGATAAGTTATCGGCAAACCCCATACGATTTGCTTTTCGGCCTTGCTGGTGTAGAATAGCCAGAGTGAGGCGCGCCATGTTTAGCTACCAAGAAGCCCTCGATTACATCTACAGCTTCGTTGACCAGGAGAAACTGACCCCCGACCAGTACGTCCCGCGCCGCTTCGACCTGGAAAACATGAAAAGGCTCCTCTCCATGCTGGGCAATCCCCATCTCACCCTGCGGGCGGTTCACGTCGCGGGCACCAAGGGCAAAGGGTCCACCTGTGCCATGATGGCTAGCATACTGCAGGCAGCAGGCTACCGTGTGGGGCTGTTCACGCAGCCACACCTGCATACATTTCGGGAGCGGATAAGAATCGACGAGCGGCTCATGAGCGAGGAGGACTTGATAGCCGCACTCGAGAGGCAGAAGCCTTTCATAGAACAACTCTCCGACCCCAGCACCTTCGAGATAATGACAGCTCTCGCTTTCCAATACTTCGCCGAGCAGGAAGTGGATCTGGCCGTCGTTGAGACGGGTTTAGGTGGCCGTCTGGACACCACTAACGTCATCGAGCCCATGGTCTCGGTCATCACTTCCATTAGCTACGACCACACGTATATCCTGGGCGACACCCTGGAGCAGATCGCCAGCGAGAAAGCCGGCATCATCAAGAATGGAAAGCCTGTAGTTTGCGCTCCTCAGCGGGCGGTTGCGGAACAGGTTATCGTCGAAGTCTGCCGGCAGAGAAGGGCACCATTGGTTCTGCTGGGCAGGGATTGGGTGTGCCACACCGGAGAAGCAGACGTTGAAGGCCAGTTGTTTGAAGTGGCGAGCAAGATACCGGACGCAGATGGGCTGCTAACGCCCAGAACGAGCCACGAGTTTTGGATCCCCTTGCTAGGCCGTTATCAGGTAGTGAACGCCACAACCAGCATCGCTACGATTGATCAACTGGTCCGACAGGGGACAAGCGTGTCCCTCGAGCAAGTGACTGAGGGCCTGCGGCGAGCAAAGTGGCCAGGCCGCCTGGAGATCCTGGGACGCGAGCCTCTGCTTGTCATGGACGGAGCACACAACGTTGACTCGGTACAGCGACTAATGAGAGCGCTGCGGGAGTACCTCAACTTCGATGATCTGATCGTGATCGCGGGGTTCTCGCTTGACAAGGACATACCCAGCATGATGAGGGAATTGGCGTCTCACGCTCGAGAAGTAATCGTCACCCAGGCTGAACATCCCCGGGCGGGCGACCCTCAAGTCATTGTGGACCGAGTGGGACCGTCGAGAACACGGCTCACTGCCGTGACCGACGCGGCCTCAGCGCTGTGGCGAGCCCTGGAGTTGGCCGGCAAGAAGGATTTGGTGTGCGTCACGGGGTCGCTCTTTGTGGTGGCCGAAGCCAGGGCTGCGTGGTTGGAGGCGAAAGGAGAGGAGTTCGAGCGAGATCCCCCACTGTAGGTGGATCAAAGCGCCAGGGGAGTCTATACTGCCTGTCTACGTCGACACCGGCTGTTCTGAACGTGGCCAAATCAGCGTCTCTTCTCTTCGGATGTTGAATGCCATGAGCCAGAATGGACGTACCCCCCCAGCCCCGCTCAGGAGCACCTATCCCTTGCTCTCGGCGCAAGCCAGCTCAGCGAGCCACAATTCCTACAGGTCGCGGTCCGGCTGAGCCCTCCCTTCCAACTCCGCGATGAACTCCTCAGCCTGCATGGCCGCTCTCGCGCCAGAACCCACCGCAGTGGCAATCTGCCACGCAACTCCCTCCTGCACATCGCCTGCCGCGAAGACACCTTCTACACTAGTCATCTGTCGCTCGTCGGTTACTATGTAGCCTGCGCTGTCCAGCTCCAACTGCCCTTTGAACAGTTCGGTATTGGGTACGTGTCCCACGAAGATGAAGACACCCTGCGTCTCCAGTGTTGATTCCTCGCCTGTTTCTCTATTCTTCAAACGAACGCCGCTCACGCCGCCGTCGCCTCTTATCTCGGTCACCACCGTGTCCCAGACGAAATGCATCTTCTCGTTGCTCTTGGCTACGTCCTCCACTACCTTCTCCGCCCGCAACCTGTCGCGCCGATGGACAATGTGAACCTCGCTGGCAAACTTTGTGAGGAAAATCGCCTCTTTTACTGCAGCGTCCCCCCCACCAACGACGACCACTTTCTGATCGCGGTAGAAATACCCGTCACACGTAGCACACGAAGACACGCCGCGTCCGGCGAACTCCGTCTCCCCTGGGATTCCCAGCTTGCGGGGGGATCTGCCGGTGGCGATGATGAGGGCCTTGGCCTCATGCTCGCCACCGTGTTCCCTGATCTTGAAAGGATCGGCAGAGAGATCTACTGCCACTACCTCGCCCATCAGTAGCTCCGCGCCGAAGCGCTCGGCTTGCCGCTGCATCAGCTGGGCCAGCTCAAAGCCGCCGATGCCATCGGGGAAGCCGGGGTAGTTCTCCACCCGCTCGGTCAGCGCCATGCTTCCTCCTAAGTCCTTGCCGCTAATGAGCAACGGCAACAGATTGGCTCGTCCAGCATAGGTTGCCGCCGCTAGCGCTGCGGGCCCCGAGCCGATGATGATGAGGTTGCGCGGTTCCATGATTGCTTCTCCTTACTATCCTCAGATCAGCGCCTCGTCACAGCAAGAATCTTTAGGAAGTTCTATCTCATCGCGGATGGGAGTCAGTCTCAACCCCGTTTGGGGCCACATCCCAGCGCCCGATATTCTACTTTGTCTGACCATCGTTGACAAGCCTATTGGGCTTGGGCTAACATTACATCGCATAGCGACAGACAGCTGAGGCGATTGCAGGAACAGGTGCTGATGGCATGACCGTCCAACTGGACAAAGGTGCGCTGCTAGGGCATCCCAGTTACGTCTGGCGTTCCGGGCAGCAGCGACGGTTGGGACTAATAGATAGATACGCACCTCTGGAAGGAAAGAGTATCCTGGACGTAGGCTGTGGAGTGGGCATGTACGTCGAGAGATTCCGCGCGTTCAGCGAACAGACCTACGGTATTGACATAGAAGTCGAGAGAGTAGTGGAGGGAGGGAGAAGGCTCCCCAACCTCCTCGCCGCCGCTGCCGAGGCACTACCCTTCGCCGATAGCAGCTTCGACATCCTCGTTCTGCATGAGGTTCTGGAGCACGTATCAGATGATCGCCAGGCGATGGAGGAGGCACATCGGCTTCTCAAACCGGGAGGCAGGATTGTCATCTTCGCACCCAACCGTCTGTACCCTTTCGAAACCCATGGAATCTGGTGGCGCGGAGGATACAGGTTCGGTAACTTCCCTCTGGTGAACTATCTGCCCCATCCTCTCCGGAACCGGCTGTGCCCTCACGTGCGAACTTATACCCTGAGAGACTTGCACCGGCTTCTGTCGAATGTGGAGCACCGCGTCATTGCCCAGAGACGGATTTATCCCGGCTATGACAATATCTATGTTCGCCACGCTCGGCTGGCGTCCGTCCTGCGCCGCATCACGTACTTCCTGGAAGGCACGCCCCTGCGCATCTTTGGCCTCTCTCATTTCATGGTCGTGGAGAAGCCAGCTAACAGCGTCGTTAGCACAGCTGTTCCATAGCCTGTTTGCACTTTGCGCTGCCATTTGCTAGTATGAACCCAGATTGACTCTGCGGGAAGACCAGTATGACCTCCAATATCAGACTCATCATCGCCAGACGTAGACAGCGCAGACACGCAGCGAAGAACAACAATCAGCTGCCCAAGATAACAACTTCGGCGTTTGGCGTAGTCATCGTGAGCTTGGCATTCTCAGTGATCGCCGGCCTGGGATCGGCCGTTGGCGTATATGCACACTATGCCCAGCAGCTGCCCCCCGCGGAGATGATTGAGATTCAAACCTCGCAGAGCTTCAAAACGACCACGATATATGATCGAACGGGGACCAAGCCCTTGTACGAGGTTTTCGACCCCCGCTGGGGAAACCGCACGGTAGTCTCCATAGACCAGATCCCTGATGATCTGATAAACGCCACCATCGCTATCGAGGACCAGAATTTCTACACCAACCCCGGCATTAACCTCCGCGGCATCATGCGCGCCTTCTACGTCGACATCACGGGACAAGGTTTTCAAGGCGGTAGTTCCATTACTCAACTACTAGTCAAGAATGTGATCATAGCCCCCGAGGAGAGAACACAGCGCACCCTTTCCCGCAAGATCAAGGAAGCTATCCTCGCCGTCGAGATCACGCGACGGTACAGCAAGGATCAAATCCTGGAATGGTACCTGAATACCGTGTTCTTTGGGAATATGGCCTACGGTGCTGAAGCCGCAGCACAGGCCTACTATGGCAAACACGTGCAAGACCTGAGCCTGGCCGAGTGCGCCATGTTGTCCGCTCTGCCCAATGCCCCAGCTACCTACTCTCCTCTCACCAATCCCGAGGAGGCTACCATCCGTCAGTACTTGGTTCTGGATGCCATGTTCCGCCAAGGATACATGACCTACGATGAGATAGTGGCGGCCAAGGCCGAAGAACTGCACTACGCGCCCGTCCGGTTCGACATCGAGGCGCCCCACTTCGTGATGTACGTTCGCCAGTTGCTGGAGGAGCGATACGGCTCAGACTTGGTGTATCAAGGCGGACTGAAGGTTTACACTACGCTCGATCTGGATTTACAGCGCGTAGCGGAAGACATCGCCAGGCAGCACATAGCCGAACTCCAGGCGGATGAACGCAACGCCTCCAACGCTGCCGTTGTGGCCATCAAGCCGCCCACAGGGGAAATACTGGTGATGGTGGGCAGCCTGGACTATTTCGAACCACAGATAGATGGTCAGGTCAACGTAGCCCTGGCCGAGCGACAACCGGGGTCTTCTTTCAAGATGTTTACGTACACGGAGGCCCTGCTGCAGGGCCACACCCCAGCCTCGTTGGTAATGGATGTGCGCACTACGTTCCCTGATCCAGACTTCTCACACCCCTACACGCCGGAAAACTACGATCGCGAGTTTCACGGCCCTCTGCGGCTCCGACAGGCCCTGGCTCGCTCCATCAATGTCGCTGCAGTGAAGGTGTTGAGCTGGGTCGGAGTGAGAAACGTGATTGACGTCTCTCACCGCATGGGGATCAACACACTGACTCAAGACTACTATGGCTTGAGTCTGACCTTGGGCGGCGGAGAGGTCAGGCTTCTTGACATGACCTACGCCTTCAGTGTACTGGCCAACGGTGGCTACATGGCTGGTCAGCCTGTGCCGGACGACAAGTTGAGGCCAGGATATCGGGAGTTGGATCCGGTGGCCATCCTGCGGGTCGAGGATGCCAACGGCAACGTGCTGGAGGAGTACCAGAGTGCCGAGCTAAGAGACGTAATCAGTCCTCAGGTTGCCTACGTCATCACGCACATGCTGTCGGACAATGTAGCTCGGACTCCCGCCTTCGGCTCCCGCAGCATGCTCTGGTTGGGAAACGATCGACCTGTTGCGGCGAAGACCGGCACTACAACTGACTTCAAGGACTCGTGGACTATGGGCTTCACGCCCCAGCTCTGCGCGGGTGTATGGGTGGGCAATAGCGACAATGCGCCTATGGAACATGTGCCTGGCTCGCGGGGGGCGGCTCCCATCTGGCACAACCTCATGCTTGCCGCCTTGGAATCTGAGCCAGTGGTGCCCTTCGTTGAACCCCCGGGCCTGGAGTGGGGTGTGGTGGATGCCACGTCTGGGCTGCTTCCCACCGAGTACAGCCCGAGTACCGTAAGGGAGGTATTCCTCCCCGGCACAGTACCTACCGAGCATGACAACATCCATCAGATGTTCCATTTCTGCCGCACCTCTGGGAAACTAGCCACTGTCTATTGTCCGCTCGAGGAAGTGAGGGAGAAGGTATATGAGATCTACCCCCCCGAAGCGGCTGACTGGGTGAGGGAGAACGATGTCCCGCAGCCACCTACCGAGTATTGCGACGTCCACGGGCCGACTCCGCTGAGCGGAGATGTCGCCATCACCAAGCCCCGACCGTATGACTATATCCGCGGGTTAGTGCAGATACAGGGGAACGCTCGCGGGCCCAATGTGCAGCTATATCGGCTGCAATACGGACCCGGGCTGAACCCTTCCTCCTGGACCCAGATAGGCGGCGATCATCCCTACACTGTTGACAACGGCCTGCTGGAAACGTGGGACGTGAGACAGTTGGATGGCCTCTACACTCTCCAGTTGTCGGTGGTGGATTGGAGCAACTACTATCGTCAGGCCACTATTCAGGTGACGGTGGATACTATCTCCCCGACGGTTGAGATCACCTACCCCATCACGGAGCAGCTCTACATCATGGAGGACGATGAATGGGTCAGCATCCAAGCGCAGGCGATGGACAACTTCTCCATGGACAGAGTGGAATTCCATCTAGACGATGAACTCCTGACTTACGACACCGTGAGCCCCTTCAACCAAAGGTGGACCATCGTCATGACCACCACTTTGGAGGAGGACGCTGCGCTCCGCAAGGAGCTCACCGAGGACTCGCCCATCGAAGTTACCAACAGCATCACGGTGCCCCATACGATCCACGTGGTTGCAGTGGATGCAGCGGGTAATCGAATGAAGAGCGAAGAGGTAATGATCTACGTGGTCCACAAGCAGGAGGAGGAAGAGCAACCCGAAGCGTCGAACTCGGACATGTCCTTAGAAGGCCGATGGGCCTTCGTGCGACGGGAAGACGAGATTCTGGTAGGAGCATGAAGAACATCCTCGTCAGTAACGATGACGGCATCAACTCTCCCGGCCTGTTTCGATTGAAGCAGGCCCTCGATTCAGTGGGAGAGGTTGCGGTCATTGCCCCTGATCGGGAGCGGACAGCTTCCGGTCATGCGAAGACGATGCACAAGCCTCTGCGGATCAACCAGGTCGCGTTTCCCGATGGCTCCCTGGCCTACTCAAGCAGCGGTGCTCCTTCGGACTGCGTGGCCCTGGCGGTTCTGGGCTTCCTTCCCCGATTGCCTGACTTGGTGGTGTCCGGTATCAACCTTGGAGCCAATGTTGGGCACGACATCACATACTCCGGGACCCTCGCCGCCGCCTTCGAGGGTACAATCTCCGGCATACCCTCCATAGCTGCATCGTTGGACACCTATGAGGAAGGTGACTTCAGATACGCCGCCCGTTTTGTGGCCCACTTGGCCCAGGAGGTGTTGATCCGCGGCCTGCCATCAAACGTCCTGTTGAACGTCAACGTGCCCAACGTGGCAGGAGATGAGATCGCAGGTGTTGAGATCACCAGGTTGGGCCGACGGCTCTATCGGGACCAGCTGATCAAGCGACAAGATCCACGAGGCCGAGACTACTACTGGATCGGTGGAGAGAGACCCACCGGTGTTGCAGAGGATGAGGGCACCGACATTTGGGCACTTGCGCGGAAGCGCATTTCTGTAACCCCAATTCACCTCGATATGACCGACGACAGCTTCATCGAAGAACTAAGAGGCTGGAGAATCTGGACCGAAGCGAGAGAGCGAAACGTCACATAAGGTGGGAAGGCGACGGTGGACTTCTGGCAGGTATTGGAAGGAAGACGCAGCGTACGCAGTTTCAACGGAGAGCGCGATGTTCCCTCTGAGATCGTGACCAGGCTGCTCCAGGCGGCGATCCGCGCCCCCTCAGCCGGAAACTGCCAGCCTTGGTACTTCTTTGTGGTGCGAAACCAGAGCGCTAAGCGAGCGCTGGCCCAGGCGGCTCTAAACCAGTGGTTCCTCAGTGAGGCGCCAGTGGTCATAGTAGTCTGCGCCGAGCCCGAGCGGTCGGCGATAAGGTATGGAGACCGGGGAAGACGTCTCTACTCGCTACAGGACACGGCAGCCGCCATAGAGAATCTCCTGCTGGCGGCTGTGGCGTCGGGTTTAGGAGCCTGCTGGGTAGGAGCCTTCGATGAGGAGGAAGCATCCCTGGCCCTGGATCTGCCGTCTCATCTACGGCCTGTGGCGATCGTCCCGGTTGGCTACCCAGCCAGGCGTCCCTCGCTGAGCACCGACCGCCGGCGCTTGGACGCGGTCGTCAAGGAAATCGAGTAAAGTAGCCATCCCGGGAGACAGAGGCCTTGGGCAGTGGCCCGCCGCTGAGTCCCAGCCGTCCGTCGTACCCCGTGATCTCCTTCTTGACCAAGGCCAGAAGAGCAAGTATAATAGCGACTGCTTGAGTGTCAACGTGCTCGCTTCCCCGGCGAGCGAGAAGGAGGCAGACAGCGATGACCACCAGATATGCGTTCTTCGAGGGAAGAATCGTGCCCATAGATCAGGCAAAGGTCAGCATCATGACCCACGCCTTCAACTACGGAACGGGCTGCTTCGAGGGAATCCGGGCCTATTGGAACAAAACCAAGAAGCAGCTCTATGTCTTTAAGCTAGAAGAGCACTACGAGCGCTTTCTGCACTCGTGCCACATCATCCGCATCTCCCTCCCCTACAGCGTGGAGGAGTTGTGCGGCATCACCGTTGAGTTATTGAGAGAAGAAGGCTTTCGGCAGGACACCTATGTCCGTCCCCTGGCATACAAGGCCGACGCGGGCATAGGGGTCAGGCTGCACGATCTGGAGGATCAATTCGCCCTGTTCGCCACCCCCTTCGGCAAGTACATCGAGAGAGAGGAAGGAGCGAAGGTAGGTGTGTCGTCCTGGCGTCGAATCAACGATAATGCGGTTCCCGCACGGGCGAAGATCACAGGAGCTTACATCAACTCTGCCCTAATCAAGACTGATGCGGTGATGAACGGATTCGACGAGGCGATCGTGCTCACCCAGCAAGGGCATGTCTCCGAGGGGAGTGCCGAAAACCTCTTCATAGCAAGGCAAGGCAAACTGATTACCTCGCCAGTGACGGAAGACATTCTGGAGGGGATAACCAGGGCAACGCTTATCGAACTCGCCGCCAAAGAGCTAGGCATCGAGACGGTTGAGCGGCCGATAGACCGCACCGAGTTGTATGTGGCAGACGAGGCTTTCTTCTGCGGAACAGGCGTGCAGATAGCAGCCATAAGCGAGATAGATCATCGTCCGGTTGGTAGGGGCACCATCGGGCCCATTGTGACACAGCTGAGAGACCTGTACTTCAGCATTGCTCGTGGTGAGAAGGAAGACTACCTGGACTGGATCACCCCGGTCTATGCAGCTGTACATGCCATGTGACGCGGGAGCTGCCCCTTGAGAGCCCCGTTCACGGAGAGGATCCGGGGAACTAGGAGCTAGGGGCTCAGAACCTCAAGGGACGTAGGCAGCAAGATCTGGTCTCCCATTAGAGTACCTTCGGAGTTCGTGACCTCCAGTCTCTGAAGGGTCTCCAGCTCGTAAACGCCGATCGCCAGGTGATAGGTCTCGGACGGGACCGCTCGTCCTACTAGGACCAGATGCTCATCCTCCACAATTTCCTCTTTGAGCCAGGCCCAGGTTGGATACATACCGTTCGCAGGGAGACCATCAGCCTGAGCCCACATCTGCCCGCTGTCATCCACAAGGTGGACGAAGACGGTGTAGTTCTCCGTCATTTCCTCCAACCCCTCCCAGTACAGAAGCAGCCTGAAATAGTTTCCCGGCGTTGCGCTAGTTTCCTGAAGCTCATAGCCCAGCAGCCGGATTCGCTCCCCAAACTCAAAAGGTCCCACCTTCGCCACTTCTGACAGATCCACAGGTCGTGTCCGACGCACACGGACCCTCGCAAGCTCAAGGCTGTCCGAGACCACATTCCCCTCCTCGTCCAGTACTGCCAGCCGCTGGCCGGTGTCTGGACGATAGAGCCCAGCACGAAGCACGTATAAGCCAGGAGGAGTCTCTACAGATACCGGCAGCGCATGGCGGTCGGAGACGTAGAAGCCCGGTGTCCAAGTGGACGTCGGGATGTTCGCTGGATTGATCTCCTCGGACAGACTCCATGAGATGTAGTTGGGTCTCAGATCATCGAGGTGCACAAAGACGCTGTAGTTCTCCCTCCGCCGCCTCTCAGCTTCCCAATACAGAGTCACGTACAGGGTATCGCCAGGTGTCACGCTCTCCCTCTGTATGTCATAGCCCAGGAACATGACCTCATCATCGAGGTTGACACGAGCTGCATGCTGGACACCCAGTACTTGTTCAGGAGGCGAGGCCATGCGGAACCAGGTCGTGTAGGGATCAACATAGCCCTCCTTGATCACCAACAGAATCAGCAGAGGCAAGGCCAGTAGGCCCGCCTCGACCAACGATAGGCGACTCTCCTCCGCTTCCTTGGGCGTCGAGCGGTCTCGGTTCCTCCGCCTCAGAACAAGGATGATCGTCACGCCGACCACGATGACAAGGGCCCCTACCGATATGACATTCGCCAAGACCCTGACAGGAGTGTCCTCGAAGCGCACGACGACCGTATGCTCACCAGCGGGCACTTCGAAGGTGATCAGCCCCTGGGGGTATGACGGAGTGATGCGTACGGGCTCTGAATCCACAGATGCTTGCCAGCCTGGAAAATAGAAAGTATTGAACTGGACTGTGAACGGCTCGGACGACACAACCCGATACTCGTCGGAGACGACCGTGTGATCTGTCAGTTCGGCGCGCCCGGAGTCGGGTAGGCTCTGGGCATCCAGCTTGGAGATCGAGCTGGAAGAGAGATACTGAGGCACCAGGGGTGAGTCAGAAGGTTCCTCCGCAACCCACTTTGGAAGACACTCTCCTGCACTTGTGGTGCCAATAGCCCCTGTCCTCAGCTCATTGACCACGACATCTCTCGGGGCCAGCTGCTCTCGGCTCACCGGCGGCCACTGCTCGTAGAGGTGGACGAATTCAGCCACCACGGTGACAACCAGCGACACCGTCAACAGGATCAGGACTGAATGGCGCCAGGGAAGCCTGGACCATAAGTGCACACTCAAGCCAGCAAGCACGGACACTGTCAGTCCAGCTATGTCCAGCAGTCGCCAGGGAAACTGAGTGAAAGCGAGCAGGGGCACGTGTTCCCACAGCGGGGCTGAAACACGCAAGGTCATGAATACCGCGACGGAGAGTACGACCACGAAGAACGCGGCTTGCATCCTTTGTCGGCGCGTGAGAGGTGCGATGATCATAGCCACCACTCCAAGAGCACCAAACAGTACCTGAGGTGCTCCCAGGTTGTGCAGCCAAACGGGGTTGAATGAAGAGCTATCGGGCGTGACCGAAGGAGAGAGAATCTCTTCCAGGGTCAGGAAGTGCTCGTGGAAGTCCAGGTAGCCCTCAGCGGATCTGTGAAGCTTGACCAGAGGCTTCTCGACCAGCGCGGGGACCACGAAGAACGATACGAGCGCCAGAGCCAGCACCAGGACCCAAACGGCATGCTTGATTTTGTGCCATCTTCGAGAAGTACAGATGATCCAGGCCATATAGACGGCCAGGACTGGGAAGAAGAACATGCCGCTGATGTTATGACTGACGACCACAGCGCCGCATAGCAGAGGGCTAGCCAGCAGATGGAGGAGACTATCTCTGGTTATGAGGCGACTTGCAGACCAGAGAGCGACTGGCATGAGAGACACAGCCAAGAACTGAGCGTACCCCCCTCTGACGTAGATCTCTCTCAGCGTGAAGGGGGCATAGACGTAGGCAACCGCAGCCAACACGGCGGACTTCGGCCCCAAGATGTCTTTGGTGAGAGCATAGGTGCCCCAGGTACCCAGGAGGAGGCATCCAATCAACACGACCTTGAACGCGCTCTCGAAACCAAGACCTATCAGGTGCACAGCCGAGGTGATGTGATAGAGCAAAGGGGCAAAGTAGTTGAAGATGGGGTATCCGTAGCCGAAGACCATATCAGGCGCCCAGCGGGGATAGTAGACGCCATCGCCCCAACTCTGATCAACTTCCACGACCCGAAGCAGATGCACAAAGCCGTCCGCTGTCCTCGGTAGGCCCGGCTGAAGTAGGGGCAGAACGGCCACGATTGGGAGCAGGACCACGACCACAAGACCGAAGTCCAACCGCGACCCGACCCCGATCAGTCGCCGACGCGCAGAGCGCAAGAGCCGCTTAGATCTGGACACCACTTCCTTTTTCCCGCAACACAGACGTCTTCCGAACATGTGGGGCCTTGGCAAGGCTCTGCAAAAGGAATGCCAGTCCCCTACTCTCAAGAAACTGGCCTGTCCACAGATGCTCTTCAACCCCCTCCAAAGTCCCGTCCCTAGGTACTCTTGAGCCCTCGCAACTCATACACCTTCTCCAAGCTCCTGCGCCCCTTGAGCTGAATCGGCTACAAGGGCATCGCCTCAACCAGGTTCTTCGTCCTTGCGTAAGCACTATGGCTGAGCAGTATCTGGCCCAGCTGAGCATGCTCCTGAAGTCGCTTCGCCAGGTTGACGCAATCTCCAATGGCGGTATAGTCACTCCTCTGCGGAATGCCGATATTCCCGACCACAGCCTCGCCGACCGTGATACCGATACCAAAGCTGAGCTGGGAATCTGCCTCACGATGCTGCTGAAGCTGTCACATTATAGGAGATTTCAAGGCAGCGAGCAATACATTTCGAGGCTATTTCGAGCTACGACGCATAACAAGGAGGGGCAAGATAGTTCAATAGCAGCGAGCCTAGCAGCAACACATAGTACGGCCTGACATCCGTGGGGTTGTGCCTGCCGACGAAAAGGCTCAGATTCCAAACAGACTTCCCAGGACGTCAATGGTATAGTCAGTGAGAGGGAAGAGATTCTCTCTTCTCCAGACCAGAGTAAAGCCAATACCCAGGCCTATGCAAGCAACCAATAGCGGCAGGTTCTTGAAATAGGCGATGAGCAGTCATGCCAGAAACAGAACCAGGTATGGCCATTTCTTCTTGATCGTCCCCAAAAGGACCATCTTCGTGTTTTCCTCTATTCATCTAAGGCCCTACTCCCCGCATTGCTCTGGCCCAGAATACCAGCATTCATACTCACGAAAGAGGACGCTTCCTGTTTACGGGATATGGTGCGCCATAGCGCAACCCCTGCCCCCATAACAAGTATGAAACAGACGACATGGAAGACGTGAACCACGAAGCGAGGCAAGCCAGCAGCGGTCAGGTCACCAGCGCTCAAATCGAGCGCCCCTCCGGCCAATAGCAGTTGTAAGTGACCAAGCAGTGGTGAGTACTCGGGAATGAAGAGCGACTTGGTCAGGTCCTGGATGAGTAATATATACTGATTGAAATCAATAGCCACGCCCAGGAACTGAACGAAGATACTAATCATAGTCAGAGCGATGAGAATACTATGTCGAGCGATCCCCCTTGACCACAACGCTCCCAAGGGCAATATCAAGAAGGGAAGGGTCGGTACCAAGAAGCGTGGCCCCCACGACCATCCACCGTACCAACTCCACCAGCCAGCGTGCAATAACAGGTAGGTGCCGAATATGGTGGTAAACAGAACAGCTTCCTCCTGGCGGCCTGCCCTGTAGAAGGCGACCAGCGCTAAGGGAGCCACGATGGTTAGCGGCACAAAGAGAAGAAGGCTTTTCCCTGGACTAAGCAGCATGCCATAAAGGCCCACGTACAGCGGCGTACTCCAGCCCTCCTCATGGTAACCACCAGCAAAGGGGTGGCCGAAGGCGTAGTAGTTGTAGAGCAAAGCCACTGAGAGAAGGACGACTGCCGGGGCGAGAAAAACCAGCAACTGGCTCCAGGATGACATCCGACAGCCGGCGATCCGCGAATGCTGAGGGGTGGAGGATATCCTCGATCGCCAGCGGGAAGGAGTGGCTTTCGATATTGTGGAGCGAGCCAATCTCAGAGCCGAACCGACGGGGAGCGAATAGGCCAGAAAAAAGGGCAAAACAACCAAGCTGGACAGCTTCGTCAGGAACGCATAGCCCAGACAACTACCAGCCAAGACGAGTTGCTTCAGCTCTCCCTCCTCTCTGAAGATGAGGAGGAAATACACCGTGGCCAGCAAACAAAGCGTGGACAAGGGCTCGCTGAAATAGAACTTGGCGTAAGGCCAAGCCATCGTCCCGAGGCCATAGGCGAGGGCTAGGCCTGCGCCTATACGGGCTGAGCGATAGAGTCTGCTGGCGCAAGCACAGAGAAGGGAGCAGGTCACCGCAGTAACGATCTGATTGAGGCGAGGCACGAAAAGGAAGACTAAGGCTCCGTAGTCGCTCCCTGGGAGGAGAGCCCTAGTGCCCTTAGCCAGCAAGTAGAGGGGGATGGCGGCCAGAGGCTGGGCCCAGTCCATAACGGCCATAGCATCTGCCGTTGGGGCCACGTACCGCGTTGGGAAGCCTGCTACTGCAAGGGATGGCCAACTGATGACGATCTACGATGCTCCAGGTCGTGCGCAACATGGTCTCGCCATCAGTCGAGTAGACCCCTTCACCCACACCTAGCAGATAAAGAGCCAAGAAGAAAAGGAATACCAAACCTACGCCAATTCGCTCCCTGCGGTCCATGGCGCTTCTCTCTTCTGAAATCTGGGCGAATTATCCATCCTCGATGACAACGCGGACCTTTCCTACACGAACCCTGTCCTCCTCGGAGCCTGCGAGGGGAACATAGGTCTGGGTACTCGGATTGTATAGACGAACCCAAATCCGGTGCCTGCCGATGGGGACGGAGGGGTCTATGAACAGATCGAAGCGATCACGCACCACCTCCCCCTCCGTCCACTGGGTGGTGGGATAATAGGCGCCAACGGGTTCGCGAAGAAGTTCATCCAAAACGTGTCCCTCATCGTCAGTCAGGAGCACGGAGACCAAGTAGTCCAGTCCCGGTTTTGCCAAGGCCTGCCAATAGAGGCTGATGTGGACGGCCTCACCTCGACCCACCTGTAGGGGTCTCAGATCGACGCCCAAGAGACTGAGCGTATCGTCGAAGTTCGCCTGGCGCAGCCGGGGGATGTCCAGCTCCTCGATGGTGGGGGGAGTGATAGCCTTTGTGACCGAGAAACCCTCCGAAGTCACCACGCTATCAGGTAGGGGAACGCCCTCAGCCGTCGGTACTAGGCGGGCCTCAGTCACCTGATCGTACATCCCCATCTTCACCTGATACTCTAGCGGTGGCGCGTCCGGAGGAATGGTTAGATGAAATGCCTGAACCACCAGGTCTCCCTGTATCCAGCTGGAAACTGGGTAGCCCAGAGTATCCGCCTGAGCCCAGACGTAGCCTCGCAGATCCACTAGGTGGGCAAAGAAGGCATAGAGAAGGTCTGGCCTAATGGGCTGAGAGACGCGCCAGTAGAGGAACAAGGGCAGATCATTCCCTGCTTGAACAACTTCAGGCAATTCATAGCCCACCAACTCCACACGATCTTCGAGGCTCACTGAGAGCGGATATCGAGCTTGGGAATTGCGCAGATCGGCCACCTTCGCTTGCCCCACTCGATAAGCAACGAAGGCTGGCTCGCCCCGGGGATCCAGACTGATCTCCGCAAGTGGCACGTCTGCGAGAAAACGCTCCATGAATTCCTCCCGCAGGGGAGCGGTGCCTGGAAAAACATACAGCACGTCTGGAAGGTGCGAAGGTTCGGGGAAGACCAACGCCTGTCGACCATCAAACCATCTAATTTGGCGTTTCTCTCCAAGCATGAAGTTCAACACCTGCTGGTCGAGGTCCGCGGCGAAGGCGGCGGAGAGGCAGATCTGTGCGTCGCCCACAGATTCATCCAAGAATCTGGCCACGGCGCTCAGGTCCGCCCGGTAGATGTCCCGCACCTCGTTGTTTTGAGCCCAGATCGTGAAATAGTCCCGGTAGGCGGAGACAGCGATGAAGGCAAATAGCAGTGCCAGGGCCGCCACGAGAGCTCTCCTGCCCAGCGAGCCGAACCTGCCAGCCACCCAATCCCAAGAAAGATCTATGGTGAGTGCAGGCATGGCGTATATGGGGGTCAAAGAGCCGATGGCCCTCAGAGTTGACGGGCTGTTGCGTGTGATGGCGGCGGGAATGACGTTGACTCCTACCCACAGAAGCAAGAATGCGTATTCAGGCCTGCGGAGCCTGCCAAGGCAGATGACCAGCCCTCCGCAAAACAGCAGAAAGGTGAGGGGATCGAAGATCGGCCTGCCGGCCAGATTGTACCGCCACTCCGGGTCCCCTCGCAGGAAGAACATTCCCATCACATTCAATACATCCGTTAGTATGGGGCCCGGCTCGCCAGCGAACAGGAGGTTGATATGATCGCTCAAGTCGCGCCCCCGCGCTGTGGAGGCTACGGGATGGGTGTAGATATGATACCCCATGGGCGCGAAGATGATGAGAGCGATGGTGAGGGCAAGGAGGATTCCGCGCCACCGTTGGAGAAGCAGCGCCCGTTGAAAAGGAAGTAGGTAGAGCAGGATGAAGAGGATGATGGTCACCGGAACCAGGAACCCAGAGGTATATGTGTAGAAGCTTGCTCCCAGGAAGACGCCAGTCACAGCAAACCACATGATCTCGCCCCGCTTCAAGCCCCGCCAGAAGAGGTAGAAGCTGACCTCCGCCATGAGCAGGAGAGTGATGGGGCGCAGGGCAACCCGGCTATCGAAGACATGCCAGAACGAGATGGCCACGGAGGCTGTAGTAAACAGAGCTACACGGCGTCCCAAGAGTTCTCTGATCACGGAATAGCTGAGAGCAATACTGAAGACACCGCAGACCAAAGAAACAAAACGCAGAGCGAAGAAGTTATGCCCGAAGATGGAGATGGACAGGGCGGCAAGGTAGGGGAAGAGAGCCTCCTCACCGCCATTGGGATCGAAAAAGACCGGCCATCCCCCATCCAAGACGTCAAGGGCAAAATTAGCCTTGAAAATCTCATCGTGTTGCAGCCCAGGGGGAGCAGCCTCGAACAGATGAGTTCTGAAGAAGGTGGCTACCAGCAGGATGACGACCAGGATTGTGATCTCCCACGTGAGGGGAGACCCAGGGGCTACCGGGAGACCCCTGATTCGCTTCAAGATGCTTCCTCCTCGACTCCCATGGACTAGCCAAAGTGATTATAGCAGTCTGACATGGGTGGCGCAAAACGACACGACCATCGGCGGCCCCGGCAGGTGCCACGGACTGCGGCGTATGGGCGATGATTCCAAGAGAGGAGAACGAGGACCGTCATTGGTGCCTCAACCGTCTGAAGGTGAGGGCGACACGCCCGACCACACATCAGGGGCTTACGTATATGGGAGTAGCCTCGAGGAGAATCCGGTCTCCCATCCCCGCGCCCTGGGCATCGAAGACGGAGAGGCGTATCATCGTCGCGAGGTCGTACATGCCTGTCTCGATGAGATATTCGCCAGGAGGAACCCCCTCCTGCACAAGAATCTCATACTCGTCGATCACGTACTCGCCCGCTATCCAACTGCTGGTCGGCAGGGAGCCGCCGCCGGGGGTCCCATCCATCTGGCCCCAGATATGGTTCTCCGTATCGATGAGGTGGTTGAAGACCGTGTAAGATGTGCCCATCTCGGACAGCGCTTGCCAATAGAGTGTCAGATGTAGACTGTCTCCAGCACTGACCTCCTGCCTGTCCAGATCGTACCCCAGAAACTGCACGACCTCGCCCAATCGCATTGACATCGTATGCCCGATGGATGGCGGCTGCTCGACCTCATGAGCTCGGGCGCGAACCTCTATCGTGCCCAAGACACAGCTGTCACCCCAGTCCAGACCCCACCTGCGGAGAGGGAGGAGTCCTCCGTCGGTAGGACGATACAGGCTGAGGCTGAGGTCGTATTTGCCGCTGGTCAGACCGGCGGGGAGCAGCAAACTCTGGAAACCACGAACCAGTTGTCCTCTTGCCCAGACGCTGGAGGGGTAGTCAGACTTAGCCAACGGTCCCTCAATCGCAGCCCGTGTCTGCCCCCCACTGTCGTGCAACCTGACAGAGGCGTAGTAGTCCTCCTCCAGGTCAGCCAGCGCCTGCCAGAAGAGAGTCATCTCTACCGCATCACCGGTCTGGAAGGTCTCGCCCCCCAAGGAGTATCCCAGGAAACGGATTCCCGGAGCGAAGTCAGCCTGGCGAGGGTGCTGAATGAACAAAGCTTCCTTGGGCGGTGAAGAGCTTGGAGCAAGGACCTCTACGGTTCCCAGTGCAACCTCCACCCCTTGGGGTGATCCTTCCCGGTCCAGTATCTCCAACCACCGCCCGTCCCTGAGGCGGTACAGACCCAACCGAAGCTCGTAGAAGCCCGGAGGCGTGCCGGCCGGGATCAGCAGCCCGTGATGATCAGACATCTCGCTGCCCACCGGTTGCTCATGGAAAGAACGGAGTCGTCCCACCGGCTCACTGTCCTGGCTCGCCCACACCTGTCCCTCCTCATCAGTGAGGCGCAGGGCAATCTGATACTTGCCATCCAACTCAGCGTCCACCCTCCATCGCAAGTCCATGAGCACAGCGCCCCAGGATGCCTCAACAGGTCCAGATGTCATACTATAGGCAAGCAGAGAAACCTTGTCACCAAAGTCAGCCTGCTCCCCCCTTGTGTCCAGTTCCTGCCCTCCAGCGTAGCAACTCAATCTTGTGCTGTCGGCGAACCACTGGCTGAGGATGGGATAGTACCTCTGGGAGAGGTAGCCTTCGGCATCGCTTTCGAGGATCCTGCCCAAAGCTTGGTGGGCGGGAAACCACAAGAAGCGGTGCTCAAGCAAGAGACCGTCCAGATCCCGAGCCATGAGTGCGGGATCAGCGGCCCACTCTTCACTCGTGACGTCGGTTGGCTCTTTCGGAGTGAGATACAGTTGAGGAAGTTGGCCATCATAGTAGGCGTGAAAATAGCCAATCTGCCAGGGATGAACGGCTACGATCACATCGTCGGTCCGAGCCAGGGCCTGCACTGTCTCAATCAGAGGACGGTAATCGTCCCCAGCGTAGCGCTCAACGCTGTAGAAATCAACGAGAGAGGGAGCGCTGACCACAAGCAAGAATAGACAGATCGGCCACCATAGATGAAGTCGTCGCCAAAGCCACGTCAATCCCAGAGCTACCAGGAGGTAGAAGGCCGGAGCCGAGAGGAGAAACAGGCGCTCAATCCCCGGCGAGGTGAAAGGATAGCGGAGATTCACCAGATAGCCCAGAGAAAGGGGCAGCAATAGATAGGTGAGAGTGAAGGCAACGGCACGGGTGGGACGCCAGATGCCGAAGTAGTGCTGTGCACCGTACCTGAGGTAGCCAACGATACCCACTACAATCAGGGCGACAAAGACGATCGCTATCCACGACAGAAAAGCCCTGGCCTCGCTCAAATGCCCCGTGGAGAAGGCGAGCAAATGCTCCTGGAAATAGGTGTGTAGACCAACGGGTAGATCCCCCTCCTTCACCATCTTGGTGCTGACGTACATTACCAGCTTGCCGCCGGAGTACAGGACCCAAGGTAGATAGGCCAGCACAAGTGCGAATTGCGCTCCCACCCATCTGACCAGAAAACCACTGTCCCGCCTGAGACCTGCCAGGACGAACACGGTTTGCGAAACAGGGATGAAGACGGCGTAGTACTGGGTGTACATAGCCAAGGAGGTGATCACAATGTAGAGCAACCATTGGACTGGGGACGCGGCCCCTTCCCTCTCCAGCAAGGATAGAAAGAGGTAGATTGAGGCAAGCACGAGGAAGGCGACAAGGGCGTACATCCGGGCTTCCTGAGAGTAGTAGATATGAAAAGGGGCCAGCGCCATAACCAGGGAAGCCATGATGCCCACCCGCACGTCGAACAGGCGGCGACCGATGAGAAAGATCAAAGGGACGGACAAGGTACCGGCCAGGACAGAGAAGTGGCGAACCGCTGCGGCGCTGGAGCCGATGATGAGGATCCACAAGCGGAGAATCAAATAGTAGAGAGGAGGGTGGATATCAATAGCGGTCCGGGCGATCATCGTGGGAACGTCTGCGGTGGCGAAATACACGCTCCAGCCCTCATCCCACCAGAGAGGCTGGAAATCTATCCTGAGCGTGCGCAGAATGAAGGCCAGAAACGTAAGCGCCAATAGCCCGATGAAGATCCTTATGTTCGACGACCCGCGGTACGAAGCCTCTGCGCAGCCTAACGACTTCACTGCTGACATCTTCAAACCTTCGAGTATTATATCATATGCAGTGGGCAAAACACACCGAGCCCCCTCTCATGGACCATCATTGTCACCGCCTGTCCGTCCGACTTGAGTCTTGAGCCCTTTTGAGGTAGAATTCCATCGGACGATGGGAGACTGAGGTGATGGTCATGGAAGTAATCCTGCTGAAGGATGTGGAGAGAGTAGGACGGGCTGGGGAAGTTCGTGACGTTGCGCCAGGCTACGCGCGCAACTATCTCATTCCTCAAGGCCTGGCCACCTTGGCAACAACAGGGGCGTTGAAACAAGTGGAGCTACAGCGTCAGGCCGGAGCAAGGCGGGAACGTGAACTTGAGGACGAGGCGAGGAAATTCGCCGCAGAGCTTGAAGGGGTTACTCTGACCCTTCCCGCCAAGACCGGCGAGAAAGATCGTCTGTACGGCTCAATCACGAGCGGGGACATCGCAGATGCCCTGGAAAGGGAGATCGGAAGAAGCGTTGACCGGCGCAAGCTAGATTTGGAGGAGCCAATTCGAGAGCTAGGTACCTACTCAGTCCCGTTCAAACTACTGGCAGACTTGGCGCCCACCATAACAGTTGACGTGGTGAGGCAAGAAGACCTTGGCGATGAAAGGGAGGGCGGATAGCGATGAGCAGAATCGACAAGGACTCGCCCGAATATGATCTCGTGAGGCAACTGTTGGAGAACATAAGATGCGTCGTGTGCTCAAGGGAGTATAGCGAGAGCGACGTTGCCATCATGGGGCAGCAGGAGGATGTGTGGATACTGATGGTTTCTTGCCGTCACTGTGCCACGCAGGGAATCATCCTGGCCATGGTCAAGGAAGATGAGCAGCTGGAGGTGCTCACCGACCTGACACCTGAGGAACTGGAGCGCGTGAAGGAGCTTCCTGCGGTGAGCACCGACGATGTCTTGGACGTGTATCGTTTTGTGCGCGATTTTGACGGCGACTTTCGCGAGCTCTTCAAGGAGGACTTGAACGGGACCTGAACTCGTAGGCCAGGAAGACCTCAAAAGGAGCCAATCATAAGGAGCCGTTGCCCCGCAGTCAGCGGCTCCTTTCGTTAGCGCACATGGAGCTTACCGCTCGCCCGTCAGTAGTCGCTGTACCGGTGGGAGCAGCAGGCCTAAGCAGCCCAGAGCCGCAACGATGAGCAACAGCACAATCGCCAGGATCCACGTTGGGGTTTCAATTGACTTCATGGGCTCACCCCGCTATAATCAGCCATGGGTGGGGGTGCGCTGGGGCGGCTCGTCGACTCCAAATTGACAGGGCGCGGGTTCGATTCCCGTCACCTCCACCTCCCTATTCCCCCGGTTTCGTGGATACTTGACAAATTCCCTAAAATGGGATATACTGGTATTGGAGTCGACGAGCATGAGTCGCGCTCTGGGGAAAGTTGAGGAGGAGAGATGGGATCGCCCTGACCCTCCAGCCACGCACCGCAAGGTGGGTGGCCTTTCCTTTTTTGGCCCCCATCTCACGTGTGGCCCCCCGGATACCCCTGCAATACCACGGCCCAGCCTCCTACGGTCGTCTTGGAGGTCCGCTCCACTCCGCTGCCCTCCCAATCCCCCTCCCCCATACCTCTGGAATTTCGCGGTTCCCCATCCTGAAACAGTAACCAGCCGAGAGGAGCCACCGCTGCCACGATCAAGAGAGCCAGTATCGCCAGCGTCCAGGTTGCAGCTTCAATTGACTTCGCCCGACAACCACAGTATAATAGTAGGTGGTGCCGTTGCGCTGGCTGGGCTCGTCGACTCCAAGTCGACGGGGCATGAAGCAAAGGAGGAGTGAAGGATGAAGACCCTGACCGTGGCAGGGCTCAGCCTGTTGCTACTCGCGCTGTTCTTCCAATGCTGCCCGTCATCTACCACGGAGGGACCTGCGGCGCCCCCACCGGCAGAAGAGATCCCAACCGCACCGGCCGAGCCACCTACCGCGACACCGCCACCGATGCCCACTCATACACCGCTGCCCATCCCTACTAGCACACCTGAGCCCCCGCCCCCTGAGCCTCAGCGGTTGACGGGGCACGGCCAGCAAGCCTCACCCTTGTTTCCGCTGCTTCCTGGCCTGGCCGTGTTCCGAATGACACATGATGGAGCCCACAACTTCGCGATAACACTGCTGGACAACCAGGGCGAGTGGGTTGAGCTACTTGTGAACATGATAGGACCGTTCAATGGCGCCAAGGCAGTGGGCGTAGAGCAAGAAGGCAACTACATAATGGACATTTCAGCGGATGGCAGCTGGACCGTCCTAGTAGAACAGCCCCGCCCTCCCTCAGACACCCCCAGTCCACCACAGACTTTTGCAGGATCCGGGCAGCAGGTATCTCCGTTCATCATGCTCTCCGAAGGATTGGCTCGCTTTCAGATGACCCACGACGGGGCGCACAACTTCGCCATAGTACTGCTGGATAGTCGGGGCAACTGGGTCGATCTATTGGTTAACGAGATCGGTCCGTTCGATGGTAGCAAGGCAGTCGGGATCCGACAATCTGGGGCCTACCTTCTTGACATCGCGGCCGACGGCAACTGGACACTCACGATAGAGCAATAGCCCTACCGCGCGCTCGGTAGCCAGTCTTCGGGGGCCTCCGGTCCATCGATTCGGCTCAGTTATGCTGTGAACGGCGAAGGGGGAATAGTATGGAATCGTCTGTGAACTTCTTCCGCAAGATATATCGACAGGAAGAGGAAAGCCTGGGTGAGTGGCTGGGTCGCCATAAACTCCTCCTGTTCGGATTGGTTGTAGCTGCAGTTCTCATGATTCTGTACTTCAAGTACCGTGCTCCATTTCTGGTGCTTCGAGACATGCTGGTTGTCGCACATACTCCGCTATGGGGGGGCCTACTTCTGGCGGTGTGGCTTGCGGGCTTGACTGTCCGAGCGTACAGGGTCCACAAGGTCGCCGAGCAGCGGGAGTTCGTCGAGGATTTTCGGCATGGTCTAGACCAGTGGGAGTATTATGGAGCATGGCGTACTGAGAAGGAAGATCGCCGTCACTTACTCACAGTCACAGAGTCCGGCGACGGAGGGATAGCCAGGCCTTGCCTCCTGTGGAGAGATTACGACTTTGAATTCGACACCAAGATCGTCAGAGGCAACACGACTTGGCTCATCAGAGCTAGAGATATTCTGAACTATGCGATGCTGCAATGCGGCCAATCTGAACTCTATCCCCACTTCCGGGTAAATGGCATGTGGGTCAGACTGCCCCGGGTTTCCCTTTCGACCACGCTACCGCTGAACACATGGTTCCGCGTGCGAATAAGGGTCCAAGGAACTCGGGTGACAGCGAAAGTCACAGTAGACGACGCAGAAACTGAGATCTACAACTGGGATCTCCTGAGACCTAACGTCAGAACATTTGTGATTGGCGAAGGAGACCGTACTCAGCGCGCTGACTTGATCCTAAGCTACCCAGTAGGTAGTATAGGATTCCGCGAGTGGAGCGATACTGAATGTGCTCAGTTCCGCAACGTGCGTGTCAGCAAGATCTAGCAACTGCCCAGGAAAGAGTAATCGGTAGTTTGCGTTCATCACTATGAGATGCGTCATCTGGGCTGCTGTCTCCAGCAAGCCTCTGGCCTCTGAAGGAAAGGACTCCATCCCCGCTCAAATCGGCCGTGTCTGCGAGGTCATCAGGAAACCGTACACGCATCAATAATCCCTCGAAAGCAGGTGACGGTTCCCAATGTGCACGTTGACCAGTCCTCTTTCCCTGGCAGCTCGCTCGCATTCCTCGGCGTGCCGCACCGAAGTCCGCGGTAAGTCGGGCACAAAGAAGTGCGGGTGAAAACCCAGAAGTGAGTAGGGGATGTTGGGATCCAACGAGGCGATGAATTCCGCCAACTGGCCCACCTCTTGGGCATCCACGTACCCAGGCACCAAGAGGGTGCTGGCTATCACCAGAGGTGGCTCACGTCGTAGAGGGATGCGGGCCGCTGCCCGGGCGAGATTCTCCAGGGTTCGTTTGTTGGTCACACCCGTCAGCGCTCTGTGCAGATTGTCGTCGTAGGCCTTGAGATCGAACTTGATGCAGCCACCTGTTTCCAGCGAAAGGTCCACCGCCCTCTCCAGCAACCTAGGCTGCATCGATCCGTTGGTTTCCCAGCAGACTCTCACTCCCCGCTTTGCCAAAATCTTGGACGTCGATAGAGCGTGAAGCATCTGGGCCGCAGGGTCCCCCCCGAAGTAGCACACGCAGAACGTACGTAGATTGGCTTTGTCAGCCAGCTCCTGCGCTGTCATGCCCTGATCCTTGGGTGACATCTGTCGATAATGCCAGTTCTGACAGAAGAGGCAGTTGAAAGTGCAGGCTCCGTAGAACACGGCCAGGTTGTTGCAGCCATGTTTCTCACTGCCTGCGCACACCCAGGCCCCAACGCAGTTGGTAGGCAGGGGATCATGGTACCAGTGGAGAATGCCCTTGGCGGGGGTCCCGGCCAGGTGGACCAGCTTGCCGCTGCGGTTGGTCCGCAGTCCACAGAACCCCCGATGCCCTTCAGCGATACCACACTCATTGACACATAGTGGGCACAGAACTCCCTCAGAATCCCGTGGCGGCTCCGTGGGCAAATCGAACTCCCGGCGCGACGCTACCTGAACCTGGCGGATATGTAGCATCACCTGTTCGGGTTGCCGGCGGATGCAATCAACACAGGCAGCGAGGTTGCCGGACACCAGGGACGATTTCCCACATATCTGGCACTCACCTCTCGGTATTCCCGTCACGACACGCTCCCGGAGGCATTGCTGGTCACGAATTGCATCATCGGCGCCCGCATCAAGGCGATCTCACGCGCCAGGAGTGACACAGACGAGTATAAAAAAGCCGCCTGCGGTCACAGGCGGCTCTATCGAATCCGCGCAGGTTGCGGAAGTCCTTACGGATAGGTGGCCTCTTCCTCCAACACCTCGCCTGTCCGGAGATACCTCAGCAGATCTTCCTTCGCCTTATCGAAGTGCGCGATCAGGGCGTCGTCAGTCTCCTTGATCATGCCGATGATGCGTCTCGCGCAAGCGGAGCAACCAAGAGAAGCCTTGTAGCTCCCGGGATTACACCGCAAACACCCACATAGCCTTATCATCATCAAGGAGAAGGCCAAGGCATCTTCGTCGGTTTCCGGCAAGTCGGCCACACGCTCTACCAGACTCCGCCACTGCCCGTCCCCCACTTCCATGAGAGCCAAGACACTCTCATGTGGGAACAACAACTCGGCCCTGAAATACACAGTCTTCATTTGGGGCCGTCACCTCTCATATGCTATACATGGAGAAAGCACTTACTATTGCCTGCAATCAACAAGAAGTGGTGTCTAATGAACCTGCCTCCTCCTGTCCGAGAGAGATGACTCTCCGTCGAGCACCGATAGATTCCCGCTGTCCAGAGACCTTGCCTCTATACAAAAGTGGGGTGAGTCCAGAGCCCTCACACCCACGGGAGAATCTACTACTATTTTACCACATTTTCCTCAAGTTGTCAAGCATTTGTTAATACAGATTGAGTAAGAAATGCATACTATTCTACATGTCGTGGCAGAATCGCTGACACGGTACTATATCTAGTAGCAGGTGCGCCGGCAAGAACAGTTGCTTGGTTTGACGTTCCGTCGGTCCTTGCGACCTGCACCGATTCATCAGCCCACTGGCTCAAAGCAGAACGCCTGAGCGAAGCAGTGTTGCACGCAGCTGGGCCACAACTCTCGCTCCACCCTCTCCAGGCAGAGATCACATTTGAAGGCCACGCCGTCCTCCTCACTGAAGAAGATCGCTCCGTAGGGGCAGGCCTCCATACAGAGCTCACAGCCCGTGCAGTCGGCGGAGTCGATGAGGACTATACCATCCTCGCGTTGCGCGATCACTCCCTCGGGACAAGCCTCCACACAGGGAGGCGAGGCACAGTGCACACATACCATGAGCAGGTAGTGGCCGCGCTTCTCTGCCTCGGAGCTCGCTGCATCGGACCGCACGACCTTGATCCAGCTAAGCTTCTCAGGGGGGATGCCATGTACCTCCTTGCAGGCTATCTCACAAGCATAGCAGCCCATGCATTTCTTGGCGTCGACACTTAACATACCATTCATCCCCTTGCACCCCCCGGTCAGTCTTCAGCAGGATAGACTCGGCATGAGATGCCCCGCGTCTGGATGGCCCCCACGAAGGGATCATAAGGCGGATCGTTGCCGATCAAGACGTTGATGTTCGCTCGACGGAAGCCGTGAAGCGTCTCTACCCCTTCCTCCGGGAACCACCACGCATGAGTTACCATCACCACACGGGGATCGATATTCTCCGTCAGGTAGGCCTTCTGCTTGATGCGGCCTCTCTTGGTCTCGATGTAGACCCAATGATTGTCAGCGATACCAAGCTCACCAGCAGTCTGCGGATGTATCTCCATCACCGGCTCTGGGACAACCTCTCGGAGGATGGGTATCTCCCGGTTTTCGGAGTGGAAGAAGACCGGAATGCGAGCGGTCGTCATGATCAAGGGATATTCCTTGGCCAGTTCCGGGTCGCTGTACGGCGTCCCGGGAGGTTCCTGATAGGCAGGCAGCGGGTCGTACCCCCAATCGGCGAATCGCTGCGAGTAGAGCTCCACCTTCCCAGATGGGGTCTTGAACCCCTTCTTTTGGTATTTCCGGTATTCCTGGGGCCCCTCCAGATAGCCCAACTGCTTGAACTCCTCGAAGGTTATCCCTGCTGGTTCCAGGATATGATCCAGCGATTCCTCTACGTCTTCCCAGAAATACTCTTCATACCCTAGCCGTTTGCCCAATTCATTCATGATCTTCTGGTCGGACCAGGCCTCCCCTACCTGGGCTACCTTTTGGCGCGGCCACAGGAGGCCGCAGCGCTGCCAGTAGT
>NJBK01000039.1 GCA_005223035.1 Chloroflexi bacterium B3_Chlor
GTATCCTGGTGATGGACGAGCCCACTGCTGTGCTGACCCCTCAGGAGGTTGAAGAGCTGTTCAGCACCTTGCGTAGCATGGCTGCTGAAGGGCACACGATCATCTTCATCAGTCACAAGCTGCGTGAAGTGATGTCAGTGGCAGACCGTATCACCGTCCTGCGTCGCGGAGAGGTTGTGGATACGGTGCTGGTGAGCGATACAAGCAAGGAAGACCTGGCCCGGATGATGGTGGGGCGGGAGGTCTTGTTTCGTCTGGGTAAGCAGAAATCTGTGGCGGGTGAAGTGGTCCTGGACATCGATGGGCTCGGTGCTCTCAGCGACAAGGGCCTGGAGGCCCTGAAGGACGTTTCGTTGACCGTGCGGCGCGGGGAGATTCTCGGCGTCGCTGGCGTTGCTGGCAATGGCCAGCGCGAGTTGGCGGAAACGATCGTGGGCCTTCGACCGGTGACTGGGGGCCGCATCCGACTGGCGGGCGAGGATGTCACCGATCACTCGCCGCGGGAGGTCATAGATCGGGGTGTGGCTTATGTTCCGGAGGACAGGATGGGTGCGGGCCTGGTGATGAACTTGAGCGTTGCAGAGAACTTGATTCTGAGGTGCTATCGAGACCCCCCCATTTGCAGCAGGTTCTTTCTCGACGGGGATGCCATCGCTGGTCGTGCGGAAGAGCTAGTGCAAGCCTATGATGTGATGACTCCCGGCATCCGAACACGAACGAGGCTGCTTTCAGGGGGCAATCTGCAGAAGCTCATCCTGGCGCGTGAGATATCCTCCGAACCTGTCTTGATGGTTGCCGTGTATCCCACACGGGGATTGGATGTCGGAGCTACAGAGGCCGTGCGGGGCTTACTCTTGGATCAACGTCAGGCTGGCGGCGGCATCCTGTTGATTTCCGAAGACTTGGACGAACTCTTGAGCATGAGCGACCGCATCGTGGTCCTGTACGAAGGTCAGATCATGGGTGTCATGGACGCACGGGAGGCAACCGTGGAGAAGCTGGGTTTGATGATGGCTGGCAGTGTCGAGCGGGAGGTGGAGGTTGCAGGGGACGACTGATAGAGCCTTGCCAGCGTGGCGGGGCTTTTCGCTGAGGCTCGAGCCAAGGCTTGAGGTGCCTCGGTGGCTGCCCTATGCGGTGCCGATCCTCAGCCTCGGCATCGCCTTGGTTCTGGGTATGGTGCCGATGCTCATGCAGGGCATCAACCCTCTGGCCGGCTATCGCGATATGGTCATGTTGGCCTTTGGCAGCGCTTACGCCATCTCCGAGACGATAATGAAAGCGATCCCGTTGATGCTGGCGGGCCTAGGGGTAGCAGTGGCATTTCGCATGCTAGTGTGGAACATCGGGGCCGAAGGCCAGCTCTATATGGGAGCTTTCCTGTCCTGCCTCGTGGCTTACACTTGGCCCGATGCCCCGGCGTGGATCCTGCTCCCGGCCATGATAGCGGCAGGCTTCTTGGGCGGAGCATTATGGGGAGCCATCCCCGGGGCTCTCAAGGCCTTCTTGGGCGTCAATGAGATCATCACTAGCTTGATGCTGAACTACATCGCCATACAGTGGATCAACTATCTGGTTGTCGGGCCCTGGCAGGACCCTACAAGCTTGGGGTTCCCCCGCACGACTCGCTTGAGTGCGAGTGCAACCTTGCCTACCATCACTACCGCCTGGTATCTGCCCACATTGGCCTTTCTGATCGTGGGTGGAGTCGTGGCTGCATACTGGATCGTGAGGCGTCTGCGCGACAGACGTGAACGACTCAAGCTGGCCCTTGGTGCTTTGCTGGTTGGCGCTCTGTCGCTTGGGGCGATCTACTTTCTCGACGGTCGCAGGGTACACCTGGGTTTTGTGCTGAGCCTGCTCGCGGCCGCCGTCCTTGCTGTGCTGCTGGGACGTACGCGTTGGGGATACGAGGTACGAGTGATAGGTGAAAGTGCCCGCGCTGCCCGCTATGCAGGCATGAGCCTGACGCGCAACATTGTCCTGGTGATGATGATCAGTGGTGGCATGGCTGGCTTGGCCGGAATGAGCGAGATCTCAGGCAATCTGCACCTCATCAAGCGGATGTTCTCGCCGGGCTATGGATACACGGCGATCATAGTGGCCTGGCTGGCCAAGCTCAATCCTTGGGGAGTGATCGTCGTCTCTTTGTTGCTGGGTGCCCTGTATCGGGGTAGTGACGCGATCCCGGGAGCGCCCAAGGCCCTGGGCATGATGCTGCAGGCGGTGATCTTCTTTGTGCTAATTGGAGGCGAGGTGTTGATTCGCTATCGTATCCGATTGGAGCGCCGAGCGTAGGCTAGGAAGCGAGTAAGATGGGAGAGATCATTGGTTTCGTTATCATTATCTTGAGCGCAGGCATCGCGGCGGGGACCCCCATCCTATACGGCGCGCTGGGCGAGATCTTTGCCGAGCGATCCGGGATACTGAACCTTGGCGTGGAAGGGATGATGCTCATCGGCGCCCTCACGGGCATTGTGGCCTCGTTGGCAACCGGGAGTGCGTGGATCGGTGCCCTGGCTGGCATGGCGGCCGGTGGTCTGCTCAGCCTGATTCATGCTTTCATCTCCATAACGCTCCGCGGCGATCAGGTGGTGAGTGGGTTAGCGCTGACCATATTCGGCGCCGGATTGAGCGCTTTCTTGGGCTTCCCTTATGTGAATGTGCCGGCTCCCAAGTTCGCTGCACTGCCGATTCCCGTGTTGGACCGGTTGCCTCTTGCAGGCCCCGTTTTCTTCCAGCACGATGCTACGGTCTACCTGTCTTTTCTCCTGATACCGATAGCCTGGTTCTGGATCAACAAGACCCGAGCGGGTCTACACTTGCGAGCCGTGGGGGAGAATCCTGCGGCGGCTGATGCTCTCGGCGTGAATGTGGTCTTGACCCGTTATGCTTATACCGTCGTGGGCGGAGTCCTTTGTGGGCTGGGAGGCGCAAGCCTCAGTCTGGCCTACACTCCTGGCTGGATCGAGAATATGACGGCGGGTTGGGGTTGGATTGCCATAGGTCTGGTGATCTTCGCGGCCTGGGATCCCTGGCGAGCGGCCTTCGGGGCGTACCTCTTCGGTGCCATTAGTCGAGTCGTCTTTGATGTGCAAATGCTGCCCACGGGTGGTTTGCCGCAACTAGCAAAGATCCTGCTGAGCCCCCAGTTCCTGCGCATGATGCCCTATGCGGCGGTGATCATTATCCTCATATTCGCCTCACGGGAGGTCGTACGTAAGCGGATCGGTGCTCCGGCCGCTCTAGGAACGGCCTACACTCGGGAGGAAGCGGAAGCTTGAGGACTGGCAGCATTTGACATCTTCGCAAGAATGGTATATAATATTCATTTAGGTAGTTAACGCTGCCCCGTCCAAGCGGCGGGCTATCGAGTTCCCTAGCTCCCTATCTGTGCTCGTTCGCTCACTTGGAAGGACCCTGTTTATGGGAGTGAAGTCAACAAAGTTCTTGTCTCCGTGATCCTGTCGTAGATACAGGGTCATGAGGTTGGCGATACTGAGGACTCGGTTGCTCGGCCGTGACAGAGTTTCAGGTGGGGTGACCGAGGTTTTTTGTCTATTGATCAGCACCGTTCGGGCGAACAGAGGGAGCAGCAATCGGGACTCCCTGTTCACAGCCCGATTCGACGCGAAGTCAACGTAGGAGGGTATGTTGGACATCAAGGATTTTCGGGCTTTGCGCGTGAGCCTAGCTTCCCCTGAGCGGATTCTCTCCTGGTCCCACGGGCAGGTAACGAAGCCAGAAACGATCAACTATCGGCGGCTGAGGCCGGAAAGAGATGGCCTTTTCTGCGAGGCCATCTTCGGTCCTACTAAGGATTGGCAGTGCTATTGCGGCAAGTACAAGAAGATCCGCCACAAAGGGATTGTGTGCGAGAAGTGCGGGGTCGAAGTTACGCGTTCGCGGGTGAGACGGGAGCGTATGGGGCACATCTCACTAGCTTCACCGGTGGCGCATGTTTGGTACACTCAGCGGGTGCCAAGCTACTTGGGATTGCTTCTGGACCTCTCACGCCGTAATCTGGATCGTGTGCTCTATTTCGCCCAGTACATGATCACTGAGATCGACGAAGACGCTCGGGCAAAGGTCCTGCGCAAGCTTGACGAAAAGCTAGCCGGTGACATTGAAGAGCTACGGCATAACCTTAAGGAACGGACCGACAAGGTAGAGCGGGCAGCGGGGGAGAAGACAAAGGGGCTGCAGGCGCGGGCGGAAGGCGTCACGCAGAAATCTGACGAGAAACTGGCAGAAGAGACCGATCGCATAATGCGTCAGGCGAGCGATGTCCAGACCAGATTGAGTCGGGCAATGGGAAAGGTCATCAGGAAGGACATAGTGTTCGATGCCTCTTCCGAGGTTCTGGTGCCCGCTCGAACCATGGTGAAACGCAAACATCTGACCCTTCTGAACCGGGCGGTGCAGGCTGAGATCGAGGAGATCGAGGGCCATATCCGGGAGAAGCAGCAAGACCAGCTGGCAGCCATTGAGGCTGAGATCGATCAACTGCGCCAAGAGGCCGAAGCCAAGATCCGTGAGCTCACCGAGGAAGTGGATGAGCAGATAGCGGCTTTGAAATCTGCTTCGGAAGATGAACGCAAAGAGACCAACGGTATCAAGGTACAGCAGTTTCTCAACGAGACTCAGTACCGGCAGTTGGAGGACAAGTGGGGTCGTTTCTTCAGCGCAGAGATGGGGGGAGAGGCTCTCTACAAGGTCTGCATGAACCTGGATCTGGATGCGATGGCTAATCGGTTGCGGCGTGAGGCCAACGACAGCCGTTCGAAGCAGCGACGCAAGAAGGCCACCAAGCGGCTACGCGTTGTCGAATCGCTGCGCAAATCTGGGAACCGGCCGGAATGGATGATCCTCACCGCTCTGCCCGTCATTCCACCTGATCTGCGGCCGATGGTGCAGTTGGACGGAGGGCGTTTCGCCACCAGTGATCTGAATGACCTCTATCGTCGCGTTATCAACCGAAACAACCGCCTGAAGCGTTTGGTGGAGTTGGGAGCGCCTGATGTCATCGTGCGCAACGAGAAGCGGATGCTTCAGGAGGCTGTGGACTCTCTTATCGACAACAGCCGTCGAGGAAAGGCTGTGTCCTCGAGAGGTAGGAGAAAACTGAAGTCTCTCTCCGATATACTCAAGGGTAAACAGGGACGTTTCCGGCGCAACCTGCTGGGCAAGAGGGTCGACTATTCTGGGCGCTCGGTGATAGTAATAGGGCCGCACCTAAAGCTACACCAGTGCGGGCTGCCGAAGAGTATGGCCCTGGAGCTCTTCAAGCCCTTTGTCATGCACAAGCTGGTGGAACATAGCTACGCGCATAATGTGAAGGGGACTAGACGTATTATCGAACAGATGCGTCCGGAAGTATGGGAGGTGTTGGAAGAGGTGGTCAAGGACCATCTTGTCCTCCTCAACAGGGCCCCGACATTGCACCGGCTTGGCATTCAGGCTTTCGAACCGGTACTTGTTGAGGGGAATGCGATTCAGATCCATCCGCTGGTGTGCAGTGCCTTCAACGCCGATTTCGACGGAGACCAGATGGCCGTTCATGTGCCACTGTCACAGGCAGCGAGGAGGGAAGCCAAAGAGCTGATGCTGTCGAGTGGCAACCTACTGTTACCTGCCAATGGTGAGCCGACGGTCAGCCCCACCAAGGATATGGTTCTCGGCTGTTACTACTTGACCGTCGAGGAAGATGGGTGCAAAGGCGAAGGAAAGGCCTTCTCCGATCTGGACGAGGTGTTCTTGGCCTACGAGCTGGGTGAGGTGGATCTACACGCCAAAATCAAGTTGCGTGCCAAGGTCTTGATCACAAAGAGAAGGTTCACGAAAATCATAGACACTACCGTGGGTCGTGCCATCTTCAACGCTGCTTTACCCGAGGAGCTGCGATTTCGAAATGAGGAGATGGATAAGGGTAAGCTAAGGCAGTTGGTGGCAGAGTGCTATCATAGGCTGGGCCCTGAAGCCACGGCGGTGATGGTTGATGAGATCAAGGACTTGGGCTTCAAATACGCTACGCGGTCTGGCCTGACTATAGCTGTCAGCGACATTACGATTCCGGAGGTGAAGGAGCGCATTCTCCGGGATGTCACTGCGGAGGCGGAGGGCATTGAACGCCAGTATCGTCGGGGGCTGATAACCGAGAACGAGCAGTACGTCAAGAAGGTGGAGCTTTGGACCGAGGCCATGGATGAAGTTACCGAAGCGGTGGCGGAGGCTCTGGATCCGCTGGGTTCCATCCGGCTTATGGCTGCCTCCGGAGCCACCAAAGGTGGCTTCCAACCTATCCGGCAGTTGGCGGGCATGCGCGGCCTGATGGCTGATCCTGCGGGACGGATCATTGAACTGCCTATTCGCTCCAATTTCCGCGAGGGCTTGACGGCGCTGGAGTACTTCATCTCCACTCATGGAGCGCGCAAGGGGTTGGCTGACACGGCCCTCCGCACGGCAGACGCCGGTTACTTGACTCGTCGTCTAGTAGATGTGGCCCAGGATTCGATAATCAACGCTGAGGACTGCGGGACTGAGAATGGCATGTGGGTCAGAGCGGGCCGGGCGGTTGAGATTGGTGAGACCTTTGAGGAGCGCATCTGGGGGCGGCTCGCAGCGACGGAGGTCGTCGATCCTGAGAGCGGTGAGATCATCGTGGAGAAGGGAGAGATGATCAGCCGTGCGCACGTTGCAGAGATCGAGCGCGCTGCCGTCCAAGAGATATATGTGCGCTCTCCGCTGACCTGTCAACTGCGATACGGCGTGTGCAGCAAGTGCTATGGCAGGGACTTGGCTCGGGAGGGCTTGGTCAAACTGGGGCAGGCGGCGGGTATAATAGCCGCTCAGTCCATCGGTGAGCCAGGTACGCAGCTTACGTTGCGGACCTTCCATACGGGAGGAGTGGTTGAGGGTGAACATAGAGACATTACTCATGGTTTGCCCCGCGTTCAGGAGCTTTTTGAGGCCCGGAGTCCGAAGGGGCAGGCCATCATTTCCGATCTGGAAGGCACAGCGGAGATACTGCGTGAGGACGGCCTGCGTCGCATCATGGTCACAGCGACGGAAGTCTTTCGAGAGGAGCACCCCATAAAACACGGCTACAGGATCTTGGCTGAGGATGGTGAGGAGATCGAGAAGGGCGCCGTGCTAGCTGAGAGAGGTAGTGAGGGCAGCCCGCGCTTCCACCAGGTGGTGTCTGAGAGCAATGGCAGGGTGATCACGGAAGACGACAGGATCATCATCTATCGGGAGGAGCAGATAAGCAGCGATTACGAGGTGCCCCCAAGTGCTCGCATTCGAGTCAAGAACCTTCAGAAAGTGAGCGCTGGTGAACAGCTGACCGAGGGTCCGCTGAACCCCCATGAGGTGCTGCGCATCCAGGGAGGCGAAGCCGTGCAGGTGTATCTGTTGGAGGAGATCCAGAGGGTCTATCGGTCCCAGGGTGTGAACATCAATGACAAGCATATTGAGATGATTGTCCGGCAGATGCTGAGCAAGGTTTCGATAACTTCACCGGGAGACACGGACTTCCTTCTGGGGGAGACTGTTGATCGTCTCGCATTCGAGGAGGCTAACCGTCAGGTCATGGAGCAGGGTGGTACACCGGCGACCGCGCGCCAGGTTCTCTTGGGCATCACGAAAGCCGCACTCAACACGGAGAGTTTCCTGTCAGCTTCCTCCTTCCAGCATACGATAAACGTCCTGGCCAAAGCGGCCATCGAGGGCGGGCAGGACGAGCTGCGTGGATTGAAGGAGAATGTCATCATTGGCAAGCTGATCCCTGCCGGAACAGGCTTCCGTGGGGACGAGGAGGCAGAGGAAGTTGAGGCCGACGAGGGGCTGGATGAGCAGAAGGAAGATGGTGGAATCCGAATTGGAGGCCAGCTGATGCAATAGGTGCCAGTGTGGGCTTCGGTGGCTGTCACCGGGCTTGAAATGAATGGGAGTCGGGTGACAGCTTTTGGGAGCGTGTGGTTCTGCAACAGCTCAGCAACCTAATCTGAAGGGGGAAATCTGGAGGACAATGGTAGAGAAGTTTGTGGGCGAAGAAGATTCAAATAACGATGGAGGGACTGGATCGCCCATGTGGAAGTTCCTCAAGGATGAGTACGACTACAAGGCCCCTAAGAGGGGGGACATCAGGTACGCTGAGGTACTCAGTATCGACAAGAAAGAGATCATCGTGGATATCGGTGGTAAGACGGAAGGGGTTGTGCCCAGTGCCGACCTGGAACGAATGGGGGAGGAGGCCCTTGCCGAGATAGAGGTTGGTGACAAAGTGCCAGTCTACGTGCTCAGGCCGGAGAGCGCCGAGGGGGATGTGATTGTGTCCCTGAACATGGCTCGCACGATGGAGGACTGGCGCAGGGCTGAGAAGCTCCTTGAGGAAGACGGCATATTCGAGGGCACGGTTGCAGGTCACAACAAGGGTGGTCTGCTTGTCTATTTCGGCCGGATCAGGGGGTTTGTGCCCGCTTCACAAGTGGCTGGACTTAGCAGGCGAAGCCCCCACCAATCCCGCATGGATATGCTGGCCAAGATGGAAGGTCAGGAACTTGTACTCAAGGTCATAGAGGTTGATCGCCAGCGTCGTCGGCTCATTCTCTCGGAGCGTGCTGCCTCACGCGAGTGGCGTGAGAAGCGTAAGGAAGAACTCTTGAACGAACTCCAAGAAGGGGATATCCGCGTTGGCTCGGTTCGGAACCTATGCGATTTTGGGGCTTTCGTTGACCTTGGAGGAGCCGATGGCTTGATTCATATCTCCGAGTTGTCATGGCGGCGGGTCAAACATGCTCGTGAGGTGTTGAGCGTCGGAGACGAAGTGGAGGTCTATGTCCTCCGCGTTGACCGTGAGAGGAAACGGATCGGGCTCAGCTTGAAACGCCTGAAGCCCGATCCATGGCATCTGACCGAGGAGAAGTATGAAGCCGGTCAGGTGGTGAAGGGCGTCATCACCAATGTCGTAGATTTCGGTGCGTTCGCTCGCATTGATGATGGCATTGAGGGCTTGATTCATGTCTCTGAGTTGTCCGAGGGTGACTTCGCTCCCCAGGATCTCGTGAGGGAGGGCGAAGAGCTCTATCTCAAGATCCTGAGCATCGATGCAGATAGGCAGCGCATGGGTCTGAGCCTCAAGCAGGCGCCGACCCGAGAGGAGGTAGAGGGCGAGGAGGCACTGGTTGACATAATCGCTGCTGCGGGCGAGGCTGGGGAAGAAGCACCAATTGCGCCAGAGGCAGAAGTGGAGTGGGAGGCTGAGGAGGAGGTAGAAGCTGCAGTTGAAGTTGAGGAAGAGGCACCGGTCACGGAGGAGGTTGTGGCTGAGGCGGAGGCTGAGGAGGAGGTAGAAGCTGCAGTTGAAGTTGAGGAAGAGGCACCGGTCGCGGAGGAGGTTGTGGCTGAGGCCGAGGCTGAGGAGGAGGCAGAAGCTGCAGTTGAAGTTGAGGAAGAGGCACCGGTCGCGGAGGAGGTTGTGGCTGAGGCCGAGGCTGAGGAGGAGGTAGAAGCTGCAGCTGAGGTTGAGGAAGAGGCACCGGTCGCGGAGGAGGTTGTGGCTGAGGCCGAGGCTGAGGCTGAGGAAGAGGTAGAAGCTGCAGCTGAGGTTGAGGAAGAGGCACTGGTCACGGAGGAGGTTGTGGCTGGGGCGGAGGAGAATGTGGAGACCGTGACTGAACCTGAGGAGGAGCCGGAGGCAGCCGGCTCGTCTGAGGAGGACTTGGGGTCCTCAACCGAGCTTCAGGAAGAGGTACAGGCTGGCGCTGAGCCCGAGTCAGGTGGTGATCTGTCGGCTGGGGACGAAGCGGCCGAGCAGGCTGCGGAACCCGATGGGGGCGAAGGTCTGCAGCGAGTGGCCGAGCGCCCTGATTTGACAAAGGAAGCATGAACTGGGTTGTGGGGAGGAGAGCCAGATGTCTGCCATAAAGAGGCTCGCGTTTGTCACCGGGTTGATTCTGGGTTTGGCGGGATTCGTATTGATTGCGGGCAATATTCTCCTCTATCTGCTCACCGGGAAGTTGCCTTCGGTTGAAGTGAGGGACGATGGGCGACCTGTTGTTGGACTTGTCTCTCCTCAGGAAGTGGTGACGATCATCAAGGAGCAGGTGGACAAGGAGAGAGCCAAGTACCCTGGTGCTCACTCCGAGGGTGGTGAGCCATTCTAGGAGGGGGACGGGAAGCATGTCAAGAAAGAGGGCGTGGAACAAGATGTCGCCTCCAGACGTTGGCTCCTACATGGACGAGTTGATGTCAGTGCCTAGGAGCTTCGCATTTGGCTGGCTAGCGGGGATGCTTCTCCCTGTGGCAGCGATAGGCGGAATCGTTGCCGGTATCTATCTCCTTACTAAGAAGGTGCCGTTTATTGCCGATATCGAAGAGGATGACGGGGAGCGGCGTCTCATAGTCAAACTCGTGGAGCCAGAGGAGGCGCGCGGCCTGTTGCAGAGGGGCAGCGAAGCTGCCCAGGCCTTTGGTGACGAGATCAGGAGTGAGTTCGAGGGCGAAGGGCAATAGCTCTTCAGTGTTTCCGGATGGGGGCTGAGTTCGGTCTCGTGCTCCCGTCCGCCGAGCTTGGTCAGAGGAGAGGCTCGCAGAATGAGCCTCTCTATTCGTTTGATGATGAAACAGGACAGGATCAGGATCGCGGGCACGAAAAGAGCGGTGAGAAGGGCAGGACACTGCCAAAGGTCTCCTGCGTACCTTCTAGGGCAGGCCCACTCTGGCCTTGACTTCGGCCATGGTTCCTTCAGCTATTGCAGTGGCCCTGCTGGCTCCGTCCGCAAGGATGTCCCACACCAGCTTCGGGTCGCTGCCCAGCTCAGCGCGTCGCTCGCGGAATGGTGCCAGGCGGGCGGACAGGTTGCGAGCGAGAGTTCGCTTGCAGTCCACACATCCGATCTCTGCCTTGCGGCAATCCCTTTCTATCTCCTGAACTTGCTCTGGTGAGAAGAAGCCGTGGAAGGTGAAGACGTTGCACACTTCTGGCCGACCGGGGTCACTGCGGTATCTCCGTTGAGGGTCTGTTACCATCGTCATCACTCGTTGCTCCATCTCCTCTGGGGGGGAGGCCAGCTCGATGTGGTTGCCCAGGGACTTGCTCATCTTGTTCACACCATCCAGGCCCATCACACGGGGGAAAGCGGTGAGCTTTATCCGAGGCTCGACGAGAGTGGGGCCGAAATGGTGGTTGAACCGGCGCACGATCTCCCGCGTGAATTCCAGATGTGGCGCTTGATCCTCGCCAACGGGAACCGTGTCGGCCTTGTAGAGCGTGATGTCTGCAGCCATCAACACGGGATATCCCAGCAGCCCATAGTTCACGTTGTCGGGCTGCATCCGAACCCTCTCCTTGAAAGTGGGCAGCCTGGTTAGCCAACCCATGGGAGTGACCATGGAGAGGATAGTGTGCAGTTCCGTGACCTGGGGTACTTGAGATTGGACGAAGATGATGCTTTTCTCGGGGTCCATGCCTGCGGCTAGCCAGTCCAGCACCATTTCGAGAGTGTTGCTCTTCAGTTCCTCCGTGTGTGTCAGCGTCGTCAGGGCGTGCAGGTCGACGACGCAGTATACACATTCGTAGTCATCTTGCAGTGCGACGTAGTTCTGGATGGCTCCCAGGTAGTTGCCTATGTGTTGTCTACCGGTGGGGCGAGCACCAGAGAACACCCTCCCTTTTTTCATAGCTGATCTCCTTTGGCGAGGAGTCTTGCGATCAGGCCTAACTGATGTACCAAAGAGCCCTTCGCCTTTGGCAGGCAAGATGATACTAGTTTATCACAGCCTGTCGTCTTGGGCAAGGGTTCTGGATTGGGCCTGGCGCTGCGCTGTGAAGCTGGCCGCACAGCTGAGCAGGATCTCGCGTTGGGCTAGTCTGGAGGCAGTCTGTGTATGCAGAGGTACCCAAATGGTCAACAGCAGCCATCTTACGCTGATGCGGACGGTTTGTGCGGCTACACCTCGTCAGAGCGATCCCCTACTCGTAAGCAAGTACTTCGCGCACGGTGAGCCGCGAGGCGTTGCGGGCAGGAAGGAAGCTCGCCAGAGCGGCGACGATGACGGCAACGACTAGCCACATCAGAACGCCGTCTACGGAAAAGGTGAACGTGAGGGGTTTCTGTATGAATGCCACCCCGATGGCGTCGCAGAGGAGCTTACTCAGTGGTAGCGCGAGGATAGCTGCAAGAAGCCAGCTGAGCACGCCTATGATGACGCTCTCAACGATCACCACCTGTAGCACTGCACGGTCCGAAGCACCAATGGCACGCATGACGCCGATCTCGCGGATGCGCTCGAAGACGTTCAGGCTCATCGTTCCCATCAGGCCCAGTCCGCCCACCACAGCGAGTAAGATCGCCATGATCAACAGGAAAGCAAAAAGAACGTTGAACTGGAATATGTTGGTCGCGCGAATCTGGCCCATGGTCATGGTTGCAGCCACATGCAGACCGACGCGCTTGAAGCGTTCTTCCAGCGCCCTCGCCACCTGAGATTGAAAAGCCGCATCGTCCTGCTCGGTCTTGACGACCAGAACACCTGCATATCCTACGCTGCTAACGATGCGTGCGAGGTGGGGATAATTGGCGTATGCGAAAGGGACTCCCACCCTTCCGGCCACGCCCACAATCTGCCAGGTTGTATCGCGCTCTCCGATTCTCAGCACAATCTCGTCTCCCACCTTAACGTCGGGCTCTGCTTGGAGAAGGTCGGTGGTGACGACGATCGCTCTCCTGTCCCCTGGCCGGAGCCAGCGGCCCTCTGAGATGGTAGGCTGGAGCATATCAGTCCCAACGGGAGGGGCGAGTATACGGATGCTCTCGCTCTCGCTACCGTCGCCGCGACGGCGATGAGCGATGGAGAAGCCCCATCCCTCCGCTCCTACGACTCCGGGCACGCGCAGTGCCTCACGCTCGATTCGCGCGATACGATAGGGCTGAGTGAAGTCAACCTCAATGTCATAATTCAAGTATTCAAGCACATCGTCGAGCTCGTAGAACAGCGAGGCGCGCACGCTGAAAACGGCGATGAAGATGGCACCAGCCAGCGTGAGTGTCGCGAGCGTAAGGGCCAGCCGTCCTTTGCGTCGGAAGGTATTTCGCAGCGAGAGCAGCAATGGGCGGGGCAAGCCACGCACCCGCTCGACCAACCGATCTGTGAGGCCTCTGCCAAAGCGGCCCTTCCCGAGCCCATACTCGCTGATGGCTTCGCGTGCCGTGATACGGGTGCCGACAGTGACGGGGTACAGCGCGGCCAGCAACGGCACGATGACGCCGACCGCGGCTTGCAGGGCAATGACGCGTGGCGGGATACCCGAACTCACGATGTCGAAGTTCATGAGCCCTGCAATGTAGCCGATAAGTGCCCGGGCCGCCAACGCTCCCAGCGGCACAGCGAGGATAAGCGCGAGCAGACCGAAAATGAGGACCATGGTCAAGTACATTCCCATGATCTGGTCGCGGCGAGCGCCAACGGCTTTCATTATGCCAATCTGCCGGACCTGTTGGGCCAACAACGCCGTGACTATGTTGACGACCAGGAACCCGCTGAGAATGAGAGAGAGGAAGCCAAGGGCGCCGAGAACCAATAGGAGTGCTTGTATGACATCGTCGGCCCAGTGTTTGCCCGGTTCGGGAATCTCCATCCGATAGACCGTCCACCCACTTCTCTCGACTCTGTCTCTGACCCGCTCCGCGATGCGCCCAATCTGTTCCCTGTCGAAGGCGTTCTCAGCGGCAGTGATATACAACGTGTTGTAGGTGCGTGGCCCGTCAAGCCATGCAAGCGTATCGAATGTGACGTAGCCGTAGGCTCCACCCCAGAAAGCAGTCGGGACCTGAGCCAGGTCATGCGCCAGGCCTGCGACGCGCAACTCGCGCTGCTGGCCATTCGGTATCTCAACCAGCACCGTGTCGCCAACGTACGCCTTCGTCGGACCAACCGACGAGCGCTCGAGAAGCACTTCACGTCTCTGCGGCGGCCATGCACCGCTCTCTGGCCAGACCTTGTTGATTTGGATGTCATCGTAGTCAGAGATCGCAAAGAGCTGGAAGTTGACCCAGCCATTTGGTCCCGTCTTGAGGCGCACCCAGTAGCTGCGGCCTCCCTGGGCCTCTTGCACTTCGGGCATGTTGCGCACCGCCCGAACGAGGCTTTCGTCAAAGGGTTCGATGGACAGGATCGCGTGGGCGGGATTGGTGGCCGCGTAGCTTTGGGCTAGATCCCGCGATAGAATCACCTGCGTGTTGGCGATCATGCCGACGGCGAAGACGCCGACCGCGACCGAGAGCACAACGAGCACGGTGCGCGTCTTGTTCCCCCAGAGGTCGCGCAGTACCTTTCGCCAGCGCGGACTAGGCACTGTCTGGCTCCTTTGGCTGCATTGGGACGAAGGGCTGAAGCGTCCTGTTGTTCACCACTTGGTCTACGATCTCACCGTCTGCGAGGAGGATCGTTCGCATAACGCGCTCGGACAGGTCCTTGTCGTGGGTGACCATGAGAATCGTCTTGCCCTGCTCTACCAGTCTCTCGAAGAGCTGGAGGACCCCTTCTGCGGTCTTCGAATCGAGATTGCCGGTGGGCTCGTCGGCCAGCACAATGGGTGGACTGTTGGCCAAGGCGCGGGCGATGGCGACGCGCTGCTGCTCGCCACCCGAGACCGCTGAGGGCAGTTTATGGGCATGTTGGGCCATCTCCACCTGCTCCAACAGATACATCGCCCGCTCCTGCCGCTCCTGAGGCGAATACATGTTGCAGAAATCCATCGGCAGCATCACGTTCTCTATCGCCGTCAGCGTCGGTAGAAGTTGAAAGAACTGGAAGATGACTCCCACGTTCCGACCGCGCCATTCCGCCAACTGCCCTTCACTGAGGGTGTGCACTGCGGCGTCGCCGACGAACACTTGGCCGGACGTCGGGCGGTCAATACCAGCGATCATATTGACGAGCGTGGATTTGCCGCTGCCCGACTTGCCGATAACCGCCACGAACTCAGCCGTATCCACCTGCAAGTCCACGCTCTTCAGCGCAGAAAAGGGCCCGGCTGCGGTCTCGTAGGTCTTGACTACCTCTCGAACTTCAATCAGATGTTCGTTTCCATTTTGGTAGGACCCTGTAGGGGCTTCCGTTCTGGATCCGCTTCGGTTCAACCAGCGTCCAAGCATAGACACCTCTCACGTCTGCCCGTGAGGCTTTCTCTTTTGCAGAAGCTGATGGTGGAATGCCGATGAATGGGGCGAAGGGCGCGATGCCACGCGCGTCGCTTCGCGAGAACGGGGCCAAAAGCCACCTCATGCTTAGCCTTCGAGCTTTCTTCTGAACCATTATATAGCCAAAAGCCCTCTGGAGGCATCGGCCATCTGGGGGATTTCGTCATTGGCCACATGGCCAATCTTCTTGTTGGTCAGGTGACCAACTCTCTCGACTGGAGTGCCTGCTGCACCAGCTGTTGCTCCCGTAGCGAGGAATTCGCAGTCGCTGCAACCTGGTCTACCACCCGCAGCAGCAATGGCGCTCTGATCTCAGCTCTCGACCGGTACGGAGGAGCGTTTTGGGGAACGGGCTGGGGCGCAAGGGGCAGAGACAAGGCAAGTTGACATCCCATTCCACGATTCCGAGTGCTTCATTCGGTGGCGTTGCGAGAGGGCAAGGCTTGTGGTATGGTAAAGCCAGAGGTGGAGACTGTGCGAGGGACAGACAGGGTCACGATGATAGTCCTTGATGGTGTGGGGGTTGGAGCACTACCCGACGCAGCAGATTATGGCGACGAGGGCAGCAACTCGGTGGGCAACACGTCCACAGCAGTCGGCGGCCTGGATCTGCCCAACATGGGACGGCTGGGGCTGGGCAATTTGACAGAGATAGAGGGGGTGCCACCTCGGCTGGATACCCTCGGCGCCTACGGGCGTCTGGCCGAGGCATCGGCAGGCAAGGACACCACCTTCGGTCACTGGGAATTGATGGGGGTCATATCTCCCCGACCTCTGCCCACCTATCCAAATGGCTTCCCGCGGGAGTTGATAGAGGAATACGAAAGGCGTATAGGCCGTAAGACTCTAGGCAACAAGGCCATTTCTGGGACAGTGGTCATCGAGGAGCTAGGCGAGGAGCACATGAGCACCGGCTCGCCGATAGTCTACACCTCGGCAGATAGCGTGTTTCAAGTAGCCGCCCATGAAGAGGTCATCCCCCTCGACGAGCTATACCGAATCTGTCGCATCGCTCGCGAGATGTTGACCGGTGCGCACGGTGTGGGGAGGGTCATCGCCCGACCCTTTGTGGGTCAACCGGGGAGTTTTACCCGTACCGGGAACCGCAGGGACTTCTCGCTACCACCGCCGGAGCTGACCCTCTTGGACCGGCTTGTGCGTGCGGGACGTGAAGTGATCGGTGTGGGCAAGATAGACGACATCTTCACTGCCCGGGGGCTAACTGTTTGTCACCACACAGTGGATAACGTGGTGGCCTGTGAGCAGATCATCAGGTTGCTGCGGAGCGACAAGAGCGGGTTTATCTTGGCCAATCTCATCGAGTTCGACATGCTCTATGGGCATCGCAACAACCCCGAGGGGTACGCCCAGGCGCTGGAGCGTTTCGATGCCCGTCTGCCGGAGATTGAGGATGCAATGAAGCCCAAGGATGTGCTCTTCATCGTTGCCGATCATGGAAACGATCCCACTACTCCCTCCACTGACCACTCGCGTGAGTATGTGCCATTGCTGGTCTACGGGGAACAGGTGAACGAAGGGGTGAACCTGGGCACGCGTGACACCTTTGCCGACGTGGGGGCCACGATCGCCGAACTACTTGGAATAGAGTCGTTGCCCAGTGGCACTCCTTTTGCAGAGGAGATCCTGAGGGAGATGTGAACGTATAGTGGTCAGCTGATTCTCTCAAACAGTTTGTTGTAGGCAGGGGGAAAGCTGGGCTCGAAACCCTGGTAGACCGGTATTGGATATGCCATCCCCACCTGACGTCCTGATGTCCGCACCCCCTCAATCAACTGGTCGACCAGGTGCACAGGGGCGGTAAAGGCTAGCTCATCGTCGGCTGTCATGGCGAAGATCCGATCGCCTCCGCCCGGCAGCACTAGCTGGCACTGCCTGCTCTGAAAGGTGCGGATGATCCCCTCTGCGCAGGATGCGGCCCGGCCTCCGAAGGACGACGTGATGGGATCTCCTTCATGATAGGTGGCAGCCTGTACCAGGCGCATCATCTGGCCAGCATTGGCGTAGACCATCAGCAAATCGGGCTCCCAGGTCGTGAGCTCTAGCGGGGACAGGATCAAGCCTGTGCACTGCCCTTTGTCCAGCCTGGGGATGGCTTCGATTTGCCGTCGAGCGGCTTCTGAGTTCTCGGCGTACTCGGCTGCCAGCATGAGGTCCGCTACCTCGTCCACCGTCGGCTCGCTTTCCACCCAGCCATAAGCTATCAGCGCCGCGACACAACACACGTCTTCTTTGAACAGACCTACCTTCCAGCCGTACCTTCTGGCCATGGTGATCCCTTGGCAGATGGTCACCCTATGCTTCAGCAGCCTGGTTGGCCGGCGGACTCTCTTTGGCAACTCCTCCTCTGCGCGAAGGAGCTTGATCGCCAGTGGCCTCGTCTGCAAGCGAAGTATCTCGGTCAGGGCTTTGCCTTGCTCTGCTCCATCGTACATCTCGTCTCACCTCCTAAGGGTATCGGGCCCCTCGATTCTTGGCTGAGATTATAGTGTGAGCGCGACGGGGCAGCAAGCAAGGCTGCTGGACCGTCCTGGCATAGTGGCCAAGCTGTGATAGGATCAACGCCAGATGGCAGCAAGAGGCCGTGTTGGGCAGCCTCCTGAGGGTCTTGCGTCAGAAAGCCGCCTGTGGTATACTTAGCGCAGTAGTCAAGATTCTTGGTTTTATCGCAGAGCGTGGTCGAGGAGGGGAGAATGTTTCAGAAGGTCACCATCGTAGGCAATCTGGGGAATGATCCCGAGATGCGCTATACCCCGAGCGGCGTGCCGGTGACGCGGTTCAGTGTAGCGACCAACCGGCGTTGGACGAGTGCGGAAGGGGAACAGCAGGAGGAGACAACCTGGTTTCGCGTGTCGGCCTGGAGAGGGCTCGCTGAAACCTGCAACCAGTACCTCAGCAAGGGGAGACAGGTGCTGGTGGAGGCGCGCCTAGTTCCAGATCGGGAGACGGGTGGCCCCAGGATGTGGACTGGAAACGATGGCGTGGCCCGCGCCTCCTTCGAACTGAATGCTCTCACCGTCAGGTTCCTGGGTGGTAAAGGCGAGAGAGAGGAACAGCTCCCGCCGGAGGTACCTGAAGCAGCTGACGAGGGCGAGGAAGAGATCCCGTTCTAGGTCTGGCCGGTGGTTCACAGACATGGGGTGCTCTCACCTTGGCCGTCACACCACTTGAGGGTGCATTGCGTAGGTCCTAGAACAGAGTGGTTAGCCAGACCTCCTCAGGGGTGAAAGTGGGATTGCCGTAGCTGTCTAGCCTACCGCTTGAGCGGCGTGCGCCAGTGCTTGCTCGAGATCGGCGATGAGGTCTTCTGGGTCTTCGACGCCCACAGAGTAGCGGACCAGACTCTCTGGAATGCCCAAGGCCTCGCGCTCCTCCGCTGTGCATTCCACGTGGCTGGTCGTCGCCGGAGGGCCCGCTATCGTCTCCACGGCGCCCAGGTTGGCCGCCAGATGGGCGTACCGCAGGCGGGGTAGGAAGGTCCGCACCGCGTCGAATCCACCCTTGAGCATGAAGCTGAGAATGCCGCCGTAACCCCTCATTTGGCGCCTGGCGATGTCGTGGTTCTCGTGGGACTCCAGGCCGGGGTAGAAGACGCGCTCCACGAACGGGTGAGCTTCGAGGTAGCGAGCGATCTTCAACGCGCTCTCGTTCTGCTGGCGGATCCGCAAATGCAGGGTTTTCATGCCGCGCAGGAGGAGATAGGCCGCCATGGGATGCAACGAGGCGCCATTGATCTCGCGAAAGTGGAAGATCTTCTCCACCAGGTCAGTTGGCCCGCAGAGCACACCCCCCAGAGCGTCCGCGTGGCCCCCGAGACACTTGGTGGCGCTGTGGATCACTAGGTCGGCACCAAGCTCGAGGGGGTTCTGGTTGATGGGCGTGGCGAAGGTGTTGTCCACGACTACAGTAGCCCCAACTCCGTGACCTGCTGCTGCCAGGCGGGCCAGATCAATCACCTTCAAGGTGGGATTGGTGGGGCTTTCCAGATACAGTACCTTGCACCCCTCTGCAACGGCGGCCTCGATGGCTTCGTGATCGGTGGTGTCGCAGAGGCTCACGCCCACCTGGAAGCGCGGCAGGAACTCGATGAAGATCTTGCTCGTGCCCCCGTAGGTGTCTTTGAGGGAGACGACGCGGTCCCCTGGTGACAGGAGGGTGAAAAGGGTGTTGCTGATAGCAGCCATACCTGTCGAGAAGCTGGTCGCAGCCTCTCCACCCTCTAGCTGGCGCACCTTCTCCTCGAAGGCGTAGACGGTGGGGTTGGTGTTGCGGCTGTAGATGTAGCCTCGCTTCCTTGCCAGGGCGACCTCCAGCCATTCATCGACGTCTCGGTAGTCGAAAGAAACGCTATGCACGACAGGCACCGCCGAGGGCTTCTGCAAGAGATCCTCGTCTTCACCTGCCCACACTGACAATGTTCCCAAGTTTGGGTGATCATCACTGGGCATTTCTCAACAATCTCCTCTCAGCCCGTGTCCGTTTCTCAGGGGTGCTGTCTCGCAGCTGCTCTGGCCAACATCAGTTCCCTCACGGGATGCTATCAGCAAATGTCGGAAAACGCCAGGGCTCCGGCCGGATGCCCGGAACCGTTGGGAAGGCTCCGTGGAGTGCAGTTGGATCGGGACTTGCAGGAGTCTCCCAGCGGAGGTACAATGTACTTGGGGAAGACCGAGATATGCAACAGCCCAGCAGCCAGTTGTGTGCAGGCCATTGGCCGTATGATCGTGTGGAAGGCAATGTCATGTCCCAGGAGGCCGTGCCTCTCCGTCTGGCAGCCTTCGCAGGCTTCTGGCTGGGTCAGCTGGGTCTGGACGGCAAGAAGTGTTTGCTGATCGAGGACGAAGCGAATTTACCCCGTCCCTTCTCCGGGTCCATGAAGCTGTACAGGCAGGATGGCACCTGTCTCGAGTTGGATACCGTATCCAAGCCCCTCAAACCTGATAGCGCCTACGTGAAGGAAGTGCGAGCCGGCAATTTCGACCTGATCGTCATCTCTATCGCAGGGTGGAGCCTGGAAGGAGGGGCGGAGGAGCCCTGTCCGATGTGTGACACTTCCCCCCATACCGCCTTGCAGCATACCATTCTTCACGAACTGGTTCACGTAGCTTTTCCTGAGTACTCCGCTCACAACGAGTGGACCGATAACAAAGTACGGGAGTTGCTAGAGCGGGCTTCTGAAGAGATCCAATAGCCAAAAAGGCCTAAGAATGATAGAATAGAGGGCGGGCGCTATCCCGCCCTTCTTCGTAGTTTGCAGTCACCGCAGGGAGGAGTCAAGGTCAAGAATGACCACCCCGATGCGCAAGCAGTATCTGGAGATCAAGAAGCGGTATCCAGATGCCATAGTCCTCTTCCGGCTGGGGGATTTCTACGAGACCTTCGACGAGGATGCCACAGTAGTCTCGCAGGTTTGCGATATCGTCCTCACCTCGCGTCCGGTGACCAAGGGCCAGCGCGTCCCCATGGCGGGAGTCCCTCATCACGCTGTGGATGGGTACATCGCCAAGCTGATCAACGCCGGCCACAAAGTGGCCATTGCCGAGCAGGTTGGTGGCGAGCCGGCGAAGGGTTTGATGGCCCGCGAGGTAACGAGAGTCATCACTCCAGGTACAGTCGTGGAGCCGGAACTCCTCGAAGAGAAGCGCAACAACTACCTGGCCTCGCTGGTCATCGAGGGCGACAGAGCAGGTCTGGCTTACGTGGACATCACCACGGGGGAGTTCGCCACCACGCAACTAGATGAGGGCGACGTACTGCACCTGGCCCGACAGGAGTTGGCTCGGCTTCAGCCCGCCGAATGCTTGATGCCGGAGAATACGTTGCGGATTCCAGGCTTCGATCAAGAATCCGTAACGCATTTCACTCCCTACGACGAGTGGAGGTTCGAGCTGGGCAACGCCCGCCGTGCGCTGCTTGACCACTTTGGCGTCGCCACCTTGGACGGGTATGGCTGCGAGGGGGTTCCGCTGGCTGTCTGTGCCGCGGGTGCCATCGTGCAGTACCTCTCGGAGACTCAGAAAGCAGCCCTCGAGCAACTGGACAGCCTGGCTACCTATTCGACCAAGGGTTTCATGGTCCTGGATCCTGCAACGAGGCGCAACCTGGAACTCACGCAGACCATTCGTGGGCGTAAGACTCAAGGATCCGTTCTGGGTGTGCTGGACGCGACTGTGACGGCTATGGGCGGACGCTTGCTGCATCGCTGGCTGAACCAGCCCCTGCTGGACGTGGAGGCCTTGAACCAGCGCCTGGATGTTGTAGGGGCTCTCCATCAGGACGGACCACTCCGAATGCAGCTAACCTCACTCCTCAAAGGACTGAGAGACCTGGAAAGGTTGAGCAATCGCGTCGTGCAGGGCGTGGTTGGGCCTCGCGAGTTCCTTGCCTTGAAAGAGGGGTTGGAAGTCGTGCCCAGGACAAAGGAGGTTCTGGAAGGGACAGAAGAGGACGAGTCCGTCTTGGCGGAGTTGGCTGCACAGCTGGACCCCTGCGAGGAGGTGACGGAGTTAATAGACCAGGCCATCGCCGACGACGCTCCGGCCAATCTCGGAAACGGCGGTGTTATTGCCTCGGGCTTCTCTGCCGAACTGGATTCCTTCACCACTTCGGCCAGAGAGGCAAAGGAATGGGTCGCCGGGCTGGAGAGGCGTGAGAGGGAGCGCACGGGCATCAAGTCCCTCAAGGTGGGGTACAACAAGGTCTTCGGCTATTACCTCGAAGCCACCAAACCGAATCTGGACCGTGTCCCTGAGGAGTACATCCGCAAGCAGACCCTGGTCAATAGCGAGCGGTTCATCACCCCTCAGTTGAAGGAGTACGAGGCGCTGATTCTCAACGCCCAGGAGCGGAGTGTAGAACTTGAGGCTACCATATTCCGCCAGGTGTGCCAACAGGTGGCTGAGGCTTCGCCTCGCATCCTGGCCACGGCGCGGGCCCTGGCGCACCTGGATGTGTTCTCTGCTCTGGCAGAGGTGGCGGCGCGCAACAACTACGTGCGACCAGTCTTGAGCGAGGGAGATGACATCGAGATCACTGCCGGACGACACCCGGTGGTGGAATTGACGCAGCGGGAGGAGCCCTTCGTGCCCAATGACCTGTACCTCGTACCCCGGGAGGGTCAGCTCATCGTGCTTACCGGGCCCAACATGTCTGGGAAGTCTACCTATCTTCGTCAGGTGGCGCTCATCGTATTGATGGCCCAAATTGGCTCCTTCGTTCCTGCGGACGAAGCACGGATAGGCATGGTGGATCGTATTTTCACCCGCATCGGTGCACAGGATGAGATCAGCGCAGGGCAGAGCACCTTCATGGTGGAGATGGTGGAGACTGCCGGTATCCTGCATCACGCCAGCGACAAGAGCCTGCTCATCCTGGATGAGATAGGTCGGGGTACGAGCACCTATGACGGCATCTCTATCGCCTGGGCGGTAGTGGAGTACATTCACAACCACCCTCGGCTGAGGGCCAAGACGCTATTTGCTACCCACTATCACGAGTTGACGGAATTGGCTGGGGTGTTGCCCAGGGTGCGCAATTACAGCGTGGCCGTGGCTGAAGAGGGAGACAAGGTGGTCTTTCTTCACAGGATCGTGCCTGGTGGAGCCGATCGCAGCTACGGCATTCACGTGGCGCAGCTAGCGGGGTTGCCTAGAGTGGTCATTCAGCGCGCCGAGGAGATACTGGAAGAACTGGAGAAAGGGGCTTCCCGCTCGCCCGGGGCGGTGCCAAGCGAGGGGACGACTGAGCAGCTTTCTCTCTTCAGCATGAGGCCTCACCCGCTGCTGGAGCGAGTCAAGAACTTGGACCTGACGACGATGACTCCGCTGGAGGCCCTTAACAAACTGTATGAGTGGCAGCAGGAGCTCAGGGGCTCCGAATAGCAGGCACTGCTCGGACACCTGGGAGGTGGTTGCAGGGCGTCGAGGATCTCGAAAAGGCGCCAGCACGTTCATTCCGCGACGCGATTCGCACCCACGGCCCGCCGGATTACACCCTTAGATACGGCCAGCTGCGCCTATCCCTCGACAGGCTCGGGACCACGCTCTAGGAAGCGTTTCTCAGCGCTCTCGGGACGTGCTGCTTTGGCAGGGGAAAACGAGTATGCTATAATCCAGCTGAGAATTGGCTGGATTCTTGTGTCTAGTGGCTCCGAATTTGCCTCCTTCGCGCGGTGGATGGACGAAAAGGGGTAACTGATGAGAATAGAAGTTCGAAGGCATAGCAGACTGCTTCTGTTGATCACGCTCTTGGTGGCGGGGATGATCGTGGCCTGTGACCTAGGCGGTCTGTTTGGCGGAGGGGAGGTCCCCAGTGTTGTCACACAGCGACCGCCCAACAGAACCGAGGTAAGGCTGGGAGAGGAGATACCTATCCGCGCCACTGCCACCGATTCCACGGGCGTGATCAGGGTTGAACTTTGGGTTGATGACGCTATCTCTACGTCGGAGAGTAGTCCAATCGCTGAGGGGCAACCTTCCTTCTCTGTGGCGCTTGATTGGAGGGCTGAGGTCCGGGGTTCCCACAGGATCGTGGTCAAGGCCTACAACACGGCGGGGAACGTAGGTGAATCCCAGCCCATCACGCTCATCGTGGTGGAGAGGGGACCGGAGCCCCAACCGACACCACCTGAGACACAACCGACGCCCACTGGACCGCAGCCGACGCCCACTGGACCGCAACCCACGCCACCTGCACCGCAACCGACGGCGACACAGCCGGGTCCGCCCCCACCCACGCACACTCCGACTCAGGCACCGCCAGCGCCGACGGATACCCCGGTTCCTGGACCTTGCCTTCCCACCGTTGTTGACACCATCACTGTGGGCGGCGAGCCCAAAGGGGTAGCTGTCCACGGTCATAGAGTCTATGTCGGGTTGCACGACGCGCCGGTTGTGGTGGTGATAAACGCGGACACCAATACCGTTTTGCCGCCGCCGCTGGATACCGGCGCATCGGGACCGCGGTACGCCAATGGAGTGGCCTTTCATACTGGATCCGGGCGGGTATACGTGGCCAATAAGGATGACAACAGTGTGTCTGCGATAGACCCCAGTGTTCCTGGCAGTCCACTGGTTATAGCCACGAATTCTCAGCCCTTCGGCGTGGCGGCAGCGGGTCAGTACGTCTACGTGGCCAACTTCGGCGCTGACCGAGTGGGTAGAATTGATGTGTCCACCCACGTGTGGCAAAGTCTCGTAGACGCTTACAATAAGCCGGCGCTTCTTGGGGTTCTAGGGCAGCACGTCTTCGTCCCGACAAACGGGTCGGGACCTATCTATCGGGTCCCACCCAGCGGAAGCCCCATTGCCATTGGTCCCAACAAGACTGGGTACTTCGCCGTCGCCGCCAACACGAACAGCAATCGCGTCTTCGTGACCGATCGCGATGCAGGTGATGTGCTGAAGATAAACGGCAACACAAACCAGGTGCAGGACTTCGTCCATATTCCCGATAGACCGTATGGTGTTGCGGTTAACTCCTCCAAGGCCCGTGTGTACGTCATCGCCGCGGAGGCGGACCTGCTGTACGTGCTCGATGGGCCCACGATGCAGATTCTTGGCACCAAACCCGTTGGAGGACAAGGACCCGTTGAGGGAGGTCAGGGCATCGCCTTGTGGGGTGACAGGATATACGTCAGTAACTACCAGGACGGCACGGTAACGGTTCTCGACGATTCAGCCTGTCCATAGTCGAAAGGTGGCCCAGACTTGCTGACCTCCGGTCTAGTTGATGTCAGAATAGCGGCGGGATTTCGACTCCCGCCGCTATTCGGTTTCCAGAAGGGGTGGAGTCAGGGGCTGATGTAGAGATACTGGACAGTGAAGCGTCGCTCTATGCCCAGGAAGTCCTCAAGGCTAATGGACGGTGGAATACGCCTGAAAGTGCTCAGCAACATCTCGATCAGGCTGGGGGCCTGCTCGTATTCGATTATCTGGGGCTCGCCCTCGATACCCGCCAGCTCCGCTGCCAGGTCTATGGCCTCGGGTAGATTGCCGAGCTCGTCGACCAACCCCAACGCCAGGGCCTGCTGACCGGTGTAGACTCGTCCGTCGGCCAATTCCCTCGCCTCCTCCAACGGTAGATCTCGCCCTTCCGCAACTATTCCCAGGAACTGTTCGTAGGCCTCGTCCGTGATCGCCTGCCAGTGCTCGATCTCTTGCTCTGTAGGTTCCCGATATGGACTCAGCTCGTCCTTCATGGGCCCGCTCTTGATGACGAACATTTCTATCCCTATCTTGTCCAGCAGTTCCTCGAAGTTGGGCAGTGTGGAGATGACGCCGATACTACCGGTAAGAGTCGTGGGGTTGGCGACGATCTTGCTCGCGGGAGACGAGATGTAGTAGCCTCCCGAGGCAGCCATATCGCCCATGGAGACAACGATGGGCTTTTCTATCTCCAGCAGAGCCCGATAGATCTCGTCAGAAGCCACAACCCCGCCACCCGGGCTGTTGACACGCAGCACTATGGCTTTGACCGAGGGGTCATCCTCCGCGAGGTGCAAACGTTCGATGATGGATTCGGAATAGGCACTGCCCGAGTCTGAATAGAGCCAGTCCCCCGCTTTCCCCGAGACAATCACTCCCTCGACTCTCACTATGGCGACCGCATCTCTCCACGCTCTGGCCGTGGTTCTCCCTAGGGAGAGCGACGAAGTGCCCATCCCTACGCAAGTCACCGACGTGATCACGCAGAGGAAGATGCCCAGTCCGACCGCAATCCAAATCCATTTTCGTCTACTCATGGGCTGCTTCCTTTCCTACCTAGATCATGGTAGCACCGATCCAGCGAGACGACCGTAGCGATACCCAAGGAACGTCCCGATGGCCTTCGCTCTGTGGATTGTAGCATATCTGGATTCACAAGCCAACGGTGCTTGGTACGTTGCAGATACGTGCCCTTTGTGGTAGGATAGTATGGCGCTCGATGTGGAGGATTGCGCATGACTGATGGTCGAAACGGGGTGCGACTTCTCTGGCGTTCTTGGCTGACGATTGTCTTCGTAGTGGTTCTCGTCTCCCTCAGCGGCTGCGGTGGAGCCAAGCGCATCGCCGTGGAAGTGGATGGCGCAAGGCGCATTGGCGAGACTCAAGAGGACACGGTGCGTGAAGCGCTGGAGAGTCAGGGGGTCACTCTGGGGGCGCTGGATAGGACCGAGCCGCCTCTGTGGGAGCCTGTCAGCGATGGGATGACCATCCTTGTCACCCGCGTACGGGAGGAAACCGAGGCAGAGAGGAAGGTTCTGCCCTACTCTCGACAGGTCCTCAGGGACGAGGCGTTGGGCGAGGGAGAGACGCGCCTCATGCAGCTAGGAGAGAACGGCGAGGAGGAGGTCACCTATCTGGTTACCTACGAGAACGATGTTGAAGTGAATCGCATTCCAGCTGCCAGGAGGGTGATCCAGGAGCCGGTGGATGAGATCGTCGTCATCGGGGTGAGTGGAGCGTTACCCTCTGTGCCCATTAGCGGAACCATCGCCTACGTATCCAACGGCAATGCCTGGATGATGAGAGGTGGCAGTGGAGGTAAGCGCCCGTTGACCTTCAGCGGCGACCTCGATCAGCGGGTCTTTGCGCTGTCGCCTGACGGAACGCAGCTCCTTTTCAGCCGTAAGATGGAGTCAGAGGACGAGGCATCAGCGCCGCTCAATAGCCTCTGGGTAGTGGGGACCGTTATGGTGGAGGACGAGGCTCGCTCTCTGGGCATCGAGGGCGTGCGATATGCTCAGTGGTCGCCGGATGGTACGCGCATTGCCTACTCCACGGCGGAGCGGATCAGTGGCCGACCAGGGTGGAGGGCGAACAACGACCTCAGCATCGCATCTGCGGACGGGCGTGATAAGGCTCAAGTGCTACCTGCTTCGTCTGGTGGCATCTACGGATGGTGGGGAACCGAGTTCTCTTGGTCTCCCGACGGCCGCATCTTCGCCTACGCCGATGCAGACCAAATAGGGGTCCTTGACCTGTCTACGGGCGAGGAGCAGAGCTTGTTGGACTTCCCGGCGTATCTCACCTACGGGGACTGGGTCTGGGTACCTTCCCTGTCCTGGTCTGCTGATGGCCGCTTCTTGGTTTGCACTGCTCATGACACCTCCACGACAGAAGGTGAGATGGCCGCCGAGAGCCCCATCTTCGAGATCTGGGCCTTGAGCATGGATGGTCAACTCCAGGCCCTCTTGGCTGATGAGGCTGGCATGTGGGCCTCCCCGGTGTGGTCACCTGTTCAGTTGACTTCGGGGGATGAGCGGAGAAGCCGCATCGCATATGGTTTGGCTCAGAACCCCTTGGATTCCCAGGCCAGCAGGTATGATTTGTACGTTGTGGACCGCGACGGGAGCAATGAGAGGAAGCTGTTCCCACTGCACGGGGAACTGGGCCTGGAGACTCCCCAGTTGGCCTGGTCACCCTGGGGCGACGAACTGTTATTGGTCTGGGACGGCAATCTCTATGTCCTTGGCTTGACCAGCGGCGCGCTGCGGCAACTGACTGCCGATGCCGGCAGTAGCCACCCGCAGTGGGGGAGGTAGAGCGTTCGCAGAATGGGGAACTCATTGGCCGTGGCGGACTGGAAGTCCAGCGCTACGGCAACGACTCCCGTGTAGCGCCGGACTGAAGTCCAGCGCTACGGTGGCAGAAACCGGCTAGAAGCCGGTTTTCGAACATGCTTCCAGCATGTTTAGGTCTTGGGTAGCGTCGGGTTTTGAACCCGACGCGCATAGGAGCAGGGACGGTTCGTGCGTAGCGCCGGACTGAAGTCCCGCGCTACGGTGCGAAAAACCGGCTAGAAGCCGGTTCTTGCTCACAGTCTCGTCATCTTTGCGGTCTGGCGGCGTCGTGCCTCGAACACGCTATGGATTCATGCGGACTCATGTCAAAGGTCTACTCCGAACTGGTGTATCATTTCGTCTGGGGGACGAGAGATCGCCTGCCTGTGATAACGTCTGACGTGGAGGCTCGATTGGTGGCCTTTTTCGAGAACAAGTGCCGGGAACTGGGCTACCGGTTGCATGCCGTGGGGTGTGTCCAGGATCACGTTCATCTGCTCGTCACCTTGACGCCCAGCCAGTCAGCTTCCGAGGTTGCGAAGAACTTGAAAGGATCATCGTCGTATCTCATCAACAAGCAACTTGGGCCTAGGGATGTTTTGTATTGGCAAAGGGGATACGGCGTGCTGACCTTGCGCAAGAAAGATGTCCCCATCGTCGCGGAGTACATCAGGCGTCAGAAGGAGCATCATCAGGCGGAGCGTGGGTTGATCGCCAGATTGGAGTGTGTTGAGGGTCGAGACTGACGTCGCCGCAAGGGAGTCGAGAACGGCCTACAGTTCGCTTGTAGAACGTGCTTTGCGCACGTTTGCCGTTGGGTAGCGTTGTGTTTCCAACTCGACGCGCGGGGCGACGAGGAGTGCTGTGTAGCGCCGGACTGAAGTCCCGCGCTACGGTGGCAGAAACCGGCTAGAAGCCGGTTTGGAACATGCTTCCAGCATGTTTAGGTCTTGGGTAGCGTCGGGTTTTGAACCCGACGCGCATAGGAGCAGGGACGGTTCGTGCGTAGCGCCGGACTGAAGTCCAGCGCTACGGTGCGAGAAACCGGCTAGAAGCCGGTTTGGAACATGCTTCCAGCATGTTTAGGTCTTGGGTAGCGTCGGGGTTTGAACCCGACGCGCAGAGGAGCAGGGACGGGCGGTGCGTAGCGCCGGCCTGAGGTCGCGCGGTACGGTGCGAAAAACCGGCTAGAAGCCAGTTTGGAACGTGCTGTCGCCACACTTGGCATTGTGAGGGTGTCTACACCACTGTGAGTGTTTGGGCATGGGGAGGAGCATCAGAAGAATAGGATCTTCATTTGGGGGTAGAGAAGGAGTGCTCATCGTTGTAGGGGTACTCCTTTATCTGTTTGGCCTGGGTTTGCTGGCAATCCTTGGCTGGGAGATAGTCAGCGATCATGCTTACCGCCACCGTGGCATAACGTACGGCGCACCGCCCAACATTCCCGAGGCGGCAGTCAGCCCCTTCGGCGTCAACGTATCCCTGGAAAGGTATGAGGGTGAGGACCTGGAGCGGGCGCTGACCATGATCGGGGATGGTGGGTTCCACTGGGTCAGGCAGCGCTTCCCCTGGGCGGAGATGGAGCCTCAGCAGGGAGAGCACGACTGGGATCGGTGGGACAGGATTGTTGCGAAGGCGCTGGAATACGACCTGACCATCATGGCCGTTCTTGAGAGCTCGCCTTCGTGGGCCAGGGCCCCCATGGATGGCGAAACCCCTGAGGCACCACCCCGCGATTTTGCCGACTTCGCCAGCTTCGCCAAGGCATTTGCATCTCACTACAGGGAACAGATCGACTATTATGAGATTTGGGATCAGCCCAATCTCTATCCTCACTGGGGCGAGCGATACACCGATCCCACGGCCTACACTCATCTGCTACAGGCGGGGTACAGGGCGGTCAAGGAGGGGGACCCCGAGGCTCTCGTACTGACAGCTGGTCTGGCTCCGAACGTTGAGGAAGGGGGGCAGTACATGAGCGACCTCCTCTTCCTTCAAAAGATGTATGAGGCTGGGGCGAAGGGGTACTTTGATATCCTGGCTATCAAGCCCTACGGGCTGTGGTACGAGCCCGGAGACCGGCGTCTGTCTCCCTTGGAAACCAATTTCTCCCGTCCTATCCTGTTGCGGGAGGTCATGCTTCGCCACGGCGACGGTGATAAGGCGGTATGGGCTGTCGAGTTTGGCTGGTGTGCCTTGCCGTCCGGCTGGACGGGCCGCCCCGCACCTTGGACCAGCGACCGCGAAGATATTCAGGCCCGACGCACCGTGGAGGCTATCCAGCGGGCGCGGGATGAGTGGCCCTGGATGGGAGTAATGGCGCTGCAGCACTTCCACCCTGTGGCCGAACTGGACGATCCCATCCACGGCTTCTCGCTGGTAACAGATGATTTTGCGCCCCGCTTGACGTACCAAGAGGTTGGAGTTCTGGCCACCGGTACGACCGCAGCTCACGCCGGTTGGTATCCTGCCGATACCTGGGCCGCTCGTTATGAGGGTTCATGGACCGTGCAGGACGGTACTATGACTGCGGGGCATGAAGGTGATGCGCTGGTTCTACCTTTCAAGGGCACGCGCCTTGATCTCCTCATTGAAGCGCCCTTCCACCTTAGCGAAGCGACGATTGACGGTATGCGCGTGGATGCTCTTCACGTTGATGAGGGTTCGGGTGAGCGAAGGATCGTCCTGAGCAAGGGACTGAGCGATGAGGAGCACGTAGCGCGCCTGGTCGTCGGCGACGATGCATCTGCGGAGGGGGGAATAGCAGGTTTCATCGTCATCCGGGAAGCCAGCTTCGGGCGCTACTACCTGTCTCTTTTGCTACTGGCGGCCGCTGGGCTGGTCGTCGTTTGGCGATTGGGAAGGCTATTGCTGTTGCCCAGACCCCTGGGGTGGTGGAGAGTCGTGGCTGGATGGTACCTGGACAGGCAAGACTGGCAGCAGGTGCTGATCATGGCCCTCACCCTGGGTGTGTACTACTTCTCGCCCTGGACTATCCTCAGCCTCATGGGTTTGGCGGGCTTGATCGCCCTGGTGTATCTCAGGCTTGACCTGGGCTTGGCCTTTGCTGTGTTCTCCATCCCTTTCTTCCTGAGGCCCAAGATCATAGCGGGCCAGTCGCTGTCGCTTGTGGAGATGCTCACTATCCTGTGCTTCGGCACGTGGCTGCTGAGAGAAGTCGTGACGCGAGGGACGCAGGGCGCTGAGGGCGAGGGACCCCTTACCCTGTTTCCTGACCGTCCGCTCATCAGCGGGCGGTACCTGGTGTTGGGGTTGA
>NJBK01000065.1 GCA_005223035.1 Chloroflexi bacterium B3_Chlor
GCTCGATCTCGAAACGCTCACCGAACCGGCGCTCGGCCTCGCCGGGCTCGAACGCCAACTCGAAGGGGATCAATCTCTCCCACCAGCGCCGTGGCCACTCGAAGCACCACAACAGAAACATACTACCTGGATGGGTCAGTGGCTCCACATTCTGCACGTACAGATCTCGATCTGCCTGGTCCAGGTCATCCAGCGTGCCGTAGTCCGCCAGGAAGTCGTAGGTCCCGTTGACGTTCCGAAGATCGGTGAGGTCGTCCACGATGAACTGGACCTTCACTCCAGTGGAGTCAGCCCTTCGCCTCGCTTTCTCAATGGCCGAGGCAGCGTAATCTACCCCGGTGACGTCAAAGCCGTGCTGCGCCAGAAAGACGGCGTTACTTCCCGTCCCACACCCAAGGTCAATGGCTCGGCAGGGAGCGATGCGTCCGCTCTCCACCAGCCCCGCCAACTCCTCCCGAGGGCCCACCTCCCAGGGCATGCGAAAGTACCGATAGCCCAACTCGTAGAACTGCTTGTTCATGGTCCGCTCCTCAGTTGCAGTGTCCAGCTACGGAACCGGTGTCGTGCCACACGATGGTTGATCCTATCTCCACGCCAAGGTAGCTGTTCACGTCCTGTCCCCTGATCATCGGCAGGGGGATGATTCAGCCCCCCAGGAGCTGGCTTCTCCCTGGTTCTCGTCCCTTTTGGCTCACGTGCAAACGCGAGTTCGGTCGCCCTTGTTCGAAAGGGCAAGGGCAACTCTAGATTAGGGCGCCCGTGGTCCCGCAGCTACTCCACTACACCCATCCGTATGGTGTGGCGGTCTTGTAGGCGCGCCATACGAAGACGGCGGTGGCAATGGCCAGCAAGCTGGTGAGCCAGACTGGGAACGGAATCCAGACCTGCACCCCTAGCATGGAAACGGTCAGCACCACGAACAGGCAGACGGATGCCAGGCGTGTGCGGCGCAGACGTAGGGCACCAATGCGAGACGCCACATCAGCCGACACAGGGTTGCCCGCCTGAGCAAACAAAGCGTCAATCCGCGGCTGCAGGCTGAAGTGGACATAGGAGAGGAGTACGGTGATCAGAAAGCCCAGCCCGAGCTTCAAGCCCAACGCTGGGTTCTTGACCAGAACGTCTACTCCCAGCCCACGCACCAGCACCAGGGCCAGCCCCGTGACCAGAGCGGTAGCCTGGAACACGAAGCAAGGTATGACGCGGTTCTTGACGATATTCTCAAAGTAGGTGTCTGTACGGTCACCCAGCGGCGGACCCAGCCGAGCGCGTTGGTTGCCCGCAACCAGGGCGTAGTAGGGCCAGGCCATAAGTATGGCATTGACGATGTGGATGACCTTGAGAGTTTGAATCAGGCTATTCAACGTCTTCTTCCTTTCCAAGTCGGCGGGACTGGCCTCTGATCGGGGTGTTGTGGACGCCAGTCCCTGCGACTATTCTCCGAAAAACTCGCTTACAGGGGTGATAGTGGCCGTAGACCGCTTGAAGCCCGGAGTCAGAAACCTCTCGACCGTGTCGTAGTCGGCGGCCTCCACGATGTAATACAGGGTGTGCTCCGTGTAAGCCCCGTAACCCGCGATGATCTTGAGCCCCGGGACGTTCTCCGGCTTCTCGTGGAGTGCCTCGCGTCCCCCCGCATCAATGGGACAGGTCTCCGGCGTGTGGATCTGCGTTACCAAGAACAGCATCGTAATTCACCTCCTTTCTTGTAGCGACTCCCGCTAGCATCCTTGTTCATGCTGTAGGTGTAGAGAATAGTGGCCATGGGATACTTCCTTACTTCTCGATGTTGTAGAACTCACGGCGGCCGGACTCGACCAGTGGCACCATGCGGGCGAACCAGTCACCGAACTCCGGCACGGCGAAGATCTCGGCGATGCGCTGCTCCCACTCGGCCAGGCTCTCCACCTCAGTCTCAGTGACGACGGTGAAGAAGGGCCCGCTGGCATCGGTGAGCAAGCGCCGTCCAGCGACCATCGGTCCAAATTCCTCCCTGGCCTCCTTGAACAGTGCCACTAGTTCGCCTCCACTGCCGTACTTTGCCTGAAAGACATCACGTACTAGAATCATTGTCGTCTTGTCTCCTTTCACAAAGTCGTACTGACGTTGAAGAGTCACGATACAGTCGAAGTGTGCCCCGACTTCGATAATGGGGCCGTTCTCCCTGGCCTCGCAGCCCAGGTTAATGGCCGTGCGCGCCTCGACGCTGTGGCTCTCCACCGGACGCACTAGGGCCGGACGCGGCGCACCACCCGTTGGAAGCCCAGCAAGCTCAAGCCGAGGGCCACGAGCGCCAGGCCCGCCAACAGCAGGGGTTGGTACCCCAACAACAGAGGCTCCCCACCGGTCTCGGGGAGGATGACGGGGGCTTCCCCGGTGGGCAGCGTCTGGGCATAGGCCATCACGTCCACCGCGTCCTGCACGCTCCAGCCCAGATCAACGGTGGCCGGCATGGCCGACCCTGGGTGTCCGAAGCGTTCCTTGTGCAGGGTCTCCTGGGGGTTGTCGTTGGCGAGGGTGCCCACGTACTCCGGCTCCTCCTCGTCCCCAAAGTTGATCACGGTGCCGTCGGCGCCGTGGCAAGCTGCACACACAGTGTCGTAGAGCTGAGTGCCGTGACTAACGTCAGCGCTTATGGGCGCCTTGGTGTCGTAGTCGATGTACGGGCGGGCGTCGACGAGGCCCTCTTTGAGGAAAGTGGCCAGGTCGTTGATGGCCGCATCATCCAGAACGGACGAGAAGTCATGGTCCGGGTTGGTAGCCCCCTTCAATGCAGCTGCCAGTTCCTCCACCGACTTGGTCTGCGCGGCATCGTAGACGCCGGGGAACCCGGTGAAGTGGGAGCCAGAGCCGTAGGCCCCATCCTTGCCCAGGTAGTCCCAGCCATGGCATTCCTTGCAGCGCCACGTGTCGTCGCCGGAGCGAGTGTTGGTGGACTGTGTCGGCCACAGGAGGTGGTCGGTGGTGGGCGCGTCTGCGCCGGTTTCCTTCCACCACTTGTCGTAGAGGCGTCCGCCGCGGCTGACAGAGCCTGCCTCGGCAGCGGCGCTGCCAACTACGAGCGTCGAGCCGACCATAATGAGCGTAAGCGCTAGTGCAACTGATCTTTTCATGATTGTACCTCCTTGCTTCTTCTGTCTATTGGTGGATCCTGGAATGTGCGGATCGCGACGCTGAGGGACGATAGAGATCCTCGATGGCAGTATCACGTCCTTCCTACTCGGCCTCGCGACCGATACTTCCACTTTCATTTCCCCTTGTCCTGGCAGTCTTGGAGTTCGTCCTCAGGATCACCGCCATGTTGTACCCTGGCGCCAGGCTATACGTTCAAGCATTAGAGAGAAGGCGACAGGCGAGTTTCGGTAGCAGCAGAAGCTGCCGCTCCCTCGCCGGTCACCTGCATTGCAGGGGTGGCTGGCCGTTCTTTAAACCCCTTTTGAAGGATGGGCAACACGAACCAGACAGTAGTCAAACCCATCAGCGCTCCAGTCAGCGTACGCATCAGCCAGTTGAAGGAACCGACGCCGTCCCCCATATAGAAGTGGGACGGAAGTGCCCCTCCGGTCAGCAACCGCAACCACCCGTTATCCGCCCGAAAGCCGCAGCCGGTGAGTTCGCTCACCAGATGGGACCCGCCGTCCAGCGCCATGAAGAGCACGGCCAAGAGCCAGGGAACCAGGTATTGCCGTCTCGAAACATGCCATCTACCTCTTAGAAGCGGTTGGCCGAAGAGAGCAAACAGAATGCCTCCAACGAACAGAGACGAATAGATCGCAGTGTTACGGTGGGCCAGCCCCAGGTTGTAACCGATTTTAGCCGTGCCCAGGAACTGACGGGGCCACACTGGGTCCATGCCCGCAGTGAGCAACTGCTCCCAGGAGTACGTCTGTACTAGCCTGGGGCCGAATAGGAAATACGAGCGTTGCGGCAGTTGGTGGCACGTGAAGCCATACAGAGCATAGAGGATCCGGCCCGGCCACTCTAAGCCCACTGCCATGAGCGCAGGCGCCGCCACCGCCCCCAAGACGAACAGGCCCAGAGAGACGTTGAGGAGTAGCAACCAATGCCGCACGAGCACGTGCGCGATCGTCCCGGCAATTGGCCGGCGTCCCTGACGGAGTGGAGCCGCCATCACTAGCTACCCGGAGGCAAGGGAGTATCGGTCGCGGGGCCAAAGTGGCCATAGCGGCCTTCGATCTCCGCGCGTACCTCGGCAAGCGGCCTCCCCTCATCCAGCATCTTGGACGCATCCAGCGCCACATTCATACAGAGGTCTCAATAATAGGCGTGATTGTCGTACACGGGAGCGCCGGTGGCGTCCGTGCCCGCGATGAAGCAGTCAATAACGGCGGTGTGGCCGAATGCACCGCAGGAGCAGTAGCAGGGGATGTACGCCAGTTCCTCCGCATGTAGCGTGCCGGCGACGTAAGACGACTGGACCTTCTGTGACCCGTTGAGGACCCAGCTAGGCAAGCTCAGCTGCGGCGGAGTGCTGGTTGCCGCAGGTGGCGCCACCGCCTGAGTGGCGGTGGGCTCCAATTCCGCCTGGGGCGCGCCGCAGGCTGAGACCAATAGCACGACCGCCAGGGCCACCAGGCCTATGACCAGCCACCACGCGTTGAGTCGAAGCCCGGAGCGCTGTTTGTTACCCGGCCTCTGTGTCTCCATCTTCCCTCTTGCAGTCTTCTCCATGTGGACACTACCCCCAAACACGAATGTATTCTGAGGGCAGCCAAAGCTCCCTCACTTGCATACCTGAAATAATACAGTGCCCAGGCCAAGTGTACTAGGGCCGTTTGGCCTGTTTCTAGTCGCGTCGTTCGGCGGCTGGGGCAATGCGCCGTTGTGTTCTTTCGCTTTTCATGCCCCAGTGCTAGAATCATGTATCGTGAGACAGAGTCGAGGTGAAATGGCGTGATCTGCGCGAGTGCATGCACACGGAGGCACCGTACCTGATGCCGTCTGTCAGTTTTCCCCTGGCCTTCGCGGCTGGCTTGCTCTCCTTCATCTCGCCCTGCGTGTTGCCGCTGGTACCCGTGTACTTGAGCTACCTGTCGGGGAACACCCTGTCAGGCGACTCGTCACCCAGCCGCCGGCAAGTCTTCAGCCACGCCTTGTTCTTCGTCGGGGGCTTCACTCTGGTGTTCGTGATTCTGTTTGGCCTGCCCACGACCATACTGGCCGGCGCGTTGCAGCAGTACAGTGAATGGATCACCAAGCTCGGCGGCGCGATCCTGCTCTTGTTCGGTCTTCATACCATGGGGATCCTCACCATCCCCATACTCAATGTGACCCGGCAGGTAGACATCGGAGCGGGCATGGAGTTGGGCTTCGCTCGCTCGGCCCTGTTCGGTGTGACCTTCGCTGCAGGTTGGACCCCCTGCGTCGGACCTCTGTTAGGTGCGGTGGTGACACTGGCGTTCGCGGAACCCTCGCGAGGGGTGGTTTTCGTCTTTGTGTATGCGATGGGGTTGGCCGCTCCCTTCCTGGTGACGGCGGCGCTGCTGACGCGAGGGGTCGGATGGCTGCGACGGCTCAACCGGCACATGCGAGCGGTGGAGATGGCTAGCGGGTTACTCATGGTCGGCGTGGGGATCCTGCTCATCACCGGCACGTTCACCGCGCTGAACGCATTCTTCATCGGCATCACCCCCGAGTGGCTCACACAGTATCTGTAGGACCAGACGCGTATCGTTTTGTATCTGGTCTTGACGTTGTGGAAGCCGGACGGCACCACAAGTCCAAGTGAGTCGCATCAGATAAGGAGGAAACAACCCATGCAAGCCATCAATACAGTTATGCCGTTTGTCACCAGCGTGATCACGTTCATCTTCGCTGGCATGGTCTTCAGGCGCTACACCCTCAGGAAGGGCTTCCATCTATTGATCTGGGGCTTCGGTCTCACTCTGTACGCCGTCGCAGAATCGATGGCGGCCATAAACGGTGCCCTGGGATGGAACCCGCTCGTCTTCCGACTCTGGTATCTGTGCGGCGCGATACTCGTAGCCGCATGGCTGGGCCAGGGGACGGTCTACCTGCTGGCGCGCCGCTCGCGGGCGAATGTCATCCTGATCGTCCTGCTGCTGGGCTCACTATACGCGACCTTCAGGGTCTTCACGGCTCGACTGGACCCCACTCTCCTCCCGGGGGCCCAGTTGAGTGGCCATGCCATCGCCACAGCCGGGGTGCGGATATTGACGCCCTTCTTCAACATCTATGGCTTGATCGCCCTCGCAGGTGGCGCCATCTATTCAACGGTGGTCTATTGGCGCCGACGCGCCTTTGGCAACCAAGCCGTAGGAACCATCTTGATCGCCCTGGGGGCACTAGCCCCGGGCCTGGGAGGCGCACTGAGCCGCTTCGGACTGACAGAGTATCTCTATCTCAGCGAATTCCTGGGGACTGTGCTGATGTTCATCGGTTTCATCCTGGCCACTTCGCCAACGAAGGAGTCACAGGCCCCTACATCCGTTAACGCATGCACTTTCCAGAGCGTGCCTGGACCAAGGGAGAGCGCCCGGGCACCAAAAGGAATCGCCAACTGCGGCGCGCGGAGCGGGAGCCTCTCAAAGCCGCCGGCAGTCCCTTGACAGGACTTCTCATATCCTCTATTATTGGAGCAATAGTACCCACATTATCACGCTGGGATCCGACTATCCCTCGCGGGTACACAGATGAGCAATTCGACATCGAAGCGCTGGAGCCCCTGCCGCCCAGGCCCGGGCCACCACCGGTAGTCGACGCCGTGTACCTGCTCACGAGGAATGGGGCCGAGCAGCAGCTGGTCGTCCGCAACCGCCCACTCACTCTATCTGTGGCGAGCACGATGGGAGATGGAGGGACCGGTTCCGGACGGCTACCAGCACTAGGGAGGAGGTGGAAATCGAACAAGTCAACACCCACTGGTCGAATCGACACGTAGTGAGTTCACCTGGATTTGATCGATGGATTCACTACCATTCAGTCCAAGGGAGGAACAACCATGTCGGGGAAGATTCTGCAGATCAATTTCAAGTTCAACGTTTCACGAGCCGACTACGAGCAGGCCGTAGCTCCCCTCGCCAGCGGAATCGCGGCCGTTGCCGGTCTGGGCTGGAAGATCTGGATCATGAACGAAGCGGAAAGCGAAGCGGGCGGGATCATGCTGTTCGACGATGAGGCATCTCTGAAGGCCTACCTGGAGGGGCCGATTGTCGCCCAGATCGTAGGTCATCCCGCCCTCAGCGACTTCAGCGTGAAGCAGTTCGATATGATCGAGGAGCAGACCTCAATCACGCGTGGCCCTGTTTAAGGAACGTGCCCCGGCCTATCATGCAGCCGCCCGGCTGCTGACGAGACGGTAGAGACAACTCCTTGCCACGATGGCGGCTCGACGACAATCTAGGTGGAGTCGACGCAGACGCCGGGGCTGTGGGCGGCGCGAGCAGGAAGGGGAGTTTGGCCCAAGTTACGCCAAGCCTGTCAGCGGTGCGTAGACAGAGGGAGTGCAGAGGCGGGCGGAGTCTGCGCTTCCTCTGGTCGCTACTCTGGGGGTCGGTCTACGCCGGTTCTGCAGGTGGGAGCTACCTGTGCGTCAGGGCATCAGGGCCAATCATCCGGTTGGCACGACCCTCGTTCCTCATCTTCG
>NJBK01000040.1 GCA_005223035.1 Chloroflexi bacterium B3_Chlor
GGCAACTCGTTGCCAGTCCTCCTGGCCGCGGCTATGTCTCCTCCCCCAGAGGTTGACGAGTTCAGCATCGCCAATGCCCTGCGGGCTACGCCCTTGGTCCGATGCCTAACTGTGGATCTGGAGGTCCCCGCCGAAACGGAGATCGTCTTGGAGGGACGGATCACACGGGACACGGCACCGGAGGGCCCTTTCCTCGACCTTACAGGCACCATGGACATTGTGCGGGAGGGACGCGTCATTGAGGTCACGTGTATCACCCATCGTCGAGATCCCATCTATCAGGCGCTGCTGCCGGGCGGACCGGAGCACAAGTTGCTGATGGGCCTGCCCCGCGAACCCACCATCTATGCTGAGGTGAGCAAAGTCTGTCGGTGCCTGAATGTGCTCTTGACGCCAGGCGGCGCTTCCTGGTTGCACGCCGTGGTGCAAATAGAGAAGAAGGAGGCCGACGATGGGCTGCGCGCCATCGATGCGGCCTTTCGAGGGCACAGCTCTTTGAAGCACGTAGTGGTGGTTGATGAGGACATAGACATCTACGATCCCAACGATGTCGAATGGGCCATCGCCACCCGGTTTCAAGCGCATAGAGACCTGGTAGTTCGGGAGGACGAGCCCAGCAGTTCCCTCGACCCCTCGGCTCTGCACGCTCCTGGGCAGAAGACGCGAACCACCAAGATGGGCTTGGACGCCACCATCCCCTGGCACACTCCCGCAGGCGCGCCACGGTCGGCGCCGGAGAGGAACGCCTTCAAGCGGACAAGGTATGAGGACTAGAAAGCTCTGATGCGTCTGACAACCGAAGAGCAAGCGATGTTGGCGGGAGCCCAGGGTCCAGCCACCAAGAAAGCGATGGAGATTGTGGTCGCCCTGGCCAACATATACGAGGCGGAGGAACTGGTGCCTGTGGTCAGTGCACAGGTCGCGGGCGTTAGCTATGGCAACCTGGGCGACGCAGGCCTTGGATTCCTTCAGGAATGGGCAGATCAGGGGGCTCGGGTGAAGGTGCCAACCACTCTCAATCCGGCGGGAATGGACCTCAAGGCCTGGCAGGAGTTGGGAATCCCCGAAGAGTATGCCACGCGCCAGTTGGAGATCATCAAGGTCTACCGTGCCATGGGCATCGCCCCCAGTTGTTCCTGTACCCCCTATCTGATCGGAAACAACCCTGGGCTCGGGCAGCACGTCGCCTGGAGCGAATCCTCTGCGGTGAGCTACGCCAACTCCGTGCTGGGCGCCCGCACCAATCGCGAGGGCGGCCCCAGCGCCCTGGCTGCAGCGATATCGGGACGCACTGCGAAGTATGGCCTTCATCTGGAGGAGAATCGCCGGGCTCGCCATCTGGTCGAGGTCAACTGCCCTGTGGAATCCGTTGCCGATTTTGGCGCTCTGGGCTATATGGTAGGACAGAAAGTGGGTGATGCGGTCCCCTACTTCCGTCTGAACTCGCATGCCAAGCCCGCGTTGGAGCAACTGAAGGTCCTGGGGGCAGCCATGGCCGCCAGTGGAGCGGTGGCACTCTATCACGTGGAAGGTGTCACTGCGGAGGCACGGACAGGGACTGTGCTGGCCGATGACCCGGTCACCATGACCGTTGAGCACCTCAAGGAGGGCTACGAGGCTTTGGATGGCGTGGCGAGAGACATCGACCTGGTGTGGATTGGATGTCCCCACGCGTCGCTGAAAGAGATAGAAAAAGTAGCTGAACTACTGGCAGGGAGAAGGACAAAAGCCCAGCTGTGGGTCACCACCGCCCGAGATGTGCTCAACGCCGCCAGAGCCGAGGGGACGGCAGACAAGATAGAATCCTGCGGCGGCAGGGTGGTGGCCGATGCCTGCCTGCTTGGAGCTCCCATCCACGAGATGGGGTTCGGCAGCGTGGCCACCAACTCGGGCAAAGGGGCTTTCTATCTCCTTAGTCATCTGGGTATGCAAGTGCGGTTCGGCTCCCTGTTCCAATGTGTCGAGGCCGCCATCAGCGGGAGATGGCTACCATGAAGCTTGCGGGTAGAGTGATCACGGAGGGCCATGCAGAGGGAGAAGCGCTGGTGTCTCGCGAGGCGATAGGCTTCTTCGGCGGCGTGGATCCGGAAACGGGCGCGGTGGTAGAACCGGGCCATGAGCTAGAGGGACAGTCCATTGCCGGTAAGATACTGGTCTTCCCAAGAGGCAAGGGCAGTACCGTGGGCTCCTATACCATCTACCGCCTGTGTAAGAAGCGTGTGGCCCCGGCGGGAATGATCAACGCTGAGAGCGAAGCCGTCGTAGCGGTTGGCGCCATCATCTCAGACATCCCCATGGTGGACCTCATCGATATCTCTCAGATACGGACGGGGGACAAGGTGATCATCAGTGGCGACACAGTGCAGGTCAATAACATTGACAGCTTATGATCAGTATGATAAAATGGGACTCGAGAAGCGACCCGCTGGTGCGCTTCTCACGAGCGGCCGAATCTCCAGGCCATCGACGGCTACACTCGAGCAATGCTCCCTTGACAGGCGTTGCCGCCATCCTATGATAGTCGGGGTTGAAGATGTCCGAGATGATCAACCCATACATCGCCGGTGCTCCGGTCACCGAGAAGACGATGTTCTTCGGCCGCCAGGACGTCTTCGATTGGGCGCAACGCTCCCTCACCGGCAAGTTCGTCGACCATATCCTCGTCATCCACGGCCAACGCCGCGTTGGCAAAACCTCCGTCCTCAAACAGATCCCCTTCCACCTTCCCCCCACCTACATTCCCGTCTTCTTCGACCTTCAGGGCCGCACTCATACTTCGATTGAGCGCTTCCTGTGGCGCCTCGCCAAGGAGATCACCCGCACCCTGCGCACAGCCGAGGACATCTCTCTGCCTGAACCTGATAGAGAAGACTTCTCCCAGGACCCCGAACTCTTCCAAAACCAATTCCTCCCTCAACTCAGTGAGGCTATCGGCGACCGCCGCCTGCTTTTGATCTTCGACGAGTTCGACTCCCTCGAAGAACCCACCGCAGGGAGATGCTCGCCCAAGACCTGATCCCCTACTTCTCCCGCCTGATGCACGCCCCTGGCCCCCTGGCCTTCATCTTCTGCATCGGCTCCTCCGGCCGCAAACTGGAGCACATGCAGGCCTCCTATACCGACTTCTTCCGCATCGCCCTGTACAAGAAGATCAGCTTCCTGGAGAAGGAGGAGGCCTCTCGCCTGATCACCCAGCCCGTCGCTGGAGTGATCGAGTATACCCCCCAGGCGGTCGAGGACATCTTGCACATCACCTCCGGCCATCCCTACTTCACCCAACTGCTCTGCCATGAACTCTTCGGCTACTGCCAGAAGACAGGCAAGCGACGCATCGCCCCCAAGGATATTGAGGCCGTGCTCGGCGACGTGGTGGAGAGGGGCACCGTCAACCTCAAGTTCGTGTGGGACGATGCCTCCGACCCCGAGAGGTACGTCCTCACGGCGCTCTCGCTGGCCGAGGACGGCAAGAACGCAAAGTCGCTCCACCAGCTTCTGAAGAAGCAGAAAGTGCGCATCACCCAGCGGGAGGTGACCGACTCCCTGAGACATCTCCAAGAGAAGGACGTCCTGGCCTCTGATAACTCCTTCACCGTAGGTCTGATGAGGCTGTGGCTGCTGGAGAACAAACCCTTGGACCGGGTGATCGAGGAACTGATAGAGGTTAGCCCTATCGCCACCAGGTACATCGAGATCGCAGAGGAGTTCCACGAAACAGGGATGACGGACAGAGCTCTGGATAGCTATCGCAGCGCCCTGGAGGTCGACCCTCAAAACCTGACGGCACAAGTGGGCATCGCCTCTCTCACTTTCGAGCGAGGGGATCTACCTCAAGCCGCCGAGGAGTATCAGAAGGCCCTGAACATAGATCCAGAGGACGTCGGGGCCAGGTCCGGTTTCTGCCAAACCCACCTGGCTCTGGGCGAGCAGCTCCGGGAAGGGGGAGAGATCGAAGAGGCGCTGGAGCACTATCGCCAGGTTCTATCCATCAACGAGCAACACCTGGAGGCGCGGGAGAGGCTGGCCGCCCATCATGCCCAGCAGGCCGATCCTCACCTCACCTATCAATGGACTCATTCCACAGAAAGCGAGAAGATCACGCTTCTGGCTTTGCTGGCGCTGAGGCGGGCCAGGAAAGAGAAAGAAGCCGATCCCGATATCAAGCGGATTGCTGAGCTCCACGCCAGGGCGAAGCACAACCTGCGTGATCTGACGAGCCGGGGATTGGCGGTCGAAGACGGAGGTCGCTATGCCCTTTGCTCTCCCATCTTCGGCGATTGGATCTCAGAGGAGATCATGGCCGCTGCCGGCCAAGAGGAGGAGGATGAGACTTCCGAGGAATGGCTACGGCAACATGAGGAGATAGACAAAGGGTTCGGCGACAAGGTCATATCCGTGCTGCCCAGGTTCAACAAGAAGTACTGGCCCATCATGGGCGCTTTCGTCAAAGAGCTCTCTATCAAACTAGCGGCCGATGAAGTTATCAATCTGACTACTCTGCTGCTCAGCCGCTAAGCCGACCGGCCCTAGCCCAGATACCCCAGACCCCTCAGCCGCTCTCTGATTTCTTCCTCCGCTTCCTCGGTGTATCCCGTCTCACGGAGTTCCCTTGAGGAATCCTGTTCGGCATAGTGCACGGGAACCTGCGCTCTGAACTCCTCGGAGAACAGGTCGGTCAGAGGCCGGCCGTCCATATCCTGGGGAATGGGCGAACCCATGGCATAAAGGATTGTGGGCGCCAGATCCTCGATGGCGGCATCCTCTATCGTCGCACCATTCCTTATCCCCTTGCCACTCATCATCAGTAGTCCGTAGTCTCGATGCATGCCGGAGTACCGATAGACGGTATCGACGGTGACATTGGAGCCGAAATCGGCAAGCCCGAAGAAGATGTCCCTCTCATCCCTGGGGCGCAGGATGAGGTCTGGTGCCCGGTCGAGATGAGGCCCGTGATAGATGTCCTCCTTCTTCAAGATCTCGCCAATGAGGGGTTCGCCCGAACGCGGATGGACGAATTGTCGGGCCAAGCGAACGATCTCCTCCCTCACCTCCTCATACTCTCGGCCGGGGTTCACGATACCCTCAGGCTCCCTGCCCTTCACATTGAGATAGATGGAGCCCAGGTGGCGACCAAAGGAGTAGGCTTTGGATCGGGACCAGTCCACGTCCAGGAAGGACAAGAACACCCTCTTCATCAGGTAGTCCATGGAGTAGAGACCTTTGTACTCGGCGTGCTTGGCAAGGCCGATTCTGTCAGCAACACCGTGGACGTTGCGCAGTGTGAACCCCATCCTGAAGAGTTGATACTTGAGGACTCTCCAGGGATCACGCTTCAGTCGCAGAAGTCCAACATCCAAGAGCCAGTTATTGAGGACGATGAAGTTATGGGCTGGACCCATGCCGTGGTCGGAAAGAACCATCACCAGCGTATCCTCATCAACCCTGCTGACAATCTCACCGACCTTTTCGTCCACCTTCTCGAAGTATCGCACCACCGGCCCGCTCTTGTCCGTGCCGTCCCCGGGGTCCCGCCACGGATGAGCGGGATCCAGGTAGTGCCACAGCTGATGCAACATGCGGTCCGTATCGAAAATGACGACCATGAACAAGTCGGCAGGGTATCTGTCCATCAGATACGACACTGTTCTGGACCTCAAGTCCAGTAGTTCATCGCAAGCCTTCAGGAAGCTCTCACGGCGGGCCTCGGAGAAGGTCTCTGTGGGGTAGATGGCATAGTACCCAACTCCGTCTCTCAGCTCCCGCCACAGATCAGGGGGGTAGCTGAAATCCTCGGCCGAATAGGGCGTCATCCAGCCGCTGATCATAAACCCATTCACTTCCTCCACGGGGTAGGACATAGGCACATTCACTATCCCCACTTTCCTGCCTTGATCGCTGAGGAGCTTCCACACCGCCAGACCGTCGCGCATGCTGGCGTTCACTGGCGGAAAGATGTAGGTTCCTTCCTGGCGATAGAGGAAATCGTATATCCCAGTCTTGCCCGGGTTCTTGCCGGTCATGAAGGTAGACCATGAAGGACCGGAGGTGGGAGGTATGGTTGACTTCAGCTCCCCCACCGCTCCCTGATCCATGAGTCTGCGAAGATTGGGCAGTCTGCCCTCCGCAGCCCAAGACTCTATGATACTAAGGGGAACGCCATCCAGGCCTATTGCGAGCACCTTCGTCTTTGAACCCATTCTCTCCTCGTCATCTACTCGTCCCCTGAGTGGGAGTAGTATTCAATGGCCGCGTCGGCATCAAAGATTCCTCCTCCTACCCTGCGCAGCCTGAAAGCCTGATATGTAGTCGTGGCCGCTATGACCATGAGAATCACGACCACTCCCATGAGAACCCGAGCGATTCCTATCTGGTCCGCCAAAGTCCCCACCACGAGCATAATCGGTATCGCCACCAAGTTGGCTAGCAGGAAGTATACTGCAATGACTCGCCCCCTAAGCTCAGGCGGCGATTTCTCCTGCAGGAGGGTCTCAGAAGGTATGACCACCAAAGACATCTCCGCTCCCAGCATCAGCGATAAGAGCATGACCGTCGACACTTTGGGGATGGTCGACCACAAGGGAAGGTCGAACCCCGCCAGGCCAAAGCCAAAGAGCGTGATAACCATGGCTGAAAACCCGAGGCTGGACATCACTTCTCGGCGGAATCTGTACCCGAAGCGTCCCACCAAGAAGGTATTGGCTAGCATGCCCACACCTGCGGGCGCGAACACGAGAATCGCATCCTCAGGCAGCATGCCCAGAACCCGAGTGGCATAGCCAGGAGCGATCATGGCCATCATCAACAACAGAGTGGTGGCCGTGGTCAGTTGGCTCAGCGCGATGAGTATGGGTCGCTTGCTGGCCACATAACGCCATCCCTCGCGCAGCTCTTCCCAAACCGTTTTCAGCATGGATGCCCCAGATTCGACCACCAGCCTGGGCTTGTCGCGGGGTATGCGAGACACGAGTAGCGAGGCAACCAGATACATCAGCGCCACCGTGGAAAAGGCGCCTTTTATTCCCAATACTTTTACCATCAAGGGAGCCACGATCACTAACCCCACCACCTGGGTGCCGATGAGCGTTAAGTTGAAAAGGGCATTGGCGGTCAACAGCCGCTCTTCTCCCACCAGCAGAGGGATAGTGGTTGCCTCAGCCGGAGCAAAGAACTGGCCAATAGCTGAAGAGATAAAGGTGACCGCATAGATGACCATCAGCAGTGACCATCCCCCCAGCCGATCCAGAACCACGATGTAGGTGACGACCGTAAACACCCGAAGGCCGTTGCTACCCAACATGACCACCTTCTTTGAGAGGCGATCAACCGCGATCCCGGCCACGGAGCTCAGCAATACAGCTGGCAGGCTAAAGGATAGAATCATGACTGCCATGTGAGCTGTGGAACGAGTGAGGGTCTCGATGAGAACTATCTGAACAAAATGGATGCCGTTCTGCGCCGTCTGGGAGAGAATCTGTGCCATCCAGAGGACGAAGAAGTTCCTGTTCCTGACGACGGCGGCGAATGTCCTATCCCGAGTCATGCTTCGTGCCCCGCAGGGGGAGATACCCTTCCTTGGGACACGAAAGCCTTGACTCGCTTCTCGAATATGCGCCTCGGCAGCAACACCCTGCGGTCACATTCCAGGCACTGGATGCCGATGTCGGCACCCACGCGCACTACCCGCCATTCGTAGTTGCCACAGGGATGCTTCTTCCGCAAACGAACAACATCGTTCAGATGAATCTCCATCACCATACCGGTGTCTTCTCCTCGACAATACTCCATTATACCACTCAAACGCAATCGCGGCCAATTCTTTGCCTTGACCTCGATTTGAGCTATAATATCATTACCCAAGTTTGCAAGTCAAGGAGAGTGAACAGTCCATGTTTGGCCTAGATTTGCCCAGGTTCATTGCCATCATCGTCGCCGTTTTGGTTGCCATTGACGTTCACGAGTGCTGTCACGCCTGGATGGCGGCCGAACTGGGGGATCCTACCGCGAAGAACTTGGGGCGCGTGTCCTTGAATCCGATAGTGCACCTAGATCCTCTAGGCACGTTGATGATATTCTTCACCGCTCTCACCGGCTTCGGTATCGGCTGGGGAAAGCCAGTGCCTGTTGACCCTTATAGACTGCGATACGGTCCTCGGACGGGGATGGGAATCGTCTCTCTTGCCGGCCCTCTGGCTAACCTGACAACGGCTGCTTTGCTTGCTGTACCCTTCAGGATGGGGGCCGTTCTTCCGAACTTCATACTGCAGCTTCTGCTTGTTGTCTCCATGGTCAATATCGGGTTGGCCATCTTCAATCTGCTGCCGCTGCCTCCGCTTGACGGCTACGGAGTGCTCATGGGTATCTTGGGCAGTATCAGGGCTCCTTGGGCCTACCGCTGGTCATACACTTTTTCTCGCTATGAACGCTATGGCCCAATGATACTCCTCTTGGTGATCATAGCTGATCGCTACATCCCCCTCTTCAGTTCCATCATCTACCCGCCATATCTACTGCTCAGACGCTTGATACTGGGGGTGTGATCGCTTGGGGGTTCGGTATCGTGTCCGACAGTTCACCATAGCTCTGGGAGCCAACATCAACCGTGAGACGACCAAGGCCCTGAGAGAGTACCTGGCTGCTTCTCAGCTGGAGCTATTCCGCAGTATGTCGTCGATAGATCAGCACCATGGTTGGGCCGTTTTCCGCACCCTGCGTGAAGCTCAGGAGGCTGAAGCGTCGCTCTTGCGCGCCGCCCTGCTCCACGACGTAGGAAAAACGATCGGCCCGGTGCGGATCTGGCATCGAGTGATCGCAGTGCTAGCCAGAGCATTGGCCCCCAGATTCTGGGAGATGATAGATGGGAACTCAGGAACCTGGCGGTATCCCTTCTATGTGCACCGCCACCACGCCGCCCTAGGAGCAGAGTTGGCGCGAGAGGCCGGCTGCTCCCCCGAGGCGGTTTGGCTCATCGCGCATCATGAGGATCATCGGGGCGAAACCGACTCCGCGGATGGAAAGAATGGACTCTTGGTGGCTCTGCAAGCTGCTGACGAGCTCAACTAGACTGCAGCTTCACACGTGTGGGAGGTCTAAATGTCTCAACCCAAGGTTGCCATTATTGGACTGGGCCTGATCGGGTCATCCATCGGCCTGGCCTTGCGAAAAGCCGGACCGGATTTCAAGATTGTGGGTCATGACAAGGACAGCTCTGTCTCCAAAAAGGCTCTCAAGCTGGGCGCCGTTGAGAAGTGGGACGGTAACTTGATTTCCACAGTCGAGGAGGCTGAGTTGGTGATCATAACGACGCCAGTGGTGTCTGTCAAGCAGATACTTGAAGCGACCGGCCCTTACCTGAAGCCCGATTGCGTGGTCACAGACACATCAACTGTTAAGGGAGAGGTTCTGAGATGGGCCGATGAGCTTCTTCCGGACACGGTTCACTTCATTGGAGGCCATCCCACGGTGGGCACGGATGAGACAGAACCGGATGCGGCTACACCGGATCTCTTCGCTGGCTCAACGTATTGTCTGGTACCCTCACCCAAAGCGCACCCGGCGGCGATAGAACTCGTGACCAGCATGGTTCGTACGCTGGGCGCAGAACCTTTCTTCCTGGATGTAGCCGAACATGATGGTCAGGTGGCGGGACTTGAACATCTACCTCTTATGCTCGCCACGGCTCTGTTGATGACCGCCACGCAGGCCCCCTCATGGAGAGACTTGAGGAGACTTCCCGGTCCAGTCTTCTGGCGAGCGACCCAGTTTCCGTCTACTGATCCGGCAACTAATCGAGATATCTGCCTCGCCAATCGGGAGAACATCGGCCGCTGGATTGACCTCTATGTTGACAATCTGAGGGAACTCCAGCAGAAGCTCGCCGCTGTGGACGGCGAGGTGTGGGAAGAGCTGTTCACAGAACTGATGGATACGCGCAGCCGTTGGCTCGAAGGCAGACGCACGCCAGAGGAGGAAGGAGCCAGGGCAGAGCTAGATGAGCTCCGAGGCACGAGGACTCTTGGGTCCATGCTCGGACTCACCCAGTTCCGGAATCTCAGGAAGAAACTGGATCAACGCGAGAGCAAATGAGATGGCGTGCACCTACATCCTGAGATGCGCCGATGGGACCCTTTACACCGGCTGGACTACGAACCTGCACCGCAGGCTTCGAGCTCACCAGGCGGGAAAAGGGAGCAGATATACGAGAGCCCGCCTGCCGGTGACCCTGGCATACCACCAACACCACTCCACACCTGGAGAGGCGAGACGGCAAGAGGCCGCGATACGGCGACTACCTCGAAAGAAGAAGCTAGACCTAATCAGCAACACAAAGCCTTGATTGGGGCGCTCACCGCCTTCCTCGCCCACCGCCATCTGCTCAGCGCTCATCGGCGAGAGATGGTTTCACCGTCATCTCTAGCATGGCACGGTACGCGTCAGCGTCCATCAAGTCTCGTCGGTCCGAGGCAAAGTCACTAAGTCTGAAGAACGCCAACCAGCCCTCACCGTACGGATCGCTATCCAGCAGCCACAGGTTGCTCATCAAATCGTCGTTGATCTCCTCGATGATGCCAGTGACGGGAGAGGGGATCGGCACCTCGGCCTTGACCAGCTCGAAGCTCCCCATCGCTTCACCTTGCCTCACTTCCGTACCCGGCGGATGGGCTTCAATGAAGCTCAAGCCGGGCGATATGCAGCGATACAAGTAGTCGCCAACTCCAACTCGACCTATTTGACCATTCACGCTGACCCACAGGCCATCTTTTGAGTAGTGAAGTTCCTCGGGAAACTTGTAGGTCACACCATCTATGGTTGCCTCGATGTACCTTTCCGACTCCATAGACCGCTCCACATGTCAGTCAAGAGTCCGGTCGGGGTTGCACCCTCCACATGGAGGGATGCTAAGGAAGAGAACCCAACCCATCACGCGGCATTGACCACTGACCCACAATAGGGACATTCGGCGGAGGAGGGCCCCAGCCAGGTTGTCTCCGTTTCCTTTATCGGCCCGCCGCACTGCGGGCATTTGCCCGGCAACTGGCCTCGCCTTCTCACCCTCACTCCTCTCAAGCTTCTCCTGCTTTCCCCCCATCGGGCGCAGTCTCGGAAAGCACAAAGGCGCCTATCACACCTGGACCTGCGTGGGTAGCTATCGCCGGGCCCATTTCCACCATGGGAATCTGTCCCCTGGGAACCCCGGTCGCGGAAGCCAAGGTATCAGCGAAGCTCGCAGCTCTCTCTGGCAAACGAGTATGGATCACCGCCATCTTCTCGAGCGGCGCCACAGCAACCACCTCCTCCTGAATCCTCTTCAGGGCCTTTTCGTACGAGCGAGCGGTCGCAGCCAGATCTAGCTCCCCGTCCACCATCTTGAGTATGGGCTTCAGACTGAACGCGCTCATCAACCGGCTCAGCAACGGCATCACCTTATCCACCCTGCCGCCCCTCCTCACGTTCTCGATGGTGTCCAAGACGGCAAAGAGCTTCGTCCTTGTGGCCATGTCGTGACTAATGGTGACTATGTCCTCCAGTGCCATCCCTTTCCGGGCGGCCTCCACTTCAGCAAGGACCTGCCAGGCCAGGCCGGCCGAGACGCTGAGGGAATCAACCACGGTCACGCTGCCACCGAACCTTTGGGCGGCTGCCCAGGCACTGTTGTAGGTCCCACTATGATGGCTGGTGATAGTGAGACACAGTACTCGATACCCCTCTTCCACCAACGGAGCAAAGACTTCCTCGAAGGCGCCCACCGACGGCTGAGAGCTCTTGGGCCAGAAGGGTCCCTTCGTCTTCTCCCAAAACTCGTCGTGAGTGAGCTCACCGTCAAGAAAAACCTCGGGCCCAAAGCTGACGGACAAGGGAACCACGACAACTCCCAACCGATCAACCTCGCCCTTGGGGAGGTCGCAGGTGCTATCCGTCACTACCCTTATCTTGCTTCCGTCCATCACTCTTCTCTCAGGGGCCGCCCGAACACCAGGTATCCGGTATGGGCGACCATGCGATCCTCAGGTCGCAAGCGAGCAGGCACTGTCTTGTAATGCCTGAGCAGTATCTCGCTCACTTCCAGATCCACAAACCTTTCACTGTGCAGCCTCTCCAACAAGGCTGACACCTGATTGGTGGTGGGCACCAGAGCTCCGAAAAAGCCTCCGCCTGCCAAGGCCTCTTTCACCTGGCCGATGTAGAAGTGAGGCTCTCGTACGTCCATGAACACGGCGTCAACGTCTTTCTCGTCGAAGCCCTCGGCGATACCGCGGCACTTCAACTCTACGTATTGTAACAACTCCAGCTTGGACAAGTTACCTGTGGCAACATCGATCATGTCCTGCCGCCTCTCATAGGAGTAGATGTTACCGGTAGGCATAACCCCTTGGGCTAAGGCTATAGTCATCGCCCCACTGCCTGTACCCGCCTCAATGACCCTGCTGCCAGACACGATATTCATCTTCAGCAACACATACCCACTCTCTTTGGGGTAGATAATCTGACTTTCGCGTCTAATACTCATTATCAGGTCGTGGACGGAAGGCCGAAGAAGATAAAAGGGATGCCCCAGGTGAGAGGCCATCTGTGCCCCCAGAGGCTGGCCCAGAATATCGTCATGTTTGAGAAAGCCCCGGTGGGTATGCAGTTCCTCCCCGGGGCTCAAGCGCACTATGAATCGCTTCCCGTCTTCACCCAATAGAAGCACTAGGTCCTGCTCTCGTGCGAAAGGCATACCCAACACCCAATCCTATACAGAGTTGAACACAAGGGCGGAAGAGGAACTCGAGCTACAAACCCACAACCCCGCTATGAGCCCGGGAAGCATCGGCGTCCAGGGTTGGATAGCCCCCTCTCCTCAGCCAGTGGATGCTCCAGCTCGCCGCCTTGCCGGCCGAACTCATCGATCTGAGTCTCTCATTTTGGTGCGCTGATGGCGCCCCGGAACCACGGAAGAAACACCGCTTGCGGACACAGCGAATCGCGGAGCAGGAGGAGACTAGAACGTGTGGATCACCTGGAATCCATCCACGGTCTCCCTTATATCGACCACTTCTTTGATGGTCTCCCAGAATACGGCGAAGGTGTCATCAAGAAGTCGTGCCACACCCTCAAGGGCCGCCTGCATTGTTGATGCAAGGGTGTCAACTGTGATGGATGGCTGGTCACCCATGCCAAAGGAAAGAGTGCGCCCTTTTTCGGTCTTCCTCCATCGTTTCTCCCTTTTCCAAACCATGCCCAGATCGGCGATCCGAGGACGCTGGTCGTGAACCCACTTGTTGCGATAATCCAAGGCGAACTTGCATTCTTCGCGACCGATGAATTGTTTCACAGCCTTGGTCATTTCGTGGTCGGGCTCTTCTTCCATCAGATAGTGGCCGACCATTGAGGCCTTGCTCGTCCGGCCACTGGAATAGGGCTCGAGATCATCCTCCGATATGCCGAGGTAAGCCTGCAAGAAGGCTGCGACGTGTTCCGCCGTTGAGTATATCCTCAGGGCGACATCGTCGGCAAAGAACCGCCCCACGAAGATGGCCATCTTCTCAACCGGAGGATCTTCTTCCACTCGATACCATTCCATGCCGGCCTTACATTCATGTAGAGCAAGACGGGCCTCTTCGAAATAGTCAGCAGCATCCCGCAAACATACTACGGCAATATCCATGTCCGAGTCGGGACCACAATACAGGGCCATCGATTCGGGGAGTAGCTGTCCAATCTTTGCCAGGCACGATGGCCTTGGCAGCGACTGCTCTATTCTGGAAAGGGCGGTCTCTGAGAGTTGCCCCCTCATCTCACAATACCTCTATCCTTTCCAAAGTCACGCACCGACCTGTGCAGCAATCGGCGCAAACCAGCCCGACACACAAGTCAGCCTGATCGCACCCGTCGACATCTTCTCCGTCGGACTCCACCCTTCGTCGTCCGACAAGCGTGTCTGCCCGCCCGACGCAGACAAGCTGGCCTTCTCAGCGTCCTTGGCCTGTTACCCCTGCTTGCATCCACGGGAGCAAGAAGGCAAATGGGCGGAACAGGACTCGAACCTGCGACCTCTTCCTTGTAAGGGAAGCGCTCTCCCAACTGAGCTACCCGCCCACTTCCTCCACATTATACCGGAAGGTGGGGACACAGTCAATCAGCGCGACTCTCCTGAATTGCCAGGCAACGAACCTTCTACATGCTCTCGGGCGCGCTGACACCCATGAGAGCCAGGACCCGGGCTAGCACGATCTTGGCTGCTGCCACGAGCTTCAGCCGTGCCTTGTTGAGGGGCATGTCTTCAGGGAGAGAGGAAACTACTCGACACTGTTTGTAGAAGGGATGGAAAGCGCCCGCCAGTTCCTGAGCGTAATAAGGGAGATAGTGAGGGCTCAGGCTCGTCACAGCTTTTTCTATTACCTCAGGCAAGCGCAACATGTGACGGATCAGTGCCAACTCTGCAGGGTGACCCAAGAGCGACACATCCCCCTCACTGAAGTCTATTCCCTGGCCATAGCGCAAAATGCTGGCTATGCGCGCATGGGCGTATTGCACATAGTACACAGGGTTCTCGGCGGCTTGCTCTTTTGCGAGGTCCAGGTCCAGGTCCATCTGGCTATCGGCGGCGCGGCCCAAGAGGAGGAAACGCACGGCGTCGGCACCGATCTCCTCCAGAACCTCGCGCAGGGTGACGATGTCCCCAGTCCGTTTGGACAATCGCACTATCTCATCACCGCGCCTCAAGGTCACCAACTGATACACGATGAGGATCAAGTGGTCCGGATCTACGCCTATGGCTCTCATCGCCGCCTTCATCCGAGGCACGTGCCCCTGATGGTCGGCGCCCCAGACGTCTATCACTCGGTCGAAACCCCGCCCTATGAACTTGTCATAGTGATACGCGATGTCCGAGGCCAGATAGCCTGGTTCGCCGTCCGAACGGATGAGCACATTGTCCTTGTCATCACCCAGTTCGCTAGAGGCAAACCAGACCGCGCCTTCCCGCTCGACCACGTAGTGCTCCTCGCGTAGGATCGCCAAGACCTGGTCAAAGAGCCCACTGTCATAAACGCTCCGTTCGGAGAACCACCTATCGTAGGTGATGCCCATCAGGCGCAGATCATCGCTGATCGAAGCTAGCATCTTCCCCAGACCTATCTCGTAGAGGGCTGCCACGGCCTCCTCTCGAGGCATCTGCAAGAATCTGTCACCCTCCTCACGCGCAATGTCGTCCCCCATCTCCACCATGTAGGCGCCGCGGTAGCCATCATCGGGAATCGACTCATCGCGACCGAGGGCCTGGGCGTAGCGAGCATACAGCGTTTCGGCAAAAAGCCTCATCTGAGTGCCCGCGTCGTTGACATAGTACTCTCGCTGCACCGCATACCCCGCTGCCTCCAGGACATTGGCCAGGCTGTCGCCTATCACGGTGTTTCGTCCAGAGCCCACATGCAGCGGTCCGGTGGGGTTGGCGCTTCCGTACTCGACCTGCACCTTCTGTCCCTGGCCTAGGCGTAGATTCCCGTAGCTCTCACCAGCAGCCAATATCTCTTCCACGTGCCTGACCAGCCACTGGTCGTCGAGGGTGAAGTTCACAAAACCTGGTGGCGCCACCTCCACGTGGGCGAGGAAGTCAGTCTGCGGGATCCGAGCCGCGATAGCCTCTGCTATGGCCAGAGGAGGCATTCGAGCCGTCCCAGCCAACTGCAGAGCTGCGCTAGTCGCATAATCACCGTGCTCCTCCCGCTGCGGGCGCTCCACCACCAATGGGGGGAGATCGAAGGAGGGCAAATCGCCGGCGTCTTGAGCGGCCAGGATGGCCGCTCGGACTAGACTCTCGATCTTGTGTAATGGTTGCTCCGGCATAGCTAGGCCTGGTAAGCCTCCATCTGCTCCCAGTTCTTGCCGACCTTCAAATCCACCTTCAGCGCAGCGTCCAGGGCCCAGGCGTTCTCCATGACTGAGCGCACGAGCGGCGCCACCGGGCCCAACTCTTCCTGAGGCACCTCTAGAACCAGCTCATCATGCACCTGGAGAATCATCCGAGCAGCGAGGTCCTCTTCCTTCAGCGCACGATGCAGGCGCACCATCGCTATCTTGAGGATGTCAGCAGCGGAACCCTGGATGGGCATGTTGATCGCCTCTCGCTCAGCGGCACGCTTCACCCCTCCATGGGCGCGACTGGTGGTTTGCAGTTCGGGGAAATACCGCGAGCGCCCCAATAATGTTGATACGTAGCCCTGCTCCCGGGCCTCGTCCTTGGTCTGCTCTACGTATTCCTTCACTTTCTCATAGCGGGCAAAGTAACTGGCGATGAACTTGCGGGCTTCCTCCAGCGAGAGGTCGGTTCTCTGGGCCAGTCCATACTCGCCCATCCCGTAGATGATTCCAAAGTTGATACTCTTGGCGATGCGACGCATCGCGGGAGTCACCGCGGTCAAGGGTACCTCGAAAACGGTGGAAGCAGTGCTCGCATGGATGTCCTCACCACCGTCAAAGGCCGCCAGCAGGTCGGGATCCTGGGAGATGTGGGCCAAGATACGCAGTTCCACCTGGGAGTAGTCGGCCCCCAACAGTACCCAGCCTTCCTGAGCCACGAAGGCGCAGCGCACGTGACGTCCCAGTTCTGTGCGCACGGGGATGTTCTGTAGATTGGGGTCACTGGAGGAGATGCGCCCTGTCACTGTGCCAGTCTGGTTGTAGGAGGTGTGCACTCGGCCGGTGTCCCGGTCCACCAGCAGAGGGAGAGAATCTACGTAAGTGGACTTGATCTTGGTCAGTTGCCGATGTTCCAGAATCAGGTCTATGATGGCATGCTGGTCCCTGAGTTCCTCCAGCACGCTGGCCCTCGTGGAGTAGCCGGCCTTCGTCTTGGCCTTCGCAGGTAAGCCAAGCTCCTCAAAAAGGACCTCCGCCAGTTGCTGCGTGGAGTTGACATTGAAGGGATGACCGGCCAGACCGTGGATTTCTTCCTCTAGGGCTACGATGCGCTGATACATGCTCGCCGATATCTGCATCAACTCAGCCGTGTCGAGGGCCACGCCTGCCATCTCCATCTCCATAAGCACCTCTACCAGAGGCATCTCGACATCGCAGAACAGGTCCCACTGCTCCCGTTGCCGCAACTCGTCCTCCAGAACCACCATTAGTCGGAGAGTGGCATCCGCGTCGGCCCCTGCGTAGGCAGCAGTATCAGCGATGGACACCTGGGCCAAGGTGACTTGATCACGACCCTTTCCGATCAGCTCGGTGATGGGCCTCATCTCCAAGCCGAGCTTGCTCCAGGCCAGGTCCTTCAGGCCGAATCCTCGCCGCGATGGCTCTAGCAGATAGGCCGCAATCATGGTGTCAAAATCCAGCCCACACACAGCAATCCCGTGGCGCGCCAACACCGTTAGGTCGTACTTGCCGTTGTGGGCTGCCTTGGCAACGCTAGCGTCCTCTAACACAGGGCGCAGGCGCTCGACGACCAACCCCATCGGTAGCTGCCCCTCTGCATCTTGCGCCAGCAAGTGGCCAACCGGCACATAGAACGCCCGGCCGGCCTTCGTGGCAAAGGAAAGACCTACCAAGTCCGCCCTCATGGCGTCTACGCTGGTGGTTTCTACGTCGAGAGCCATTCGGGGAGATCGCGAAAGCTCAGACAGCAGTGCATTCAACTGCTCTTCCGTGGTCACGGCAGTATGCGCTCCTGCCACCATAGCCTCCCGAGCGAAGAGGGTCATCTGCTGAGCCCGTTCTCTGTCACTCGTGGGGAGCCGCTGCACAAGACTCCTGAATTCCAGCTCCCGAAAGAGAGCTATCACCTCGTCCCGGTCATAGTCGCTGGCACGGCACTGCTCCAGATTCAGATTGATGGGAACATCGGTAACGATGGTGGACAGGCGCTTGCTGAGCATCGCCCGCTCCTTCTGCCCGGTCAACGACTTTCTTGCCCGGGTGGACTCTATCTCATCCAGATGCTCGTATATCTCCTCGATAGTGCCATACCGCTGAATAAGTTGCCTGGCTGTCTTGTCACCTACGCCAGTCACGCCGGGGATGTTGTCCGACTTGTCCCCCACCAGCCCTTTGTAGTCAGCCAAAAGAGTTGGCGCTACGCCGTATTTCTCCTTGACCCCCTTCTCGTCATATAGCTTGGCGTCCGAGAACCTCTGCCGGTGGCCTCCCGGTGTCACCACCTTCACCAGAGGGGACACCAGCTGGAAAATATCGTTGTCGCCCGTGATGATGATTGTCTCCAACTCCTGATCGCTGGCCTGCTGTGCCAGGGATCCTATGAGATCATCAGCCTCGTAGCCAGGAACCTCGAAAGCTGGGATATTCAACGCCTGTACCACGTGGCGGATACGCTCCATCTGGCTGCGCATCTCTTCCTGCATCGGTGGACGATGGGCTTTGTACTCTTCGAACTCTTCGTGGCGGAAAGTGGCAGCAGGCGCATCGAAAGTGACGGCGATGTATTCTGGCTTCTCCTCCTGCAACGCGTGCAGAAGCATCATCGTGAATCCGTACACCGCGTTGGTCAACTCCCCCTGGGAGGTGGAGAAGCCGTCCACAGGTAAGGCAAAGAAGGCGCGATAGGCCAGAGCATGTCCGTCCACGAGCACCAGTTTCTTCGCCATCCAATTGCTCCTCGAGAGGGCCTGACTGATTCTATTGAGTTTCCGTGGAAAAGTCAACGGAAACGGGGTTCATGGAATGGCTTTCATCAAGCCCTCGCTGTAGGCAAACAAAGCCGGAATGCCACCGGTGTGCCAGAAGATGACTGTCTCGCTTGGTCCATAGACACCCCTGCGTATCAGGTCGAGTAAACCAGCCATAGCGCGCCCGGTATAAACCGGATCCACCAGAATGCCCTCTGTGCTGGCTACGAGACGGATTGCCTCCCGCTCCGGAGCCCCCATTACACCGTAGCCTTCTCCAACGTAGTCATCGTAGACGACGAAATCAGTCTCATCGAAGCTCAGATCCAGGCCCAGAATCTCCGCAGTCTCAGGTAACAGTTCCTGCAGAATCTCCCTCAGCCCACTCTCGGTCTTGGCCACGCTGATGCCTACCACTCGACCATCGAAGCCCAGTGCCTTTGCACCCACCATGATCCCAGCCTGAGTGCCCCCTGAACTGGAGGCGAAGACGATGGCATCCACATCCAAGTCCCGTTCCTTGAGTTGGCCCATCAACTCCTCCATCGCGGCTACGTAGCCCAGGGCACCCAGGGGGTTGGAGCCTCCCAGAGGAATCAGATAGGGATGACGACCTGCGCTTTCTTCTTCGACCGCGACTTCCATCATCGTCTCATGCAGAGGCTTGCCGCCCGCCCAGTGGACACGGGCTCCCAGGAGGTCACCGAGCAATAGGTTTCCACTCCAGTCAGCAGGATCGGAACCCGGGAGAATGAGAACGCAACGCAGTCCATGCATCGCCGCGGCCGCAGCCGTCTGTCGTGCGTGATTGGATTGGACGGCGCCAACCGTGAGTACAGTGTCAGCACCTTGGTCCAGCGCTTCGGCAATCAGGTATTCCAGCTTGCGGGCCTTGTTGCCTCCAGTGGCCAGCCCGGTTTGATCGTCCCGCTTCACGAAGAGCCGGGGCCCTCCCAACTCCTGTGACAGGCGCTCCATCTCCACCAGCGGTGTGGGCAGGTAAGCGATGGGTACGCGACGGACACTCGAAGTAAGCATGGTATCACCTCCGAATAGTGACTGATGGTGTCATAGCGTATTTTACCACACCTGGCGAGACAGGGATACGCAGGGCTTGACGTGCCCGCCACCACCCTGGAGAGGGTATGGAAAAGCACTTCTCAGGGTTGGCGCTGCTCTGCCACTGCGGCCCCAGCGCAGATTCCTGAAGTCCCGGAGGGACTTTGTGACCTTAGCGCGGGAATTCGTTCCGGCGTGACTCTGCGCAGTGCCGCAGGACCGCCAGGAATGGGATTTCCTGGCTCAACCCATCAATGGTCCAGAGGGACTCACTGCGCCTGGCAGCACTGCCTCATATCCGGCCCTCGCACAAGAGGGTCGGTCTCCTTCACAACCCTCCTCTCGATAAGGTTGAAATCCTTTCTCCTCTGTGCTATACTACTCAAAGAGGTTTAGTCCCTGATGGGCCGTTAGCTCAGTCTGGTTAGAGCACCTGCCTTTTAAGCAGGGTGTCGCTGGTTCGAATCCAGCACGGCCCATCTGAGCCACCCTAGCTCAGTTGGTAGAGCAAGCGCCTCGTAAGCGCTAGGTCGTCGGTTCAAGTCCGATGGGTGGCTCTAGAATGGCACTCTCCGGGCTGACCGGTTGTAGAGGTTGGCCCCTTTTTTCAGGGAATGACATGGCATCCAAAACGACGGACGAATGGTACGATGATGGCCTTTCCCTCCTGGATTCCGGCTTCTTCGACAGCGCCATTGAATGCTTCGATGAAGTCCTGAGCATCGACCCGCAGCACGCCAGGGCCTGGGCCCTGAAGGCTACTGCCCTGACAGGGAGGAAGCGCTATGAGGAGGCCATAGAGTGCTTCGACAGGGCACTGGAGATCGAGCCTGAAAATGCCCAAGCGCGGGAAGGGAAAGAGCTATGTCTGGCCGGATTGGCAAGAGAGGAGGAAGCCGCGCGATTACAACAGGAGGCGGCGGAGATTACAGGGATCCCTGAGGTTCCCACCTCTCCACCGAAGGAGCCCATCACCACGCTATACACCGTCGCTGACGGGCTGGTTGTTGACGCCGTTCGCGGACTGGCCGCTGACGAGGGGGAAGCCTGGTTCGTATATGGGAAATACGGCGGGGCGAGCAGGCTGAACTTGAGGGATCAGCAACTCCAAACCTATACCACGGATGACGGACTGGTCAGTGATGCGGTGAGATGCGTGGTCCTGGGGCCGAAGGAGGTCTGGTTTGGTACGGATCGAGGGCTGAGTCGGTTCGACAGAGAGACTCAAGAATGGACCATTCACTCCCATGAGACTGGACTGAAGGCTGATGTGATCAACGACTTGGCTGTTGAAGGTGAATTGCTGTGGCTGGGAACGGAGTCAGGTCTCCTAGTTCTGGATTCACTGACCAGCAGATCGGTCATTTGTCCAGGCGGACCGGATCCTCAGGGGGTGGACTGCGTCCTCGTCGACGGCAGCCGAATCTGGTGTGGGGCCAACCGGGAAGGAGGAGGTTTGTCCGTCTTTGATAAGAAGGTGGAAACCTTTCAAGGAATCGATGTGGGTCCCTGGGTGCAGGGTATGCAACTGCTCTCACGGGGTGAAAACCGGGAACTTTGGGTGGCTAAGAGGGACGGGCTCACCATCGTAGACAGCACAACCTTCGAAGTGGAAGAGATACCGTTGGCTGCAATGCTGGTGACAGGCATAGCCGTTGGCGTCAAGAACGTGTTGCTCAGCACGGCCAGAGGTGTGGCAGTAGTTGATGTCCGGGGAGAAGGCCCCAAAAGCGAGGTAGTAGTCGAGAGGTCCGAGGTAGGGCGCGGGCATCACGTGAGCGCCGTATGTGCCAGTCGCACCAGGGAATGGATGGCGATTGAAGGACAAGGTGTTCTTTGCCTGGCCCACTCCCCTTGACAACCGCTTCTAGCTAGCAGATAATGATGTGGCGAAGCGCGTCTGGAGCTTTGGTGGTGGAGACCCAGCTGGGGGTAGTTTGTGCAGACCTCCCTTACCCCAGGGGCGCGGGTCCCGACATCACTCGGACGGAAAAAGCATGGAGGTTTACTAGAGCAAGTCCGCATGGCACGGAAGACTTCGAAATCCAAGAAGACCCCCTTCTGGAAACGGCTCCGCATCAGCCTGGAACCCCGTCTCCGGGAGGAGATTATCAGCCTTCTGTTGATCGCTGTTGGCGGAATCACATTGCTGAACCTGCTCTCAGTGAGTCACGCCCAAGGGCTGCTCATAGACAGCTGGTCCCTTGCGCTCCGACGGACCTTCGGCTGGGGTTCTTCTCTGGTCGCCCTGGCCATGATCGGGCTAGGTGTCATCCTCTTGCTGCGCAACCTGCAGTTCTTGCTGGAGGTTCGCAGACTCAGAGTCGTGGGCGGCTTGCTCCTCTTTCTCACCCTGCTGGGACTGCTTCACTTCTTCTACCCCGATCCTCTCCGCGTGGCCCAAGAGGGGCGTGGCGGTGGTTACATCGGCTGGGCGATTAGCACGGCGCTGTACACCTCCCTGGGAGACATAGGCTCCTTTCTGGCCTTGCTGCTAGCGTTGTTCGCCGGTGCGATCCTTGTCACAAACATACCCCCGTCGGACATGCGGGACAAGGCTCTGGCCTTGGCTGGACGCGTAGCATCGCTCTATCGGGAATCCGTCATCCCCCGTTTGGAGAGCCTGACACACGAGGCTGTGGCTCGAGAAGAGCCTGCCGAGCCCACGATTCCTCCCGGAAGAGTAGCCGAGCCCAGGGAAAAGGGGGTCCCCGCTCCGGCCCAGACCACAAACGAAGTGAAGGCTTCGCTGAAGCGAACGAAGTTGAAGGAAGAACGTTTGCCTTCCCTCGACTTGCTGGAGGAGACGTCGCTCGAAGCCCTAGGTGAAGCCGAAATCCGCCGCAAGTTGAAGATTATCGAGGATACCCTGAGCAGCTTCGGCGTCCCTGCCAAGGTGGTGGAGGTCAATCAAGGTCCCACCGTGACCCAATTCGGCGTTGAGCCAGGATACGTCGAGCGCAAAGGCCCGGATGGCCAGATGACCTCCAGGAAGGTGCGCGTCAGCAAGATAAGCTCTCTGTCCAAGGACCTGGCCTTGGCCCTGGCTGCCGCACCCATCCGCATCGAGGCGCCGGTGCCGGGGCGGTCCGTGGTGGGCATTGAGGTTCCCAACGACAAGATCTCCCTGGTAGCGCTTCGCACGGTCATGGAGTCGGAGGAGTTTCAACAAATGGACTCCCCATTGAAGATAGCTCTGGGCCAAGACGTATCGGGACGACCAGTGGCTGCGAGCCTGGAAGCGATGCCCCATCTGCTGATCGCCGGGGCCACGGGATCCGGAAAGAGCGTCTGTATCAACTCTGCAGTGACCTGCCTTCTGTTCAACAACTCCCCAGAACGGTTGAAGTTGCTGATGATAGACCCCAAGACCGTGGAGTTGATCCATTTCAACGGCCTTCCCCACCTGGTAGCTCCGGTGGTGACAGACGTGGGGAAAGTGCTCCATGCCCTGCGCTGGGTCATGGCGGAGATGGACAAGCGCTACGGGATACTGTCCAAGGCTGCGGCACGCAATATCGAGCACTACAACAGCGAGAAACTGCCCCCAGGAGAGGAACCCCTGCCCCATATCGTGGTGGCCATAGATGAGTTGGCCGATCTGATGATGATGGCTCCCGACGAGGTGGAGCGAATCATCTGCCGGCTGGCCCAGATGTCCCGCGCCACAGGCATACACCTGGTCATCGCCACCCAACGCCCTTCCGTGGATGTGGTCACGGGGTTGATCAAAGCCAATTTCCCGGCCCGAATCTCCTTTGCCGTGACCTCCCAGGTCGATTCCCGGGTGGTCCTGGACACGGGAGGTGCCGAGACGTTGCTGGGTCAAGGCGACATGCTATACATGGCCCCTGATTCATCCAAGCTCGTGCGGCTACAGGGCTGCTTCGTCTCAGACCAAGAAATAGATAGAGTAGTCCGATTCTGGAGGGATCCCATTCCCAGTCTGGCGCAGAGTGCGCCGCCATGGGGAGAGATCGAGCCATCGGTGGTCACCGGGGAGGAGCGCGATGAGCTACTGGAGGAAGCTATCGCTCTTCTACGAGAACAGGAACATGCTTCTACTTCTCTACTACAAAGGCGCTTGCGCATAGGTTATCCGCGAGCGGCCAGACTCATGGATCAGCTGGAAGAGGAAGGGATCGTTGGCCCTCCAGAATCCGGAGGACGCCGACGAACGGTGCTTATTCTCGAGGAGGATGAGGAGATGGAAAGCGAGAATCACAGACTGTCAACGTGAAGAGAAGGAGAGTTTATGGCTAGGAAGAGGACGGAGGAGCGGACCAAGAAGAGCAAGGGCATTCAGGCCGAGGGCGTGGTTGTCAAGGCTTTGCCGAACGCTATGTTTCGCGTTCAACTTGATGACGGGCCCGAGGTGCTGGTCCATATCTCCGGGAAAATGAGGAAGTATTACATCCGCATCCTTCTGGGAGATAGAGTGCTTGTGGAGCTATCTCCTTACGATCCCACCAGGGGTCGCATCCTATATCGGTACAAGGAATAGGGATACACGGGGCAGATACCCAGGCTCGAAGAGCGTTTTCGTGGTGATCTGCCCCACAGATCATAGCCCTCTTTGGGACCTCATTGACAGATGATCTACTTCGGCACAAGTGGCTTCAGTTACAAAGATTGGGTGGGACCCTACTACCCGGAGGGAACGCCACGCCAGGAGTGGCTGGAGTTCTATGCTCGCGACTTCAACGTCACCGAGCTGAATTTCTCCTACTACAGAGTGCCATCGGCCTCGACCCTGGAGCGACTGGTGGCCAAGACACCGAAAGATTTTGTCTTCACACTCAAGGCTCATCAAGACATGACCCACAACAGGGAAGGGAATGAGAATGTCTTCACCCAGTTTGTGGACTCACTGGAGCCGCTGATCGAGTCGGGTAAGTTTGGCTGTGTCCTGGCTCAGTTCCCCTGGTCCTTTCGGCCCGACGAAGAGGGCGTGGATTACCTCCGTTTCCTTCGCCAGCACTTGGGTGATCTCCCCGTGGTGATTGAGTTCCGAAACAGAGACTGGATTCGTGACGAGACCTTCGACTTCTTGCGAGAGAATGATCTGTGTTTCTGCTGCGTCGATCAGCCCCGTTTCAAGAGCCTCATTCCCCCTATCGCTGTGGCCACCAGTCCAATAGCCTACGTTCGATTCCACGGTCGCAATGCCAAGAAGTGGTGGCAGCACGACGAAGCCTGGGAACGGTACGACTACACTTATAGCGACGAGGAACTGGAGGAGTGGGTGCCCAAGGTACGCAAGTTGGATGAGCAAGCGGACAAGACTTTCGTCTTTGCCAACAATCACTGGCAGGGTCAGGCTGTGCAAACAGCACGGCAACTGCAAATGCTGTTGACCGGCTTTGAGCCAAGGAGATGATGAGATGTCTGGACACTCGAAATGGTCAACCATAAAGCGTAAGAAGGCGGCTACGGACGCCAAGAGGGGGCAACTCTTCACCAGAATCGCCCGCGAGATCACCGTCGCCGCGCGGGAGGGCGGTGGCGATCCGGACGTGAACTTCCGGCTGCGCCTGGTGATTGACAAGGCCAAGCAGGCCAACATGCCCAAGGATAACATCGAGCGGGCCATCAAGCGGGGCACCGGGGAGTTAAAGGGCGAGATCCTGGAGGAGGTGATGTACGAAGGTTATGCTCCCAGCGGCATAGCTCTTCTGCTCGATACGTTGACCGACAACCGCAATCGAGCCGTGGCCGACATCCGGCGCATCCTCAATCGGCATGGTGGCAAGATGGCCCAGAGCGGAGCTGTGAGCTATCTCTTCGAGCAGCGGGGGTTCATCATCGCCGAGGCTGGTGACGTAGACCCCGAGGAGTTGGCGCTGCTAGCCATTGATGAGGGCGCAGTGGACGTGAACATCGAGGACAACTCCCTGGAGATATACACTGAAACCAAGGATTTCCAGAAGGTGAAGGAGGCCTTGGAACAGCAGGGAATCGCCTTCAGCACCGCAGAACTCATCATGACCCCCATGGCGATGACGGAACTGACGGAAGCGGACGCGTTCAAAGTGATGCGCATCATCGAGATGCTGGAGGAACTGGATGATGTGCAGCAGGTCTACACCAACCTCTATCTCACCCCCGAGATGGTGATCCAGTACGAAGAAGCGCAGGCGTGACCTCCAAGGGGCCAGCATGCTAGTCCTGGGCATCGATCCCGGCACAGCCATCACCGGCTGGGGCGTCGTTGGCAAAGATGCCGACGACCTACATCTGGTTGACTTCGGAACCATCGACACTTCAAAGAACAGCCCCCTGCCCCAGAGACTCCAGACCATCCATCTCCAGTTGGGAGAGCTCATCTCCCAGCACCGGCCTGACGCCGTTGCCGTGGAGAAGCTCTTCTTCAGCAAGAACGTACGCACGGCCATGAGCGTCGGCCAGGCACGAGGTGTGGCTCTCTTGGCGGTGGCCGAAGGCGGCCTACCCCTCTACGAATACACCCCGCTCGAAGTAAAACAGTCTGTGGTCGGCTACGGCAGGGCTACTAAGGACCAGGTCCAGCAACTGGTGAAGCTACTCCTGGGCCTCGATTTCGTCCCCCAGCCCGACGATGCCGCCGATGCTATAGCTGTGGCCATCTGCCATATCCACTCGGCGCGCCTGCAGGCCATCCTGGCTGAAGAGGCAGGCAAGCGGTGATATGTCCTACCTGATCACCACAAAGTTGCTACAGGCAAGCCTTGGTGGCTCCGGAACGGATGCCGGGGGACCCGGCACGACGTTCATCGGAGCAACGCCCGCCTAATGTGTTAAAGCTGGCGACCAGATGGAAGAACATCCATCTGTTCAGTAGCTAGCCCCCCACTGGTAGCCTGTTCCAGGAGAAAAGAATGCTACTACCCACTAATGTCCATAATATGCCAATCTTCGATGGTCACAACGACACACTGCTAAGCCTACACTTGCGAGAGCGTGGAGGAGGGCGTTCGTTCCTCACCCGGAGCGAAAAGGGCCATCTCGATCTGCCCCGCGCTCGTGAAGCTGGATTTGGTGGTGGTTTCTTCGCTATCTTTGTTCCCTCTCCCACGGAAGACTTCTCAGGGCCACCCGACCCTACTCGAATCACGACGACAGAGAACGGCTACGAAGTGAAGTATGCCGATCCCATAGACTTCGATTACGCCTATGGATTTGCCAACGAAGTAGTCACAAGCCTGTTCCACCTCGAGGAGGCCTCTGAGGGCGCAGTCAAGGTTGTGCGAAGGGTCGAGGAACTGGTGGATTGTCTAAGTCAGAATGTGCTGGCGGTCGTCCTGCATTTCGAGGGGGCCGAGGCGATCGATCCCCAGTTGCACAATCTTGAAGCGTTCTACCACCTGGGTTTGCGCTCGCTTGGCATCACCTGGAGTCGCCCCAACGCCTTCGGCTGGGGTGTTCCCTTCAGATTCCCTGCCTCTCCGGACATTGGACCAGGTTTGACCGAGGCGGGTAGGGAACTGGTGCGTGCGTGCAACAAGCTCGGCATAATGCTGGACCTGTCACACCTCAACGAGCGGGGCTTTGGGGACGTTGCAAACCTGTCCGATGCTCCCCTGGTTGCAACGCATACTGCGGCGCATGCTGTCGTCCCAAGGACACGCAACCTCACTGATGAACAACTGGAGGCCATTGGTGATTCAAATGGGGTAGTCGGGGTTACTTTCTCCATCTATGATTTGCACCCTCACCGCAGACTCGAAGGAGACGCACCGCTGACAGCAGTGGTACGTCACATTGACTACATCGCTGAGCGCATCGGAATCGATCACGTCGCCTTTGGTTCTGACTTTGATGGAGCCACAATACCGAAAGAAATGGGAGGCGTCACAGGATTTCCCCGACTTCTCGCACTATTGCGTGAGCATGGGTTTGACGATGATGGTTTGCGCAAGCTGACTCATGAGAACTGGATTCGCGTCATTCGAGACACTTGGCACGATTAGTCGGGTGCAAAGCTGTGCCTATGGCGCAACAAGCCGTTGGGCGGGCCAGTCTGATCGCGCTTGGCCAGATTGAATCTGATGGCTGTAACATGATGAACAACACACCGAAGATGGGTTCGACCCTACTGCCCAGCCACAGACGATGGGACGAAAGATGATCGGTCGACACAGGCTCTGTTGGGTTGCGGTTGTCGCGCTGGGCCTGGTCGGGTGCTCTGTCGGCAGCCTCCGACTAATAGATCCACAGGGGATGGGCAAGAACCTACTCAACGGGGGCTTTGTGAACGCATGAACTTCCTTCTTGTTGACGCTTGATTATGTCGCAGTCTGACCATTCGCTGGAGGTATTGCAATGAGGTTGGCACTCCCTGCTCGTCCGCCGTTCTCCTTATCGAGCGTTGTGCGCTCGCACGGTTGGATAAGATTACCTCCCTTTGGGGAGGATGATGGCACCGGTGGGCTTACGCGCATCGAGCAACTGGATTCGGGCCACGTGGTGGAGATGCTCATCCAAGAGGCGACCGGCGGCGTGACAGTCGAGGTCGAAGACGAGTTGAGGCAGGCTGAACGCGATGAGGTCGCGCGCAAGGTGAAGTGGATGCTGGGGCTGAACCAAGATTTCGCTGCCTTCTACGCCCTGGCACGTGAAGAGCCTAAGCTGGCGCAGGTCGAAGAACGAGCGCAGGGACGCGTGCTTCGTTCGCCCACTCTCTTTGAGGATACTGTCAAGACGATCCTGACCACCAATGCCAACTGGGCCGGCACCATTCGTATGGCCAAGGCCCTGGTCTCCCAATTTGGCGATCCACTGCCCGTAGACCCCATACAGCACGCCTTCCCTACCCCTGACCGGTTAGCCGCTACGGATGAGCAAACGCTGCGTGCGTCTGCACGGTTGGGTTATCGTGCACCTTACGTGCTGGAACTGGCGCGTGCCGTGGTTTCCGGTAGTCTTGACCTGGAATCGCTCAAAGCAGCCGAGATCCCCACTGCCCAATTGCGTGAACATCTGCTGTCGATCAAGGGAGTGGGGGAGTACGCGGCGGCCAACTTGCTCATGCTGCTGGGCCGCTATGACTTCGTCCCGGTGGATTCCTGGGCATGCAGGGTGGTCTCGCACGAGTGGCACAGCGGCGAGCCAGTGGGCCCGACCGAAGTCGAGGCCGCCTTTGAGCACTGGCGAGAGTGGAAAGGGCTCGCCTACTGGTTCTGGGACTGGTCCTACAAGAGCAAGGCGTAACGGAGGAAAGCTCCGCTTCGTGTAGCGAATGGGCTTACCAGTTGGAAACACGTCCGCCCACTCAGTAGTCATGAGGCCTTGCCCTCTATTCGGCTCTTACGAAGAAAGGAGAGTGAGACCCCATGTCAACAGAAGAGAACAAGGCCATCATCCGCCGCTGGTTTGAAGAGTGCTACAACCAGTGGAGCGTGGCTGTAGCAGACGAGTTGATCGCCGCCAACTATGTGAACCACAGTGCCCTACACGACCAGGAGTCCGGCCTCGAGGGCGAAAGCGTGTTGGCCAGCTGCGTCTCATCAGCCCAAAGTCTTTTCCCGCGTTTGCGTCTCCGATATCATATGATCACACAAGCCGCTCTTGAGCGGACTCTTGCTGAGGCAGGTCTGTAGGAAGCTAGGTGGGCACCTACCTGAACCTACGCGCTGAGCAGGGCCGCCCAAAGAGAAGGAACAGGACTGACGTAATAATGGCACGACGCCACGACTCAATCTCCGCCACGCCCCACGATGAAGACCTGGTGCAGATCGTCCTCGTCCGCCTGGAGCGCGGGGTGGACATCGGTTGGGAACTCTGGCTGGGCCTCGACGCCGTGCCCTGGCTCATCGAAGCCTTGGAGGTATGCCTGGACACTCTCAAAAGCAGCGAGACAGAGATCGGACCAGACTCGCTGAGGGTCAGGGAAAAGGGTCACGAGCTGGATCCGAAAGTGGGCATCGGCAACG
>NJBK01000066.1 GCA_005223035.1 Chloroflexi bacterium B3_Chlor
CAGGGCGAGATGCGTACGTCCAGCGTCTCCGCAACGTTGCCAACATCGAGACGCGACCGCTTGAACTCACTGGCGATTTGCCAAGCGGCGGCACAGGGCAGGCGCCCGTTCACGAGCGAACCACGGATGGCTGTCCCTAATTCGTCGCTCACCTCTACCCCGGATTCGACGATTCGCCCTTTGCCATCCTCCCTGGGTCCGTGACCAAACAGACCTATTTGGCACTGCGAAGCCTGGATATCCGCGGCTGTGGCAACATCCCCCACTTCGACAGGCTGGATTCCGAGCTCCCGGGCGATCTTGTGCATCGCCGCACACGTGACCCTCCCATCTTCCTCCAGCGACACTCCAAGCTTCTCAGCGATATCTTGATCCCTCATATTCTCATCTCCAAAACAGAAGCGCTCCTGCAAAGGAACGTTCACTCTGTACGAATGAATTGCCGGCCCTTCTCCTCTCCAATCGTGGGAGGCATCGCCCCCTTGAGCTGTACCCTGTCGCCCAACGCCCGTGAGCTATCGCCTTCAGAACGCTGGCAGGAAGAACAAGCCCCGCAATGGTCAAGCCACGTGGTATGCTATTCAGAGGAGGAGCGCGAACTTGGCTCTGCTCCCCCGCCTTCGAGCCTGGAAAGAATCTGTGTCGGCAGCTGGTCCCTGTTGGAAAGCGTCACCTCAACGATGTCCAGTTCCCTTCCCTGCAGTCTCTCTTCGACCTTGTTGAGTAAGGCGGGGCGGACCACGACCAGAGCCAGGCAAAAGCCCCCTCGGGTCAGCACATCGAGGGCCCGCACCAATCCCTGTCCCATTTCCAGCTCCAGGGGACCCAGCTCGTCTACAACCAGCAAGTCGCACGGAGACGCATCAGCCAGGAGTCGAACACCCCATTCCAGAGAGGAACGGACAAAGCCGTATCGGCCCCACCGCACCTGACGCGGGCTGTCACCGGCGGTGGCCAAAGGGCGCTCCTCCCCAGTCGCCACGTCTACCAGGCTAATACCCACGTTCTCCTGACCCTCGATGTGCGGTCGGGAAAGAACGCCGGCGCAAGCGAAGCCTCCGCGCCGCGCTTCCTCCACCACCCTTTGACAAAGACGGGTCTTCCCTACCCCCCGCTCTCCGGTGACCAAGACAATCTCGTCCATCAGTACCTGTCGGCGAGCCGCTAGGCCATCTTGACCACGATGTCAGTTATGACATTGGCTGCCTCATCGCCCCTATCGGCCGAGTTGCTCAGGTGACGGTACAGTTCCCTCAGCTTGAGCATCTCGATGATGTGTTCAGAGGTGGCCGGACCTTGGAACAGGTCGGCCAGAGCCTCGCGGTAGATGGACTCCACTCGGTTTTCCAGCGCCTTAGCCCGCATGGCGTGTTCATAGGCCACGCCGGGATGGTCAGCCAGGCGCAACGTCGCCGAGTGTATCTCTGTGGCTGCGTCCTTCAAGAGAGACGCCATTCGTCGTAGGTAAGGGTTGGGCGCCACATCCAGGATGCTCATCTCGTCCACGGTCGAGTAGCCGTAGTCCAGGATGTCGTCTATGGCCCGCGACAAGGCGAAGATATCCTCGCGATCTATGGGCGTGACGAACGTGCGGTTCAACTCGTCCACCAGGATGCGACGCAACTCGTCCGCCTCCTTCTCCGCTTGGACCACCCTCTTCGCCGTCTCCCTGTCGTTGTTCCTCATATATTCTTCGAGAGCTTCCATACCTTCGAGGGTCTTGGTGGCCTGTTCGATGATCAACCGTAGAAAGTTGTCTTGTCTAGGCCTCAGTAGCTCCCTGATCCCCATGGCCTACGTACCTCCCAAGAGATGACTAACCGGATAATACAACAGTGCCGCCCCCAGAGCGGAGACCGGGATCGTGAGGATCCAGGCGGTAAGAATCTCTCCGACCACCCCCCAGCGCACCATGGACACGCGCTGCGCAGAACCTGTACCCATGATGGATGAACTGACAACCTGGGTGGTGCTCACTGGCCCGCCAAGCAAAGCTGCCCCCAGGATAACCGTGGCTGATGAACCCTGGGACACGAAGCCATCCACTGGCCTGAGACGGTAGAGTCGGGCGCCCAGAGTCCTGATGATGCGCCATCCGCCGGATGCGATGCCGAGGGAGATGGCGAAGGCTGAAATGGCAACTACCCACCAAGGCACCACAAAGTCCGGTAGGAAACCACCTGCCACCAAGCCCATGGTAACGATACCTACAGTCTTCTGAACATCATTCGTACCCTGACTCAGGGCAAGGCCGGTGGCGGTCAGTACCTGAGCACGCTTGAAGACCCGGTTTATACGGGGCGAGGCCCCACGAGAGAGGAACAGAATCAGCCTCATACCCAAGTACCCGAACGCCAGACCCAATATCGGTGAAACCGCCAAGGCGAAGGCTATCTTCAGCAATCCATCCTTTTGGATCGCGTCCAGTCCAGCCGCCACAATCCCCGCGCCGACGATACCAGCCACCAGAGCGTGTGTCGAACTCGCCGGGAGCCCGAAGAACCAGGTGATTATGTTCCACCCTATGGCGCTCAGCACCGCTGCCATGACCACGTCCACGGTGATCGTGTGCGGGTCAACTACATCTTTACCAATGGTCGTGGCCACCGCGACGCCAAAGATGAACGGCGCAATGAAATGAGCGATGGCACTCAGCAGAATCGCCCTGCGTGGACTCATAGCTCTGGAGGATATCATGGTGGCCACTATGTTTGCGCTATTCTGGAAGCCGGTCAGGAAACCGAAGGCCAGGGCCACGGCGACCAGCGCAATAGTGGAAACCTGCCACGAGAGCATATTCTGTTACCTATTCGGACCGAATAGCACTCACGAATACTATGGCCGGACACGAGTCCGGCCTTCTTCCGTACCACTTCGCACAGTACATATATTATACGGTGAGGCGTGTGTCAAGTCAAGTCCATGTCCACCGTCGTCACGGCGTCAGGTTGTCCTATAGGACGTTCTCGGCACTTGCGGCGCGAGCCTCCGTTCCCCTGGCCCGATGCCGACAACGGGCGAGAGCGCCACAAAGGCCGACTTGCGCCTCCATCTACACCACCTCTTGGCCGCGGATCCTCTATTCACGTCTGAGGAAGTGCCGGACTCGTTCTGCGTCGTGCGGGAAGAGTACGCCACCCCATTCAAGCGCCACATGGGCGACCTCCGCTTCAAGGTGCTGGACGACCACGCCCTTGGTGCGAGGCGAGACTACGACCTTGTCGTTCTGAACCCCTCGTGGATGGAAAGGGCCCCCGTTGAGGCCCTTCAGAAGGGCGACTTCGAGGTTTTCCGCCTGGACATCAGGGACAAGGCTCAGGAGGATGATCCTCCCCTGTGCCTGGTGGGCATAGAAACACATCTCGTCCGCACCGAGCGGCCCAGAAAGGCGGGCTACGATGCTGTCCTGCGGGACTACTGCAAACTCCTCCTCTCAGGCCAACTGTCGAATGGCTGGCGGTTCATGGATCAGCGGTACATGCTGGTCTACAGCCAGCATTCCCAACCCCACGAGGCCAAGTGGAGGGAGTTAGTCCAAGCCGCGTGGGAACGGGACGTCGATCCAAAGAACGCCTGGGTGGCCTGGATCTCCCCTCGGGGAATCAGGTGGTCGGGTTGAGGGGTGAGTTCTGGCCCACACCCCTCCCCTAGGCCACGCAGCCGCCCGGGGTGAGGTGAGGGCTGAGGGTAGCTGCAGGTCCCCATCCAAGCCTGCGACTCATTGCCAGATGCAAGAGAGCCTGATAGAATTACTCCACGCTGTCAGCACACGCTCACACCCGCCACACGTACCTTCAGGAGGCAACGTATGCCACACCTAGTCAGCCCTGAGGATTTCCCGGTAGCGCAGGAGTACGTCTACCTCAACGCTGCTGCAATTGCCCTCGTGCCGGAGGTGGTGGCAGAGGCCACCTTGAGCTGGCAGCGGGGCATCGGCATGCAAGGCACAGTCCACCTGGACGAGGATGCGGAGGCGAAAGTGTTCGACACGCTTCGCCAAGCGGCGGCTCGCCTCCTTGGAGCGCAGCCCGAGGAGATCGCCTGCGCCTCCAACGCCTCGGAGCTGCTATGCTCGCTGGCCTGGGGGCTGGGTCCTGGGCCGGAGAGCAACGTCGTCAGCGCGAGTGTCGAGTTCCCCAGCGTCGTGTACCCGTGGCTACGGGTGGCGGCCTTGACCGGCTGCGACGTGCGGCTCACCAGAGACCCCGACTACATCATAGACCCCGACGAACTCATTGGCCTCGTCGATGACCAGACCGTCGCAGTCTGCCTCAGTCACGTGCAGTATCTCACGGGGCAACGCCTCGACCTAGCTGCCCTCGCCGAGGTGACCCACGGTCACGGTGCAATACTCATCGTGGACGCCACCCAGTCGGCGGGAGCTATGCCCATAGACGTGATAGCCGACGACATAGACGTCCTCCTTACGTCGGGCTACAAGTGGCTCTGTGGCCCTTTGGGCTCGGCGGTACTCTTCGTGCGACGAGAGCTCCACGAAAAGCTCGAACCTGGCATGGTGGGCTGGCGCAGCACCGATCAGGTGGGGATAGATTTCGACAGCAGGCACATAGACTGGGCCCCCGCCGCCAGGCGCTTCGAATTCGGCACCATAGCCTATGGTGGCACCGTTGGGCTGGCTACAGCCATCGACTATCTGATGGGCATAGGAATAGAGCAGATCCACGATCACAACATGGCGCTGGCGCACCGTCTCGTTGACGGGCTCACGAAGTTGGGAGCAGAGCTCGTGTCTCCCTATCCCGATCGACTGGACAGCTCCATCGTCACCGTGCGTTTTCCAGGGCAGGACCATGTCCGGCTAGCGCGGCGTCTGTTTGACGAGCGGGTGGTGGTTTCGCCCCGCATGGGCAGCCTTCGCATCGCCCCCCATTTGTACAACACAGCCGATGATATAGATCGGGCTCTCGCATCCCTGAGTGCCCTGCTGGGCCAAGCCGAAGACTGAGGAGGAGAGAAGATGAAGGACACGTTGTTCGGTTTCTTTCACAGGACGGTGCAGAGATTCCCCGACAGGGATTATCAGAGAATCAAAAGGGGCGACTCCTTCCACGGCGTTACGTACACGGAGGCCCACCAAAGCGTTCTCGAGATAGGGACCGGGCTGATGAGCTTCGGAGTGGGCAAGGGTGACAAGGTTGGGCTTATCTGTGACAACCGACCCGAGTGGATCTTGATCAACCTGGCGTTGCAAGGGATTGGCTCCCCCGACGTTCCGCGAGACTCAGATGTTCCATTGCCCGAGCTCGAGGCGATAGTTGATGATTCCAAGCCAAGGTTCGTGATAGTGGAGAACGAGCAGGTCCTCCAAAAGATCCTTGCGATCACGGACACCTTTCCGTCCATCGCGGCGACCTTTGTCATAGAAGGAGGGTCCCGAAGAAGAGAAAACGTGTACACCCTGGATGATGTCGTCGCCGAGGGCAGGGCCCAACTCCGTCAGGGCAACAACGACTTCCTGGAAGCGGCAGAGCGAGTGTCGCAAGATGATGTATGCGCCATCGTTTATACATCCGGAACCCAGGGTGTCCCGAAGGGGGTCATCCTGACGCATTCCAACTTCGCCTATCAGTTCGAAGTTGTTCCGCCATTGTGGCAACTCGATGAGAATGACCGGGTGCTCTGTTTGCTACCGCCTTGGCACCTGCTGGAGAGAACCGTAGAGTACTTCGTTTTTGTCATCGGCGGGTCAATGTCCTACACCACTACAAGGGACCTCTTGAAGGACCTTGCTCTTGAGAAGCCCACGTTCGTTGCCTCGGTGCCCAGGGTCTGGACAGCTCTTTACGAGAGAACTCTCAAGGAGATGAGACGCCAGAGGCCGCCCCTCAACGACATACTCGCTTCGCTCCTCGAAAAGGCGTTGAAATACAAGAAAGCTGTGAATATACGGAACAACAGGTACCCTGATGCCTCATACGATACCGGTGACAGGATGAAGGCTTTCAAAGACTCCGCAGTCCACCTGGTCTCGTACAAACTCGTGGATCTCTTGATCTTCTCGAAACTGAGAAAAGCGCTTGGCGGGAAACTCCGGGGCGCAGTTTTTGGCGGAGGGCACCTGCCGGAGCACGTGGAGGACTTCCTCGACGCAGCTGGCTTGAACGTCTTGGAGGCTTTCGGAATGACAGAAGCAGCGCCGGTACTTACGGCGAGGTCATTTGGCGGCACGCTCTACACCGCCGGCAAGCCCATTCCTGGCACCGAGATTCAAATCCTCGACAAGTATCTCAACCCGGTGGAACCAGGTACCCAGGGGGTGATCTACGCCAGAGGGCCACAGATCATGAAGGGCTACACGAATCAGGAACTGACGAGCCAGGTGCTCTCCCCCTCTTCAGACGGACACCCACTGAAATGGTACAATACCGGGGACCTGGGCCTGATCACTCCCAGCGGAGATTTGAAGATCCTGGGTAGAGCTCGCGATGATTTCAAGCTACTAAATGGGGAATGGGTGACGCCACAGCCCATTGAAGACATCATTCGTACCAGTGAATACATCAACGATGCTATGCTCGTGGGAGCAGACAAGAAGTTCGTTGGCGCGTTGATTTTTCCTGAGTGGGACAATGTAAAACGGCACGCAAGGGAACGGAACGTAGACTACCGCGACGATGACCCAGTGGCTGCGAACATGGCTTTGGCCGAGCAGGATCAAATAAAGTCATTGATTGAGAAAGAGATAAGAGAACGGGTCTCAGAACAGCAAGGCATCAGGCCCTGGGAAGAAGTTGTGAGATTTGCCATCATTGGCGAGGAGCCGAGGATAGGAGCGGAGCTCACGGCGACACTGAAGATCAGAAGACATTTTGTCAGGGAAGAGTACGAAGAGGTCATAGAAGAGCTCTTCAGCTAGACTATCGCGAGCCACGAAGCCTCATGCCCGAGTCCCTCAAGACACGCCTCATGCGCTGGGGGTTCAACCTTTACCCTGCGTACCGTGGAACAGGGGCGCGCATCACCTACATTGCGGGAGATTGGCGTGAGGTTCGGATAAGG
>NJBK01000067.1 GCA_005223035.1 Chloroflexi bacterium B3_Chlor
GAAAAGGGAATCTCAAGGATGAACTCGCCCACGAATGCCAAGCATACGGCGGGTATCGCTCCCCAGATGAAGGTCGCCGCGAGCAGGCCCCAAGGCTCCTTCTCGTACCTGTCGAGCCACCAGATGAGCAGGCTGTATAGAACAGCAGGCGCCACGGCCGCGGAGATGGTGAGGCCGACGAAAAAAAGAAGCAGTGGTAACTGCACGGCCTACCCTCTGACCAGGCTCCGACGCATCCTGGCGTAAACGCTGAAGAAGTGAACCCAGAACGGGCTTGAGTTGCCGACTATCCGCCCCTGGGCAAGCCGCTCCAAGAATTCTCCCCGGTCCATGAACGTGGACATCTCTACATACGCCCGTCCCAACTCATAGCCGCTGTGGGCGTCGCTGCCGGCCGTACAGGGCAGCCCTCTGGACACGGCAAACTCCTGCGCCCGACCGTTGTCTCTCGATAAGGTAACCCGGGAGTTAAAACATTCGATGAAATCCAGCTCGGCTGCAATCTCCTTCAAAAACCGCTGCCCCAGGGTTTCCCCGCGCAACCTGTCGAAGGGGTGAGGCACCCCAGCCAGGCCTCCCTGTTCCTTGATACACGCAACAGCCTCGCTTGGCGACAAATCTCTAGGTACTTCCTCCTCCAGGAAGAGCCCTATCACCTCCCCGTGCAAAGTTGAAACCTCTTGGCCAACGATGACAGGAAAAGGAGCCACATCTCGCACGGCCACGGCCCCGGCGATTGTGTCATGATCGGTGATAGCCAACGCCCCCAACCCCTTCTCTCGGCATCTCGCTACAATCTCCTCAGGAGTCAGGAGGCCATCTTTCGAATAGCAGCTATGAACGTGTATGTCCACCTTGATCATCTCGACAACGCTATCTCCGGCGACGAAACAGGTTTTCTCACGTCAAAGAAGTCAGCGCAATTGAAACGTCTGGCGCACCGACGGACCTCGCATTAGACGCAAACGGCCGCATGTAGACAGGGCAGCAGCGAAAGCCAGGCCAGAGATCGGCTTCTCCAAAAAAATAAGCTGAACGCTCAGCTCCTGCAAATCGAATCATCCCTAGATCCGAAGCGACCACGCCAGCCAACTCTAGATTGCGCTTTCGAGTTCGGCCGGAGTGAAAGGCTCGTGTACGAAAGAAGTAGCTGCGCCCCTTCCCATCGGCGCAAGAGCCTGCCCCACGTACTACTGGCACCAAGAGTTTACAGCCCTGACATTCTGCGCATTATCCCACAATCTGTCCAGCATGTCAACTTGCTAGGTTGTCTACGAGGTAATCTTGTGATATAATCGGATTTGAGAATCCAGAATCAAGGAGGCCCGATGGTTCAGGGAACAAAGGACCTTGATGTCCGCTCTAAGATGATCGGAGTCCTGCTCCGTGCCGCTCGGCTGAAAGCCCGCAAAAGCCTCAAAGAGTGCGCTGAGTGGCTAAGTTGCTCCTCGCACATCATGTCACAATACGAGCACGGACGCCGCGGCATTTCCCTCCCTGAGCTGGAGCTCCTTGCTAGTTTCTTTGACGTGCCGGTGAGTCACCTTTGGGACGAGGAACCGGCCGTCCTGGAGCAGCCGACCAAGAGGCCTGCTGTTGAGAAACTGATACCGCTGCGCCAGAAGGAGATTGGCGTACTGTTGCGGCAGGCACGTGCGAAATCTGGCAAGACGCAGAAGCAGTGCGCAGAGCTACTGGGCGTTTCGACCGACACAATATCCAAGTACGAGTACGGGACCAAGTCCACACCCTTCCCACACTTGGAACTTCTAGCGTCGTGCCTGGAGGTGTCACTGGCCGATTTCCTCGACCGAGAGTTGCTCACCAGCCGAATGTCAATCTCGAGAGCCGGCACAGAGGTGCTACCTGCCAAGGATACCGCGGCCAGGCTACCTCCACAGATCGAGGAGTTTGTTCGCAATCCTGAAAGCCTTCCGTACTTGGAGATGGCGCTGAGGCTGTACGAGCTACCCAAGGACTCCTTGAGACACCTTGCTGAGGCGATGCTGTCTGCAGAAGAACAGCGCAGCAGAGAAATGCGATGAGTGCGTCCCCAACCGCCAATGCTGCTGACCAAATCCCCCCTCTTCTTGACACTCTGGCCAAGCTCACCAGCCAGCGTGACGTCGGGCAGTTCCTCACCTCTGCCCTCCACGAGGCGATCCGAGCCACCAACTGCCACGCCGGCTCCCTACTTTTTGTCAGCGACCAACCACGGACGGTAAGAGAAGGTGACCTGTCCTCCGAGATCGAGAGACAGATCTCCATCTGGGAAGAAAGCCTTCAAGAGAGACTGCGCACGACCTCGTGGCAGATAGGAGAGGGAGAGAATCTACCAGTCTCCACGCACGCACTGGAAGGAACGGGGCATCTCCTGGTCAACACTCCTCTTCTACACGACGAGAGAGTGACCGGTTCCCTGACCCTGGTGTTCGAGGCTGGTCGCACACTCTCCCTTTCCCAGCGGCGGGCACTGACCTCGTGCGCCAAGGCCATAGGAAACCTGGGCAAGATGGTCGAGCAATTGACCATTACTCAGCACAGTCTGAAGCAACTAAGCTTCCTGCACAAAACAAGCCAGGCCTTGACATCGACCCTCGACCTGAGAGAGGTCTTGGACAATACCATGGAGTTGGCCACGCAGATACTGAATGCCCAGGCTTCCACCTTGATGCTCATCGACGAGGATACTGGAGAACTGGTATTCGATATTCCCCACGGTGAAAAGAGAGAACTGTTGCGTAGCTATCGCATGGCAATGGACCAAGGGATAGCGGGGTGGGTTGCCACGCATGCCAGACCCGCTATCGTCAATGACGTTGCTGGAGACAAACGCTTCCACACAGAAACCGACGCCCGCACCGGCTTCTTGACCCAGTCCGTCATTTGCGTGCCACTGCAGATAAAAGAGCGGACCATCGGTGTGCTCGAGGCGCTCAACAAGACATCCAACGAGGGTTTCAACGACGACGACTTACGTTTGTTGAGTACCCTGGCAGCACAGGCAGCGAGCGCTATCGAGAACGCTCGTCTATATCGAAGTCTGCGCGAAGAAAGAGACAAGATTGTCAGCATTCAGGAAGAGGCCCGTCGTGAACTGGCCCGCGACATGCACGACAGCACGCTGCAAAGCCTTTCTTCCATCGCCATGAGCCTAGATTATGTCAAACGGCTGCTGGAGCATCAACCTGAGGCCGCTGTTGAGGAACTCGATCGTCTGCAAAAGATGGTCGTCGAGGCATCGCGGCAGGCCCGCACCCTTCTTTTCGAATTGCGTCCCATTGTCTTGGAAACCCAGGGACTAGTGGGAGCCCTTAAGACTTACGTTGAACAGCTACAGGGAGAAGGCCCTCCGGTCTTCCACTTCAATGACGGCGGCTTCAATGGCAGATTGAGCGACGAAACCGGGGCGACGGCTTTCATAATCCTTCAGGAAGCAACAAACAATGCTAGAAAGCATGCCAATCCCCAGAACATATGGCTAAGTCTCACCCAGGACGAGGAGTATCTGCAAGTCGCCGTGGAGGACGATGGATGCGGCTTTGACCTGCAGGCGACTCGGAAGACCGCCGATCAGGGCGCTCATCTGGGACTGGTCAGCATGCAGGAGAGAGCAGATCTAATAGAGGCGGATCTCAGCATCAAGTCAGAGCTGGATCAGGGCACGACGATTGTGCTGAAAGTGCCTTTGAAAGGCCCGACGGCCCAATCCTCAACGGCATGACCTGATCAGTCTATCCATCGGGCCGCCGCTTGGCTTCCCAGCCTCTCAATAGTTTGCGAAGCGGACCAATACCTTCAAGGAGGAGATTCCATGGGAAATGATAAGGCAGCAGAGGCCGACTCGCTGAAAGAACGGGGCATGAAGCTCTTTCGTTTTGGCGAATACGAGGAGGCCGCCTCCCTGTTTGGCGAGGCTCACGCCCTCTACGTAGACCTGAACGACGAGAAAGGGCAAGGGGAGACGCTCAACAACCTTGGAGCGGTCCGGACTCAGGAGGGCCACTGGGATCAGGCCGCCGAGGCCTTCGATAAAGCCAGACAGATATTCGAATCTCTGGGAGACAAGAATGGTGAGGCCCAAACCCTAGGGAATCTCGGAACCATGTATCGCCACCGAGGCGACAAGGAAGGAGCTGTAGAACATCTCAAAGCTGCGGCTGATTTGTTCCACGAGACAGGGGGACGGGAAATGGAATCCGCTACCTTGCGCGCGATCAGCCGCATCCGTCTGGGGCAAGCAAAGTGGTTCGAAGCCCTCCACTTCTATGACCTGAGCTTGGCCAGCGCTGAGCCACCCGGGGTGAAGGAACGGATACTACGTCGCCTCATACAGATCCCCTTGAACATGCTTGCCCGCCCGCAGTGAACAGGTGTTTCCTGTCCAGAGTAGGATTCCTCTCCAATGTTGCAGGGCACCGATGCCCGAGACCTACTCCTTCTCTTCTACGACCCGGGCTCTGGCGATGATCTCGTCCGCTAGATGTTTGGGGACTTCTTCGTAATCCAAGAACTCCATGCTAAAGACCCCGCGCCCCTGGGTGATGGAGCGCAAATCAGTAGCATAACTCTGCATCTCTGCCAAAGGTGCCTGAGCCGTGATAATGCTCTTGTCGCCCTTCTGTTCCGTGCCCACTACTCGCGCTCGCTTGGTGTTGAGGTCGCCTAGCACGTCGCCCATGTTCGCGTCACGCACCGTGATAGTGAAGAGCATGATCGGCTCCAAGAGCACCGGCGCTGCATCCCGTACCGCGAGCTTGAAGGCCTCTCGTCCAGCTATCTGGAAAGCGATGTCCTTGGAATCGACGGGGTGCTCCTTCCCATCGTAGACCACACCTTTCACGTCTACTACCGGATAATGTGCAATCACCCCCTGTGCCAGTACCTGCTTGATACCCTTCTGGATGGAGGGTATGAAACTCTTCGAGATGTGACCTTCTCGTACCTCGCTGTCATACTCAAAGCCAGCCCCCCGTTCTAGGGGTTCAACCCTCAGCCACACCTCGGCAAACTGCCCAGCTCCACCTGTTTGCTTCTTGTGCCGATACTGTGAAGTGGCGACTTTGGTCACCGTCTCCCTGTACGGTACCTTCGGCACTGAAGTAACTATCTCTACCCCGAACTTGGAGTGTAGGCGCCGGGCGGCAATGTCTATGTGAGATTCTCCCATCCCGGAGAGAACCGTCTCCCTCGTGCTGGACTCGCGGTCCACCCGCAAGGTAGAATCCTCTTCGGTGAGGCGACCCAGGGCACTACCAAGCTTGTCCAGGTCTGCTTTGGTCTTTGGTGCGATCGCTGCCGAGAAGAAAGGATGAGGAAAGGCAATGGGCGGCAAGGTAACCGGGTAGTCCTTGTCACAAAGCGTATCTCCGGTGGTGGTCTCTTGCAGCTTGGCAACTGCACCTATGTCCCCAGGTGGAACCCTGTCCGCCGGCTCCTGCTCCTTGCCCCTCAGGAAGAACAGCTGGCCCACCCGTTCCTCTTCCCCCTGGTTGCAATTGAAGACACGGGAGTCAGACTCCATGGCACCGGCGAAGACGCGGAAGTACGTTAGCTTGCCCACATAGGGATCGGCCAGGGTCTTGAACACCAGAGCCGCCAGGGGGCTTTGGGGCGCGGGCTCAAGGATCTCCTCTTCACCCGTAGCCGCGTTCGTGACTTGCACATCGGCCGCATCAACAGGCGAAGGCAAATACTCGAGAACTGCGTCCAGTAGAGGCCGCACCCCGACGTTCTCGAGGGCCGAACCACAGAAAACCGGCATAATGACCTTGTTTACAAAACCAGCGGCCAAGCCCTGGCGTATCTCCTCATCCGTCAACGTCTCTTCTTCAAAATACTTCTCAAGGAGCGCATCGTCCGTTTCTGCCGCGGCCTCAACCAACTGCAAGTGATATGATTCCGCCTCTGCGCGCAAATCCTCAGGAATATCCCCCTCTTCGGCCTTCTCGCCCCGGTAGGCCCTCATGCTCACCAGATCAACGACACCTTCGAAGGCCTGCTGGGCCCCAATTGGCAACTGGAAGGGGATGATGTTTCCTGGCAGGCTCGCTTTGGCCTGATTCAGCGCTTGGAGAAAATCCGCGTTCTCCCGGTCCATCTTGTTGACGAACAGCATGCGGGGCAGGTTCACCTCGTCGGCATACTCCCACACCAGTTCTGTGCCCACCTCGACGCCCGATACTGCATCAACAAGGATGATCGCTCCGTCGGCCGCTCTGAGCGCCCCTTTCACTTCCCCCACGAAGTCGGCGTACCCAGGAGTGTCAAGCACATTGATCTTGTGCTCACGCCACTCGCAGGGGATCACAGAGGTGTTGACCGAGATCTTGCGTCGTATCTCCTCAGGATCATAGTCCGAGGCCGTAGTGCCGTCCTCAACCCTGCCCAGGCGGCTTACGCCTCCACTGTCGTAGAGCATAGCCTCGGTCAATGACGTCTTGCCCGCACCGCCGTGAGACAAGAGAACGAGGTTCCTCAACTGCTCCACTCTGTAATCCTTCACTATCGCTATCCTCCACGTCAGTACAACGACACATTCACAATGATTCTAAAGTAGTTCGCCGTAGTTGTCAATCTCCTTTTGTGCTATAATATAACGCAGCCTGCCAACTACCTTGTGCGCACTTCAAGCGAAGCATGGATACGACACTACCCGGGACTTACGTGTTGGTCCTGCACATGCATCGAGAAGCTACGATGAGCATTGGTCGCTTGGGCAGTTTCAGATTCCCTACCGGCTATTACCTCTATGTTGGGAGCGCCAGGGGGCCCGGAGGCCTCGAGGCGCGCGTGGCACGGCATCTTCGGCGGAGAAAGCAGCCCCACTGGCATGCAGACTATCTCCTCCGGAAGGCAACAGCCGTGGAAATATGGAAAGCCCCTTCGACCAAGAAACTGGAGTGCCTGTGGGCTGATGCTATGCTGAGCATGCCAAACGCGAAGAAGCATGTCCGCGGATTCGGCTCCTCCGACTGTGGTTGTCC
>NJBK01000007.1 GCA_005223035.1 Chloroflexi bacterium B3_Chlor
AGGGGACAATGTGAACCTGCAGGTGGAGTTGATAGTGCCGGTGGCCCTGGAAGAGGGGTCGCGCTTCGCCATCCGTGAAGGAGGCCGAACCGTCGGCGCTGGAGTGATTACCAAGATCGCGGAGTGACAGAACTGGGGGTTAGCCTCCATAGCCGTGGGCTGAAACCAGGGGAGCGAGAATGGCGAAGAAAAGCGCTAGAGTGATCGTCACTCTGGCCTGTACAGAGTGCCAGGAACGGAACTATACTACCAGCAAGAACAAGAGGAATGATCCTGGACGGTTGGAGTTCTCCAAGTTCTGCCCTCGTTGCCGCATCCATACTCTCCATCGTGAGACCAAGTGATCGTTCGAGAATCTGCTGACGTAGCCTGTAGCTCAAGTTGGTAGGGCAGCGGTCTCCAAAACCGCAGGTTGCGGGTTCAAATCCTGGCAGGCTTGCCAAATGAGGGTAACCGCCACGTTCCTGGCGGTGCTTTTTGAAGGGCTCAGGGAGATTGTTGCCCTGACGACGGGATGTGGAGAAGTATCTATGGCCAGAGGCGCTGCAAGAGGGAAGAAAGGGAACTTTGTGATCAGGTTCCTTCGAGAGACGCGTTCGGAGTTGAGAAGAGTAGTGTGGCCCAGCCGCAGGGAGGCCCTCAACATGACCGCTATCGTGCTGGGGGTTACCATACTCATGGCTGCAGGGTTGGGTATTGTGGACTGGCTGTTTACGGAACTCTTTGCTTTGCTGGTGCGATGAGGCCGGGATGCTAGAGGAACAAGAACTGGCACGGGAAGACACTCAAGAAGAACAAGCTGTGGAGAATCGGGACTCGGACGTCGAAGTAGAGGCGGCGGACCAAGAACTTGCCCACGAGGAGACTGAGGTGGCGCAGGAAGTAGAAGGGTCGGCCCCTGAAGTCGACCAGCAGCTGGCTGGAGAGGAACTGGCACAGCAGGAGCCTGAACCAGAACAGATGGTGGATGAGGCTGCCGCTGAGGCCGAGGAAGAGCCAGAGGAGAAGCAAGAGGGACGACACTGGTACGTGATCCACAGCTATTCGGGTTACGAGAAGAAGGTGAAGAAGAACCTTGAGAGTCGCATAGAATCCATGGGTATGCAGGATCACATCTTTGGGGTTGTCGTTCCCACAGAGGAAGTGGTTGAGTTGCGAGATGGCCGTCGTCGCACGGTGGAACAGAGGATTTTTCCCGGCTACATCCTCGTAGACATGATAATGACCGACGAGTCGTGGTTTGTGGTTCGCAATACGCCGGGGGCGACAGGCTTTGTGGGGTCCGGCAACGAGCCCACTCCCTTGCGTGACGAGGAAGCAGAAGGCATCCTCAAGCGGATGGAGGATGAGGCTCCCAAGGTCAAGGTCAGTTTTCGCATTGGCGACTCGGTGAGGATCATTGATGGTCCTTTCACCGATTTCTTGGGCATGGTTGATGGTCTGAATCTAGAGAAAGGCAAAGTACGTCTCCTCGTATCCTTCTTCGGGCGCGAGACGCCCGTGGAGTTGGATTTCCTACAGGTGGAGACCGAATAGGAACCTGGGAGGGTGAATGGCAAAGAAAGTAGCAGCGGTGGTCAAGTTGCACATACCGGCTGGGAAGGCCAACCCGGCACCACCAGTGGGTACCGCCTTGGGACAACATGGTATCAACATTATGGCTTTCTGCAAAGAGTACAACGCTCGCACCGCCAGCCAGGCGGGGCAAATAGTTCCGGTGGAGATTACCATTTATGCTGACCGGTCGTTCACTTTTGTGACCAAGACCCCTCCTGCATCTGACCTGTTGAAGAAGGCGGCTGGCGTGGAGAAAGGATCCATGGATCCGGCCGAGGAGAAGGTGGGCACGGTGACCCGCAAGCAGATACGGGAGATAGCCCAGGTGAAGATGAGTGATCTGAACGCCATAGACCTGGCAGGGGCGGAGAGAATAATTGAGGGCACGGCGCGAAGCATGGGCCTGGTGGTTGAGGAGGGCTAAGTGGCGAAGCGTGGCAAGAAATACGTTGAGGCGGCGAAGGAGATCGAGAAGGCCAGATCCTACTCTCCGCAGGAAGCGGTCGAGCTGGTACAGAAAACCTCTACTTCCAACTTCAACGCCACTGTGGAGACTCACATGCGCATGGCTCTAGATCCTCGTCAAGCCGACCAGCAGGTGCGTGGAGTCGTCAGCCTACCTTACGGCACGGGCAAAGAGGTGCGGATCGTGGTCTTCGCTGACGGAGAGGCGGTAAAGATAGCGCAGGAGGCTGGTGCCGACCATGTGGCAGACGATGAACTGATCAAGAAGATCGAAGAGGGCTGGTTGGATTTCGATGCCACGATCGCCATCCCGCAGATGATGGGCAAAGTGAGCAAGCTTGGTCGGGTCTTGGGACCACGGGGGCTCATGCCCAGCCCGAAGACGGGAACGGTCGTCCCCGCTGAGGATGTGCCTCGCGTCATTGATGAGTTGCGTAAGGGCCGTGTTGAGTTCAAGTTGGACAAGACGGCCAACATTCACGTTGCTATTGGCAAGGTGGATTTCCAGCCAGAACAGTTGCTGGAGAATTTTGCTTCCCTTGTGGATGCGGTACAGAGGGCCAGGCCCTCAGGGGCCAAGGGCGAATTCATCAGAAAGATCGTTTTGACCTCTACTATGGGCCCGGGTGTCAAAGTGGACATTGCTGAGGCCTTGGCTCTACGGGTGGCGTAGAGGACGAGCCTCAAGTCATATTAACAGCTGGATTTTTTGTCGCCGGAGACGGCAGGCGCGTCAGGAAGCGCTTAATCTCCTGCCCAGGCAGTGGTCGGTGCTTCGCGGTGTGGAAATGAAGCACGTGATGGCCTTCGTGTTTGGGCACGAAGGTTTTTTCGTTCTCCTGGTTATCCGGCGCAATGTGGGACGGTGGTGACCGTGAAGATCACGTATGTTGAAGCGTTTGATGTCCCCGATGCTTGGTTCAATCTTCTGGGCAAGGTGCTGGACGAGGGACGAGAGTATACCGTGGATCAGGGGAGTTTCGTGGGGAAACGGCGTAGGGAATTGGGATTTGTCACCCTCAAGGTTACGAACCCGGGTCACCGCCCCCTCGTCCCCCAGATACCGCCGGGGGTAGGTATCCCTCCGCCGCCGACGATGGAATACGTTGAGGAGTACTACCATTCCTATTTCGTGGGCTCCGAGAAGCAGCCCGGCGAAGAGTACACGTACGGCAGCTATGTGCATGAACAGCTACTTCCCCTTATGGAGAAGTACGAGAAAGGGCCTCATACCAACCAGGGGTGCATGACCATTGGTGATGCCTCCAGCATTCTCTTGGAGCACCCGCCCTGCTTGAGGCTAATTGATGCCCGGATCCAGGACGGGCAGTCGCACCTCGTAGTGTACTACCGGTCCTGGGACCTGTGGAGCGGGCTCCCCGTCAACATGGCAGCCACGCAACTGCTGAAAGAGGAGCTGGCTCGTGCTCTTGAGGTGGAGGACGGAGAGATACTGGCCTTGAGCAAAGGTTTGCATCTGTGGGAGCACAGCTGGGAGTGGGCGACGTGCAGGCTTTGGCGGGACAACAGCGGATCACGATAGTACTTGCTCTTGGAGAAAGGATGTAGTCAGATGAGGCCAAGCTGGGATGAGTATTTCATCTCTATCGCCCAGGTCGTGGCTTCGCGTTCTGTTTGTCTGAGGCACAAGATAGGAGCTATGATAGTAGATGACGACAAGCAGATTCTCTCCACAGGGTACAACGGCCCGCCGAGAGGGATGAGGCACTGCGCGGACAGAGCTGCATGCATTAGAGAGAAGGGAGGCATTGCATCGGGCATGCAACAGGAATACTGCTTCGGCTTGCATGCGGAGCAGAACACCATCGTGCAGGCTGCGCGCGAGGGGATTCGGTTGCTGGGCAGCACTTTGTACTGTACTTACAAGCCTTGTTCCCTGTGCGCTCGCATGATAGTCAATGCGGGTATAGGGGAGGTGCATTTCATGGCTGACTATCCTGATGACCTGAGGCTGACGATCCTCACGGAAGGTGGCGTGACCTATATCAAGTGGGATGGTCCTGTGTCTGAGGCACCATCATTTGCTGAGGAGGTTAGAACTGATGGCGATATCTAGGGAGAAGAAGGAGCAGATAGTTGCGGATCTGACTGAGAAAATATCGCGCAGTCAGGCCCTAATCATGACCGACTACAGGGGGCTCAGCACTGCTGAGATGAGAGAACTGCGTAACAAGCTGCGCGAGACGGAAACAGGCTATCACGTGGTCAAGAACAGCTTGGTGAAGCTGGCCATGGAGCAGGCCGGGTTGCCGTGGGAGCAGTCGTTGTTCGACGGGCCTACAGCCATCGGATTCTGTTACGAGGACGTGCCTGGGTCGGCCAAGGTCCTGATCGACTTTGGCAGTGAGAGCAAGACCCCCTTGTCCATAAGGGGAGGGATGCTGGGCGAGGGACTGTTGGACGCAGCCCAGATATCTGACCTGGCGTCGCTGCCTTCTGGTGAGGTCCTTATCGCTACGGTCGTGGCGAGGATATCAGGACCGCTGGTGGGCCTGGTCAATGTGCTCAACGCCCCCTTGCAGAATCTCGTTTATGTGTTGCAGGCTCGTTCGGGACAGCTGGAGGAGGCTGAGGCGTAGAAACCGCAAATTGGATTCAGTCCTGTATGGAAAGGAGATATCATGGCAGAAAAGGAAAAAGAAGGGAAGAAGACCACTAAGAAGAAGGCAGCCCCGAAGAAGACGGCCAAGAAGAAGGCGGCGGCGAAAGAAGTGAAGATGACCACGGATCAGTTCATAGATGCGCTGAGCTCGATGACGGTGTTGGAGCTTTCAGAACTGGTGAAAGCCGTTGAGGAGAAGTTCGGGGTCACTGCTGCGGCGCCGATGGTGGCGGTGGGCGCTGCCCCTGGCCCGGCTGCCGCTGCCGCGGTGGAAGAGGAGAAGACCGAGTTCGATGTCATCCTCAAGGATTTTGGCGCTCAGAAGATCCAGGTGATCAAGGCGGTGCGGGAGTTGACCGACCTCGGTCTGCGAGAGTCGAAGGATTTGGTCGAAGGCGCGCCCATCCCAGTAAGCCGAGGTGTTAGCAAGGAGGAAGCCGAACAGGCCAAGGCCAAGCTGGAGGATGCTGGCGCCGTCGTAGAAGTGCAATAGGGGTGCTGATCCGCGCGCTATGTAGCCGCTGGTGGGGTCTCAAGGGTTGTGGCCCTCCTGCGCCGTCTCCAGAGGTACGGTATGGCCAGGAGGGCCGCGACGAACTCCGCGGCTTCCAGCAGCTGGCTCCAGCGTAATGTGCCGAAGTACATCGTCTCATCGGCACGAAGGAACTCCAGCAAGAACAAGCCTGATGAGTTCAGGATGAGATACAGAGCAGCCACCAAGCCTGGTGGTAGTGGATGATGACGTCTTGCACGTACGAGGGCGAGTATCACGAGGAAAATGGCCAGGTTCAGGATGCTGATCATAGCCTGGGTGGGGTAGCGAAAGGCCAGGATGCCGTAGATGTCCCTGAGATCATAGGCCAAGAAGCCCTTGGTAACCAGGCCGTAGCCGCAGCCATTGAGCAGGCAACCTATCCAGCCGATGGCTTGCCCCAGGGCTAGACCTGGAGCTACCAAGTCCGCCAGACGCCAAAAGGAGGTCTGATTCCAGAGGCTATAGCCGAGCAGACCTAGCACACCTGCTAGGAAGGCTCCTTGAAAGGCTAAGCCAGCCTGCGAAAGGGAGAGGATCTCTCTGGGGTGGGCGGCGAAGTAGGGCCAATAGATGGCCACATAGGCGATGCGCCCCCCAACGATACCAGCCACCAGTCCCCAAAGAGCTCCGTCCACAACCATTCTGGCGTCGGCACCTGTCCACTTGCTTTGGACATAGGTGATCAGAAGGCCGAGCAAGATGCCCAACCCTATCAGGGCCGCGTAGGAAGATATGGAAAACCGGCCCAGTTGGAATAGTGTAGGGCCCATTCGCTGCCTCCATCCCGCTTAGCTCTTGAAGTGAGTGAAGATTCGCGTGTACTGCCGGCCAAGCCAAAGACTCACCTATCTGTCCTTCGGCTGTCAGCGCCGCTGTTGTCCCCTCCGTGACCCTTTTCATCGCGATCCGCACATGATACTGCTGGACTGTCGGAAGGATGTGCCAACTGCGCGCCCTCCTTGCGGTCAGTGATACTATCATGATTCAGATCAGAAGTAAAGAAGTTGGGCCGGGATTCGGCTTCCGATACCTTTAGGGTCCGAGAGTAACGACAGGGCCAAAGGATGACCGAGAGTGGTCTGCGGGTGGATCAGACGTTGAGCCGTTCGGCCGTGGCGCTGATTCATATCGGGGCGGTCGGCATCGTCTTGGCTCCCTTTGTCACGCGGTATCTGTTAGTGTTTGGCGGATAGATGATGAGGTGGCGAATGGCCAGTGCGGCGAAGCAGACCCATGGGATGCCGTGCAACCCTGGGTCTGATCTGTAGGCGACAGCGTGGCGAATCCCCCGCAGGGGTATGGCCAAGGCCGATTTGAGGCGCGGCGCGATGTTTCTAGGTGCCGTGCCGTTTTTCCCTTTTCCAGAAGATTAGCGTATACTACTTGAATGGTGTTTCATTGATCCTCGTGTGATCTGTGGAGGAAGGCCATGCAGATTACCTGGTACGGACATTCTTGTTTCCGGTTGCGTAGTAGAAAAGGGATTGTGATTACAGATCCCTATGGCGAAGGGATCGGATATGATCTTCCACGCCTACGCGCGGACATCGTGACGATCAGCCATGATCAGCCTGACCATGCAAATGTAAAGGCCATAAAGGGGAAGCCCAAGATCATCAACGGCCCTGGGGAGTATGAGATCAAGGGCATTTTCGTCATCGGCATTCCCACGTTCAGGGACTTCCGGAAAGGTGAACCAGGAGAACACAACATAGTTTACGTCTTCGATGTCGACGGAGTCACAGTCTGCCATCTGGGAGATCTGCGCCGCGTGCCAACCCAAGCCCAGGTTGAGGAGCTGAGCGATGTAGACGTGCTCTTGATTCCGGTTGGAGCTGATACGACCATAGGCGCAGCAAAAGCATCGGAAGTGATTAGCCTTCTGGAGCCTAAGATCGTGATCCCCATGCATTATCGGACCAAGGCCCTGAAAGGGTTGAAGCTGGAGCCGGTGGATCCGTTTCTGAAGGAGATGGGGACAAAGGACTTAGATGCTGAGGATACGTTGAAGCTTACCAAGGGGGGATTGCCCAGCGAGACGCAGGTGGTGATCATGAATTATGTGGGTTAGGATGGGAGTTCTTGATGATCGCAGAGAACAAGTTGATTGACCAGGATAGGATAACCAAGGCGGTGGAGGAGATTATCGCCGCGATAGGCGAGAATCCGGGTCGCGAAGGGTTGGTGAACACCCCATCCCGTATCGCCGAGCTCTATGCGGAGGTCTTCTCGGGGCTGGATCAGGATCCGCGAGAGATACTGGCTGTTGGCTTTGAAGAGGAAGAACATGAAGAGATGGTGGTACTCAAGGACATCCCCTTCTATTCCATGTGTGAGCATCACTTCCTGCCCTTTCATGGCTTGGCTCATGTGGGCTACATCCCAGCGGGGCGGCTCGTGGGAATCAGCAAGCTGGCTAGGGTGGTGGAGGTTCTGGCCCGGCGCCCTCAGTTGCAGGAGCGTCTGACAGGTGAGATAGCCGACACTATCATGGAAGCACTCAATGCCCGTGGTGTGGGTGTGGTTATCGAGGCTGAGCATCTGTGCATGACGATGCGGGGCATAAGGAAGCCAGGCAGTCGGCTCGTCACGTCAGCGAATCGGGGCATCTTTCGCAGCTACCCCGCGACCAGGGCCGAGTTCTTCTCCATCCTTGGTATGGCCGACACGAGTAGAGGGTAGGTCGTGATGGCACGCGGCTTCAACGTTCGCATCCTCAATCTCGACACTCCAGCCAAGATACAAGCGGAGATGGACAAGATTGGCGCCTCGGCTCCTGGCATCGAAATCATGACTCCCAAGGCTTCCTTGCGGGCGATAAAGCTTGAAGGGCTGAACTTCGCGGCATCCAATATCCTTAAGCAAGAGATGCTGTCTCGCGGGGGAGAGACGGTTGCTTCACGAGTGGTCTACTCGGCTAAGCAGTCGGATAGCGATGTTCTGCTTCTGGGGACCTTGCGCCATTATCAGGATCTCGTGAGGAAGCTGCACATGCAGCCTTTCAAGAGCTTGAGGGCGATAGCCACCGAGGTGGAGCAGGCCCTGGCGCGCTACGCGGGTGAGGAACTACAGCCCCTGGTCGTTGCGGACAGGACCTTCAACTGGGGGGAAAGAACCTACGTCATGGGCGTGGTCAACGTCACCCCCGATTCGTTCTCTGGTGACGGCCTGGGACGCGACGCGGAGGGGGCACTGGCGCAGGCAGAACGTATGATAGAAGAGGGAGCGGATCTCATAGATGTGGGTGGCGAGTCCACTCGACCTGGGTCCGAGCCGGTTGGCAGTGAGGAAGAGTTGCGTCGCGTCATACCCGTCATCGAGGGGCTTGTCCAGCGCACATCCGTCCCCATCTCGATAGATACGTACAAGGGGCAAGTGGCTGAGGAGGCACTGGTCGCGGGCGCTCACCTGGTGAACGATGTCTGGGGTTTGCGCCTGGACCCTTCGCTCGCTGAGGTGGTGGGTCGGCACCGGGTCCCTGTGGTCGTCATGCACAACCGTAGCCGTCCCAAGGACGCAGCGCAAACAGAGCGTTTGGGCGGGCGCTACCTGGGAGTGGAGTACAAGGATCTGATGGGTGACATCATCTGGGAGTTGAGGGAGAGCATGGCCTTGGCTCTTGAGGCTGGCGTCGAGAGGGAGAAGATCATCGTGGACCCAGGGATCGGCTTCGGCAAGACGTTGGAGCAGAACCTGCAACTGGTGGCGGAACTGTCGGAACTGAAAGTCCTGGGCCGGCCTGTCCTTCTGGGGCCGTCGCGCAAATCTTTCATCGGCTATACTCTGGACCTGCCTCCCGAAGAGCGGATGGAGGGCACTACTGCGGCGGTAGCGATAGGCATCGCGAACGGAGCCGACATCGTTCGCGTCCACGATGTGAAGGAGATGGTGCGAGTGACTCGCATGACCGATGCGATAGTTCGTCGCCAGGGGGCGAAGCCGTGACTTGACGATACCGGCCGAAGGGATGATCTTTGCCTTCGTGGACAGATGACGGGCAGGAAGAGGCAACCTGCTCGTCTGCTTTTTCCCGTTGTTGACACGTAGCGAGAGGCCGGGGTATAATGTAATTGCCAACCATTTGCAGAAGGATGGACAGATGACATCCCTATCAGATGAACAAACGCTGGTCGTGCTCCGCGCCCAGGGTAGGCGCGTCACGCTCCAACGCAAGTTGCTACTTGAGGTTGTTCGGCAAGGCGAGGGGCACCTAGACGCCGATGAGATCTACCGTAGGGCTCGCGAGCAAGATCCTCGCATCAGCCTGTCAACTGTGTATCGAAACCTGAATCTGCTCAAGGAACTGGGCCTGATCAGTGAAGTACATCTGGACCAGGAGCACCACCACTACGAGCTGCGGGATGCGAAGGAGCATTATCACCTGATCTGCAGAGATTGCGACCGGGTAGTTGAGTTTCACAGTCCCTTGGTCGGGAAGTTGATGGACCAGATCAGTGGCGAGAAGGACTTCTCGATTGAGCGGGTTCACATTGACCTGGTAGGTCTCTGCGGCGACTGCGGCGGCAGCAAGAGCGGATGATTGTTTGTCCAATCCTCACCTGGCCGGTAGGGCCTCGAGCCTAATCCCCTTCCAAGAACTCGTACCGCCCCTTACCACAAGCAGGACAGTCCTGCTCTTGGCGTTCCACGGAGAAAAGCTCGAAGCTGTTCTCCCAGACATCCACATGGATCAAGCCCTGGTTGAGTTGCCCCTGGCCGGTGAGTAGTTTCAACGCCTCGCTGCACTCGAGGGCGCCGATGATGGCCACAGTGGAGGCCAGGATCCCCGCGGTTGCGCAGGTGACGCCCGTTCCGGACGGCGGCATCTGGGGAAAGACACAGCGAAGGCACGACGTTTGGTGGGGGATGATACTCATGGACATGCCGTAGCTCGCCAACGCGCCGCCATATATCCAGGGTATGTCATGTTTAACACAGGCATCGTTGATCAGATAGCGGGTCTCGAAGTTGTCGCACCCATCCAGTACCAGATCAACATCGGCAATGATGTCCTCGACATTGTCGGAGTTCACATCAATGGCCAGGGGTTCTACCTTCACCTGGGAGTTGATGGCGCGTAGCTTCTGAGCGGCGGCAACGGCTTTGGGCGAGCCGTCAGCGACGTCGCGCTCATCGAAGAGGAGCTGACGCTGCAGGTTGCTCAACTCCACGCAGTCACGATCGGCGAGTTTGATGCGCCCTATGCCGGCTCGGACGAGGTTGTCTGCGATGTGTGTGCCCAAGCCTCCGCAGCCGATGACGGCAACTGACGAGGCCAGCAATCTGCGCTGGCCGGGCTCGCCAATGGCAGGGAAAACCGTTTGGCGGACGTACCGGTCCAGTTGCTCAGCCATTGTTCACCTCATCTCGTATCATGCTGCATGAGTCAATCCCTAAGGCCCACTGGGGATAGCTTCCGTTGAGGGGAGGGAGTTGTATCGTTTACTCCCCTCCAATTCGAATTATACTGGCCTGAGGCGAGTGTGGCAAAGATGGTGACCATGCGTTCCGGCACATGATTTGGTATACTGCATCCAGAGCGCTCTGTATCACCTCACGTCAGAGGAGAGTAGACGACTCATGTCGGAGAACAGGGTACTTCTGGTAGTCAATCCCTTCCGGAGTGCGAAAGGTGGGACGCAACTGGCAGGCATAGTAGATGCCCTTAAGGGATGGGGTGTCCACTGTGATGTGAAGTACACGGAGCACAAAGGAGATGGGATAGCGCTGGCGCGTCGAGGTGTCGCGGAAGGGTACAGGACTATAGTAGCCGTGGGCGGGGACGGGACGGTCAATGAGGTAGTGAACGGGGTTGACGGTTCAGAGGCAGCAGTCTTTTCCATCCCACTGGGTGCTGGAAACGATTTCCTACGGAGTCTGGGAATCTGGACGTGGGAGGAGGCGTGCCGTCTTCTGGCCGAAGGGGACTTCACACGTATAGATCTGGGGTTCGCAGAGTATCAGGACGACGCTGGGCAGCGGAAGCAAAGGTACTATGCAGTCCTGGCGGATGCGGGTTTCGGCTCAGAGGTGGTGCACAACACTCCGCGGCGGTTCAGACACGCCCTGGGGGGTGGTCTGGGGTACGTTGTCGGCCTCTATCGTACGGCTGTGCAGGGCCAGACTCGCGCGCGCCGGATGAAGGTGAGGGTGGACGGAGAACTGCGATACGACGAGAAGCTCCTACTAGTAGAGGCTTTGAACGGGATGTATGCTGGCGGAGGGCTCAAGGTGGCACCCAAAGCCAAGCTGAACGATGGTTTGCTGGATATGTTTCTCGTGCGGGACATGCCGTGGCTAAAGATCTGGGCGCTGTTCCCCAAAGTCTATCGGGGCACGCACATAAAGCATGAAAGAGCAGAGTACTTCCAGGTGAGGGACGTGGAGATCGAGGCTGACAAGAGTACGAGGGTAAGCGTGGATGGAGAGGTGATCGGCTATGCGCCAGCCAGATTCCGCGTCGTCCCGGGAGGCCTGAAGACTGTGTGTCCGCCGGAGACGGCGTCAAGCTAGGTGGCAAAGAGCAAATGAGAGGGCTCGTCATGCCAGTTTGTCGCAGCCGTTTGCTGTCTCTGGGGCCCTATCGTGCAAAAGCTCTCCGTAGAGGCAGGCCCACTCCCCGACACCGAGTTCTTGTGCTCGCTGCTTCTCGTCGAGCCCGCAGCGGTGCAGCGCTTCCACCGCCTTCCCTACCGGCAAATGCAGCCCCTGTGAAAGCGAGTTTCGTAACTGCTTGCGCCGCTGGGCGAAGCCCGCCCGCACCACAGCAAAGAAGGCTTCTACGTCATCCACTGCTGCGGCAGGCTCTTCGTAAAGGTCGATGCGCACCACGGCGGAGTTGACACGAGGGGACGGGTAGAACGCTCCTGGAGGGGCCTTGGCGACGATCCTGGGTTGACCGTAGAACTGAACGCTGACCGCCAGCAAGCTCATCGCCCCAGGCCCTGCCACCAACCTTTGGGCCACTTCATTCTGCACAGTCACCACCATCAGAGCGGGTTTCTGCCTGGCTTCCAAGAGGTGGCGCAGGATGGCGGAGGTGATGTAGTAAGGGAGGTTGGCGACCACTTTGTAGGGGCCGGGGACCAAATCGGCAGGCTCGACGGTCAGTATGTCCGCCTGGACTATTTCCACATGTGGATAGGGCGCCACTTGCTCATGCAGAATCGGTATCAAACGCCTGTCGAGTTCAAGGGCGACGACTCGCCGAACGCGCTGGGCCAGGGCCAGTGTCAGAGTCCCTAGCCCGGCCCCTATCTCCAGGACAACGTCCTGTGGACCTGCTTCGGCCGCAGCGATGATGCGTTCCAGGAGGCGTTGACTGACGAGGAAGTTCTGTCCCAGCCGCTTGCTGGGCTTGATGTCGAACTTCCTGAGCAGGCTCCTCACCGACGAGGGTCGGAACTCTCCGTCATCCAAGGCTTTACCTCTCCCGAGGGTACGAAGGCAGGATCCACCGTATGCGATCAGCAGGTGGCACCGGCGTAAGCAGATAAACGTTCACCCAGTGGTAGAAACCGCGAGGCAGGTCCTCCTCATCGAAGCATAGATCGATGTGTCTACCTTTCACGCCGAGGTCACCAGCCAAACCAATTCCATATCCAGGTACGTACATCCACGTGCCTAAGGCGATTACTTCCCGGTCTACGGCGATGATACCCGTACGGGCAGGCAGGCCCATGTAAGTCCTACCATACCAAGGGGCGTCAGGTGGTGTGCCGGCGGTAGAAGCTGAGTAGGCGGTTGCCAGAGCCCTGAATCTGCGCCAATAGGTTTTTGTGCCCTCGGCGGTCTGCACTTCCCGCAGGACGATCTTGGTTCCGTAGGCGATGATCTCGGTGGTGGGCGGAGTCTCGACCCATTCTTCCTCGGTGACGCGTTCCGCTTCCACTCCGTTTTCGTAGACGACGCGGACGAGACGTCTCTTCACCCCTGCAGCCCCACCCTGGTCCAGACGCTGCTTGTCCAGCTCCAGTGCCTCATCGGGTCGCCAGACGCTCTCAAAGGGAACCGGCTCTTCCTCGAGAACCACCTGCTCCTGTACCCTCACCACCTGGACGGTCATATTGTCGTGGACAGCGCTCTGCTGGTCAGGGGTGGTATAATCCTTACCCACCAATTCGATGGACTCCTGTCGCAAGACCTCCGCCACCGTCTCGCCGTGGCTGCGAGTCTTGATGCGGCGGTTGTCAGCGAAGATCACCAAAGGCTTGGAGCGCTCGATGTAGACCTGCAATCCGGCGGAGAGCTGGGTCCCCAGGCTGGGTGTCACTCCGTCTCCAAGGTAGAGGATGACACCCTCGTCGAACAAGGCCTGCCCCACGCTTGGGGCGGTGGTCTGCACGGTAAAGGGTACTCCGCCATCATAGACCGTGATGGGCACGGCTCGCACTACCACCACCCTTAGAGGGGGTTGGTGCCAGAGCTGGGCGGGATTGGAATGCGGGCTGGCCTCCTCGGGATCGGGCGGCATTTCCACAGGTAACGGCGCTTGCAGATAGCTCTGCTCTCTGTCGACGACAACCCGATCGTAGCGGCTGATGGTTATTCCTGCCTCTCGAATCAGATCCGCCACGGTGCGAGAGTGGGTACGAAGTTGCAGCGAGCGGCCGTCAACTTCCACGCTCACGGGGTCAGCTTTCCGGATAACGATTCGTTCGATCTCTTCCAGGGGCGCGTCCAAGGGAGACAGAACGATGTCTTCCGAGCTGAGCTTGATTCCCAATTCGTCCAACAGAGCCGCCACGGAGGTCTGATGAGTGCGAACCGTGAAGGGGCGATCGTTGATGACTACGCTCACCTCTCGCCTAGTGGAAACGTAGCCCAGGAACATCCCGTTTCCGACGATGAAAAGCAGTATGACTGAGGCGAGGCCGCCTCGCGATAGCCAGCGGCGTGGAGGCAACGCCTTCTCGGTTATTTGATCTCCATGCGGTTCACCCAGAGCGGCATCCGACGACATGATTCCTACCCTGACTGTGACAGACTTGTGCCAGCAACTACAAAAAAGGGGCGAGTAGCTGCGCCCGTCCCTTTCTCTCGTATTGTGAAGCGGTCGTGCACCCTCTCTCGACTCAGGCCTCTCGGCTTACCGAGACCAGTTAGCTCCAGCCAGGTTACCCTACGGCGCCCAGAAGTGACTACTTACCGCTGCTTCCTTCCGGACCTGACGGGGTTCATAGGCTTCTGCCGCGCAGGACCCGACCTTCAACGCCACTTCTTCCCAGCAGTTTCGCAAGGCTCAGAACCTCAAGAGGGTTTTCGATCCCGCTATAGCGGATTACGGGTACAGGGCACCGCTAGCTCCCCATCTAGCACGACCGCAATCATGATAGCGTAAGGTACACAGAAAGTCAAGGCGGAGAGGGCGGGATTTGAACCCGCGAGGCTTTGACGCCTACACGATTTCCAATCGTGCGCACTAGACCGAACTATGCGACCTCTCCATTGAGATTATAGCACCTGAGCGGCGTTGATTCAAGTGTCCGTGGTAGGTGAGCTACCATTATTCCCGCGACGCTGCCGCTTGGGAAAGGGAGAGGGGGTATCCACTACGGGATATCCCCTCAATCGTGGTGGCAGATTCTTGATGCCGGCATTCCACTTGGCTCAGGCTGTGCCTTCCATGCGCCCTGGGCTCTACTGAGTCACTGGAACGGCGTCCAAGCGGATGACCTCACCGGTCGGGCTCCAGAACCCGTCGTGGCCGTTGATCTCGTATCTGCCGTGACCTCTCAAGTACACCCTCCCGGTTCCCGAGGCCGTGAACTCGATCAAGCCGCCGGTCATCCAGACAGTGATCTTCTGGCCCGACGCCTGGATAGTGCCCGACCAGCCCCAGAACAGGGTGGCGTTGCCGCTCGGGACCTCCCATCTGTGGCCCTTGCCGCTGGCCTCCAGCGTCTCGGCGCCTTTGATCCAGACGACGCCCACACCGTGGCCTTCGATCTCGATCTCGCCGTCGCCACGAAGAATGGCGAGGCCAGCGCCTTTGGCCCAGATGGTGCCGGTGCCGCTGATCTCGTCGGCGCTGGCTGTGGAGGCCAGTGGTAGGCTCAGTGCCACCAGCACGGCTATTAGGACCATCGTTCTCCTTTTCATCTCAGCAGCTACTCGATTTCTCGTATCTTCGGACCCGGGCCGGCAAATCCCTTCCGAACCCAACTATATTGTCTTTGACCGGTGTTGCGGTGGTATTACCGCGTTGTAAGAGCTCCGTAAAAGAAAAGGGTGGATTGGAGAATCCACCCTTTCGCTCTCCTGCAGAGGAGGTACTGTGCCTACTGCTCTTGCTTCTTGGCTTCTTCCTCCGCCAACGCTCTACGCAGCACCTTGCCTACCATCGTCTTGGGTAGTTCGTCGCGGAACTCGACGTAGTAGGGTATCTTGTACTTGGCCAGTTTGTCCCTGCAGAAGTCCCGGATCTCGTCCACAGTGGCGGTCTCCCCTGGCTTGAGCACGACCCAGGCCTTCACAGTCTCCCCCCGCTTCGGGTCGGGGATGCCAGCCACCGCTGTCTCCTGGATCTTGGGGTGCTCGTACAGCACATCCTCTACCTCGCTCGGATACACGTTGAGGCCGCTGGCGATGATCATGTCCTTCTTGCGATCCACGATGAAGAAGTACCCGTTCTCGTCCATCAGGGCGATATCACCCGTATAGAGCCACCCTTCACGGAGGGCGATCTCCGTTTCCTCGGGCATGTTCCAGTACTCCTTCATCACGTTGGGTGACCGCAGGACCAGTTCACCAGTCTCGCCTACTGGAAGGTCTTTCGTGCCCGTATCGATGTCAACGATCTTGGCCTCCACGTCGGGCAAGGGCAGGCCGATGCTACCTTCCAAGTTCATCCCGTACATCGGATTGCAGTGGGTGGCTGTGGGGGCCTCTGTGAGGCCATAGCCTTCCACCAGCTTGCCTCCGGTCAACTCCTCAAACGTCTCCTTCACCGCCATGGGCAAAGGTGCCGACCCGCTGATGCACGCTCTGACGGACTTGACATCATACTTGGCGATATCGGGGTGGTGGTTGACGGCGTTGTACATAGTGGGCACGCCCATGAACAGCGTGGGTTTGTACTTGTTGATGGCCTTCAGCAGGGCGTCTATGTCCCGGGGGTTGGTGACCAGGATCATGGCCGCTCCGATGGACATGGACCAGGCCATGACAGCCACCATACCGAAGACGTGGAAGAGGGGGATGGCTGCCAGATGGATCTCTTCCGCCATTTTCAGGTCGGGCAGAAAGGCGCTCGCTTGGAGGGCGTTGGCCACCAGGTTGCGATGGAGGATCACCGCTGCCTTGGGAACGCCGGTCGTGCCACCGGTGTATTGGAAGAGGGCCGTGTCGTCGGCCCCAACATCAACGTTTGGATCGTCGGCAGGATACTTCTCCAGCAGGTCTTTCAGCCAGAGATCACCTTCGGCCAACTCCACGCGATGCCCTTCCTTCTTCTCTTTCAGGAGTCCGAAGAGAAGGTTGTCGATGCCGCCAAGGTGCTCCTTGATGTTGCTGACGATGACCTTCTTGACTCTGGTCTTGGGCTGAACCTGCTTGACCATCGGGTAAAACAGGCTGAGGACAATGACCGTTTCCGCCCCAGAGTCGTTGAACTGGTGCTCTACCTCTCGGGGCGAGTAGAGCGGGCTGGTTGCTACCACAATGCCCCCGGCCTTCAGGATGGCAGAGTAGCCGATGACGAACTGCGGGCAGTTGGGCATGTACAGGGCCACTCGGTCACCCTTCTTCACTCCCAGGTCAATGAGGGCGTTGGCCAACCTGTTGGCCAGTTCGTTCAGTTCCCTGTAGGTTAGCTTGGTGTCCCCGAATCTTCCCGGCAGGATGGTGGCGATACTATCCGGGTACTTCCGGGCAGACTCCTCGAGGAACCAATGGAGGGGCACCTCCGGGTAGTCGAGGGTGTGAGGGACGCCTTCATCGTAGAACTTCAACCAAGGCTTTTCCATCGTCTTCCTCCTTGCGTGATCTCGACCGGCCGTTTCCCCTCAGGTCTCTGAGTGTCCCCTTGGACATCCACCCGTATTGGGGAAGCGACCGTCACCCTGCTCTGTGGTGATTATATGCCAAAGCACCGCTCGCGTCAACCTCAGTCAGAGCAGTCCAGGTCCTTCTGCCCGTTTGATGAGGAAAGGAAAAGGGCGGGGACAGAGCCCCGCCCTTGATGGCAGTGTGGTGCTAATGGTGTCGCCTGCGACGGATTCTGAGGCGCGCGTACGCTCCCAGCCCAGCGAGGCCCGTGGCCGTCAACAGGAGGGTTCCTGGCTCAGGCACAAACTCCACTGCCCGACAGGGCACAATCTGCACGATAGCGGGATGCCTATCCGTGAAGGAAGCCACAACGTCTCCGTTTTCAAGAACGTCGCCTCTGGCGATGACCCGGTTTTCCAGGGGGTTGGATTCCCTGCCCCCGACCCTGTATCTACAGGTGTAGACCCACGTCTCGGTTGGACCCAGCTTGCCATCGCGGTTGATGTCGCCAAAGTCGGGGCCGCTGAGAGGACCGCTCATCGGGCCGCAGGTGTCATCCTGAACGGCAACGTTGGACAGCGGGCTGGCGCCCAGGTTGGTGACTTCGTAGCGATAGAGCAGGGTTTGACCAGGGCATACGTGCTCCCGGTCTACGGTCTTAAGAATCTGTATCCCTTCCACCGGTGGTGCCGCGCAGTGGACCACGCCTGGATGGTCATCGTCGACTACCTCACGACCATAGCTGCCCTTGGCGGTCACCTTGTTCTCGATGCACTTTCCTGGTCGGCTGGGGCCCGCGAAGGAGTAGCTGCACGTGTAAAGCCAGACCTCACCGGGTTCCAGTTTGCCGTTGTTGGGACTGTCGTCGCCGCTCACGTACGTCACCGGGCTGCAAGTGTCATCCGTGACCGTGACGTCGGACAGTGGGACATCACCGCAGTTGCACACCTGGTAAGAGTAGTCGATGGTGGCTGGCGGGGTGATGTTATCATCCAGCGGGGTCTTCTCAACGCGGATGTCGGGTATCCCGCCAGTCGTGCAAAGGATGTCCAACTGGATGGCGCGCCCATCTACGGCCGAGGTCTGCGCTTCGCCGTCGTCGAAGACCTGCACGTGCACGTTGAGATTAGCATAACTCCCAGGCGCGAGGGTTGCAGAAGCTTCAAACCCCACGGTACTCGGGGTCTCGAAGATCCACTGAAAGTCGGGCGGCGTGCCATTGTCTCCCGAGTTCCCGTCAACGAGCTTCGTAACGTCACCAAGCTTGACGAAGGCGTCGTCCGGCTGCTCCAGCACAGTTACGCCTTCTTCCGCTAGAACAAGGGCGTACAGTGTGTTGTTCGCGCAATCATAGCGCAGATACAGGTGCGACTCTATGGGCTTGAGGGGGTTGCCGGCTCGATACATGTGTGCAAAATGGTCATTGGTCAGGTCCCACTCGGAGTAGTCGCCATCAACCGTTGCCACACCGTAGGTTGGCTCGGGTGGCGTGGCCCCGAATGCGGGCAGCGCGCCAAGCATGAGCCCCAGAAGCAGGGTGAGCGTCACCACAACCCGAGTCGTACGCGAGAGCCGTCCAGGGACTGCTGTCTCATTTGCCATGCTCTCTTCCCTCCTTTCGATTATTCTTACTTGGCTAGATCCTGGGCCACTTCTGTCCCACTGTGGCATGCGTCCTGCGGAGGTCATGGTTCCTGCGTTGTATCTGCCTCCAGAGCCTGCGCGGGCGCTTTCGGGCAGATTCTGCGCACATCGTCTGTGTCTGAGCCTCCGGCGGAATGCTGTGGCTCGCCTTGCCACTATTATACACGCTTTCTGAAGCTATGTCAAATCGTAACGAATGGTTTCGAAATTGGTTCGTGCCGTACCTCGTCTCATGATTTTGACAGAGGGAGAGCAATGGCGTAGAATATCGTTGGTCAGAAGGCGATGAGAGCACGGTAGCGAGGTGGTGAGATGCTGGACCCCCACCCTCTGGTGAGACTGGCCAGAGAAACGATAGAGAGCTATATCCGCGCGAATAAGGTCGTGAAGGCGCCTCCCAAGGAGGAGTTGGCGCCGGAGATGAGGCAGCGTTGCGGGGTCTTCGTCTCCATCAAGAAGAGGGGGCAGTTGCGTGGCTGTATTGGTACCATAGAGCCGCGCGAGGAGAACGTGGCCCATGAGATCATCCACAACGCTATCTCCGCGGCGACCCGAGATCCACGCTTCCCGCCCGTGAGCGCCGACGAATTGGACAAGTTGGACATCTCTGTTGATGTTCTAACAGCGCCCGAACCCGTCGACAGCCTTGATCAGCTGGATCCCAAGCGATATGGCCTGATCGTGGAATCGTTGGAGAACCCGCTCAAGCGAGGGTTGCTTCTGCCCGACCTGCCCAGCATTCGGACAGCAGAAGAACAGTTTCACCACACCAAGGTGTACAAGGCTGGGATCGTGGATGATGAGGAGCCGATACAGATGTATCGCTTCGAGGTCATACGCTACGAGTAGAGCTTCGTCGACCCGTTGTGTGGCAGCCGTAGTACGAGAGGGTCGGGCGCACAACCCGAACCACCGCTATTCCCCTCTCCCAGAGCGTCTCTGCGCTGTGCTTCCGGGGAACTCCGGTTCAGGTCAGCCCCAAGAGGTAAACGAACAACCATACCACAGTTGGCAGGCAACAACACGCCAGAAACGCGACTAGGCAACCAACGCCTACCCAGAGCCACACGCTACGCCCCATTGATCTTGTCCTCCGTTGTTTTGACCACAGGCTTTGTTGGAATTCTTCCAGGCTATTCTGACGATCTACTTTGAAGGTCTTAGCTTCTCACTGTGTGTCACGCCTCTTGCTTGGTGGGCAACAGACCCAGGCATCCTTGCTCCTCGTACCTTGCAAACAGCCGCCCCCAGGTCGTGTTCTCCCGCCAGCGAAGATAGATGCCCCGCTCCTTCAAGGGCCAATGTATGTAGTCGTGATTGATCTCCGAGACAAGGATGGGGATCTTCACCAAGGGCGTGCGGAAGATGAGCCTTTGAAGTACTCTGGTCGGCCCGTACCATGAGAGCCAGCCCAGGAACCTGTGCAAAGAGCGGCCCACCTCGAAGTGCCAGTTCTCGTTGCTGATGTCATCGCCCACCAGCTCGATCTGATTGACGTCGCCCACGCCCAGTCCTCGCTCGTGGGCCAAGCGAATGTAGTCGATGGACAGGGGATCGAAGCCCATCATCTTGGCCGAAACTGCATCAATGGCGACCTGATCAGCGCTGGCCAGGATGACATTCTTGACCTCGGGTGTCATCGTGCGTGGACCAGGGCCGTTGCCGGCGGTCGTTCCGTCCATCACGGCGAAGATGCCAGGATGGATCTCTTGCTGGATGGTGAGCAGATCCACCAGGGTTTCATGGATCCAACTATGAGTGTAGTGGCGGTAAGTGTGCAGCAGTCCGCCAAAGGCGTTCTTCATGGCGCCCGTAGTAGTAGTGTAGATGTGGCACTTGGTCGTGGGCAGATGGACGATGTTCTTGCCAAAGAAGTAGTCGGGTATCTCTATGCCCTCGGGATAGATATCATGCAGCACCAGCATCTCAGCCTTGGGGGTATAGGGCACCCAGGTCATGTCTTCGTGGTTGAAGTTGTAGAGCACCGGGATGCAGTAGCTGCGGAAGATGGGGGAGTAGAGGTTCAGGTCTTCCCCCTTGAAGGCGTTGATGACCACCGTCTCGTTCTGCACACAGGAGAGCTCAGTGTATCCCGCCTTGCGCAGGGCCATGATGGTGCCTTCCAGCTGCCAGGGCGTGGTGTTTGCACTGGGAAACGGGTAGTGCCAGGAGATGTTATCCTTGAGGATGGTCGTAGCCTTCGGGTCGAGGGCATCTCGCAGCCCGGCCAACTGCAATAGTCGTTCATAATCTTCTAGCACGGTTTCCGGCCTGGTGAACAGCACGGCAACTTTCGAACGGTTGGTCATCGGATGAAGCTACTCCTTTTGGAATCTGGACGTGTTTCTAATACTACCTATGTCGCTTGGGTAGGGCAAGTCGGCAGTGAGGGGCCAAGTTGTCGAATTGTGACGGGGAGCGGCCCTACCTGAGACTGGAAGTGTGGCCTCCCAACCTGCGTGAGGGATGGCAGAAGGTGGGACATCCGCTTGTCTGGAGCCCAGCTTGTCGATGATGGGTCGGCACTACGGCCTTCAGGCCGTAGCCTAGTCGAAACGGCTCCAAGAGCTGTGGCCTTCAGGCCACAGAGCAACGGCGGAATATGACGGTCTGTTGGGAGGCGTTGCTCCTATGCTGGGCGGCATTTCATTGCTGAGAGCCGTACCAGTCCTTCAATACCATCAGCGCCAGCAGCGTTATCCACTTGCTGGGCCCGCCGCGAGAGCGCCAGTCGAGATCAACGAGGAGCTTGCCCGTGAGGACGTGCTTGCTCTTCCAGGGTTCTATCGGCTCCTGTCCCTGGCGTTTCAGCAGCTTTCTCTGGTCGGCGATGAAACCAACGGCAGGGCGCAAACGCTCGTCGCCGGCGAAGCCCGCGGCGTCGAGGGCCACCATGGCCTCCAGGATGTCGGCCTGGTAGCCCCGTGGGAAGGAGAAGTCAAACCAGTGCTTGCTGATCTGCCCCTTCGGGGTTGGATAATTGGCATTAGCCAGGTCGCCGTCAGCTAGGAACTCGGCGGTCTTCCGAATGACGCGCTCGTCATCTCCGTATCCCAGGCGCAGCAGCGCTCTTACTGTCTGGCCCTCCAGGCACAGCAGGTTGCCCGAGTACCTGCCGACATTGGGGAAGGAGCCATCGGGTGCCTGCATCGTTTCTAGCACGTGCTCCACGCCGCGCCTGATGCGCTCGTCGTTGCCGTCGGCACCGAGTTCGGACAGAAAGACGAGTTGCCACACGCTGCTCTTGTGCAGTGGGTTGTAGCCCGTCTCGCCCTGCAACCAGCTGCCATCCGGTCGTTGGCGGGCCAGTATCTCAGCCCCTGGACCCTCCGTGAGGATGGCTTCCCGGGCGGCCAGTTCATCTTGGTCATCGGGTGGCCTGTCCAGCAAATGTCGGAGGGTATAGTAGGGAATGCTGGGGTAGGATGGCTCCAGCAGCCAGTCGAGGACCGTGTCGTCTGTGAAGTCTGTCCAATCTTCCTCTGGCACCTAGCACTCTCCTCTCAAATCTGCGGGGGCGTGCTCAGCCATGCCCTCTGCTTGTGCACAGGTTGTTGCTAGCGGAGCTTCTTCTCGATGAACGCATCCAAATACTCCATTCGCTCTTTGATCTTATTCTCCTCCCCGGCATAATGCTCCCTCAAAGCTCTGGCGAACGAGTGAAGCCAGTCTTCCCGCGTTTGGTCTCGATTGACTCGAATATCGGATGCGCTTCTAAACTGAAGCTGTCCCCACCCCAGAGCACCGATGCGCAGACAATCCCAGTCAAACCATTCAACTGGTTCAACGATGGCTGTCACCTGTTCAAGGCTTCCGGTATCGGTGAGCCGGTATCTAATCATGACGACGACAAAGTAGTTGTTATCGTCCTCGTAGAAGTCCATCAGGCGCTTCACAGAGGTCAAGTTGGGCATGTGAAAGCCCGGTTCCTCACGGTGGGTTTTCACATCCACGGCGTAGTACTGACCGCTAATTCGGAAAGACAAATCCTCCATCGCCCGGCGACCGAAATCCGTGTCAACCGCATCAACGAGCCCGGTCGCGATATCCGCAAACTCATCAACAATGAGTCGTTCAATCGCATCACCTACGCCCCGAGTGCTGCGACGGAACTCTTCGGCGACGATGAATGAACTTCGTGCCCCCAAGAACGCTTCAATTCGCGCCCTCAATTCATCGTAGATGGTCACCAGTGCTCCCTAGAGTAGGCCAGGCTGCGCCCGCTGAAGTCGCTTCATAGACAGACGGATGTATTCTTCATTCGTCTCGAAGCCGATGAAGCGCCGCGCCAGCCGCATCGCGACCACCGCGGTCGTTCCAGAGCCCATGAACGGATCAAGCACCACATCTCCAGGATTGGAGCTAGCCTTCATCACGCGCTCAACGACCATCTCCGGCTTCTGAGTCGGGTGAGGGGTGTTCTCTGGCATTGACCAGAACGGGACAACCGTATCGATCCAGATGTTGGGGGGGTAGGTGTACCGATAGCGCTCACCATTCTCCTCGACCCAGTCTTTTGGCTGCCCATTCTCCCGGTACGGCGCGATCACCTCTTTCTTGATCTTGACCTCTGCAATATTGAAGATGTAGTTGTCCGACTTGACAGCGAACCAGACGTCTTCCATGTTGTTCTTCCAATTGCGCCCACTGCCGCGCCCTTTCTCGCGTCGCCACGTGATACGGTTCTTAACGGTAAGGTAGCTGTCCAAGAGTACGTGGATTACTCCTGAGCGGCGCCAATCGGTGCACACGTAGATGGACCCTGTTGGCTTGAGCAACCGTACAGCTTGGCGAATCCATCGGTCGCTCCACTCTTCGTATTCTTCGTCCGAAAGCCGCATCTGGCTGTTGCCGAAATCCTTTCCAAGGTTGTAAGGCGGATCCGCAAAAACAAGGTCGACCGTTTCATCGGGGAGTAACGACATTCCCTTTACACAATCACCCAGGTAAACTCGACCAAGCAACGCGGAAAGCGGTCTGTCCACTTGAAGCTGATCGACTCTCGGAAAGTCAGCATATCGTGTTCGGTCCGCTTCGGTCAGGAATAGCGTCCGGTTTCTTGGAGCGGGGTTGTTGTATTCGAGATACAGACGTCTTATCGCGTCGTTCATAACATACCTCTTGCCGGAACTTGGTGTGCGCTCAAGCCTTGCCTAGTTCTCTCTGGGATCCACACTCTCCTTTACAGCGGCTGAGGCCATCGATGAGCTTGCCTACGCGGTTTCGCTTGGCAGCACGCGTCGATCAACAAAGCGGCGCTCTGACAGTTTGTCGGAATCTAGAACTTCCACCTGTCATCGCAGGTACCCAGAGGCATCCCCGGTATGATCGCGTCAGGATCTCTCTCTTGTGCGCGTCGTCGTTCTTCGCTATGAATGGCGAGGGAGAGATAGATCAAGCCAGCTCGCACCATCTTGGCGAGTCTCATTGTCTTCGCCTCAAAGTCCCGGCGATACCTGGAGAAGGCCAGGGTGTCGGTCAAGCCTCGCAGCGTCTCGTCTTCGCTTGAGGGTGGACCGCCCCACTCGTCTGTGTGGAGTTTGAGATACTTGTGTTCAAGATGGTTTCGGATCTCCCACAGTTCCTTGGCATCCGGCTCCAATGATTCGCTGAAGTCCGTCTCTGCTTCGTACAAATCTTTGCTGAGCCAGTAGAGACCCCTCAGCGGCCAGTTTCGAGAGCCTTGGAACTCGGGCCTGAGGCCCTTGTTTCTGGGCTGCGACACGTACCACAGGGTCCTGAACTTCACACTTCTCTCCGGAATCGACAGCGCCAAGTAGTGATTCAGGAAATATGCGATCTTGTCAAGAAGGGAATACAGCATTCTGAAGGCTGCCTTGGTCTTCTCAGCTGCGAGGCAGTAGGTAGGGTAGTCAAGGGTGTTGAAAAGGAGAACCTCCCGATCGGAGAAGTGCGGGCGGACAGCGTTGATACCGTCGTAGAGTAGGTACCTGGCCGACGCGAACTCCTGCTTCATCTGGTTGAAGAACCCTGCGTAATAAGGACCCTCGTCGATCCCCACCACAATGCTGGGCTGGACAAGCACGTCTCGGGCTGCTATTGGCCAGGGTCCCAGATCATTGAGGGGGTTCAAGAACAGACTATTGCTTAGGCACCACAGACGATACTCGATCTCATTCTCCGAGTCACCTAGAACGAATCCATCCATATCCGCGCTGTCAGCCCGGAGCTCGGCTGGCGACATCTTGGACTCGATCCCCGCCCGACAGGCATCGAAGGGCCCTCTTGCATGCTCGGGGATGGGTGATGAAAGGGCCGCCGTAAGATCGGGGTGGGCGTGTCTTAGCAGGGCCAGTGCGTGACCTTGATCATACAGGAGGAGTGCGTATCGTACGAGCCCCATTCCTCTATTCCCACGAGCCATGGACAATGAGGGCAGTATACGAAGTGCTCTATCCCAGTATTCGATAGCTTCGACAAACCGGCCCACATGGTCCATGACATTGCCCAGATTGGTGAGGATCTGCCCAATGCGTTCATCTGGCAACTCAGACAGGCCGTCTGTCCGCAGGGCTTTGCGGAGGTGAATCATCTCCTTTTCGAGCTCCTCTTGCTCCCACTCCCAAGCGCCATTGGTGAGAGCTTTCGAGAGCCTGCCTATGTTCGACCATGCATTCGCCAAGAAGTAGTGGGATGTCGCCAGCTGCGCTGGTGTCAGCGACCGGTTCTGCAAGTCCTCTGACAGTTGGAGAGCGCGCCTGAGCCCCTCGACCCTCCCCAAGTCCATTGAGAGATCCACCAGTTGCCCGATATGGACTAGGGCCTCCTCGACCGGCAACTCGGTCAAGTCCTCGACGGACACAAGCGACTCATAGAGAGCTTCGTTTTGCACCACGATCCGGTCCACTCCGCGAGATTGCGAAACGGGACGTGTTCCAAAGAGGGCAAGCCTCGCCCAGCGCGTCGGGAGCGATAGATGCTCAGTGTCAACAAGACGAATGCCGGGCCACGTGCCCGGCATCGCATCATTTCTCGTATTCGTGGTGCTGGTCGGCTCGGGGCTCAGCCCTCAGAAGTTCGATGGCGTGGGGCAGGGCGGGGAGGATCGCGTTCAAAGTCTCCTCCACCGCCTTCTGGCTCCCCGGCAGGTTCACGATCAGCGTCTGGCCGCGGATCCCGGCCACCGCCCGGGACAGCATGCCATGGGGAGTCACCTTGGTGCTCTCGGCGCGCATCGCCTCTACCAGCCCCGGGGCCTCCCGATCTATCACCGCTTTGGTGGCCTCAGGGGTCACATCGCGAGGGGCGAAGCCCGTTCCGCCGGTGGTGAGGATCAGATCCAGGTCCAGGTCGTCGATCCACTCGATGAGGGCCGCCTGAATCTGCTCGCTTTCGTCTGGTACGATCTCGTACTTCTTGACCTTGGCGTCCAGTCTCTCGGTGACCATATCTATGATTGTGGGGCCGCTCAGGTCCTTGCGCTCGCCCCGGGACCCCAAATCGCTGACCGTCAGCACGCCGACGCTAAGCATTAGCACTCATCCTTCACGAAGCCATCGCCCAGGGCTGCCTCCAGAACCTCGTCCATGGTATCCACCAGGACGAAATCCAAGCCGTTGCGCACCTCTTCGGGCAATTCATCGAGGTGCTTCTCGTTATGCCTGGGCAGGATGACGGTTTTCAGACCGACTCTGGCTGCGGCTAGGATCTTCTGCTTCACCCCGCCGATGGGCAGGACGCGTCCCCGCAGGGTGATCTCACCCGTCATGCCGACGTCGCACTTCACGGGCGTATCAGTCAGCAGGGACACCAACGCCGTGGCGATACTCACGCCGGCGGAAGGGCCGTCTTTGGGGATGGCCCCGGCGGGGAAATGGATATGCAGGTCGGTCTCGTCGAAGAAACCTTCGTCGATGTTCAGTTCCTTGGCCCGGGAGCGCACGTAGCTCAGGGCGGCTTGAGCCGATTCCTTCATCACGTCGCCCAGTTTCCCGGTCAGGGTTAGCCCTTTGCTGCCCTGCATCTTGGTGGCCTCGATGAAGGTGATGTCTCCCCCGGTGGAGGTCACCACAAGGCCGGTGGCCACCCCAGGCACCTCGGTGCGCTCCGCCGCCTCGTTGTAGAACTTGGGCTTGCCCAGGAAATCGGACACGTTCTCCTTGGTGACCACTACCGTACCTTCTTCGCCGGCAGCGATCCTGGTAGCCACCTTGCGACAGACCGAGCCTATCTCCCGCTCCAGGTTGCGCAGCCCTGCCTCCCGGGTGTACTCCCCGATGATCAGGCGCAGTGCATCCTCCTTGAACTCTACTTCGCCCTCTTTCAGACTGTTTTCCTCTATCTGCCGGGGAATCAGATACCGTTGTGCTATCTTCACCTTCTCCTCCTCGGTGTACCCATCCAGCTCGATGGTCTCCATCCGGTCCAGTAGAGGAGGCGGTATAGTGTACAGCACGTTGCCCGTGGTGATGAACATCACTGGCGAGAGGTCCCAATCCACGTCCAGGTAGTGGTCGCGGAAGGAGAAGTTCTGCTCGGGGTCAAGTACCTCCAGCAATGCTGAGGAGGGATCCCCGCGGAAATCGGAGCCGATTTTGTCCACCTCGTCCAGCATGAAGACAGGGTTCTTCGACCCCGCGCGCTTGATGGACTGGATGATGCGGCCAGGCAGCGCGCCCACGTACGTGCGGCGGTGCCCTCTGATCTCCGCCTCATCCCGCATGCCACCCAGCGACATGCGGATGAACTCCCTCCCGAGAGCCCGGGCTATTGATCTGCCCAGTGAGGTCTTACCTGTACCGGGGGGACCTACGAAGTTCAGGATGGCGCCCTTGGATTCCTTGGCTCCCTCGCCTTCTTCTCGTTCCAGGCGCAGCTTGCGCACTGCCAGGTACTCCAGGATGCGTTCTTTTATCTCCTCTAGGTCGTAGTGATCCTCGTCGAGTATCTCACGAGCTCGATTGATATCCAGGTTGTCTTCGGTGCTCACCTGCCAGGGGAGCTCAATGAGCCAACCCAGATAGGTTCTGATCACCGAGTATTCGGCGGCTGCCTGAGGCATGCTGGAAAGCCGGTCCAACTCCCGCAGGGCTTCCTTCTTCGCCTCTTCGGACATGCCTGCTGTCTCGATCTTCTCCCTTAGTTCGTTGACTTCCTTGCCCTGTTCATCCTCTTCGCCCAGCTCCTTTTGGATGGCCTTGAGCTGCTGCCGCAGGAAATACTCCCTTTGCGTTTTCTCCATATCGGACTGGGCTTCATCCCTGATCTTCTGACCAAGCTCCAGAACCTCCAATTCTCTGCTCAGGATTGCGTTCAGCCTGTGCAGTTTGTCCTTCACAGAGTCAATCTCCAGTAGCTGCTGGGCCGCCTCCGTGTCCATGCGCACAGCGTTGGCTACCAGATATAGCAGTTGGCGAGGAGCCTCGGTATTCAATACTGCCATCATTAGCTCATTGGGCAGGTAGGAAACCAGGGAGACCATACGCTGGAAGAGGTCCATCGTGTTTCGTGACAGAGCTTCCACTTCCAGACTCTCCTGCTCTCCGTCGTCGGGGATTACCTCTATCCTGGCTTCCAAATACGGCTCCGTCTGAATGAACTCCGTGGGCTTGATGCGCTCTATACCCTGGACGATGACTGCCACGCTGCCGGTCGGTGACTTGATGGCACGGTGGACCACTGCCGCCGTGCCCACCGAATACAGGTCTTCCGGAGAGGCTCGATCCGCATCCACGTTCTTCACAGTCACCAGGCCGACCATCCGGTCTCCCAGAACCACGTCATCGATCAGTTTGATGGATTCGGGTCGTTCTATGTTCAGAGGCAAGAACGTCAAAGGATAGACGACTGTCTGGCGCAAGGGCAAGATGGGAAGCTCGGCCGGGATTGCCGATTTGCCCTTTTCGCCTTCCTGCTCGACTTCCGTCCGTTCCTCGTTGGTCTGTAATATCATACTGAGTAAGCCTTTCCCTTCGATACTCATTCCGCACTCTCCTCGATAATGACTATGGGCACTTTGTGCCTGCCTCTGGCCTTGGGCAGGATTATCACCAAGAACCCATCCTCGTAGCTCGCCTCGATATCCTTCTCCTTTACGGCCCAGGGCAGAAAGACGTCGGTCCTGAACCCTCCGTATTTGATCTCCATCTGCTGATAAGTGAGCTTGTTTGCAGGATCACGACGAGTTCCCATGACGGTCAGGACGCGGTTGGCGAAGGATATCTCTATGTCTCTCTTCTCCACGCCTGCTATCTCCACCCTAACGACGGCGGAGGTATCGGTCTCGTAAACGTCGGTGGGTGGACGCCAGCCCTTATGCCGCAGGATATCGTTCCACTGTTCCCGAGGTACAAACTGCCTGATCATACGGTGCATCTCGGAATACATTCTTTGCAGTTCGTCGGCTACCCACTTCTCTGATTCTCGCATCTCACTACCCTTTCAGCTTTGCAGAGATGTTGTCGCTATTCTTACTATACTAATTCTACTCAATTTGAGCGCATCTCTCAAATTCGCCGGGAACGGACTTTCAGCCAATTGTAATATCCGTCGAGGTGTGGTATAATAGTATTGCAAGCATAGGCGTCACGCTTGAGTCCTCATCGGGGAGGTGCCATGAAAAGGGTGGGCTTTTCTTTGTTCGGAGCTTGGGTGCCAGGGTCTCCTGCCGTCAACACAGCGGCGGACTTGATGTCCGCCCAGGCGAGTTCCCCTAATTCCTCTGCAAGTCCTTCCGTTCCTACCTGCGCCCATGCAAATGCACTGAATTCCCTCTTCCAGGCCAGCGTTGGATGCCGCAACCGCTCAGGAAAACGGGGGAGAGCGAAATGCTGACTCAATTGGTACTAGTGGTGGGTAGTCTCATGGCGGTAGTTGCAGGAGTAGCAGTCTTCTATGTGATCAAGGCGCTGCGAGGTCCCAAAGAGCCGGTACCGGAGGACATAAGGGAGATCTGGGAGTTGACCAAGGCCATCGAGGAGGACCCTCAGGACGCGGAGGCGTACTACCGCCGGGGGCTGATTTACAGCGAGCGAAGGGCCTACGAGCAGGCTATCAGAGACTATACGAGGGCTTTGGAACTGAGGCCGGATTTCGCGCTGGTTCACATCGACCGGGGTATCGCCTATGGCGAAACGGGGCGTCTGCGGAAGGAGATAGAAGATCACAGCAAAGCCATCGAACTGGACCCTGAGGATCCTCTGCCCTACACCAATCGCGGCGTGGCTCACCGGAACCTGGGCCAGTACGACCAAGCGATCCGAGATCATAACATGGCCATCGAGTTGGATGATGAGTACGTCCTGGCCTATGTCAACAGAGGGGTGGCTTACAATGAGAAGGGCGACTATGAAAGGGCCTTGGCCGATTACAACAAGGCTATCGAGTTGTCAGCCGATTATGCCCTCGCCTACGTCAACCGGGGCAAGAATTACATAGACCTGGGCGATTATCAGCGGGCCACTGCTGATTGCGATAAGGCTGTCGAGCTGGACCCCGACGATCCTCTGCCCTATACCAACCGCGGCGTGGCCCATGACATGTTGGGGCAATACGAGAGGGCTGTTCAGGATCACAGGCGGGCCCTGGAAGTGGACGGCAGTTTGGCTTTGGCCCACACCAACCTGGGCGTGGCATATGCCAACCTGGGTCGGTATGAAGACGCGGTTGAAGAGCACACCAAAGCCGTTGAGTTGGAGGCTGGGTATGCGAGAGCTCATCTGAATCGGGGAGCGGCGTATATGGAGCTTGGGCTCCTCAAGGAGGCGTTGGAGGACTGCCGCAAGGCGACCAAGCTGGATCCGACCGACGCGACCGCGCACTACAACCTGGCGTGCGCCTACTCCTTGTTGAGGAAAGCTCGACAGGCCAGCGAGTCTCTGCAAAGGGCGATAGTTTTGCAGCCGGGCTTCCGCCAGGATGCCAGAGTCGATGAGGACTTTGACAGCATCCGAAGCGACGAGAGATTCACCAGGCTGGTCATGGGTCTGTAGCAGGGCGTTTCAAGTGTGCCACATGGCTTGCGCTCTAACGCGAGGAGCGGGCCCCAGGGCCCGCTCCTCTTGAATTAGCACTCTGTGTTGAGTATGTCTTACTTCTTCTGCCCCTTGATCTTGATGACCTCGGGTTTGGCCTCTGGCACCTTGGGGATAGTCAGGGTGAGGATGCCGTCATCGAAGGTCGCTTCCGCCTTGTCTGGGTCGACGCCTTCCGGCAAAACGACTGAGCGAGAGAAGGAGCCGTGGCGGCGCTCGCGACGGATGTAGTTCTCCTCGGTTACCTCCTCCTCTTCGTTGGTCTCCCCCGAGATGCTCAGTGTATTGCCGCTGATGGTGATGTCAATGTCGTCCGGCTTCACCCCTGGGACAGCGCTCTTGACCACCACGCTGTCCTCGGTCTGGTACATATCCACCGGGAGAGTGCCCTCGGCGGGAGCCAACCACTCCCTGCGGCCCGGACCAACGAAGCTCTCCTGGAAGAGCCGATCCATCGCCTCTCGCAAGGTCATGAAGTCACGGAACGGTTCCCAACGTACGATGCTCATGGTAGACACTCCTTTCCATCTGGATTTCTGAACCCCTGGGATTCTTTCTTCTGTATCATAACATATCTTAGAACCTTTGTCAAGTCTCTATACAATAACGGACTCAAGTAATATCACTATAAACTTGACAGAAGTGTCAGTAAATGGTATAATAGAAGCAGGCGAATAGCGCATCTGACGGGATATGGGGTAGGGGAGCATGGAGTACAAGGATTACTACAAGATACTGGGAGTGGACAGGAACGCCAGTGAAAAGGAGGTAAGGAAGGCCTACCGCAAGCTGGCCCGGAAGTGCCATCCTGACGTCAATCCTGGTGACGAAGGGGCGGAGGAACGGTTCAAGGAGATCAATGAGGCCCATGAGGTGCTCAGCGACTCCGAGAAGCGAAAGAAGTACGATCAATTGGGCGCCAGGTGGCGTCGATGGCAGCGGGCGGGTGGTGAGACAAGTGGGTTCGATTGGACCCAGTGGTACGCGCAGCCTGGTGGGGCCCGTGTGCACGTGGAATACGCTGATCTGAGTGACCTCTTCGGCGGGGGTGGCGGCTTCTCCGACTTCTTCAGCGCCATTTTCGGCGGGATGGGCCAACGTGGCGGCGCAACTTGGGGAGCACGAGGGCAGCCCCGGGAGGTTCACGGTCAGGACTATGAACAGGAGGTGGAGGTCACCCTTGAGGAAGCCTTTTCTGGTACCACCAGGGTCCTTCAGAAGGATGGACGCCGGCTGGAAGTCAAGATCCCTGCGGGCGTTGACTCTGGCTCCAAGGTCCGCATGAGAGGCGAAGGAGGAGAGAGATTCGGCGGCGCGGTCAAAGGGGACCTGTATCTGAAGGTCAAGGTTCTGCGCCACAGAACTTTCGAGCGCAAGGGGAATGACCTGTCTTCCGAGGTTCCTGTTGATCTCTATACTGCCATCCTGGGAGGTGAGGTGAGAGTGCCCACCCTCAAAGGGGGCGCTATGCTCAAGATCCCGCCGGAGACGCAAAGCGGTAAGACCTTTCGCTTGAGAAACCAGGGCATGCCCCACCTGAAGGACCCTCAGAAGAGGGGGGATCTCTATGCCAAGGTGAGGCTGAAAGTGCCCCAGAACCTAACAGAGGACGAGAAGAAGCTGTTTGGGCAACTGGCAAGCATGCGCTAGGCCAGTCTTTTGATCTTGGATGCCTTCGTAGGCAGCCAAGGAGGTGAGATGAATGGAGAATGGAGATCCGTTGTACGATGAACCTTGCTATGTGATCAGTGTGGCCGCCAAGATAGTGGACTTGCATCCACAGACGCTGCGCTATTACGAGCGCGTGGGCGTGATAATGCCCCACCGTTCCGAGGGCAACCGGCGCCTGTACTCTCCCAGAGATGTGGAGCGATTGCGGGCCATAATCCGCTTGGTGGATGACTTGGGAGTCAATCTGGCGGGGGTAGAGGTGATATTCAATATGAGGCGCAGAATGGAGGAGATGCAGAAGGAGATGGACCGGGTGCGCGCTGAGTTTGAAGAGGAGACAGCGCGCCTGCGTGCCCTTCTGGAGGATATGTCCTAGAAAGAATCCGTACCGGAGGAGATTTGTAGATAATGGATTTGAACAGATTCACTGAAAAGGCCCAAGGAGCGGTTGTTGCCGCTCAGGAGTTGGCCAGAACTCATAATCACAGTCAGATAGATCCTGAACACCTGCTCTTGGCTCTGCTCAACCAGGAGGGTGGTATTGCTCCCCAGATCATGCGCAAGCTCGAGGTTGATCCGGGCTTGGTGAGGCAAAGGCTGGAGGAGGAACTGGGCAGGATGCCTCAAGTTCACGGGGCCGCTGCCCAGGTATACATCTCCCCCCGTGTGCAGCAGGTTTTTGGTGTCGCCACCGAAGAAGCAGGGCGTCTGCGAGATGAGTACATCTCGACGGAGCATCTGCTCATCGGGATCGCCGATGATCGCGCCAAGGGTGCTGCTTTCGAGATACTGAAGGATCTGGGTGTCACCCGGGAGAGCATCTACAAGGTGTTGACCAGCATCCGAGGTTCACAGCGGGTTACGGACGCCAATCCCGAGGGGAAATATCAGGCGCTGGAGAAGTACAGCCGTGACCTGACTCAGCTCGCGCGGCAGGGGAAACTGGACCCGGTCATAGGCCGCGACGACGAGATTCGCCGTGTGATCCAGGTTCTCTCTCGCCGCACCAAGAACAACCCGGTGCTCATCGGCGACCCTGGTGTCGGCAAGACAGCCATCGCGGAGGGGCTGGCTCAACGCGTTGTGCGGGGCGACGTTCCCGAAGGGCTCAAGGAGAAGCGGGTAGTGGCGCTCGATCTGGGGGCGCTGATCGCGGGGGCGAAGTTCCGCGGCGAGTTCGAGGAGCGGCTGAAGGCGGTGCTCAATGAGATAACTGAGTCTGAGGGGCAGATAATACTCTTCATAGATGAGCTGCACACCGTGGTGGGTGCGGGAGCGGCTCAGGGGGCCATGGACGCCAGTAATATGCTCAAGCCGATGCTGGCGCGCGGCGAGCTGCACGCTATCGGCGCGACCACGATCGATGAGTATCGCCAATACATAGAGAAGGACGCGGCTCTCGAGCGGCGCTTTCAGCCCATCCTGATCGATGAGCCAACGGTGGAGGAGACAATCTCCATCTTGCGAGGTCTGAAGGAAAGGTACGAGGTGCACCATGGGGTGCGCATTCAGGATTCGGCGGTTATCGCCGCTGCTACCTTGTCAGACAGGTACATAAGCGACCGTTTCTTGCCTGACAAGGCTATTGATCTTATAGATGAGGCTGCTTCGAGGCTGCGCATGGAGATAGACAGCAAGCCGGCAGAACTGGACGAGATAGATCGAAAGATCATGCAGCTTGAGATCGAGCGGGAGGCCCTCAAGAAGGAGAAAGATGAGGCCTCCAAGGAAAGGTTGGATCGTCTGGAGAAGGAACTGGCCGAGCTCCAAGAGGAAAGCAATCGCATGAAAGCTCACTGGCAACTGGAGCGGGACGCGATCCAGGCTATTCGCCAGCAGAAGGAGAGAATAGAGCAAACCAAACTCGAGATGGAGCGGGCGGAGCGGCGCGCCGACCTGGAACAGGCAGCCCGTTTGCGATATGGCCAGTTGGCCGAGCTCGAAGCGCAGTTGAAGGAGAGTGAGACACGTTTGCGCGAACTCCAGGCAGATCAGCGCATGTTGAAAGAGGAAGTAGATGCCGAAGACATTGCCGAGGTCGTGTCCAAGTGGACGAGCATTCCCGTCTCCAAACTGATGGAAGGCGAGGTGGAGAAGTTGCTGAAGATGGAGGAGCGGCTGCACCTGCGCGTCATCGGGCAGGATGAGGCGATCCAGGCCGTGGCGAACGCCGTACGCCGGGCGCGGGCTGGCTTGCAGGACCCGAACCGACCAATCGGCAGCTTCATCTTCCTGGGGCCCACCGGGGTGGGCAAGACGGAGCTGGGCAAGGCGTTGGCCGAGTTCCTCTTCGATGATGAGGAGAACATGGTCCGCCTGGACATGTCCGAATATCAGGAGCGCCACACTGTCGCCCGCCTCATCGGCGCACCTCCTGGCTATGTTGGCTATGAAGAAGGAGGTCAGCTAACCGAGGCAGTGCGGAGGAAGCCCTATTCGGTCATGCTCTTCGACGAGATGGAGAAGGCGCATCCAGAGGTGTTCAACGTCCTGTTACAGATATTGGACGACGGACGGTTGACCGACGGTCAAGGCCGGGTCGTCAACTTCAAGAACACGGTGGTGATCATGACCTCCAACATTGGCAGCCAGTGGATACGTGATCTGGCTGGTCGAGACGAGGAGCAGATGCGCAGCCGTGTCCTGGAAGCTCTGAACCAGCATTTCCGACCCGAGTTCCTCAACCGGGTTGACGAGATCATCATCTTCCACTCGCTGTCGGTGGACGACTTGGTGCAGATAGTGGACATCCAGTTGGGCCACCTAGAGAAGCGCCTGGCAGATCACAAGATAACTTTGCATGTGACTGACGATGCCAAGCGGTATCTGGCAGAGGAGGGGTACGACCCCGTCTATGGCGCTCGGCCGCTGAAGAGGGTGATTCAGCGAGAGCTTCAAGACCCCCTGGCCAAAGAGATTCTGGAGGGGAAGTTCAGCGACGGAGACGCGGTCAGGGTTGGCCTGCAGGACGGCCGGCTGCGCTTTGAGAAGGAAGCTGTGCTTGAGCACGTGGCATAGAACCGACAACTTGAGATGATACCGCTGGACAAGCAGGAGAGGTATAGAGACATCTACCGCAGCCTGCGGCCGGGGTATGAAGACAGTGTGGCCCTGTATGCGAGGCTGGTGGGGCGATATGTTACCCCGCAGACCACGGTGCTGGATGCCGGTTGCGGAAGAGGAGGGGTTATCGAACTCTATTGGGAGAAGGTGAAGCAGGCGGTGGGGTTGGATGCCGATCTGCCATCTCTGATGGAACACCGCTGCCTGGAGGGATTGGTGAGAGGTGATCTGGAACGCCTACCCTTCCCATCCGTTTGCTTCGACCTCATCCTGTGCAGCTGGCTGATGGAGCATCTCACCACACCTGGCGTGGTATTCGAGGAACTGGCGCGCGTGTTGAGGCCCGGCGGTCATCTCGTGCTGCTGGCGCCCAACGTCTGGAACTACGTGACCTTAGGACAACGGCTGGCGCCTCGACGATTTCACAAATGGTTGACACGCAGGATATACGGGCGTGACGAGAAGGACACGTTCCCTCTGGCATACCGGGCGAATACGCGACGCGCCCTCGACTCGAAGCTCAGGCGTGTGGGTTTGGTGAACGAGGAGTTTCATTTTGTGGGAGATCCCTCGTACGTAGCGGGGAACGATCTACTCTTCAGACTGGCTGTGTGGTGGGAGAGGATCACCGACTGGGGTCCCTTGCGCCACACGAAGGTGCATCTCGTGGCCTCGTATGTCAAGGTGCTGAGACAAGTCTAGGGTGAGGTTGCCTCCATGGGGCCTTACTTTGTTGAGTCTTCCCTGTGAACGCCATTTTTCTGGTATAATATATGTGCAAGCTGTTGCGAGAAATCGCTCCCCCGAGAGAGTCAATCTAGGGGAGAAGGAGTGAGTGACCATGATGCGGTTTGACCGTTTTACCGAGCGGGCTCAGGACGCCATCGCCCGCTCTCAGGAGATACTTCAACGGTACGGACATAGCCAGCTGGATACGGAGCATCTGCTCCTAGCTATGGTGGAGCAGCCTCAAGGGGTCATCTCCGAGATACTGACCAAGCTGGGGGTAGACGTAGAGGCGCTTGCGGGCCGTCTCGACGAGTTGCTGCAGTCCACTCGTTCCAGCTACGCACCGAGTGGCACTGGGACAACGCCCACTCAGCTCTTCGTCACGCCTCGGCTGAATCGGCTCATCTACGTGGCGGGCGAGGAGGCAAGGCGGCTCGGCGATGAGTATGTCTCCACAGAGCACATCTTCTTGGCTGTACTGGGTGTTGGAGGTGGAGCAGCCTCCATACTGGGGGACATGGGTGTGGACAGAGACAAGGCCCAGGCGGCCATCGAAGAGATACGCGACGGGCAGAAAGTGACCGACCCCCGGGCCGAAACGCGGTATCGCGTGCTGGAGAAGTACGGGCGCGACCTCACCCAATTGGCCGAGGAAGGCGGGCTGGACCCGGTCATAGGCCGCGCGGAGGAGATCATGCGCTTGATGCGCATTCTCGTGCGACGGACCAAGAACAATCCGGTGCTAATCGGCGACGCGGGGGTCGGCAAGACGGCCATTGTGGAGGGTCTGGCCCAGAGGATCGTGTCGGACGACGTTCCAGAGAATCTCATCGGCAAGCGGATTGTCGAGCTAGACTTGGGGAGCATGGTGGCTGGTTCCCGCTTCCGGGGCGAGTTCGAGGAACGGCTGAAGGCGTCTATGGACGAGATCCAACGGTCCAAGGGCGAGATCATCCTTTTCATAGACGAATTGCAGAACGTGGTGGGAGCTGGTGCCGCCCAGGGGGCGATTGATGCCTCCAGCATGATGAAACCGGCCCTGGCTCGGGGTGAACTGCAGACCATTGGGACCGCAACGCTCGACCAGTATCGTAACCACATCGAGCGGGACACGGCCCTGGAGCGACGTTTTGCCCCAGTGTACGTGAAGGAGCCCACGGTGGAAGAGACCATTGAGATGCTGCGGATGCTGTGTGAGCGATACGAAGAACACCACGGCGTGCGGATAACCGATGAAGCGCTGGAGGCTGCGGCCAGGTTGTCCCACCGCTACGTGAAAGAGAGGCACCTCCCAGACAAGGCTGTTGATCTGATAGACGAGGCGGCTGCCAAGCTGCGCATAGATATGTATGGTTTGCCGCCGGACTTGAAGGACAAGAAGATCAGCTTGAGACGGTTGCAGGGCCAGGAGGAAGAAGCTGGGCAGACACGCGACTGGGAACGCGCGGCCAGCCTCAGGAGCAAGCGGCTGGCGTTTGAGCGAGAGTATGAAGAGGAGGTGACCGCCTGGCGGAGCGAGCAGGGGCTGGATGACGTGGTGGACGAAGAGGATGTGGCTCAGGTGATTGCCAGCTGGACGGGAATCCCGGTGAGCCGGATGCTGGAAACAGAGGCCAAGAAGCTCTTGGAGATGGAGGAGCGTATCCATCAACGCATAGTGGGCCAAGCTGAGGCGGTTGCTGCGGTGTCCGACGCGATACGGCGGGCGCGATCCGGACTGAAGGACCCCCATCGCCCGATAGGTTCCTTTATCTTCCTTGGCTCGACGGGGGTGGGCAAGACTGAACTGAGCAAAGCACTGGCGGAGTTTCTCTTCGATGACGAGGACGCCATGGTGCGGGTTGATATGAGCGAGTATCAGGAGCGTCACACGGTCTCGCGATTGGTTGGTGCGCCCCCGGGTTACATCGGTTACGGCGAGGGGGGGCAGTTGACCGAGGCGGTGCGGCGCCGCCCGTACCAGGTCGTTCTCTTCGATGAGATAGAGAAGGCCCACCAGGATGTGTGGAACGCCTTGCTTCAGATCCTCGAGGAAGGGCGGATGACGGATGCTCAGGGTCGAACGGTGGACTTTCAGAATACTGTGGTAATCATGACCTCCAACGTGGGCACCAGCTTCACCCAGCGGGATGGCCCCCTGGGCTTTCGCGCCGGCGACCGAGAGGACGAACGGGTAATCGCGGACGAGAGAATACGAGAGGAGCTGAAGAGGACCTTCCGGCCAGAGTTCTTGAACAGGGTGGACGACATCATCATCTTCCACGATCTGGCTCTGGATCACATCAGGGAAATCGTCGATCTGCAGATGCGTGACATCCAAGACCGACTATCGGAGCATGGGATCACTATCGAGTTGACGGAGGCTGCCAGGGACTGGTTAGCCGATGAGGGATACGATCCCAAGTTCGGAGCCCGTCCTTTGCGGCGCACGCTGCAACGCCAGGTGGAGACGCCCCTATCCAGGAAGCTCCTGCAAGGCGAGCTAGAATCGGGCGACACCGTCCTGGTGGACGCTGACCCCGAGAAGGGCATAGAGTTCGAGACGAAGGGCAAGAAGCGCAAGACGAAGAAGTGAGCTGGGCGGTTGCAGCCGTCAACTGCCTCTGCGTGAAGAACAACGAAGAGGAGTCATTGCCGACTCCTCTTCTGCGTTGGACAGACGGCAATCATGTCATCGTGGGACAGGTTGCCAACCCGTCCTACGGTCCCAGGATCAGCAGCGCCCCGAACTCAACATGTACATGGGACCATCTTGCTGTTGAGACCCGGGGCCGCACAGCAGAAGGTCCCCGTGTGCCACGAAAAGCGACATGCGTTGCTCGCGTTCAGCACAGTTCAGAGCTATGATTGTATCGTGGTCCCGGGTGATATGGGAAGCCGCACCCCTCAGCACAGGAGCAGCATTGCATGCGTGTGCTCTTCATGTTGAAGCGGTGACCAGGAACGGTTGATGAACAATGATGCGAACCATCTGGGATTTGGCGGGATAGCCAAGCTCCCGAATATCCTGCAAGAGACATCTGAGAGGAGGAGATCATGGCCGAGCAAGCCAATCTCGAGCACCCTCAGCGCATTGAGCCAGAGATGGTCTTGATCCGTGCCGGCGAGTTTCTGATGGGTGCAGACACGGGGACGGACGACAGCCCGATTCACGAAGTGTACATAGACGTCTTCCATATAGACAAATTCGAGGTAACCAACGCCCAGTATCTCGACTTCTGTGGCGATACGGGCTGGAGGCTGCCGGAGTTCTGGGGTATGGAGGTATTCCACAGCACGTTGGACTTTCCGAACCATCCCGTTGTCGGGGTTAGCTGGAGCGATGCTAAGGCCTACGGAGAATGGGCCGGCAAGAGGCTTCCCACAGAGGCGGAGTGGGAGTATGCTGCCAGGGGCGCCCTCATCGGCATGATCTATCCCCACGGCGACACCATCGATCCATCCTTGGCGAACTACCGCTGGTCAGGGATAGGGGGAACCGTTCCTGTTGGAAGTTACCCACCAAATGGATTTGGTCTCCATGACATGGCGGGAAATGTCGTCGAGTGGGTCGCGGACTGTTACAGTGCGGACTACTACAAGATCAGCCCGCTGAGAAATCCGGAAGGGCCCGAGAAGGGCAAGCTTCGCGTGATTCGGGGTGGGGGGTGGCACTCCGGGCCATCCTGCAACCGGGCTCACTTCCGAAACGCCTTGCCAGCCAATTGGAAGGATTTCGCCGTCGGCTTTCGCTGTGCCAGGGATCATCGTTAGCAGACCGCGGCGGGGCAGGGCACGCGAGTAGGCATGCGGCGCCGTCCATACCAGCTGGCGCTCCTCGATCATGGGGAGCTTGAGGCAGGCGAGGGGTTGAGCTACCGAGGAAGCTCCTGCGCCGCCAACTGCAGGCAGGCTAGATGGTGGTCGTGGATGCTGACCCGGAGGGGGCCATCAGGTTTGACAAGAAGGGGAAGAAACGCAGGGCGAAGAGGTGAGCTGAGTTTCTTCCGTGACTATCCTTTGCCATTGAGGCAACTGCGAGGAGGAGTGGAGAACCACTCCTCTTCTTCAGTACGGACCCATGCGTAGGACAGGTTGCCAACCTGTCCTACGGTTGTCATGTTCTTGGCCGTGGAGACCGGGGTCACCACTGCATGAGGCTCGCCATCCATCTGACATTGGCAGGCAAGAGGGCCATCGTGGCAACGACGATTCCCTCCGTTTGCCGGAGGCGAACTAGATACATAGCTTGACTCCTGCACGATTCAGAGATATGATTGTTTCATAGCTCGGGTTTCCTTCGGGAGTTGGGAGCCCCCCGGTGGGAGAAGTCTTCCATGCGTGTGCTGTTCATGTTGAAGCAGGTGGACTACGAACCTCAAGGCATACTGCACCTATCAAGCGTCCTGAAGGAGGCTGGACACGAGGTCAGGCTTTGCATCATTAGCCAAGAGGACCCCATCGCGGCAACTGGAGAGTTCAATCCGGGCATAGTGGGCTACAGCGTCACCACTGGGTCCCATAAGTACTACCTTGAGTTGAACAGGCACATCAAGGAAAGATTCGACGTCTTCTCTGTCTTCGGCGGCCCGCATCCTACCTTCTTTCCGGAGATGATCGAGGAGGAAGGGGTGGACGGCATCTGTATCGGCGAGGGGGAAGGGGCCATGCTGGACCTCGCCGAGGCGCTGGAGAATGGGGCGCTGGAACCCAATATTCGCAACTGGTGGTTCGAGGTAAACGGCGAGGTGGTGCGAAACCCGGTGCGACCCTACGTCGAGGATCTCGACAGCTTGCCTTTCCCTGACCGGGGACTGGTCTACGAGCAGCATCGGCCGACGCGAAACAGCAAGATCAAGCACTTCTTCAGCGGCAGAGGTTGTCCCTACGACTGCACCTACTGCTTCAACCATGCGCTATTCGAGATCTACAAGGGGCAAGGGCGGCGCGTCCGCAAGCGGAGTGTGGACGTCGTCTTGGCGGAGATCACCGATGTGCGGGAGAGATACCCCCTGACCTTTGTGGTTTTCCTGGACGACACCTTCACCATTCGCGGGGACTGGATGGCTGAGTTCGCCGAGAAGTACCCCAGTCGCGTTGGCCTGCCTTTCTTCTGCAACGTGCGGGCCAACCTGGTGACAGAGGAGCTCGTGGAGCAGTTACGACATGCTGGTTGCGTGAGCGTGGGGATGGGCATCGAGGCGGCAAACGACCGCATCCGTAACGAGATTCTGCGGCGCAACATGAGCCAGGAGCAGATAGTGAAGGCCTGCGAGATGCTGACGCGAGCAGGCATCAGTGTAATGAGCACCAACATGGTGGGCCTGCCGACCGGCGGCCTCGAGGATGACCTGGAGACCCTGAGACTGAATATCAAATGTCGGCCTGCTTTCGCCAACGCCTTTATCTTCCAGCCTTATCCGCGCACTCAGCTGGGGGAGTTGGCGCGCCGCGAGGGGCTGGTGGAAGGCACCTTGGATGATATCTCCGTCTCGGCCTGGGACAGTTCTGTGCTCCGCTTTCCCCCGGATGAGAAGCGGCAGATAGAAAACCTGCAGAAGCTGTTCGCCATCACAGTGGAATGGCCGTGGCTCTTGCCCCTCGTGCGTCGGCTGCTAGTACTGCCCAAGAACAGGATCTTCTGGCTGGTACACAAACTCTGGAAAGGATATACCATTGCCAGGAGGACTCACCCCGTACGTCTTTCCTTCAGAGAGTATCTGGAGGCGACAAGGCACTTCATGAAACTCGAATAGTGCCCATTTTGGCTGACCTGTCGGGTGACGCGAGGCACCGCGATTGACTCACTGTCCAGGAGTGGGGGTCGGGATTCGCGGTGCAGGCAGAGGGGAAAAGGACTGGGGCTGACGTGGCGACTTACAAAGTGGGAGACAAAGTTTCGCCGTTTCAGGTCAACAGGCACAAGCTACGGGGCGAGATTGTGGAAATGCGGCGCTGGGGCCGAGGCTACAGTTGCCACGTACGCTGGGATCCAGAACTGTGGCGCTTGAATGGGAAAAAACATCCTCAAGAGGGCTGGTATCCCCAAACCAAGCTGTGGCCTGCAAAGCCAGAATAGCTGTGCGTTGTGGGGGCAGGTCTCACGCGTTAGGGGGATAGGCAGCTAGAGTGCATGATCTACTTGATGGGAGGTAGTGTGTGATGGTAGAGAACAGAACGGACGTCGCCGTATTCATAGATTTCGAGAACATATACATTTCGGTGCACAACAGACATGATGCGGATCCCAACTTCGAGTATGTAATGGATAAGTGTGCCGAGTATGGTCGCATCACCATCGCCCGGGCGTACGCCGATTGGTATCGGTATCCAAGAGTGACCAGCGCCCTCTATGCGCACGGTATCGAGCCGATGTACGTCCCCACCTATTACTATGAGCGTGACAAACCCCATAGCGCGAGTGCCATCAAGAACAGTGTGGACATCCATCTCTGTATCGATGCCATCAAGACCCTGTACGGCTATCCCAGCATAGGCAGCTATGTACTGGTTACCGGCGACAGGGACTTCATCCCCGCGGTGAATACGATCCGTCAGTATGGTAAATGGGTGGTGGTCATCGGGGTAGGGGGAGCGGCATCTTCCCATCTGGCGCAAAGTGCCGACGAGTTCGTCCTTTACGAGCACCTGATGGATAAGGAGGTCAAGGAGGTCAAAGAGGCGCCTGGGGACATCTACGAAGCCCTCGTGGAGGCTATTGACCTGGCCCGGCAGAGGGACAACATATCCACCATGGCTACCCTGAAACTCCTGATGATGGAAACTCTGGGCGGTTTCGACGAGAAGGATTACCGGGACTCGGAAGGGAAGCCCTTTGGCAAGTTCAAGGATTTCGTGAGAGAAGCCGAGCGGCGAGACTTGGTGCAGATCTTCACCAGCGGGACGGTCCACGAGGTGTTCTTGCAGGATGAGGACCCGTACGCGCTAAGTCACTTCGTGTCAGAGGTGGTTTCCGAGGAGGAGGAGCCTGCAGGTGGGATCGGGCCCCGAGAGTGGAGGATCTTTCGGGAAATGATGCGGCAATTCGACGAGCCGGTTCGCTTCGTGCAGATCTACAACGCCCTGCGTGGGTTGCGGAACACAGAGGTGATCGACCTCTCCAACGCTGAGATAAGGGAGTTGATAAAGTCGGGCATACGGGAGGGGTTGTTGATCCGCACCACCAGAGGCGCCCATGGATTCTATCAGCTGGATCGCGGTCACCCGTTGCCGTCAGGTGGATAGTGTGGGTTGCGGAGGCTCGCTGGACACTTGATGACATTGCTTGGCGGTGCACTGCTTTGGCACATGGGAGCGCAGTAGAGTGCCAGTAGAACCTGCCCTCGGTTGCGATCCGCTTGCTCTGTTTGGTGGTTCGCGTCTGCCCGCAGCGCCTGTTGGGTCGGATTCTAGGCGTGGGGGTGAGCGTGCGAGTGCACGCTGTTTGGCTCACACGCCCGCGCGCTTGGTGAAGTAACCAACAGGCGCGAATCAGTAGGGAGGGGGAGAGTGGCTATAAGGGACGTGGGCATGCCCGCACTGCTTGTGGAACAGATGCAAGAAGCTGCGGAGGCTGTTTGCAGGCGGTTTGGCTACGACGACGTCCTCATTGCGTTAAAGGGCGACGATGCAGCCGAACCGGTGTGTGTTGTGGCGGCGGTTTCGGACCGGAGGCAATCTTTCCGCCAGACGGGCGAAAAACGGAGGCATAGCGACGCTGAGGGCCAACTGTTAGAGTGGATCGGCTCTGGCGGCGAGGCGGTGTTGGTCGGCGACATCTCTGAAGAGCCCGACCATGTGCCCATCTTCCCCGACGCCAGGTCCGAACTGGTGGTTCCCATCGCGCGCGCCGGAGATTGCCTGGGGACGCTCGCCATAGGTTCCGTTGAGCCTGCTGCCTTTGACGAAACCACTGTCGTGGCTGTGCAGACTTTGGCCGATCACCTGGCGGTGTCCATCGAGAACGCTCGGGAGTGTGAACGCGCGAGGGCGGACTGCGAATACTTCCGCACGATGGTCAATGGATTGCAGGATCAGGTGATGGTGATAGATGTCAACGACCGCATCATTGATGTCAACGTTGCCTTTCTGCGACAGATGAAATCGACCCGAGACGAGGTGATCGGGCGACCCTGCTATGAGGTGGTGTACGGCCGCGCCGAGCGGTGCGACGACACCGAGGCCCCCTGCCCCCTGCAAGAGGCTTGGGAGAGCGGGCGAGCGAGCGCGACTTTCCACACCCATTACGATCAGGAGGGAAAAGGGACCCACTTCAGGGTCTCCGCCTTGCCCCTACGCGACCAAGAGGGTAAGGTAGTGAGGGTCATCGGAGCGTGCCTCGACGTGACCGCCGAGCACAGGCTGGAGGAGAAGCTGGGTACGATCTACGCACTGGGACGGGAACTTGTGCTCTCCCGGGAAGCGAGGGAGATCGCTGGGGCCGTGGTTAGGGCCGCGGAACAGCTTCTTGAGTTCCGTGTCTGCCACCTGTGGGTGATAGACGAGGAAAGGAGGGTGCTGGTTTGCTGGGCCTGCACGCCCGCGGGGGAGATGGCGGACATCTCGGAACTGTCGCTGGACAGCGAAAGGGGCATATGCGTGATCGTCGCCAGGAGTGGAGAGGCCGTGTACCTCCCCGACTCCAGCCAGGATCCGCGCTACGTGAGCGGTCGATCGGCCACCCGTTCGGAGTTGTGCGTGGCGCTTAAGGTGGGGGACCGGGTCATTGGTGTCTTGTGCGCCGAGAGCGAAGAGGTGGACGCTTTTGGCGAGGACGACCGGCAAGTGTTCTCCGCCCTGGCGGACCAGGCTGCGCTCGCCATCGAGAACGCCCGCCTCTTCGAGTCTGTCATGCAGCAGCGCGAACAACTGCGGGCGCTGGCTTTGCAACTGGCAGAGGCCGAGGAGGCCGAAAGACAGTGGCTTGCCCGAGAATTGCACGATCAGGTCGGGCAGAATCTGGCTGCCCTCGGCATCAACCTGAACATTATACGGTCGCAGTTACAGGACGAAGTCGTGGGCGTGGTCCGTGCCCAAGTGGACGACTCCCTGGTATTGCTGGAGCAGACGACGGAACGGATCCGCGATTTGATGATCGATCTGCGACCACCTGTGCTTGACGACTACGGCTTACTGGCCGCTCTGCGCTGGTACGGCGAGCAGTGGGCCTCGCGTGCGGACGTCGTCGTCAGCGTGGAGGGTAGGGAGCCTGAGCCCAGGCTGGCGCCGGCGGCCGAGGCCGCCCTGTTCCGCATAGCACAGGAGGCCTTGACCAATGTGGCCAAACATGCGCGAGCAGCAACCGTGGGGCTCACGGTAGAGGTGGATGGCACGACTGTGCGCCTGATAGTTGCCGATGATGGTGTCGGATTCGACCCCACTCGGCTGGGCAAGGCCGATGTGCGCCGCGGCTTGGGCCTGCTCACTATGACTGAGCGCGCGGAGGCGGTGGGCGGCCAGTGCCACGTCGAATCGCGCCCGGGGTCCGGTACGCGAGTTGTGGTGGCGGTGGCGCGATGAGCATTGCTGTGTTCCTGGCCGATGACCACGCTGTGGTCCGTGACGGTCTGCGGTTCCTTTTGGAAGCGCAGGGGGATATAGACGTGGTAGGAGATGCTTCGGACGGCCGGGAGACGGTCCGACGCGTCGGCGAACTGTGTCCCGATGTGGTCATCATGGATGTGGTAATGCCCGAATTGAACGGCATCGAGGCCACGAAGCAGATCACCGAGGTGTGTCCCTCAGCGCGCGTCATCATACTGTCCATGCATTCCACGTCGGAGCACATCTTTCGAGCTTTTCGCGGTGGCGCATGGGGTTATCTGCTGAAAGAGTCGGCCGGCAGCGAGGTAGTGCGCGCCGTGCACGCCGTTCAGGGCGGACGCAGGTACCTGAGCGACAAGATCGCCGATACGGTGCTTGACGACTACATGCGGTGGGGCGAGGCCGCCGAAACAAAGAGCCCTCTGGATCGCCTCAGCCCTCGCGAGCGAGAAATCCTGCAACTGGTGGTGGAGGGACACTCGAGCGCGAGAATCGCCTACATCCTTTCTGTGTCTCCGAAGACCGTGGACACCTACCGCAGCCGCCTCATGCAGAAGCTGGGCATCAACGACGTCCCTGGTCTGGTCAAGTTTGCCATCCAGCACGGATTGACCCCCTTGAAATAGCGCCGTCTGAGGACAACAGGCCGCCTTGCCGTCCTGTCTCCGTTTGACACAGAGCAGGGGCCAGAGGTGGCACCCGCGCCCCAGTGAATCTCCACTTTGTCCATCTTTCCCCACCTGGATTGTCAAGCTTTCCCGACAGACAAGGCCCGCAGTATCTGGTAAGCTGATGGAAAGAACTCGTGTCGCGGGCCCGAGCACTTCAACGGGACCGGGTGTGCGACGGCGGGCTCCATTCCTTGCTTTACCAGCGCTTATGACCGAGGACGACCCACTTCGCCCGTTGGACACAAATACCAAGGGTTCGCTCGGACACAGTATGGGCTGATCCTGGACAATGAACGTGACCTGGAGACCTGCAATGGACCCGACGTTGGTGTCGCTTGTCTCGGTCGTCGCAGCCCTCTTCCTGGAGGAGCCCCCTCTCGTCCTGGCAGAAGGGATGGTTCGTGGCCAGTTGGACCTGCCGGTGCCACCGAGTGCCGATGGGAAACTCACCGAGGCGCTGGACGCGTTGAGATCATTTGCCCGGGCCCGACTTGGGGGCGACGCGGGACAACTCCACAGACAGCTCCGTCAGGAGTTCGCGGGTCTGTTCGTCGGCCCTCAGCCTCGGACCGTTCATCCCTACGAATCGTTTTATCGGGACAGTCTGACCGTCGGCGCCGAGACGTTCCAGGGGTTGTTGATGGGAGAGTCGGTAGACAAAGTTCGCGCGTTTTGGGCCGAGGCTGGTGTCCATTGCATCAACCCTTACAACTACCCACCCGATCACATTGGCCTCGAACTGGCTTTTGTGGCCTACATGGGCCGCGGGTATCTGGACACAGGGGAAGAACGATACCTGGAGCTCACCCGGCGCTTTCTGGAAGAACATCTACTGACCTGGGTGCCCGAGTTCTGCGCTGAACTGTACGCGGTCGACACAGCACGCTTCTACAAGCCCGTTGCCCAACTTGCAGAGGGGCTTCTGGCAATCCTTGCGGAGCGGTTGGATGTAGGAATTGGATGACAGAGAGTGTTCCTTTGCGCCGAAATCTAGACCTAGGAGGAGGCTGAGTGAGATGGACCCAAAGAAAGGTGGAAAGCCCGGGCAATTGTCCGCCGCCGGGAGTGGCAGGGCAATCAGCAGACGGGAGTTCATAAAGGGGGCGGGCGGGACGACCGCTGGATTGGGACTGATCAACGCCTTTGGATCGCCAAAAAGCGTGTTTGCCGCTGAGCCGGTTACCCCGTACGACGAGGGGGAGATCAAGTACGGTTACTGCCGCGGGACCATCGGCTGCATGGCCTATTGTGGGAGACAGGCTCACGTGAAAGATGGCCGTGTCGTCGACATTACGGGATGGCCTGAACATTTCATCAGCCGGGGCCACCTTTGCGCGAAAGGCGTGGCCGAGGTGGCGACCACTTACAGTCCCCACCGTATCCTCTACCCTATGAAGAGGGTAGGCGATGGCTTTGAGCGGATCAGCTGGGATGAGGCTATTGAAGAAATCACCGCCGTACTCAGGGAGGTCCGCAGCGAGTGGGACGGCAAACCCCTCCACCAGATGACGGCTGAGGAGCAGCGCAGAGTCGCCCGTACCGCGACGCCGAGAAACTCCTCCGGCGAACAGGAGTGGCTGGGCTATATGCGAATGGGGGAGTTATTCAACTCCGCCCCCCACTATTCGGGGTGCATCGGATGCTTCGGCAACTGGTGGCGTTCTGCCCTTGCCACGACGGGCTTCACATACCCCATCAACCCCATGCCGGACCTCGTCAACACCAAGATGGCCGTCAACTTCGGGGCCAACTACGCCGAAACGGCGCCGGTGATGATGCAGTGGTTTGAGGAGGCCAAGGCCAACGGGATGAAGATGGTCTATTTCGATCCCCGATGCAGCAAGATGGCGTCCCGCGCGGATGAGTACGTTCCCATCCGGCCGGGGACCGACGGGGCCGTGGCTTTGGGTATCCTGAACGTCTTGGTGGAAAACGGCTGGACCTACCCTTATATGGAATACTACGTCGACAAAGGAGAGTGGGACAAGTATGTCAAGGAGGTCGTGTCGGCGTACACACCTGAGAGGGTGGAGGAGATCTCCTGGGTGCCAGCGGAGAAGGTCAGGGATATCGCCCGGCAGATAAACGAGGCTGGCCGGAAGGTCTCCTTCGCGTGGGGCAGCCGTATCAGCACCAGCACCAACGGCTTCAACACTGGGCGCATCATGATGACATTGGTCCTGGCGACAGGGGCGTTCGGCACCCCGGGCGGCGGCATTCATCAACCCAAGCCAGCAGGGGTCCCGTCGATGTATATCCCATTCGCCGCTGCCGCACCAATGAGGTTCCCCAATAAGGGATACCCCGATGACCCCTTCAGTTGGGGCAAGGGCTGGGTTCCGGAAACTGACTGGCCTTCGATCAAGGAAGACATCAAGGTGGGCTACTTCCTCGGGGCTAACGGGATAGCAAGGGCGGCCGGGGATCAGCGGGGACTGATGAAGGCCCTCGGCGAGAGCGGAAAGCTCATCTTCGCCACGGTCGAATGGAACGAGATGTGCGAGTACGCAAACTATATTCTTCCTCTGGCCACAGACCTGGAGACGGCTGGATCCACGTGGCTATGCGGCAGCAACCGTAACATGGCCTGGAAGGACGCGGCCATAGATCCGCTGGGCGAATCCAGGTCTGACATGTGGATCACCAACGAGGTAATGGCCCGGGTTCTGGGTGAGGAGACCTTCTACAGGGCCTGTCCGGACTGCGAGAGGGAAGCCAAGGAGATGCTGGGCGCAGGCGCCTCGCTGGATGAGGTCTTTGACAAGTTGATGAAGCCCTGGGCCGACGAGATTAAGAAGAGGTGGGATGAAGAGAGAGTCAAACCTTGGGAAGGAGGGATGCCTACCGGGAAAGACCTCTATACCATCATGAACGAGGTGGCGATGGAAAGCATCCAGGCCACAGGGCACGTTGAGGATCACCGGTTCGTGGTTCGCAACATAGAGCTCATCTTCAGAGAGGATCTGAAAGAGTGGGGCGACGAGGTGGGCCTGGACCTGGATAACCACGGCCTGGCCTGGCCGTACAATGTCTTCGTACAGGGACCTGAGGCGGTCAACCAGTACCTGTGGAAGCTGCACATGCAGGCCTGGCCCGTGATGCCTGGATCCCTGCCGGCGATGGATCCTGACAAGTGGCATCTTTTCTCTGGTCTGCGTCTTGATATCCTCAAGAACCTGCCGGGAGGCGTGCACTGGCCTTGCCCGGTGGGTCTGATGGAGCAAGACCCTGAGTATCGGGGCGAGACCGTGTTCTTCCAGAGGTCGATCGCCAACTGGATGACCGCTGAGGAGATGGGAATGCCGGAGATCCCGCTCATCTGGACACCCGGCATGCGCTGGAGCGACGAGGAGAAGAACTTTGTACCCTGGCAGATGGGCAAGGCGGTCATCGACCTCAGAGGAGAGACCTGGCACGGAGCAGGCCTCCCTGAATGGGAGGAACCCATATACTACGAGCAAGAGCTCTCAAACAAAGGTCAGGACCTGGATCTGGGTGAGGAGTATCCGTTCATAATCATCACGGGCAAACTGCCGCAGTTCGTTCTGAGCATGACCAAGGGGGTGAACGAGGTCCTGGTCGATGTGGGAGAGGAGCCTCGGGTATGGATCAATGCCCAGTCGGCAGGCGCTCTTGGCATCGCCGACGGGGACCGGGTAAAGATCGAAACCCCTCGCTCTCCCCAATTTGGCCCCCTCACCATGAAGGCCAAGGCGACCGAGTTGATCCATCCGCGCGTCATTTTCTGCCCGCACGGCGCTGGCTCAGTCGCCATCCGGGACTCACTGAAAAACGAGGGCGGCATCAATTTCCTGGCCAACACCAGCGAGGACCATCTGACGCGAATGGTCGGGTATTCTCACTCCATAGGCAAGGTAACCAAGGCGTGAAGGAGGCTGATCCATGGCGAAATACGGGATGCTGACGGACGTCGGGAAATGCATCGGCTGCCATGCATGTACGACGGCATGCAAGGTCAAGAACGATACGCCCGAGGGAGTCTTCTGGACCAGGGTGTCGACATATGAACAGGGAACGTTTCCGGACGCGAGGCCATATACAGCGCCGTTGAGCAGATGCATGCATTGTGAATATCCCGCCTGTGTATCTGCCTGCCCGGTCGGCGCTCTCGGCAAGGCCGAGGAAGGAGCGGTCACCTACGACGCCAGTAGGTGCGTCGGGTGCCGTTATTGCATGGCTGCCTGCCCCTTCCACACTCCCCAGCTGGATTGGGACTCTGTACTGTCTTCCATTCAGAAGTGCCAGCTATGTGCCGACCGCCTGGCTGCGGATCTCGAACCGGCATGCGCTTCTGTGTGTCCGACAGGAGCGTTGCAGTTTGGGGAGCGAGCCTCTCTGCTGGCAGAAGCCAGAGAACGTATCCAGGCCAGCGACGGGCAGTACGTGAATCATATTTACGGCCAGAATGAGGTGGGAGGTACTTCTGTGCTGTATATCTCGCCCGTGGAGTTCGAGAGTCTGGGACTCTCGCCGCTGGGCAGTGAACCACTCACGGAGCTGAGCGAGAAGGTAGCCGTAATAGGTACGCCGACGATCGCTGGGGTTGCAGCTGCGGTTCTGGGCGGCCTGTACTTGTTCACAAAACGCAGAGAGCGAGGCAAGGCGGCATCCACTGCTGCTGAAGATAGCAAGTAGGAGGTAAGAGTACGGTGATAGCAAGAACACAGAGAAGGACAGCCCCGACCGTCTTCTGGGTCGTGGCAGGCGTCGTTGGTGCGCTTGGTCTGGGGGTGAGCATCTGGCGTCTTGCGCAAGGACTGGGCGCCACGACTAACCTTAGTGATGCCTATCCGTGGGGGCTGTGGATAGTCTTCGACATCTTCTTGATCCCCTTTTCTGCCGGGGCTTTCACCATGGCAGCGATCGCCAACATCATGAACAAGGACGAGTACCACGCCATTGCTCGCCCGGTGATTCTTGCCGGGTTTCTGGGATACGCAGGTGTGGTGGCCATCCTACTGCTGGACTTGGCGCGCTGGCATCAGTTCTACAAGATCCTCTGGCCTGGCTTCTGGAACCTTCAGTCCTTCATGCTCGAGGTAACGCTCTGTATCACGCTCTACACCATAGTCCTTTTACTGGAGTTGAGTCCTCTGCTCTGGGAGAGGTTCCGCATGGCGAGCGTGCAGCGCGGCTTCCGGTTGGCAGGGGCGTGGATCGCTGGTGCGGGCATCGTCCTCTCCTGCCTGCACCAGGCTTCCCTTGGCTCCCTGTTTCTCCTGATGCGCGAGTCTCTTCAGGGGCTGTGGTGGTCGCCGATGCTCCCCTTGTTCTTCCTGCTGTCGGCGGTGTTCAGCGGCCTGGCAATGATCATATTCGTCACCGTGATCACTGGCAGGGCGTATGGCTATCCTGGAAGCGTCCGCCTGCTGCCAGGGCTGGCTCAAGCAGCGGCCGTGCTCCTGGCCCTGTACGGCGTGCTCAGGTTGGGCGATTTGGTCATACGCAACCAGGTGGGACTGATGTTTGGGGCAGGCTCGCTGAGTCTCCTTTTCTGGGGGGAGATCATCATCGGGCTGGTGATACCGCTAGTGCTTTTTGCCCTCAAGAGTACGCGAGAGCGAGGTGCGGGTCTGCTGTGGGGAGCCATATGTGTCATAGTGGGCTTGGCTCTCAACCGTGCCAGCGTTGGCCTCTTCGCCTTGGAGCGGCCTGCTGGGGCTCAATACTTCCCCTCCTTGATAGAATTCATGGTGGTGATTGGGGTTCTGGCTATCGCGGCCATTGCGTACGCGGTTGTCACCCAGTACCTGCCGGTCTTTAGCGACAAGGCTGCCAGCACAACGGGGTAGTCGTTCCGTGGCGCGTGGTTGATGGTGCAGTACATTCGTGTCGGTCGCATGGTGAATCGTCACGACGTGAGCGTTGTCGGGCAGATGGTGACCACCGGGAGCTACTTCCCGCACTGCATGGAGTTCACGGTGACCATTGGCCTGGTGGCCACGGGGCTTCTGTCCTACACCCTGATCACCCGCTACTTCCCCGTCTTCGCGGAGACCATCCCTGTGCAGGGCAGCGACTGATCCGTGCCAATCGATGGGGAAGTCTTGAGCCAACTTGAGCAGCGTGATCTGGGAAAGACAGTTATCTGAAAGGGTCATTGCAGGTCAGGTAGCCACTGAGTCGTTACCGTGACCTTATTCACAGCGTCATCTCACTCATAGTGCCGAATCGGTTGACGCCGGCGCTCAGCCATCGCACCTGCTCGATCCCGTTTCCACGACAATCCTGGCTGCTTGACCTATCACAAGTGGTAGAAGCACGCTTGAGCGTCCGGTGCTGGCTTTCCTCAACACGAGGCTTCGCAATCGTCTGCCGGCTGGATTTGGCAGCCTCTGCCGATCTCCCTTCAATGCGCAATTCCGACCTGGTGCAGGCCCTGTGCCTTATGGAACCCCGTAGCCCGGAAAGCATCTCGGCCAGCTTCACCGCCACAATCGCCTTGGCGGCCCTCCCCCGCTGGTCGCCCTCGGCCTTGCCATGGGCATCGTTATCGCAGTGCGCCATATCCCCAGCATGAAGTGATGCCATGGCAGGCCAAGGAGCTCGACGAACAGAACCGGAGATCTACACGGTCGACTCAGAGTCAGACGACTCCAGGTCCCCCAGTTCGTATAGAATCGCAGCCGCTGCCACCAGTCCTGCAGTCTCCGCTCGCAGGATACGAGGACCGAGAGTGATGGGGATTGCTCCGTAACGTTGGGCCTGCGTGAGTTCCTGCCGCGTGAAACCGCCCTCAGGCCCGATGAAGAGGTTGATGGAGAAGGGAGGCCGCTCCGCTGCCCTGAGGATGGAGCGAAGGCTTTGCTCCCGTTCTTCCTCCCAAGGGATCAGGGTCAATCCGCCGCGTGCGGCGTCTTCGCAGGCCGTGGGGAACAACACGGCCGGGCGCAGCGTGGGCAAGCGACCACGACGCGATTGCTCCGCCGCTTCCATCAGTATGCGGCACCATCGTTCTGTCTTGGTCTTGCTTATGTCCTCCAGGCTACCGATGACGCAGCGCTCGGAGATCATGGGTACGAAGCCGACGATGCCCAACTGCGTGCCTTTCTGGAGTACCCACTCGAACTTGTTCAGCTTGAGCACGGCCTGATAGAGACTGATCTTGGTACGGGGTTCGGCGGTCGCGAGGAACTTGTGCACGATCCGCCCTTCTATCCGTTGACTGGAGACGTTGGCTATCTCCACCTGGTGTTCCCAACCGGAGTTGTCTAGCAAGATAATGTGGTCCCGGGATTTGACGCGAAGGACATTTCTCAAGCGGTGCACAAGGGTGCCCGTGATGGTGACTTGCTCTTTCTCCAGCCAAGAGGCGGGCACGAAGAAACGATGCATGATCAGACTTACTCTCCCCTCACTTGGGATCGGATGGCTGGTCTGGACTTGGTCCCACATAACGTCACCCAGTCCTCCTCCTGCTGCCGGGCTGAGATCGCCATCCCAGCTCTGTCGAACGCGGCCCTTACGCTGAGCTCGGCAGACTCGATGATCCCTCCGGCGATGAGCCAGCCGCCCGGTTTGAGGTAAGACGTCAGGCCCTGTTGGATCATGTCGGCGACCACTTCGGCGAGGATGTTCATCGTGATACCATCCAGCGAAGGGACTGAGATCTCCCTGAGATCCATCAACGAACCATTTCTTACTTCTACCACATTCGCCAAGTCGTTGAGCGAAACGTTTCTACGGGCTACCTGGACAGCCGTGGGGTCGTTGTCCAGGGCGAGGACGCTCTCCGCACCCAGCCGGGCAGCAGCGATAGCCAGGATCCCGGAGCCAGTCCCCATGTCGAGCACTGAGTCCCCGTGCGTAACACATTGCTCAAGATAAACGAGACACATGCGTGTCGTGGAGTGCAGGCCTGTGCCGAAGGCCATCCCTGGCTCCAGGTCGATCACGACGTCATCTCTGGCGGGTGAGAAGTCTTGCTCGGTGAGCTTAATCACAAGCCGTCTTCCAATACGCTGAGGCTGAAAGTGCGATTTCCAGGCGTAGGCCCAGTCTTGCTCTTCTAGCTCTCTGAACTGGGGAGGTGTCAGATGGTACCGCTTGGCGAGGTCAGAGAGTTCGCTTTCGAGCGCACGACGTTGCGCATCACAGGCGTTTGCCACGGGCAGGTAAGTCTTGACTCTGATGGGAGAAGAGGCACCGTTGGGCGCTTGGTGCTCATCGAGGAGAATCTGTTCCTGGACGGCGCCGCCTTGGCCATGGAGATCAAAGAGTGCGCAGACTGCCTCGGCCGTTTCTCTATCATCAACCCGAACGCTTATCTCCAGCCAGTTCAATCTTGAGGCCCTCACAGGTTGGCTCGCGCGGGCGCAGGTTTGTCTCCTCGTTAGCCCGATCTCCTCGAAGACACAGCTTGGGACTCAGCGGCATACCGCGCCGTTCAGCGGTCATTCGAAGCTACCTTGCGAAAAGAGGAAGGCTCGTCCTTGAAATCGCTGGACGCGATGACGGAATCATGGGGCTGGACACAAGATGATCTCTCCTACCTCAAGACATCCTTGAGGCGGTCAAAGAACCCCTTCTCGCCCTGGGGGATGACCTCCTTACCCAAGGTCTTGCCCAGTTCCTCGAATAGCTGGCGCTGCTCGGGCGTGAGTTTCTTTGGCGTTACGACGTACACTGTGACCAGTTGGTCTCCTCGCCCTTCACCTCTCAAGTAGGGTATACCCTTCTTGCGCAGGCGGAAGGTTTCGCCGGTTTGGGTGCCCGCAGGTATGACCAGCTCGTCTGTACCGTCCAGAGTGGGAACCTCTATCTCATCTCCCAGAGAGGCCTGAGCCACGTTGATGGGCAGTTCCAGGAAGACATCGCCGTTGTGCCTCTTGAAGTAAGGGTGTTTCCGCACGGAAATGACCACGTACAGGTTGCCAGGCATGCCTCCCCTCAGGCCGGCCTGACCCTCGTCGGACAAACGGATCTGAGTGCCGCCGTCCACTCCGGGAGGCACCTCGATGGAGAGCCGCTTGGAGACCCGCACCTGCTTCTGGCCACGGCATTCGCTGCAGGGAGTACTTACCACCTCCCCTTCTCCGCCGCACCGCCCACAAGTGCTCACATTGACGAATGACCCGAAGACTGACTGCCGGACGCGACGCACCTCTCCTGTTCCATTGCATTGAGGACAGCGAATCGGCTCAGTGCCCGGGTCGGCACCAGTGCCACGACAGACTGGACAGGTGTCTAACTTAGTAACCTCTATCTCTTTGTCACTACCGAAGGCTGCTTCCTCAAAGGTGAGGGTCAGGTCATACCTAAGGTCGGCACCTTTTTGGGGGGCTCGTCTGGCAGCGGTGCGCATCCCGCCGAATCCAAACAGGTCGTCGAAGATGTCGCCAAAGCCGAACCCTCCGAAGTCGGTGGTGAAGCCTCCTCCGGCGCCGACGTGGCCCCAACGATCGTATTCTGCCCGCTTTCTGCGGTCGCCTAGTGCCTCGTATGCCTCGTTGATCTCTTTGAATCGTTCTTCGGCGTCGGGAGACTTGTTGAGGTCAGGATGATACTCACGGGCCAACCGGTGGTAGGCCCGCTTGATCTCGGCGTCGCTGCTTGAGCGGCTGGCGCCGAGGACGGCGTAGTAGTCTCTCTTTCCTGTCATGAACGATGAACCTGCTGGCTATCTGGCTCAGACAGCACAGTCTATTTGATAGCGACGAAAAAGGCAAGACAAGGGGCAGGGCAGCAAGCGCCCTACCCCCTCAAACTGTCGCGTTAGACCTCCCGGAACTCACCCTCGACAGTGCCCTCGTCCTCCTGCTCCGAGGGTCCAGCCTCCTCACCCGGGGGAGGAGGCGCGGCACCAGGCTGCTCATACATGGCGGCCCCTATCCTTTGCATCGACTCTGTCAATTCTTGCGTCTTGCGTCGGATCAAGTCCACGTCCTGACCTTTGAGTGCCTCGCGGACCGCGGCAGCCTTGGCTTCCACCTCGCTGCGCACATCGGCAGGTACCTTGTCGCCCAAGTCACGTAGTGTCTTGTCTGCCGAGTAGGCAGCCTGATCGGCGTGGTTGCGAGCTTCGATCTCCTCTTGCCGCCTGCGGTCCTCGGCCTCGTGCGTCTTGGCCTCGTCCATCATGCGCTTGATCTCTTCCTCGGTCAAGCCGCTGGAGGCGGTAATCGTGATGTGCTGCTCGCGTCCAGTGGCCTTGTCCTGGGCAGAGACCTCCAGGATGCCGTTGGAGTCCAGGTCAAAAGACACCTCTATCTGCGGAAGCCCCCTTGGGGCTGGCGGTATTCCGTCCAAGATGAACCGCCCCAGGGTCTTGTTGTCAGCCGCCATGGGCCGCTCTCCCTGCATGACGTGCACTTCCACACTAGTCTGTCCATCGGCGGCGGTGGAGAAGATCTGCGAACTGTGGTACGGAATGGTGGTGTTGCGAGGCACCAACGGGGTTCCCACCCCACCCAGGGTCTCGATGCCCAACGTCAGAGGAGTGACATCGAGGAGTAGCACGTCCTTGACCTCACCGCCCAGCACCCCGGCCTGTATGGCAGCGCCGAGCGCCACCACCTCATCGGGGTTGACGCCTTTGTGCGGGTCTGTGCCGAAGAACTTCTTGATCGCCTCCTGCACGGCAGGCATTCGCGTCTGGCCGCCAACGAGGATAACCTCGTCAATATCGGCCGTCGTCAGCTTGGCGTCCTCCAAAGCTTGTCGACAGGGAGGAATCGTCTGCTCGATAAGATCGCCCACCAATTGCTCCACCTTGGCCCTCGTGAGGGTCATCGTCAGATGCTTTGGACCGCTGGCGTCGGCGGTGATGAACGGCAGGTTGATCTCCGCCTGCATCACCGTGGACAGCTCTACCTTGGCCTTCTCGGCAGCCTCCTTCAGGCGCTGGAGGGCCATGCGATCTTCGCGCAGGTTGATACCTTGCTCCTTCTTGAACTCCTCGGCCACCCAGTCAATGAGGCGCTGGTCGAAGTCATCGCCGCCCAGGTGGGTGTCGCCGTTGGTGGACAGCACCTCGAACACTGGGGGATCTCCCGCCTCTATCTCCAGAATGGAGATGTCAAAGGTACCTCCGCCCAGGTCATAGACGGCGATCTTCTCATCCTTCCCCTTGGCCAGACCATAGGCCAGAGAGGAAGCCGTGGGCTCATTGATGATGCGCAGCACCTCCAGCCCCGCTATCCGACCAGCGTCCTTTGTGGCCTGGCGCTGCGAATCGTTGAAGTACGCGGGCACGGTTATTACCGCCTGAGTGACGGTTTCCCCTAGATAGGCCTCCGCGTCCGCCTTGAGTTTCTGCAGAATGAAGGCCGATATCTCAGGAGGAGAGTACTCCTTGCCGCCCATGACCACCTTCGCGTCTCCATTAGGGGCCTCGGTGATCTTGTACGGGAGCAGTTCGATGTCACGCTGCACCGTGGAATCACTGTACTTGCGCCCCATGAGACGCTTGATGGAGAATATCGTGTTATCGGGGTTGGTGATGGACTGTCGCTTGGCCACCGTACCCACCATCCGCTCTCCTGTCTTGGAAACCGCCACCACCGAAGGAGTCAATCGGCCACCCTCCGAGCTGGGGATGATCGTCGGCTCTCCTGCCTCAATGACTGCCACTCCAGAGTTAGTGGTTCCTAGGTCAATTCCAATAATCTTACCCATGTTCTCAATTGTCCCCCTTTTGATTACTCAGTCTGTTCCTTACTTTCATCAGTAGGTCTGGCTGCCACCCTTACCATTGAGGGACGCAGCACTGTGTCATGCAGTGTGTATCCTTTCTGCAACTCGCTAATAATCTCGTCCTCTTCGTATTCCGTGGTCTCCTCACGGACCGCGGCATGATGTAGTTCTGGGGCGAACTTCTTTCCCACTGTTTCGATCTCAGCTAGTCCTTCCTGCTCCAGTGTCATGCGCAGCCTGCGCTCTAACAGGAAAATGCCTTCGACCCACGTTAGGCCCTGCAAGTCGTCCGGCACGGTCTGCAAAGCCCGTTCGCAATCATCAAGGACGGGCAGCAGCTTGGCGATCAGTGCCGCATTGGCGAGGGTCACGAAATCCTCTCGCTCCCGCTCAATGCGCTTCTTGTAATTGGCAAACTCCGCCTGGGAGCGCTGCAACTGCTCTAGATATTCGGCAGCTTCAGCACTCGCCTTCGCCAATTCGTCTAGTTCCTCCTCGAGTTTCTCCTCGACACCTTTCTGTTCCACTTTCTCTTCCAATTGCTTTGTTACCTCCCCAGCGCTGTGTGGTCGACGGCTAGCCACTAAGTGTACCGGCCTTCCACAAGTCCGCTCATCAGGTGGGCCATGTAGCCTACCATCGGCACATTCTTGCTATAGGGCATACGGATTGGCCCCATGACCCCCAACACGCCGGTGGTCTGCCAGGCTGCCCCGTAGCGGGCGAGAACGAGGCTGAAATCGCTCATCTGCGGCCAGCGGTCCTCGCCTCCGATGATTACCTGAACTCCGGTGTGAGACAGGCCTACCTCAGCCAAGACGGATTCAAGATGGCCTGGTTCCTCGAGAACGCCCAGCACCTTTTTCACCCTCTCTGTCTTGGCGAACTCCGGCTGTCTCAAGATGTGGGCGAAACCGTACCGATGCAACTCAAGGTCATGCCGCAGGTCGGCATCGTCCATCAGCTCTGCCACGTGTTCGCCCACGGCTTCCTGGGCAGGCTTCAACTGTGAGGACTTGGTTCGAACCTCCTCACTGCTCAGATCCAGTAGGAGAGAGTTCAGTTCATCGGTTAGACGCTGTAGCGCCCTTGGAATGCGGCTGGCCTCCAGGCTTACGATTCGCCGCCTCATCGTTCCTTCCTGCAGCACTAGCGACAGAAGCACGTTCCCTTCGCTCACACGAACCAGTTCCAGGCGCTTGAAGCGCGAACGATGGGTTCTGGGTGCTGTGACCAGAGACGCCGTGCCTGCCTTGCTGGTCAGGATGGCCCCTGTCAGCCTTATCCATTGCTCTATATCCCTGTCCACCTGATGGAACTGATGCTCGATCATGCGTCGCTCGCTCAATGGCAAACCTGCTTCCTGCATCAGGTGCTCTACAAAGTACCGGTATCCCATCGCCGTCGGAATGCGACCCGCGGAGGTATGGGGATGGGTAAGATAGCCCAGTCCTTCCAGATAGGCCATCTCTCCACGGACAGTGGCCGAGCTGACTCCGAGATCACTCCCCTCCACGGTCCTCTTCGAGCTGACTGGGGTGGCCGCATCTACGTATTCCCGAACTATGAAGTCCAGGATCGCCTCCTGTCTTTCGGTTAATCGCTCCATTCGTGCAGCTCCCGGAAGGGCTCAATCGTCCCCATGCACGGAATTAGCACTCTAACATGGAGAGTGCTAATTCTACCATAATGATACCAGAAAATCGGTATTCTGTCAAATACTGGTAAGGGGAGTGGTCAGCGCACGTGCAGGGAAGCAGGAGGCGGAGCTACCATTGTGGAGCCAGTCACGGAGTTTCCGTGTCTTCACAGGCACCGTGGGTGCGCAGTGACCACCGACACCAGGGAAGGTCTTGGAGCCCGTCTGGGTTTGGAGGATACTGATCCACAGGGGCAGCGTTGGCGCGCGGGCTGCTATCGCGCGGGGGAGTACACCCCCGTGAGTTCTGCCTGGGCCAAGATACGTCCTTCCATGGCTTCCAAGACCTGGGCCATGGTTGCCTCCGCCGGGAGGTCGAGGACTGTATCAAGGGCGTAGAGGGCGAAAATGTAGCCATGTGGGTTGCCCGGGCAGGGACCGTCATAGCCCATTCGGTTGATGAGCGCCCCACCTGGGAAGGTCTCCCCTTCTCCGACGAAGAGCGCGAAGTCGTTCGTTCCCTGAAGGGTGCCATCAGGTAAGCTGCCTTCTGCCGGCACGCCCTCGGGCAAGCCCTCACTGGTCGAAGGGATGTTGTAGACGACCCAGTGCACGAAGCCCGGCGGTTCAGAATCGGGATCGTCCAGGAGCAGAGCCATGCTTTGTGTCCCTTCAGGTACTCCTGACCACTCGAGCGGAGGTGACAGGTTTGCCCCATCGCAAGTGTATTGTAAGGGGATCTCTCCACCAGGCTCGAAGGCGCCACTGGAAATCTCCATCGGAGGCGCCGGCGTAGGCGATGCCGCCTCCTCTGCGGGCGTGACTCGGGTTGCCGTGGGTGGCACAGCTGTCGGCGTAGGCGATGCCGCTTCCTCCGCAGGCGTTACTGGGGTCGTCGAGGGCGGCACGGTTGTCGGTGTTGGTCCTTCGGGGGCTGCAGTGGGAGATGCGCCTGGGCCGCAGCCTGCTACAGCCAGGGTGACGAGAGCCACCGCAATAGGGAGCAAGACGGATCTTCTCATTTCTTGCTCCTCTAAGTACAATATGGTTTTGCCTCACGTGTCCGTAACCTTCACAGTCATGTGGGACGCAGTCTGGTCGGGAATGCCATCCTCAAGAGGCTCCGGTCCCTCTGACAGCCTCTCAAGCAGTTTGCATGACCAGGTCTTACCACGACTCATGGCGCATAGCGCAACGGGTGGCGCGCGGCTTCCTTCTCATGCAGCAGTTCATCCACAGAGGGTCGCCCTTCGATGGCCTTGCGGATGGCCGCCCGCATGGCTTTGTAGTTGTTGATGGCTATACGACGTCGGTTGGCCGCGGAGGGGTGCACGAAAGCATTGGCGATCATCACCAGGTCGTCCAAAGCCTCCTCAGGCAGGAAACCGTCAGCCAGGCTGGCATCGATAGCCATCACCATCCCCTCGACTGCGTTCTCATAGATGTGGCGTGCCTGTTTCTTGGTGCGCACTGTGACCGTCGGCACCAGCAAGGTACGCGGCCGTTCGTAGATTATCTTCAACTGCGTCAGATCCTTACCCGATGGGTCTTCGGGCTTCGGCCTGGTTAGCGCCTCCTGGAGGGCCTTGCCAACGGGCCCATCCTCGACCCCTATGAGCAGGTCCACGTGGGCGACCTCGAAATCGGGGGGCCCGGCGTACCCCTCTCCCACCAGCATGGTGAAATCCTTCACTGTCGGAGGCGTCTGGCGTGTAGCAGGCACCTTGGTCTGCACCTTCCTGCCTTCGGAAAGGTCATACTCAACGCTCCGCGACGGGATCTTCCCCAGTTCCTCCAACTGCAGGCGCAGTTCCTCGTAGTCCTGTCGCCGGAAGGCGCCCCCGGGCATGATGGGGTGACGGGAGTTTCCCACCTGGATGCCCATCATGCCGAGCCCTTCCTTGGTAGCCTGAGTGGAACCGCAGCGCACCACGATGCGCACCAACCGCTGGATTTGTCGCTGGCGCTCCTGAGCTTCCTCGATCTTGCCCCCCTTGACGTAGGTGTAGATCTCCTGCCAGATGTCGGGTATCAGGTTGGCGGTCGCCAGAATTGCGCCATCCGCCCCAGCGGCCAGGGCGGCCATCACTATTTCGTCGTGGCCGCAGATGATAGCGATCTGTCCCTTGACCTTCTCGAAGAGAGCCATCAGGAAGGGCACATCCCCACTGGAGTCCTTGATGCCCACCACGTTGTCCAGATAGGCCATCCCCTCGGCGGTCCACCATCTGTAGTGCGTACCTGCAGTTTGGGGGATGTTGTACAAGATGATGGGCAGGCCTACCTTGGACACCGCCTCATAGTGCTCGTACACCTCGTTGAAGGTGGGCTTGAGGTAGAAGGGCGCCACCACCAGGGCAGCGGCAGCCTTGGCGTCTCGAGCGTACTCCGTGAGGGCCACGGTATCCCTGGTGTTTGAGCAGCCCGTCCCCGCGATGACCGGTACGCGGCCCGCCACCTCGTCGATGGTGATGTCGATGACGCGCCGTTTCTCTGCCTCCGACAGATACACGAACTCGCCAGTGGTGCCTACAGGCACCACGGCGTTGATATGGGGCAATACGTGCCGGATCAGGCGCCGCATCGCCTCTTGGTCAATCTCCTCTTCGGCGGTGAACGGCGTGACGAGTGCGGGGATGATCCCCTTCAGCCAATCCGGTTTGTTGGCCATCTTCATCGCCTCCTGGAAGGTACGAGGGGTCGGTCAGACGGTCGCCTGTGACACCTCACCTGCTCTTCGCACTATTGACGGCTGTGGGTGGCAATGAACCGCTCGAGGGACCGGTCATAGGTCCTTTCTACATCTGGCGGGAAAAGGCATGCCGGGAGTTCGCGATGGCCCCAGTGATACTCGATGCACTCACAGCAGATGCCCTTGCGGCTGCACGACTCGTAGGTGCACGCGCACGCCGCCTTGTTTTCTTCCACCTTACATTCTCTCATGCTACCTCCTAGAAATGGTTGTCTCCAACCCTAAGCTTCAAATGCCATCCTGATCGCGCTGTCCATGGCCGCTCGTACCTTGGCGTACAATTGGTGTCGATCCAGGGCCCTGGGGTGGATGGTGGCCTTGGCGATCATGAGCTTATCGTCCAAGGTATCTGGGGGGATGATCTTCTCCTCGATGTTGTCGAGAATCGCTTTGGCTACTGCCGCCTGGGTAGGACCATATACCATGCTGGCCTGACGGAGATTCACCAGTTCGACCGTCGGCACGATGAGCGTCGAGGGCTTGACCGTCAGGTTGGGCTCAGCGATGGTGGTCAGCGCTTCGTAGCCATGGCTGGGGTGGGTGAGTTGTCTGGCGTAGGCCTCACCTACGGGGCCGCCCTTGGGTCCGACAATCAGATCAATGCCTACCGTCTCTGGATCTTCTCCTTCAGTGGCGCTTCCCAAGAGAATGCCGTTGGACTCGATCATCTCGACGGTAATACCGATGTCGGTGAATCTGTGTGCCAGGGGTCCCTCAGGCATGGCCCAGCTCATCTCCTGGGGCTGTATCTTGCCCAGCTTCTCCAACTCAAGCTGGATCTCTGCTCTGGTCTCGTGGATCATGGCGCCGCCGACCGGCTTGAGAGGACGCCGTGGGCGACCCACCTTGACCCCCATCATGTTCAGGGCTGCCTTGACAGCGACTCCACCTCCATGGCGAACGAAGATACGGGCCAGCTTTTGCACCTTCAGTTGGAGCTTGCGGGCGGCCTTGAGATCACCTTGCTGTACCTTGCGAAATAGGTCCTGCCATATCTCGGGGAAGACCTGAGCACTAGCTAGGATCATGCCGCGACAGCCGCCCGCCAAGGTCGGCAATACCACCTCGTCATGGCCCACCAGCACATCAAGGCGGCCTTGGGTCATTTCCAACACCTCCATGGTGTAAGGCAGATCGCCGGATGAGTCCTTGAGTCCTACGATGTTCTCGATCTCGCTCAGGTCTTCCAGGACTTGGCGCGATATGTAGGCATCCACGGTCTGAGGGATGTTGTAGAGGATGATAGGCAGGTCCACCGCCCTGGCTACCTCGTAGAAGTGTTGGTAGATGCCTTTGTCAGACGGATGAAGGAAGTACGGCGCAACCACCAGACAAGCGGCGGCCCCGGCTTGCTCAGCGTGACGGGCCAGTTGGATCGCCTCACGGGTAGAGGCTGCGCCGGTGCCGGCAATGACCGGCATCTCATCGCTCACCTCATCTATGCAGACCTCCAGCACCTGCCGGCGTTCGGCGTGGGACATATTGACGAACTCGCCAGTGGTGCCGCAAGGAACGACGCCGTCCACGTGGGGCCGAACGAAGCGCAACAAGTTCCGGAGCGCCTCTTCGTCTATTCTGTCATCCCTGGTGAACGGAGTAACCAGCGCAGGGTTGACGCCGCCTGGGCGATATCTCTCGTGTGTCATCTTCAGCACCTCTGACGGTATGGAGTCGATTTTGTGCGCGCACATTGATGCCCAAGAGCCGCTTGACCCTGGGCGATCTCTCGTTGATTCGAGCCGACCGTTCTGGAGGGTCTAACCGTGCGGACGCGACATGTGCTGAGGCGCGAGGAGTCACTCTTCCGTGTGCGGGAGATGCGACGCAAGAACGCGCCTCTTGTGAGGGCCACCCCGAAGCTGGGTTCTGAATAGCCCTCGATGCACTGTTCTCCAGACGGTGGGCCAGGCAATGCCTCAGCCAGGGTATGGAAGGATGGCAGGTCAAAAGCAGACGCAGCGCAGGCGATGATCGCCGGGCCATCACCGATCCTACCTACGAGAGCTCTGAGCGAACTTGACCGGGATGCCTCTCTTCATATATTCCACGGCGTGTTTGGTGCATTGGAGGGTCTTGTAGTAGATGACATCTCCGATCTTGAGCGCATTTGCCGTCCTCTGCTTATCCGAGAGAAAGTAGGCTTCCATCGTATCCAATTCCCTGCCCTGGCCATCGCTCTCGTACTTGAAGGTCAGGTCACGCCCGCTTTCCAGGACCTTGATTGAGTCGTCGTACCAGTTGAAGTCAGGCCGTCCCAGATCGGGGTTGATCAGGATGTGCGCGGCCAGGTCCACGCCTTTGATGCCGCTCTCCTGAAGTTCCCGGCTGCATTTGATGAAATTCTCCGCTGATACCCCGTTGCCAATGTTGATCTCCCGGATGGGACTCGTCATGTCATCCCTGAGGTATTCGTTCATGATGTTCAGGAGCATCCTGAACTGCATCAGGTTCTGGGTGGCGAGCATCATCGAAATCTTGATGTAGAGATTGGGGATATCCCGCCCATAATAGCAGATGGCGATTACGGTGCTCCAACTTGGATTGAGGAAGAAGTTCGCACCGGTGGTCTTGGCGGCACGGGTTATGCCGTCGAGATAGACCAGATGATTGTCGTTTGCTACCTCGATCCCCCCGAAGTTCCCGAAGAAGGTCCCCTGATTCTTCAGGACGAGTTGGACTAAACCGTCGCCTGCAGGCTCGGTTTCAAGCTCCACCCCGGTCACTCTCTCTATGTCTGCAAACCTCTTTTCGGGCAAGGGGGTCCCGATCAAGTTGGTCGTACAAAACCAGGCGACCCTCATAATGCTCTCAGCCATGGCGAGGGTAGCCATCAGATTGCCGTTGTATACGTAGTCCTCAGTGAGAGCCACCACGGAGATCATCTCGGCGGGCACAAAGACTGGCACTTCGCTGGAAGCGCTCTCAGCGATCCTTTGCATGCAGCGGTGAGTAACCCTTGCGCCCTGAAATCCTGAGACTTGAGAGGTCGCTATTCCCATCTCCTTCTCATAGGCGATGTTGTTTGCCTCCTCGAAATCCTCCACCTTGGCGAATCTCTTGACCAGCTCCTCGGCCTCGTCGATCATCGCGCCATACTCAGTTTCCGCGAGGATCTTCTTCCTGGTCTCGAAATCCCTCACGTTCTCGATGGTCTCAGCTATTCGTTGGGCTCCCCCGTGGGATTCCTTCAAGGAGTCCATGGCCTTCATGTCGCTGGCTAACAGTAGTTTGAATCTCATGATGGTACCTTCTCCCGGGTGAAATCCTACAAGTTCGGACCGGTAAGCGTTGAGGAACCGCCGATCGTGACGATCAGCTACCAAGTGCGTTACCATGTGCTTGGCACCGCCCCTCCACGCACCTTGGAACGCGCAAGGCTTATGATACCATCTTTCCCTTACGGAGTCAAAATCAGACCGAGAAGGGCTAGCTTTTTCGTCTAGCCTATAGTATGATAGCAAAGCTATGTGGAAGAGAGGCAGATTCTGGTTGGGGATCGTGATCAGCATCCTTTTTCTTCTGTACGCTCTCAAAGGCCAGAGGCTACCAGAAGTCTGGCAGGGGCTGCGAGGTGCCAACTACTGGTGGTTCATTCCCGGCGTTGTGGTCTATTTTGGTGCCGTCTGGTTGCGCACATATCGCTGGCACTACCTGTTGCGACCAATCAAGCATCTCCCCGTGCGCTCCTTGTTTCCAGTAGTAACCATCGGGTACATGGGCAACAACATCTTTCCCTTCAGAGCCGGGGAGGTAATCCGCGCCTACGTGCTGAAGAGGAAAGAGGGTGTTAGTGCGAGCGCGAGCTTGGCTACAATACTGGTGGAACGCATCTTTGACGGCATAACGATGCTGGTTTTCGTTTTTGCCGTTCTCCCCCTGGTCCCGACCAACGAGTTTCTGGGCCAACTCCTAGCGTTTATGAGCTTTTTGTTCTTCGGAGCCTTGTTCGCTTTCCTGCTCATTGCCTCCTCCTCACGGAGGACAGAACGAGTGTACCAGTGGCTTGTGACCCACTTGGTGCCTCATCGCTTACGAGACCAGGTAGCAGGTCTCTTGGAGAGGTTCGTGGAGGGGCTGCAAGTTCTCAGGAGTGGCCGAGACATGCTTTTCGTCATGGGGATCTCGGTCCTTCTATGGCTAGTGGAGGCGTGGAAGTACTGGTTTGTGATGCAGGGCTTCGCTTTCGACCAGCCTTTCTACGTTCTGGTCTTCACTTGTGCCATAGTCAATCTGGCCACCGCGATTCCTTCCACACCAGGGTACCTGGGTACGTTCGAGGTGTCAGGCATAGAAAGCCTGGTCTTATTTGGTGTGGCCAGGCACAGCGCGACCAGCTTCATGTTGGCGCTGCATGCCGCCTTGTGGTTCCCCATCACTGCTCTCGGTGCGTACTTTGCCTGGCGGGAAAGCATCAGTTGGGGGGAGATGGAAGGACTTCGAGTCTCGGAGAGGGAATCGGCAGCGACTGTAGCAGCTCTGCATAAGGACATGTCACGGTGAGTATCGGCGTAATCGGGGGGGGCGTGACGGGCTTGACAGCGGGCTACGAGCTGGCCAAGGAAGGCCATCAGGTAGTTCTCTTTGAGGGTCAACCCTATCTCGGAGGCCAGGCCAGCACTTTCGAGATCGAAGGGGCGCGGCTGGAAAGATACTATCATCACATCTTCACCGGCGATGAAGACATGATGAGGTTGATCGGTGAACTGGGGTTGACGGAGAGGATGCAGTGGTTGGCCTCCAAGGTGGGTTTCTTCTATGAGGGCAAGATATACGACTTTGTCACTCCTTTTGATCTCCTTCGTTTCAAACCCCTGAGTTTCCTCCAGCGTATCAGGGCTGGCCTGGTGACTCTATATCTCCAGAGGTTCGGGGATTGGCGAACGCTCGAGGGTTTCACCGCCCAAGAATGGATGCGCAGATACGCGGGACAGCAGGCCCACGAGGTGATCTTTGCTCCCTTACTACGGGCCAAGTTCGGCGAGTACGCAGATCAAGTCACGATGGCATGGTTGTGGAGCAAGTTCAAGGACCGTGTAGGATCCCGAAGCAGGACCATGGCACGAGAACTATTGGGCTACATGGAGGGAAGCTTCCAACCCTTCATAGACGCCCTCGCAGACGGCATTAGAGCCCAAGGAGGAGAGGTGTTGACGGACGCGCCGGTGGAGCGGGTCATCGTCGAGGGAGGGAGGGTCAAAGGTATCCAGGCAGGAGACATCTGGCTCTTGGACAAGGTCATCGCCACCGTTCCTTCCTTTGTCTTCTTGGACATCGTGCCCGACTTGCCCGCCGGTTATGCCGACCAGCTGCGAGAGGTACGATATCAAACTTCTCTGTGCCTGGTGCTCAAGATGACTCGCTCTCTATCCCGCATCTACTGGCTGAATATCAGCGATCCCACCTTCCCTTTTGTGGGTGCCATTGAGCACACCAATCTGATCCCGCCGGAGCAATACAATGGCAAACACATCCTCTACCTGTCCGATTATGTATCGAAGTCCGACCCTCTGCACTCGGCCTCGGCTGAGGAGTTGATGATGCATTATCTTTCCTCCCTCAGAGAGATCAACCCTGACTTCGACGTGGATTGGGTGGAGGATTCGTGGCTGTATCGCGAGGATGCTGCCCAACCCATCATCACTCGCGGCTACTCGCGCCGTATTCCTTCTTACGAGACGCCCGTGGAGAACCTGTATCTGGCCAATACTACTCAGATATACCCTCAAGATCGAGGCATGAACTACAGTGTGAGACTGGGGAGGGTCGTGGGTGAGTTGGTGAATGAGTCAGGGTCTTTCAGCTGGCCTGTTGGTACGAGGAGAGTTCAAGGCTGAGCAGAGCTGCCGTGTTGTAGACCACCGAATTAGTTAGGGAGAGGTGCATTCATGAGCAAGATCTGTGTGATAGGCGGAGGTGGCTATGTTGGGCTTACCACCGGGGCCTGCTTCGCCGATCTGGGCAATGAAGTAGTTTGTGTGGACATAGATGAGCAAAAGATCGCGGGTTTGAGACAGGGCAAGTTGCCCATCTATGAGCCGGGACTGCAAGAGATGGTGGAGCGCAATGCCAAAGTCGAGCGATTGCGGTTCACCACTTCGTACCCTGAAGGGTTGGAGGACGCCGAATTCGCGTTCATCGCCGTGGACACCCCTTCGGGCAGCGAGGGTGAGGCTGATCTGAAATATGTGCGGATGGCCGCTCAAACCATCGCCGGGGAGATGACCGACTCCCTCATCATTGTGAACAAGAGCACCGTGCCCATAGGCACTGGCGATTGGGTAGCCGAGATAGTGGAGGAGCATATTGCTCCGGGTCTCGAATTCGCGGTAGTCTCCAATCCGGAGTTTCTACGCGAAGGATCGGGGATCAGTGACTTCTTGAATCCTGACCGTATCGTGCTGGGCTCGACTGATCGGCAGGCGGCGGAGAAGGTAGCCCAGTTGTATCTTTCCCTGCGCGCGCCCATTCTCGTGACCGATTTGCGTACTGCAGAGATGATCAAATATGCATCTAACGCCTACCTGGCCAACCGAATCTCCTTCATCAACGAGATATCCTCCATCTGCGAGAAACTGGGCGCCGACATCAAGGAGGTGGCGGCAGGGATGGGATATGACAAGCGCATAGGCCATTCCTACTTGGATGCCGGAGTGGGTTGGGGAGGTTCCTGTTTCCCCAAAGATGTCAAAGCCCTCGCCCACATGGCGGCTATCCAGGGCTGTCACCCCCAGCTCTTGAGGGCGGTAATAGAGATCAATCGAGATCAAAGACGACGGGTTGTCCAGAGCTTACGCGAGATATTGGTTTCCTTGCATGGGAAGACCGTAGGCATCTTAGGGTTGGCATTCAAGCCCAATACCGACGACATGCGCGAAGCTCCCGCCGTGGAGATCATCCACCTACTACAGAACGAGGGAACGTTCATCAAAGCCTTTGATCCGGTTGCCATGGGCAAAGCCACAGAGATGTTGCCCGACGTGACCTACTGCGAAGATGCTTACGAGGTGGCGGAAGGCAGCGATGCTCTGGTCATCGTCACCGATTGGAATGAATTCAAGCATTTGGACATGGCTCGCATCAAGGTGTCCATGGCTGAACCCGTCCTGGTGGATGGTCGCAACATCTACGAGCCGCGGAGAATGCAGGAGTTGGGCTTCATCTATCGCGGCATCGGCCGACGTTTGGAGGCGTCGGACGTGATTGAGACCGATGGCCTGTCAGTTGGCGGACAGCCGAAAGAAGCTCGTGGTTCGGGCAACGGCGCACCCTAGCTTCTTGGAGGAGGCGTTAAGGGAGATATGTTGAGTGTGGGTGTAGACTTGATTGAGACGCGACGCATCGCTCGTGCGTTGGAGCGCTGGGGCGACCGCTTTCTGCTATACGTCTATACTCCTGCGGAGGTCGAGTATTGCAGAAACCACGTACCAGAACTGGCTGCTCGCTTTGCCGCTAAGGAGGCCGTGTCCAAAGCCTTGGGGACGGGATTGCGTGGTGTGAAGTGGCGGGACATGGAGGTGTTGTCAGACATGCGGGGCAAACCACTGGTTCGGCTCCACGGCCGGGCCAGGAAGCGGGCTGAGCAACTGGGGCTGGATGAGTTCGCCATCAGTCTTTCTCACTCCCGCAGATACGCTATCGCCTTCGTAGTAGCTAGCGATTGATCCGCTGTTTCAAGGACGAAGGCGAGGTTGGAGAACTGGATGTAGGAGGTATGGATGCTGCAACCGCTTGGGTTTCTTATTGTCGGCGCAGTGGTCGGGGTGCTCCTGCTGGTGTGGGTGATAGGTGTCATAAGGAAAGTGGGTGGTTGCTTGATCCATCTTGCACTGGTGGCCGCCGGGCTCATCCTGTTCCTGTATCTGGGCTGGCTCCTATTGCAGAGACTGCTCCTCGCTTGATGCCAGCTTTCTCGGCGGCTGGGCTGCGGCGGAATGACGACACTACATAGGGTGATGCGGGGAGACGAGGTAGTCTCCCTTTTCCTTGCTACTAGAGCCTTCAGCCGTGGTGCCTGTCGCAATCCCCATCCCGAGTTCGTGGTGGCGGGTGGCGTAGACCCGTTGAAGGATTCGCAGGCTACAGGAAGGTGTCACTCGTGACCTGTCTGTGCAGACACCCGGACTAGGTAGCTGAGGTCTGAGCCAGCCTGGCCACGGTAGTCTTCGACCCCGACGTAGTAGGTCTCACTAGAAGGTGCCGTCCAGACTACACGCGACGCGTAGATTTCGTCTCCAGCATCATCATCGTACTCCAGCTCCACGCCATCTACATCGTACAGGTAAAGCACCGTGTCACACTCACCTTGCAGATTACCTGTTTCAATTATGTACTCTGCCCCTTCCTGAGCGATGAACGACACGTAGTCCACGTCCGTTGTGGTGTGGAATGTGTGAGTCTGGTAGGCGCCATCTGTGTCTATCGGGCTGGCTTGAGGGATGCTATCGTCGGGCTCGTAACTGTCTGCATCTTCCCCTACATCTGTGGTCATCACGAGGATCCCGTAGGTAGCGTCGACCCCGGAGGAGTCTTCGCCCAGATCTCTGGTCATCACATAGTAAATTCCGCTGCGGGGTGCGATCCAGACGAGGCGCGAGGCAAGCGATTGCTCAGCTCCATCGTCGTCATGGGCTAACTCGTTCCCGTTGGCGTCGTACAGGTAGATGATCGTATCAATGCTGCTGCCCAGGTTTGATGTCTCGATAATGTAGGCGGTTCCCCCTTGCGCCACAAAGGAGACGTAGTCGTGATCCCCCTGTATGTGGAGGTTGTGTGGCCGGATGGTGCGGTCGATGGTTATCGGCTGTGCTTCGGCGATGGTGTTGTCGGGCTCATACGCGTCCGCTCCGAGCACGGGGCTGGGCGGCATCGGGGTGGGGGTCAACGTGCCGGGGACAGGACTCGGGGTGTGGCTTGGTGTAGGGATAGGCGTTGCCACGGGGAGTAGGGGGAGGATCCCGCCAACCAGTGTGACCGTCACCATCCCCACGACTACGCAGCCAACTACGACCGCAGCTGCAATACCGATGATCAGGGGTATCCCGATCTTGCGCTTTTTCCTGGCCATGGCGGGGAGTCACTTCCCACACTCGCCGCAGAGGGCATCACTGCCCACCTCAGCATCACAATAAGTGCATTTCATTCGTTACCTCCTGCGGCACGGCACTCGCTTTCTCCAAGGCCAGAGGCTCTATGATTCCTCTTCCTCGGTTTCCAGCAGTGTTTGATAATCCAGGCCACAAGTCCTGCAGAAGTTGACGCCAGCCCTCATTTGGGAATTGCAGCGCGGGCAAGCTATGATCAGCCGAGCGCCACACTTGGCGCAGAGCTTGGCGTCGCTCTGGTTCTGAAAGCCGCACCAGTGACAGCGACCATCCGGAGACGAGAGACCTTCATAGCTAGCACCGCACTGGTCGCAGAAGCGCATACGCCGCTCCAATTTGGCCCCGCACCGAGGGCAGTACTTCGCCAGAGCAGCTCCGCACTCGCTGCAGGAAGCAGCCTCTGGCTTGTTGCGGAACCCACACTGGGGGCACGGGAGGAGGGAATCGGCCGATCTGCTAGCCACGGCAAACCTGGGACCGCAGGCGGTGCAGACAAGCTGGCCGCTCTCCGCTGTTTCCAGTCGACGGGCACCACACTTTGGGCACCTAGAAGGCTCCACCATCATCTTCTCTCAGCGGGTGGATTCTAACATACGGTAGGTCTCTCGGCAACGAGGCCACGGCCTATATCTGCGCCAGGATATAGACAATAAGAAGAATACTGAGGATTATCAGAGCGACCATGATGTTAGAACTGAGGGTGGCAACGTAGGGTGGTTCATTGCCCTGTTCCCCTTCCCTCCCATGCTTGCAGACAAGCTTTTCGGTCACGAAGCGAGAGTAGGCGAAGCGGCAGTACGGACAGAACTTGAGGGTCGCTCTGGTCATGGTGCCGCACTGTGGACATCTGACGAGTAGGCGGGCCCCGCACTCCCCGCAAAACTCGGCGTGTTGTTCGGCTTGGGAGCCGCACCGCTGGCAGCGTCCTTGTGAGATGGCAACTGCCTTGGACTCAGTACTGCATCCCTCGCACAGGTATGCGCTAGTAGGGATCTTGACGCCGCATTGAGGACAATACCTGACCAGGGCGGCTCCACAGTGACCGCAGAACTGGCTGCCCTCCCGATTCAGGGAACGACACTGGGGGCATGTCGGCGGGGAGTCAACACCCGCGGTGCTATCGCCACGGGAGTCGTGCACGAAATTCTCACAGTCGAAACTGCCGCCGTTGGGGGATCTCGAAGCTGGCGAAGACATCGGTTCCCCTCAGCCTATTGGATGCTGATGGAAGAGTGAGTCGCCGTCAGCATCAGATCAAGCCTGGTTTCTGCCTCATCATACCCTTGTGAGAGGTATTCGTCTCCGCTGATCCTGTCAAAACGGGACGAATCTACGGTTAGCTCCGTGTCATCGAGCTCCAGCCGTACCCTGGCGGCTGCATTGGCGGGCACGATCACTGTCAACTCGGTCTCGTCGAGATTCAGACTGGCATCGAGCTTGTCGCTGGCAGGCATCTCCACCTTGCCAGTGCAGTCATCCAGTTCAACTGCAAAGGTCTTCAGAGCTAGGTCACTCAGGTTCAGATCCAGGCGGCAATCGCTCCCATCGAACTCCAGCTGCAGGGCGATGCGCGGGGTGAGCTCCACGGTCCAGTCGTTTCTCATGCCGCCCAGGAAGAAGAAGGGGAAGAAGGCTTCGTATCGGTCGGCAAGAGTCAGGTTGCCCAGACCGGAGGATTCCGTGAACTCTTGCTGGATGAAGATGTTCCTGTTGTGGATGAAGTGGCCTTTCATCAACAGATGCGGTTTCTCGTCCAACCGTTCCAGATGCAAGGTGCCATTATCCAGTTCCATCAGGATGTGCGCCTGGGTCAAGGCTCCAAGGTCTTGGCTCAAGTCGTCGGTGATCATCTCTTTGGTCGGAAAGGTCGGTGCCACAAGCAGAACGGCGCCCACAACCACAACGACCACCAGAATCAGCACCGGAAGAGCAAACCAGATAGGGAAACCTCTCAGGGCGATGTCTGCTCCCAACAGGATCAGGATCACGGGCCAGAATCGCCAGAGATTGTACCAAATGTCTCCCGGCAAGTAGCCAAGGTTGTGGAGCAACCATATGAACCCCACTACGATGAGGATTAGGGCACCTGTCACTGATCCGCGGCGGACGGGTCTTGGGCTTTCGGTGTGTTGCATGGCCGCCTCTCTGGCTCACGAGGGTCGTAGAATCTCTGCCCTTGACTAGTGCGTTCATTATACGTAACAAACTCCTTGCCGTCAAGATACTGCGTGTCAGCGGTGTTAGTTTGACAAGAAGAGACGTTGATGGTAAAATCATGCCAGTGTGGCGCATTCGTCTAGTGGCCTAGGATACCGCCCTCTCAAGGCGGAGACAGGGGTTCGACTCCCCTATGCGCTACCTCCACCTGTTCCACATGAGCGACAGCGAGTTTCCCCTTTGCCCACCACCGCTATCTGTCGCCTCTCATCCGTGTGCGGCAGCGCCCGGTAGACAATTGTGGCCCATCTTTCATTCAGAAGATCACCGCAGGGTGTAAACCATGCTCCCGACGAGTTCGACGCTAGTTTGACAATTAAGGCATCAAAGGCTTATAATAGAGATTCAAGTATCCATCATTCGAGAGGCTCGTCATGCCCAAGCGTACATACCAGCCCAAGAAAAGGAAGCGTAAGAGAAGTCACGGATTCCGGGCCCGAATGCGTACTTCTGGTGGTCGGAGAGTGCTCAAGGCGCGCCGCCAGAAGGGACGCAAGAGACTGTCCGTCTGATTCTTTGAACGTTGACCTTGTGCACGCGGTGTCCGGACCATGGAGAGGAGATACCGGCTGACGGACAATGAGCAGTTCCAGCGGGTCAAGAAGGAAGGTCGTTCCTGGTCCCACGTTTTGCTGGTGCTTTGCGCCCTTCCCAACGAGCTGGATTACAGCCGTTTCGGTTTCTCAGTAAGCAAGCGGGTTGGCAAGGCTGCAGTTCGTAACCGAGCCAAGCGACTCCTCCGAGAGTCCGCCAGGGCTCGACAGGCCGCGATCGCGCCAGGTCAGGATCTGGTTTTCATTGCCCGTAGTCCTATCGCGGATGCCGGCTACCGCGAGGTGGATCAGGCCGTCGAGGAGGCACTGCTGCAGGCCGGTCTGCTATGTGCCTGAACACAATGCTGGGGCAGCGGCCACGGACGCTTGGGGCCTTGACATCTAGGGATGAAATCGTTTCTCTTGATTACGATCCGACTATATCAGAAGTTCATGTCCCCGGCTTTTTCCGCTTCCTGCCGTTTCGTGCCCTCGTGCTCCAAGTACACTTATGGGGCCATCGAGAAGTACGGCGCCATACGGGGAGGATGGCTGGGCATCAAGCGGATAGTGCGTTGCCATCCCCTGCATCCCGGCGGATATGATCCGGTACCCTAAGTCCAGTTGTGGTGGAGGAGACTTGTCCTTGAAAGAGACAATTACGACAAAGATAAGGCTTGTTGCTTTGTGGACCTTGTTGCCATTGCTCCTGGTCCTCCTCGCAGGATGTGGCGGGCGTGCAGCCATGGGCTGGTCTGCGCCTGTGTTGGAGGAGGGAGTTCTGTACGCTGGCTCTAAAGGGGGCAAGCTGTATGCGCTGGACACTAGCACTCGGCAACAGCTGTGGCAGTTCCCCTCGGAGGGACAGCTGGCGGGTATCTATTCCACGCCCGTCATAAGTGGGGGCGTCCTATTCTTCGGCTCATATGAGATCGAAACGACAGGCTTTCTGATATTTCAGAATCAGGATATCCAAGGCAGAGCCTATGCCCTGGATGTGAGTAACGGTCAGGAGAAATGGCATTTCCCTGTAGGCAGCGTTGAAGAGGCGGAGCCCTTCCTGGGCGCCCCTGCCATAGGCCAGGGTCTGGCGTACTTTACTTCCTCCGACCATAAGGTGTACGCTCTGGACATGGAGACTGGGGTCAGGAGGTGGGACTTCGAGACTGGTGAGGAGATCTGGGGCGGCCCGGCCTGGCACGATGGAACCGTCTACGTTGGTTCTGCGGACAAGAACTTTTATGCTCTGGATGGGGCCACAGGTGAGAGAAGGTGGACCTTTGCTGCTGGCGGAGCTATTTACTGCACCCCTCATGTGTATGAAGATACGGTGTACTTTGGATCTCTAGACAACAATGTGTATGCTCTGAACGCCCAGAATGGGCAGGAGAAGTGGAGGTTTTCGACCGGGAACTGGATTTGGGGCAGACCGGTGCTGCATGAGGACGTGCTCTACGTGCCTTCCCTCGACAATTCATTATACGCTTTGGACGCCAGCAACGGTGCGTTGAAGTGGCAGTTCGAGGCGGAAGACATGATCACTGCTTCCCCGGTGATAACTGAGGGGGTTGTCTATTTGACGGCAAACAACGCAGGTGCATATGCTCTAGAGGCCGAGACGGGCACTCGGGTCTGGCACTACCCCCAGGAGGGAAGCTTGAAGGTGTTGGCCTCCCCTGCAGTGGCGAGTGACCTGGTCTACGTGAATGCGGATGACGGTAAACTGTACGCGCTTGATGCTGCGACGGGGGAGCTGAGATGGGAGCTAGCGCCAGACCAGCAATAATGACAGGAGGGTGTTGAATGCCCGGAATAGGCGAACTATGGAATCTGTTGATTATGGAGCCCATGCTGAATGTGCTGGTGCTGCTCTATAGTCTGCTCTTCAACAATTTTGTACTGGCTATCATCGGCCTGACCATTGTGGTGCGCCTTGTGACCTTTCCCCTCACCCAGAAGCAGATAAGGTCCATGAAGTCGATGCAGGAACTGCAGCCCGAGATTCAGAAGCTGCAGAAGAAACATGCAAAGGATCGGGAGAAGCTGTCGGCGGCGACCATGGAGCTCTACAAGAAGCATGGCGTCAATCCCATGATGGGCTGTCTGCCTATGTTGATCCAGATGCCTATCTGGATAGGGCTCTACCAGTCCATCTATCAAGCCCTGGGAAGCACACCGGAGCAGTTCATAGGGCTATCTCAGCGGCTGTACCATTCCATCCCTTTCATGTACGGCATAGCGACCCGTTCCATACCACTGAAAAGCCAGTTCTTGTGGTTGGATCTGGGGCGTCCTGATCCCTTCTACGTCTTGCCTGTGTTCGTGGTGGCGATCTTCTGGCTGCAGCAGAAACTGACTGCTCAGCCCGCTGTGGACCCCTCGCAGGCCCAGATGAATAGATCCATGCAGACCATGATGCCCATCATGTTCGGCTTCATCACTTTGCAGGTCGCCTCGGGATTGGCGGTATACTGGGTTGCCTCAGGGGTACTACAGATCGTGCAGACGGGCTTCACGACCGGCTGGGGAGATGTAACTAAAGTCCTGCCGAAGGGGATACCAGGGCTTCCCAGGCGAGAGGAAACTAGGAAAGATGGAAGGAAAAAGAAGAAGCGTTGAAGCCTCTGGAGGAAGTGTCGATGAGGCCGTTGAGAAGGCCCTGGAGGAGCTCGGTGTCGACAAGGATCAGGTAGAGACCGAGGTTCTAGCCGAAGGTAGCCGCGGTCTGTTGGGGCTAGGGCGTGAGAAGGCCAAGGTGCGGGTCACTCTGTTGGAACCTGGCGAGCCACGCGAGGAGTTGGAAGAGTTCGAGGAGCCTGCCCCTGCTAGGGCAGACGTGGCGGAAGTCGCCCTTGAGGTGCTGCGCAATCTTCTGCATCATATGGGAGTCCAGGCCGAGGTGGTTGTGCGAGAGCCTGCCGGGGATGAATCACTTCCCATAGTCTTGGACGTCGAAGGGGACAACCTGGGTATCCTCATCGGACGGCAGGGGGAGACCCTGCGCGACCTGCAATACATCTCCCGTCTGATCGTTAGTCGCAAGCTCCAACGCTGGGTGAATGTCGTCGTTGATGTGGGAGGATACAAGAGACGGCGAGAGAGGATACTCACGGAGTTAGCCGAGAGAATGGCCAAGAGGGTGATGGACGAAGGAAGGGCCGTCACCTTGGAGCCGATGCCGGCCCATGAGCGGCGCATTGTGCACATGGCCTTACGCGACTACGAATCAGTAAGGACGGAGAGCACGGGCGAGGGTGGCCGGCGCAAGGTAGTCATCCTGCCTAAGGAAGAGTCCTAGTTCCCCGCGCGGTCGCCAATCCATGGGAGGTACGGCCAGGACCCAGGCCAATGAAGATCAGCCGCTCCGAGGTAGAACACATCGCCGACCTAGCGAGGTTGGAGCTAAGCGAGGGGGAGATCAAGCAACTTGAGACTGACCTCTCGCAGATTCTAGAGTATGTCGAGCAACTGAACGAACTGGATACCACCGATGTCCTCCCCACTGCCCACGTAGTCGTCAAAGGCGATGTGCTGCGCGAAGACGAATCCAGGCCGTCTTTGCCCAGCGAGGATATCTTGTCCAACGCCCCTCGAACTCAGGATGGTTTCTTCCGTGTCCACGCCATCTTCCGTAAGGGGGGGCGGTGACCCTCCATCGGTTGACGATTCACGAAGCCCATGATCTACTTCGTCGCCGCGAGATTTCTTCCGTAGGACTTACAGAATCCGTGTTGGCGAAGATGGAGGAGTGCGACCCTGAGGTCAGGGCCTTCATCACAGCCACGCCACAGATAGCCCTGGAGCAGGCCAGGCGGGCCGATAAGCTTATCGCGGCCGGCGACATCGGGCCTCTTACAGGTATCCCCGTGGCTATCAAGGACAACATCTGTACCAAGGGCGTGCTGACCACCTGTGGGTCTAGAATACTTGAGGATTTCGTTCCCCCATACGAAGCCACAGTGGTGGAGAGGCTCCGCAAGGAGGGGGTGGTACAGGTAGGCAAGGCCAACATGGACGAGTTTGCCATGGGTTCCTCTACCGAGTATTCGGCCTTCTTCCCCTCCCATAACCCGTGGGATACCTCCCGCGTTCCCGGTGGCTCGAGCGGTGGCTCAGCCGCCGCGGTGCTCGCCAACGAAGCGCTATTCGCACTCGGCTCTGACACCGGGGGGTCAGTGCGTCAGCCGGCTGGACTATGTGGCGTGGTAGGAATGAAACCCACGTACGGGCGCGTGTCCAGGTATGGCTTGATAGCCTTCGCTTCATCGCTGGATCAGATCGGTCCAATCACCAAAGATGTGACCGATTGCGCCCTGGTGATGAACGCCATAGCTTTCCACGATCCCCTGGACTCGACCTCGGCCGATGAGCCCACGCCCGACTACACGTCCTATCTGGAGGAGAATCTTGCGGGCGTGGTGGTGGGCGTACCCATCGAGTACTTCGCAGCTGGGCTGGACCAGGGGGTTGAGGAGCGAGTGAGGGACGCAATCCAGAAGCTGGCCGACCTGGGGGCGGAGGTTCGGGAAGTCTCCCTTCCGCACGAGCGGTATGTGGTCGCTACTTATTTCCTCACCTCCTGGGCGGAGGCCAGCGCCAACTTGGCACGGTACGATGGCCTGAAATACGGGCTTTTCGCTCCGGATGCGCGCAACATCCGCGAGGCTCAGAGCAAGGCCAGGGGACGAGGCTTCGGCAGGGAGGTGAAGCGGCGCATCATGCTTGGCACCTATGCCTTGAGTTCAGGATACTACGACGCCTATTACCTCAAGGCCCAGAAGGTGCGCACTCTTATCAAGGAGGACTTGGACCGCGCTTTCGATGCTGGGGTGGATGTGGTGGTCGGCCCTACTTCGCCCATCGTGGCCTTCGGCATCGGGGAGAAGGTAGATGATCCTCTAGAGATGTATCTAGCCGACCTATACACAATCCCGGCCAACTTGGCTGGGTTGCCCTGCATCTCCATTCCTTGTGGATTCCATGAGGGGTTGCCTGTGGGGTTGCAGATAATGGGGCGGCCCTTTGCCGAGAGCATGGTTCTGAGGGTGGCGTACGCCTATGAGCAAGGCACCGATTTCCATCTCCAGCGGCCGCCCATAAGTCTCTGAGTATCTTCCGCACTCAATGTGGACTCATCGCCGTAGCTCCGTCACGAATATATTGAGTGCCAGGTGGTCTTCCATCTTCCCTGTCTTGACCGCCGCATCTAGCTCCAGCAAGCGATGATAGATCGCCTCCAATTGACCGACTGAGAAATTGGACGCCTGCCTAGTCATCTTCTCCACCACGAAAGGATGCAGGCCCAAGAGCGACCTTATGTCCGCGGCCGATGTGCCCTTCGCCAGCAGATCCTTGATCTGGAGCAGTATTCTGAACTGCCTGGCAATCATGTGGAGAAGGTAGAGGGGGTGTTGTCCGTCCTCCAGCAGCTTGTGCAGCAGGTTCATCGCCTGCCGGATGTCCCTCTTTCCCAATGCGTCCACCATGTGAAAGATGTTGGCCTCTTGCACGTATGTGACTAGGAGTTCCACCTCCCGTTCTGTAATCGGCTTCTCATCACCAACATAGGTCAATAGTTTGCCAATCTCCTGATCCAGTAGGCGGAGATCCTTGCCCACGAAAGTGGCGAGCAGGTTGACAGCCCCTGCCTCTATCCGCCCACCTTTCTCCTGTACCCGGTCCGCGATCCAACGATCGAGGGACCTGCCCTTTGGAGGGGTGAACTTCCGAACGTAGCCGTGCTGGCTATTCGAGGCAAATCTGTGGAGGGGGTTGCGTTCCTTAATCGCTTCTCGCTCAACGAATACCAGCCGGGTGCTCGCAGGTAATTGGTTCAAGTACTCTTCGAGGCGCTGAAGGAACGCGTTGTCTCGCTCCGACTCTATCCTGGTGCGACCACGCTGAGGCTTGAAGCGTACCGCTAGGTCGTTGACGATTACCAGTCGCTTCTCGGCCAGAAAGGGCGCGGTATCGCAGGCGAAGATCAACTCATCCAGGGTGGCCTTCCGCCCGTCGAGGACAGTGGTGTTTAGATCCACCGTAGTCGGGTCGCCCAACTTAGCTTTCATTTTCGCGAGTTCCAGGGAGCGCGAATACCCATCCTCGCCGTGGAATAGATAGAACATGAAGAGCCTTTCCTCGAAGCCTTAGCTGGAGCTCTCTAGTTCAACTTTGTGTATGGTGAATCTTCCGACCACTTGTTGGGTGACCTCATTTATCCTCAAACCCGCTACATCAGGTGAGGTGGTAACATGCTGTTGAATCAGGAGGCCGAGCGGTTGCGCGACAATCACGGCCAGGGTGGCCGCGAGGATGAAACGGGGGAATTTGGCCAGGCGGGACCTCGACCCACCGATAGCCAGGAAAGTTGCCAACCCTGCCAGAAAACCCGATACCACCAGATTAGTACCGCAGCGGGGATGAATCGCCAACTCGGTCTCGCCAGCCTGGAGACGTGCCAAACCCTCAGCTGCTGTGTCGGCCAGTGCCTTGGTATTCACCCTTCCATAGACATAGAAGCCGTCCAGAGCGGTGCGGGCCACGGCGTTCAGGTACGGCTGTCTCCGGGCCAGGATGTGCATTGTCGCGTGCTCGAGTGCGTGGTTTCGCCTCAGAGCAGCTACGAAGGGCATGTCTAGTAGCCCCATCACAACTCCTTTCGCCGGGCTGTGGCTTCTTCGTAAACTGATTCTATCACATCTCGTGGGTCATTGGAAGTCCTTGGTATTGCTTCCTCATTGAACAGATGCTGCGCCTATGGTACACTGAGACTAGGTGTAGGGGCTTGGTTGGCTGGATGCGGGGACCTGTCCGCAGTCGGGCCGGTGCACAATCGACTGCAATAGGCTCAACTGTTCTTCGAGACGAGTCCCGCGGCCTTGACAGGAGCAGCGCTGGCGAGCACCGGAGGTTTGACCACTGTCTTCACGCTGCTTGACACTGTGCGGGTGGACGTAGTGACCGCCATGGCCGCTTCTCTGATAGTCCAGCTCAGCGAATAGCCAGGGCACTGTGGCAGCACCCACCTAGTCAGGAGTTGACGAGGAGTCAAGAGGGTCCATTCACAGGTTTCGAAGGCGCAGGTGGATGGCACTCGCCTCGTTGGGGACAGCATGCGCTTCGCCTAGCGGCTGGCCTCGATCAGATTCTCCAAGTCGCGCCGGATCGCTTCCAACTCGGCGCCGTATCCTGCCCAATCCCCGTCTTGCAGATACTCCTGTGCTCGTCCGTAATGCTCCAGGGCGGAGAGAGCCAGCTCGTGGACGCCTGCTGCTGCTTCTCCAACGGGCTCCTCTACGGTGACGACCGGGGCGCCACCGATGCCGGCCAGCGCCTCCTCGAGGGTATCGGCCATGAGCACACGCTCTCCAGAGGCGACAATCACTCTCTTGAGTTCCGGCATTCGTCCAGTCTCTGCCTGGAGGTAGAGGGGCTCGACGTAGAGCAGGGAGTTGCCGATGGGGATGACGAGCAGATTGCCCCGGATGACCTGTGATCCCCGCTGGTGCCACAAGGACAGTTGGCCGGATATCGTGGGTTCCTGATCTATGCGGGCCTCAATCTGCAAGGGGCCGTAGATTAGCTCCTGCTTGGGGAACTTATACAAGAGCAGTTTGCCGTAGTGTTGCCCATCGGACCGGGCGGCCATCCACCCCACCATGTTCTGCTTGTTGGTTGGGGTGAAGGGCTGTATCAGTATGAACTCCTCCTCTTCCTCTCCAGGCAGTTTCATGGTGACATAGTAGGGCTCCAGCATTTGATCGCTGCCGGCGTACATCTCGTGGGCCACCGCCCATTGGTCCTCCTTGTTGTAGAACACGGTGGGGTCTTGCATGTGGTAGGTGTTGTTCATCTGCGCCTGGATGATGAACAACCCCTCTGGATAGCGGACGTGAGCTCTCAGCCCATCCGGCATCTCCTCCCAGGGAGTGAAAAGGTCGGGGAAGATGGCCGCATAGGTTTGGATCAACGGGTCCTCGTCATCGACCACATAGAAGATCATGTCGCCATTGTGGGCATCAATTGCCACCTTGACAGAGTTACGGATGTAGTTGAAACGATCCTGGTAGGGCTGCGAATAGGGGTACGTGTGAGTCGCGGTGTAGGCATCCTGCAGCCAGATGAGCCGCCCATCAACGATCACAAGATAAGGATCGGCGTCGAAGAGCAAGAAAGGAGCCACCTGGCGCACTCGCTGGTGGATGTTGCGATAGAGCATCACGCGGCTCTCCGGCGTGAGATACTCGCTGAGCACGACTGACACATCTCCGAACCGGTAGGCGAAAGCTGCTCTCTTGAGGGGCGAATCGAGCAGCACCCCTCCGGTCCCCTGGTAGGTAGTCGTTATGTTCTGGTCCCCGCTGGGATAGTCGAACTCCTCGATGGTGCTGTTCACGAAGACGTAGCCGTCGGTCTTCTCGCCGTAGTATAACTCCGGACGGGTGATCTCCAGTCCAGGCGCGGTACTGGGAGGGAGGTCCCTGACCAGCAACTCTGGCAATCCCTCGGGAGTCACCTCGTTGACAGGGCTCATCGCCAGGCCGTAGCCGTGTGTGAACTGGAGATGCTCGTTGACCCAGGTTCTGGACAGCAGTTGGTCTGTGGCCATCTCCCGCGCCGAGAGGGTGACCTGGCGGTAGGTGCCGTCGAGATAGTAGCGGTCCACGTCAACGTCCACGAACTCGTAGTACAGCCTTATCTCCTGGATTTGAGCATAGGTGTCGCGCAAGGGTCGGTAGTCCCAGAGCCTGATGTTTCTTATCGTCGGTTCGGCCTCCGCCAATGCCTCCGCGGTCAGGTCTGCGACGGATCCGAAGTCCAACTCTTGTATCTTGTCGAGTCCGTAAGCGCGCCGTGTGAGATCTATGTTGTACTCGATGTAGGGGCGTTCCTTGATCAGCTCATTGGGTTGAACATCGAATTGCTGCATCAAAACGGGATAGACCCCACCCAGACCCACAGCAACTACCAGCCACAGCCCGCCCCCGATGGCCAGGATCCAGGGCCTCTTGGCGGCCACGCCTCCCAGGAGCAGCAACACGCAGAGAATCACCGTCCAGAACGAGAGGTTGTAAGCGAGGAGGCGCGCGTGGACGTCGGTGTAGCTGGCCCCAAAGGTCAGGCCTTCCTGCGAGTAGAGCAGTTCGAAGGCGCTCAACTTGTAGCCCCAGGCCAGCACCAACAGGAACAGGGCTCCCAGCGCTGCCAGGTGGAAGGCGGCTCTGCCAGTGAGCCACAGCTTGAACTGCCTCCAGGTCGCCAGTTGCACCACTAGGTACACTGCTGCGGTGGCTATCAAAGTGAAGAGGAGCACCTCTGTCAACCAGCCACGCAGAAACCGATAGACCGGGAGGGTGAAGACGTAGAAGGCGACATCCTGAGAGAAGATGGGGTCTAGCACACCGAAGGACCGCTGGTTGAGATAGCGGAGCATGGTATCCCACTGACCGATGGCTCCCAGTCCGTTCAACACACTCAAGACCAGCGCCGCCACCACCAGCACGAGGTTGAGCGTCCTTGAGGTTACGTAGTATCGCTGTTCGGGAAGAAAGAAGCCTCCCCAGCCGGAGAGCCTCCTGGCGATGAACAGGTTGGCCGTGAAGAAGGCCAGGAAGATCAGGCTGAAAGCGAAGAAGACGCCTACTTTGGCCTTTATGGCCGTCCAGAATACCGAGCTCAACCCCAGGCTCTGAAACCAGAGCAGGTCGGTGTAGAATCCTGAGAGGAGCATGAACAGGACAAAGAGCAGCAAGAACACGCCTATCAGGATCAGCAGTACCCTTCTCACGCTTGCCATAGTTGGCACCTCCTATTCGCTGCTCTTATTCTAGCGCCTTGGCGCAGCACCCGCAAGCTACTCATATGCCAAGCCTCCCGCGGGTCTCGGAAACCCACGGGAGGCTCTCTACATCGAAGATGTGGTGGCGATTGTCTTTCTCCCGCTCAAGATGCGCGGTCTGTGGGTGTTGGAAAGAGATCTAGAACAGATCGTCGTCCAGTCGGGATTGGCCTTTGGGTCTCGTCCAGATGGTCTTGTAGCGGTCGCAGTCCTGTTCGAAGCACATCTGGCAGGCCTCAGAATCGGGATCGACAACCACTGGCTCCAGGTGGACCTCCAGGCCGATCTGTTCGTACATCGCCAGCGCCTCGCTCAAGCGGGGCTCCTCCGTGTTGAACTGCCTGGTCCAGCCCCGGGCCAGCAACTCCTCTTCCCCCGTCATCTGCTTCTCCGCCAACTGCCGCCTCCAGACCGCTGGTCGTGCCGTGTCTGGACAGGGATCTTCGGCGTTCATCTTCTAATCCAATTCCAACTTCAGATTCAGGGTGTTTGCGGCCACGAAGCCCATGCTGGCGAAGAACCCCAGGAGGTCGGTATCTGTCCAATTGACCAGGGTGTGAACCTTGTTCACACCAGCCTTCTTGACAGTGGTCTTGAACTCCTCCATCAGATACCCTGCTATGCCTTGCCTCTGATAGTCAGGGTCCACGCCGATGGTGTCAATGGACGCAATGGTCTCAGGGATGCCGAACTCGCCGAGGTAGACGCTCCCCACGATGAAGCCCGCAACTTGGTTTCCTACTTCCGCAACCAGGGAAGTCACCAGACGGTCAATCTCCTCATCCAGGACTTCTGCGATTTTTCGCTCGTAGTATTCGGGGCGCCTTTTGCCGAAGACCTTGTGGTCGATCTCGGTCACGGGCTCGAGATCCGAGTCCCTCATGACTCTGATCTCTACGTCTTCAGCCGCAAGCTTAGCCATCTTCTTCCTCCTTGTCTTGAACCAGCTTACCGGGGCCTCCGCTCGTCATATTATACTCGCCGTTCTGCGGCACGACAACTCAGCGAGACTTTGTCAGAAGAGGTCATCCAGTTCGTCCATGCCCCCGCCAGGCAGTTCACCGTATTGATGGAGGTACTGTTGCAGCAACTCGCTTTCCCGCTTGGTGTACATTTCATCCTCTTCGAAGATGAAGAGGCAGGCTTCTTCGTTGGCTTCCAGTTCTTCTTCCAACGCCTCCCTCACGTTCATGACGCCTTTGATGGCGAGCACGTTCTTTTCCGCGTCGAGGAGTTGGTAAACGCCAGCCAGTTCCGGTAGCGTTTCCACAATCTCGCTGGAGAACTGGAGCCACTTCTCGGGAGGCAGGACGGGACCCTCGATATGAAGGCGATAGTCGCACCTCAGGCAGCGGCTGGCCTCTTGCTGGGCCATCTCCTCATCGTAGCCCAGGTAAACCTCAGCGAAGCTTGCGTGACGCTCGTCGAGAGTTAGCGAAGGCATCGGAACGCGCGCCCGTTCGGCGAAGCTCTCCTCGCGCCCCATGAACGGGTCAAACTCCTCCGGCGGGACGAGGGCTTGTTCGATGTCTCCCTCCCCACCAAGGTGCTTATCTACTGAGATGGCGGTCCGCCTACCCATCTGGATGGCTTCGATCACGGAGGAAGGGCCGCTCACGACTTCACCGCCTGCAAAGACACCTTCTACGTTGGTCTCCAGCGTGTTCTCGTCGGCCTTGATGGTTCCGCCGTTTGCCTCAATGCCGCTACCCTCCAGTAAAGAGAGGTCCGGCGCCTGCCCCACAGCCAGGATCACCATGTCGGTGTCTATGGATGTGGTCTCTGATTCGTCGAACGTGGGGTTGAAGCGGCCCTGCTCATCGAAGACGCGAGTGCAACAGACCAGATCCACTGCCTTCACCTTCCCGTTGTCGCCTACGATCCTCTGAGGGCCCCAGGACGGATTGAGGCTCACCCCTTCCTCCAGTGCCTCCTCAATCTCCCACTCCATGGCAGGCATCTCCTCACGGCACTCCAACGAGGCGGCTTGAACCTCCTGCGCGCCCAGGCGCAGGGCAGTGAGAGCTACGTCCATGGCTACGCCCCCCCCGCCAATGACCAGTACCTTGTCCTCGACCTTCACATCCTCGCCTCGCCTAACCTGCCTGAGGAAATCCATGCCCCACAGGACCCCTTCCAGATCCGCGCCCTCCACTGGTATCCTCCCGGCAAGCTGAGTACCCACGGCCAGGAAGATGGCATCGTACTCCTCCTGAAGGTCTTCCAGGGAAGGATCTTTGCCGATGGCGGTGTCTGTCTTCAACTCAGCGCCCAAGGATCGGAGATCATCGATTTCCTTTTCAAGCACCTCCCTAGGTAGGCGATGTGCCGGGACACCCCAGCGCAACATGCCCCCAGGCTGGGACTCCGCCTCGAACACGACAACCGTATGGCCCAGCACAGTGAGGTAGTAGGCTGCCGTCAGACCTGCTGGACCTGAGCCAACAATGGCTACTCGCTTTCCCGTAGGCGGGGCAAGCTGTAGGTTCTCTTTCCAGAGATCTGTGTCTTCGTCGGCAGCGAACCGTTTCAGACTGCATATCGCCATGGGCTCATTCACCTCTCCACGGCGGCAGACCTCCTCGCAGGCGCGAAAGCAGATGCGACCCAACACCGCGGGGAAGGGGACCTTCTCTCGGATGACCGCCTCCGCCTCAGCGTACTTGCCGTCGGCGATCAGTCGGATGTATCTAGGTACATCCACGTTGGCGGGACAGGCTGCGACACAGGGTACCAGAACCTCCTCCTTGTTCGCAGCCGTGACCTCCGCTTTGTCGGTCAACGCCCCCGTGGGGCACACCTCCACACAGGCGGTGCAGAACTTGCAGGCGGACTCCAGGAGAGTGGGTCCATCTGCACTTCCAATGACTAGTTCCCCATCGCGATGGACGAAGCCCATGGCCTCGATACCACGCAGTTCCTGGCAGGCTCGAACACAGCGGGTGCAGCCTATACAAAGATTGTAGTCTCTGACAAACAGGGGTTCCTGATCCAGAACGGGTATCCCTTGAGGCACGTACTTGGGCAGTCCCTCTGGGAGGCCAACGTAGTCGACTAGCCTCTCCAGTTCGCAGTTGCCGAGCTGGGGGCAGCATCGTTCCTCTTCGGGAACGTTGGCAGAGCATTGAGTGCGGCTGCAACCCTCCTTTTGGGCACAGGTCAGGCAGGCGTGGGGATGATGCTCAAGGTAGGGGAAGAGATTTTTGCGGCGCTGCTTTTCGGTCTCAGGACTGTCGGTGCGCACCGCCATCCCGTCTTCTGCCAACGTGTTGCAGGAGGTCTTGAATTCATCCATCCCCTGCACCTCCACTATACACAGCCTGCATCCTTCATACTCTTGCCGGTTCTCCGAGAGTATCTTGTCATCCCCTCGATAGATGAACTCGTTGGGCTCCAAACCCTTGGATGTGGGGAGGCTGGGATGCGAACACAACGTGGGTATATAGACGTCCACACTTCTGGCAGCATCGAGGATGCTGGTGCCCTCAGGCACTACGACTTGGATGTCGTTGATAGTAAGCGTTATCTCGCCCATCTGAGACCTCCTACTGCGGTCGCCTATTCCACAAAAGAAAAACGGCCCAACGGCTCTCTCTCAAGGGAGATTCGGCTCATTGGGCAGCAAACAACGCATATTCTCCTTGGAGGAGGAAAGCTCTTCAGTTCGCGTGGAGTGACGACTGCGACAACTCTCACCTACCAGGAGTGGCTAATGGCGTCCTCCAGGCAGGCCGCCATACACGGTAGAGGCGGTCTGTCGCTCACGGGCTTGCACGGGCCACAGGTATACTTGATCTTCTTCCGTTCGGCCTCCGTAACAACAACAACCTGGTCGTCGGAGAGGGGATCTAGTGGATTCTCCACCACTTCAAATACCCCGTAGAGGCAAGCCTCCACACAGTCACCACAGCCGGTGCACTTCTCCGTGTCCACGCTGATGAAGTATTCTCCCGAACCATCCTTGTAGCCGTAGTTGGCAATCATGCATGCACCTCCCGAGGAGTGAGAGCAATACGTGGTCAGTCTGCAGTTCCGTCCAGGCGTCAGACTGGCAAACAAACGGCGATCCTGGGCTGGCCGCTGCGCGCAAAGGGCGCACGAGCCAGGCGTACGGAGCGGGTTGACAGTGACAAGAGGAGAGGAGACAGGGATGCCTCCCCCGCTCGTGAGCGATTACTTCTTCTTGCGCTCTTTCTGGAGCAGAGCTCTCGCGAAGAGAGCGCCACCGATGGCACCAGCGATCTGCGTATCAAGAGAGGGCGTGAGGGCTTTGATCTCCAACTCTTTCTCGATTCTGCTCACTACGCCGATATTCTTGGCGATGCCGCCGGTGATGGCGAAGTCTTCCTCTATGCCTAGCCGTTCCAGCAGGCCTACCACCCTGTGGGCCATGGCTAGGCAGTAGGCGGCCAGAACCTTCTCCTTGGGCCAGCCCTCCCGCAGCAGGGCGGAGGCCTCGGACTTGGCGAAGACGACGCAGGTGCTACTCACCATGGGTGGCTCCTCGTCAACCTGCAGTGACATCTCACCCACCTTAGTGATATGGACGCCTAGTAGGTCTGCAAAGACCTCCATACCCCTCCCCGTACCGGCGGCGCACTTGTCGTTCATCAGAAAGGACACCACTTTGCCCTTCTGATCAACGCGGATGGCCTTGCAGTCTTGCCCACCCATGTCAAGCACTGTCTTGATGGTGGGTCCATACATGAAGTTCGCGCCCCTGGCGTGGCAGGCGATCTCGGTAATGGCGCGCTTCGCGAACGGCACATTCACCCTTCCATAACCTGTGCCCACCACATAGTGGATATCATCCAGTGCCATGCCGGTGCCTTCCAGGGCCCAATCCATCGCGTTCTCGGCGCTCTTGGGGCTGTCCGAGCCTGTACGCATGTTACTGTAGGCGTAGAGTTTGCCATCGACCATGATCACCGCCTGGGAACTCACCGATCCCACGTCAACCCCGGCGCTGACTATGTCCCCCTCCCTCCAATCCATGTCAGGGTCATGCCAGTTGGACTCCGTCCAACGCCAGTACTCTTTGCTGGTTGTATCCTCAGCCATGCATATCCTCCTTGGTTCTTCAGTCGTGCGTGGCAGCGGCTCGTTTACTTCCCCAGGCCCGCGGCGAGAAGGGCGGCTCCCAAGGCGCTGATATACTCGGGATCCTCGGGGATCAAGACTTCTGTCTCCAGGTCCCGCTGCAAGGAGTCCACGAAGCCGGGGTTTCTGGCGACGCCTCCAACAAGAGCTATCTCGGGCTTCACGCCAACACGGCGCGCCATGGAGGTGATACGGGTGGCCATAGCGTCATGTACTGCCCGAGCGATGTCCTGTTTCTCTGTCTTCGCGTGAATCAGGGAAACGACCTCCGATTCGGCAAAGACAGCGCACTGGGCGTTCATAGGCACCGCTTTGGTCGAGGTCAGTGACAATTGCCCCAACTCCTCTAATTCCACTTCCAGAGCTCTGGCCATGGCCTCGGTGAAGGCCCCAGCGCCGGCTGCGCATCGCTCGTTGATGGCGAAGTCCACAACCTTGCCTCGCTCATTCACTCTGATGGCTCGTCCTTCCTCAGCACCCACATCTATCACCGTTCTGGCCTGAGGGTAAAGATAGGTAGCACCAGCTGCATCGGCGCCGACCTCGGTGTATGAATCGTCGGCGTCGGGGACTTCTTTTCTGCCGGCGCCAGTTGCAAAGACCTTCTCCAGCTTTTCGCTGGCTAGCCCAGCATCCTTGAGGGCTGCATCAAAGGCCTCCTTAATAGAGGCCTGCGTGTCCAGGCCAGCCAGTACCAAGCCCTTGCCAAGGATCTTCCCGTCTTCCTGGATAACGACCTTGACGTTCTTGGCACCCACGTCTATACCTGCGGTTATCATTGTCACAACCTCCTCAGATCTAGTGACAGAAAGGAGGACTGGGGATACGAGTCCTCTCAGACCTCTATTGCTCCAGCTTCGGTATGTCCAGGCTCTCCATGAAGGTATCTATACGGGCCATGGTTCTGGCCTCGTCAAACTCCCTCTCATCTCCCATGTTGCCCTCGAAGATCATCACGGGGAACCCGGCCTCCAAGAGAGCCAATCTGTTCTCGGCGATGCCCAGGCTCAGACCTTCGCAGCCCCGGTTGTAGTGCAGCATTACTCCATCGAGGCTCCAGTCCTTGGCGATCTGGATCATCATGTCGCTCTTGTACGTTGGATGGTAGAAGTGTTGCCATTCGGGTTTGCTGAGCTCCCATTCCGCCAGGACACGGAGGGCATGATCGCGGTCCTTGATCTCGATCCCCTGAGACTGGGGTGTGGGCCTAGGCACGAAGTGCCCTTCATCGTCCCAGACCCAGTTGCCGATGAGGGCGAAGGTGTAAAGAGAGCCAACGGACGCGCAGCCATAGACGTTCTCCATGTAGCGAAAAACGCGTAGGAAGCCCCAAGGCGGCTGGGTGTCAGTCATCACCCTGGTTTGCTCGTTCCCCACCGCCGCGATCTGGTTGTCTACTCTATCCTGAACCTCCGCCTTGAGCTCATCGTAGAAGTCGGCTACTTCCTTCGAGCTCTTCTGCAGCGTACCCAGCACGTAGAGAGCGTACATCGTCTTCTCCTCCAGGGGAGCTGGGATGGTCTGGTTCAAGGCACAGAGCTCGGCCCATGTGGAGGCGGAGCGGCAAGTGTTGTACACCGCCTCGATCAGTTTCTCGTCGTCGTACTTTCGGCCGGTGGTTTTCTGCAACCACTCAATGCCGTCGTGCATCTGGCCGACGATGTACTCTAGCCCATTCTTGCTCAGTTCCTGATAGGGTCCTACTCCCACATCTATGCAATACATAGGGAGGCCACCCTCCAGGTCACTGACCACCTGGTACCACTTGGCGTGACTGCAACAGATGTGGTCCTGCCAGATGAAGTCGGGCTTCGGGAAAGGCTTGCGCTCTTCACCAGGCTCGACCCAGCCGTACTGGTTGAGCAGAATAGATCCCCAGTAGTTGCGCATATAGGCACACAGGTCACGGGCATATCCTTCCCGCTCTGCTGCTTCCAAGCACTGGTCGGAGAACTCCTTCTGATACGCTATAGTGGCCCCGTAGGGCTCACTGGTGAGGGGATAGAGGTCGTCGCCAAGGCCTGCGGGGATGGCGTCGAACGTCCATGCCCCGCCCGCCCAGCGCAGGCCACCCCTCTCATGCGCAGCCTGGTAGTTCCTGTAGTAGTTTGCTCTGATCTCCTTGGCCCGCTGCCAGGTCTTCAGTGGAGCGGTCTTGTACTTGGTCTTCTTGGCCATTTGTCTGTCCACCTCCTAGATGGGCGATTGCGCACGATAGCTGGGAAACCACAGAACCCTGAGAACTAGAACAGGTCCTCCTCGTCCAGGATCTCCAGGAAAGCCTCCACACGGGTCTTGAACTGGCCCACAGGTACCGTGACATCAAGCTCGA
>NJBK01000068.1 GCA_005223035.1 Chloroflexi bacterium B3_Chlor
CGACCGACCGCTCTGTGGGTCTTGAGCTCAAGCCCCGCAGTCGCCAGTGTCAGCGGCGGATTGCCAGGACCGAATGGAGCCAGCCGCTCCAACTCCTCAACTAGATCGAGTGACAGAGCGGCCAGCGGCAAGTAGCCTGAAATCTCCAGTGTCGCCCTCTCCTCGATATCACCGAGCATTCCCGAGACGGTGCGAGACAGCGCACGGCGGAACTCGGGGATCCGCTCTCGATCGATGGAAAGCCCAGCGGCCATCGGGTGGCCACCGAAACTGGCAAGCATCTCTCCCTGGGCGGCGATCGCCGCGGTGATATTGCACCCCTCGACCGAGCGAGCCGACCCCCGACCTAGTTCGCCGGGCGGGGTAGCGATGAGGATTGTCGGCCGACCATACCTTTCCACCAGCCGGCTGGCCACGATACCCAAGACTCCGGCCGGCCATGCTGAGTGATCCAGCACCAGGGCACCTTGTTCCAACAGGGACGGATTCCGTTCGATCTGAGCCAGGGCAGCTTGATGAACCTGATCGGACAGGAGCTTACGCCGAGCGTTCAGACCCTCCAGCTCTACTGCGAGGATGCGAGCCCGACCCAGGTCATCGGTGGTAAGCAACTCCACGGCGACGTTGGCGTCGGCCAGGCGCCCCAAGGCGTTGAGGCGTGGTCCCAGGACAAAGCCAATGTGCTCCTCGGTCAGCCACTCGGAGTTGACTTCGGCTGTCTCCATCAGGACCTCCAGACCAAGGCGTTCGGTGTGTCGCAGTGCCTCGAGCCCGCGCTGGAGCAAGTAGCGCGTATCCCTCGTCTGCACTGCCACATCGGTAACGATCCCCAGTGCCACCAAATCCAGATACTGCGCAGCCTCCTGCGGCCGCCCCGCCCGGTCGTAAAGCGCCTCCGCCAACTTGTAGGCGCATCCGACCCCTGGTAGCTCCCGCAGTGGATGTACCTCCCGAAGCATCTTGGTGTTCACCACAGCATGCGCTTCGGGCAGCGCAGGCGGAAGGTCGTGGTGATCGGTAACGATCACATCCACACCCCGTTTGCGCGCGTGAGCAATAGCCTCGTGGGCGGTGACACCTGTGTCGCAGGTCAACACAAGACTTACGCCTTCAGCGATCAGTTGGCTCAGTACTGGGACGTTGACTCCGTGGGACTCAGTGGCACGAACGGGGATGTGATATCGCACTGTGGCTCCCAAGTCTCTGAGTGTGCAGACCAGAAGAGTGGTCGCTGTCTGCCCATCGACGTCGAAGTCGCCCCAGACGCAAATCTCCTCTCCCCGCTGGATGGCCTCCTCAAGTCGTTCTGCGGCCTTCTCCAAGTCGGGGAGGTCGGTGGGCGGCGCAGGCTGGTAATGATCGGGGTCCAGAAAGGCCCTGGCCTGATCAACATCGCTGAACCCTCGCTGGGCCAAGGTCTCCGTCACCAGTGGATGGCCGCCGATGGCGGCCTGCAGTTCTTCTGGCACGCTGATGTCTTGGGGCTCGATCCACTCTCTCATGGAAGGCCTCAAAACTCGATCTCCGCTATCTGCTCGAAGTCCAGGGTAATCTCGACCTGATCGTCGAGATCCCACATCTTCTCCACCTCTTTGAAGTCACCCGCCTGGTCCCCTCGGCGGCACAGAGAGCGGTAACGGCAGAACCGACAGGACTCGTCATCGCTCGTCAGAGCGAAGTCTTCCTCTCGCAAGCCCTTGATCTCCTCGATGAGTGAGGTGAGATAAGTCTCATCCGCTTCGTACTCAGCAGCATCGTATGGAAAGCTCTCGGGGTCATCCGGGAAGTTAGCGAGCCAGTAGATCATCTCCACCTGCTCGGCCTCAAACGGTTCTCCCTCGTTGAGATGGGAACCGCCCCGGACCAATAGATAGCGGTACACTCTGGTCTGCAATCGTCCTGCCAGCCAGGTCCGGCGCGAGCGTCCGCGGTAGGTTTTCCATTCCAGGATGATCGCCCGGCGTCCCACATCCACCGCGATGAGATCGTACTTGGCGATGAGTCGCTGGTCGCTCACTCGGGCCGAAAGGACTACCTCGGGGTAGCGCGCCTCCGGCAGATCGGGGGGTCTTTTCTCCAAGTAGTCGCGCCACCAGCGACGGAGGTCTAGATCGGTGACGGCGCTTGTCAACTCCTCCGCCGGAATCCCCAGCTCGTGCTGATGGACCAGGTGATGGAATTCTGACCCCTGCTGCAGATGCCGCTCGTGCTCGATGGGGGGCTGAGCCTCGATCGCTGGCCAAGTCAGACGCCGAACGTAGCGCAGGTAGAAGCGCCGCGGGCAGTCCACGTAATCCTGAAGGCTACTCTGACTGAGTAGGAAGTCAGGGGGCAACGTCATGCGCTTGTTCCTCCCAGAAAGTTCCCAATGCAACCAGGGGTATCGCAGGTTGCTGGTCGCCCCGCCGGCCGCTGTTCCAGGTGATGATCAATTCCTTCTTAGCGCGAGTCATACCCACGTATAGCAGCCGCAACCGCTCAGACGCGTAATCCAGACGCGCCTGTTGAGTCGCCTCGCCCTCCTCATACGTGAAGCCGCCTTGGCTGAGAGCTTTCAGTTGGGCCAGGGCTTCTGCCTCCAGGTTCAGGCCTTCGCGCACATACCACTTCTCCGAGATGAAGCTGTCGTAGGGCAACGCAGAAGGGAAGTTGTAGCCATTAACCGACATCAGATGGACCCGGTCCCACTCCAGTCCCTTGGCCTTGTGGACGGTAGCCACTACCACCTTGCCCTTGTACCTCTTGGGATCGAAGCCGATGTCATCGCCGCTGAGGCCCAGGAAACGGCGCTCGTTGCGAGCAACCACGGCCAGTTCCTGAGTCAGCTCCGGCAAACGCCAGTCGGGATGACTCTCACTGACGCGGCGCAGGACCACGGCCAGTTTGTGGGCCACGGCCAGATCCGCCGGCTCGTAGAACAGGTCCTGAGCCAAGGTCAAGATGAGCTGGTCTATGGGCAGGAGGGTCGCCTCCTGCCAGCGACGGACCAAGTCACGAAACTCTTCCAACTGCTCTCCAACGCTTGCGTTTCCTTCGGCGAGCTTCAGATTGCCCAGCCAGTCGCGGTCTACTCGAGGCCACAGAAAATCCTCCACTTGTTTGCATTTGCTTAATGCCTGGGCCACCCTCTCAGACCGAGCCTTGGCCTTCTGGTCTTCGCGGTCCTCGCGCCGCCATACCCGGTAGACGGTCGCAAGTTTGACCGGTGAGGAGGGGTGCGCAAGATAATTGACGATGTTGCCCAGAGCGCCCGCCGTCTCCCGGGTCGATCTGGTGCTTCGCAGCAACTCCACGTACTCGAGGCCGCGCTTCTTCAGCTCGCCCACCATCTCAAAGCCACGCTCGTTGCGCGGCACCAACACAGCCACGGTCTCGCCCTGATGCTCCGGCAACCAGGTCGCCAGAGAGTCGGCCACCAGGCGAAGCTCCTCCGCGGGGGTCAGCTTTTCTCGAACGATGCGCACCTTTTCGGGCACGTCCGCAGGATTGGCTTGCGGATCGCCGTGCGGCGTGGGTTCGATGTGCGGAGGCGACAGGGAATCTCGGATGGCAGTTGCGGGGTGTTCTCGCCGTGTCCAATCGATCAGGTAGTTAGCCAGATCTATGATGCTCTGAGTCGAGCGGCCGGAATTGGATAACTCACGCGGCACAACGTTGGGTTCCTCAAGGAAGTCGCGGAGAAACTGGGGACTCGCCGTGGTGAAGGTCTCATAGATAGCCTGGTTTGGATCGCCGACGCGCACCCAGTTGCCATCTGGGCCCACCAATAGCCTCAGGATCTTCTCTTGCAACAGGCTGCTATCTTGCGCCTCGTCCTCCAGGATGTAGGGCCAGAGGTAACGCAGCCGTTCGAGGTACTCGGGGGCCAGCTGCAAGGCCTGGAGCGCCAGTCGGATGAGGTCGTCGAAGTCAACAGCGCCCCGGTAGGCCAACGCGCGCTGGTAGTCGGCGTAGATGGCCCAGCCCATCTCCACCAGGGGAAGGGACTCCGGCAGCGCATCAAGGTGGTCGCGCAGCGCACCTGGCGTGATTTGGAGATCTTTCGCCGTTCTGATGAAGCTCAGGGCGATGCCACTAATCAGTCGCGGCCACTCTCTGCGGCGCACCCAGTCCAGCTGCCTTTGCTCCAGGTCGGGGGAGAGGAAATCCACCGCTGCATGGGGGTTGCCGCGCAGCCAGGCCTCCGCCGCATCCTGGCGGATCCGATCCCCTGCCCGCTCGTCCACAATTTGGAAGCCGTCGGACAGCCCCACCAAGCCCGGTCTCTCCCGCACGATGTCGTGAGCCAGGCCGTGCAACGTGCGCACGCGGTAGCCAATGTTGGGCAGCAATCCGCGCTGCTTGACGAACTCCGCCACACGGCTCGCGAAGTTGTCCACTGCCGAGTTGACCAGGGTTACGACCAGCACCTCCTGGTCGTCCTCCAACACTCCGCTGGCTACGAGCTGGGCCGCAAGGTACGACAGGGTGTAGGTCTTGCCGCTGCCGGGTACGGCGGAGACACCCATCTTGCCCCTCGTGTAGTTCAAGACTTCCTGTTGTTTGGGGCGAGGCTTAAACACTGGTCCCCTCTCCGCTTGCCGGAGACACAACCTCGGGTTCGGCTGGCAACCCGCGCAGGACCCGTTGGATCGCTTGCAGTAGCGGTCCTCGTTGACCGTATCCCTGTTCACCCAGTTCGCTCAGACCCAGGAAGATCCTCCGCCGGCACCGACGAATCAACCCCCTGGTGAGCCGATGTAGCGCCTCCTGCCTGGTCTCGAACTCATCCTCATCGGTCCAGATCCGACCTTGAGGCCAGTGGCGGCTCAGCACGTAGGGATGGGTAAGGGGCTGATAGAGGCGTTCCCACCAGCCCCGCCCTCCTACGTTGAGCCAGAACTGGTAGTCCACAGGACGGTTGCTCATCAAGAAAGTATAAGCTGGGGCGAGGAGCACCGCATCCTCCGGTTGGAGTTGCCAACTCCGAATGTACTGGGCAGCCACCACTCCATCCTGCACCATCTCGATGTACTCCTTCCCCAAGGGCTTCTCTTCCTCCATGGGGTTGTCCCCCGTCACCCAGCGGAACTTCTGCACCGACTCGATCAGATTGGCGGCCACCTCTCCCGCATCATAGTTGTGGTGAAAGCCATACCCCTCCTGGGACAGCACCTCGCCGAAGAGCTGACCAAGGAAGTGGTCCAGTTCCGCCTCCGGCCCCGCGATGTAATCTACGATCCAGGCGTGCAATTCCTCGTACCGTCCCCCCAGCACAAAGGTGAGACGCTCCTGCATGGCAGCGTTGATCTGGTCAAAGGAACTGAGCGTGGGTACCCCGTCTCGGACCCGGTACACGATCTCGGCCAGGAGCTGGGCCCTCACTAGGTCCATCCCCTCGATAGCTTGCATCAAGGCATACGCCACGTCGAATCGGCTGGGACAGATTCCCCACCCTGGATGCGCAATGGCCGCCAGAGTCAGCAGGCACTCCGTGGCTGGTTCCTCTCTCAGGGCCCGGGAGGGCCGCTGAGAGCGCACCGGTATCTCCAGCTGCTCCAATCGGTTCATCAGCGAGAACCGGAGGGCATCGGTCAGGAAGGGAGCCAAGACGACGATCTCCCCCGGTGAGACTCCTTGGTCGTGGACCAACTCAGCGATCTCCCCAGCCACCCAGTCCAGCATTTGCGGGTGATAGCGGTGGTATTCGTAGGTCAGCACCGCACGCACATTACCTTCGGCTGGTTCGGTCGGCCTCTTCAGACTGCGAGCCACCTGGTACCCGAGGGCGGCTACGTCGCACGAGGTTACATAGGAATCGGCGAATTCGATGGCGTCGTCGCACAGTTTGCTCAGAGCACGGGCGCTCACCGGGTCGGCGCCCAAGAAACGACGATAGCCCGCCTCTTCGTCGTAGATCAAGAGCGCAGAGTGGCAGTGGCGCAGCCACTGGCCCAACAGCTCGTGAGCCACTGGTGTGTCTTCCTCGACGTTGTCCACGATGAGATGCGTATACCTGTTCAGCAGGTAGTCACGACACAAAGGCAAGGGCCAGAGTTGGTTGGCGAACACCTCGACCTGGAGGGAGAAGTCGAGCAGGTTGTGGGCCAGGCAGTACTCGCGGAAGCGAGTGGCACACACCTGGGCCTCATCGTAGATACGCTTCTCGCTCGGCTCACCTCCCCAGGCAGCCTTGAGCCGCTCGCCGATCTCAGAATGGGGGAAGCCAACCACGGCGGCCTTGTTGAGGTTGTCCAGGATCTGGCTGTAGAGGCGGTTGCGATCGATGACCACCGTCTCGAAGTAGCCCTGGTCCAAGAAGGGCCGCGCAACGCGGGCCATGTAGTATTGAGCCGTCTCCAGAGTGAGGAAGGTGGGCCGTCGATGGGGCTCACCGAAGCCAGCCTTTTCGGCGACCAGCGGCCAGAAGAGGTCCACCATTCGTCGGGCAAGACCGCCCACGGTGAGGACGGTCACCTGGCCTCCTGCCGCCAGTTCTGGGCTGCGCAACGCTTCGTAGTAGGGTCTGGCTAGCGTGCGCTGAGGCGCGACGACCAGGATGGACTCTGCGGG
>NJBK01000041.1 GCA_005223035.1 Chloroflexi bacterium B3_Chlor
CGTGGCGTTGATGATGCTCTACGAAGAAGGGCATTTCCAGCTGAATGATCCTGTCTCGAGGTTCATTCCCGAGTTCGCCGAGGTCAAGGTGTTTGCGGGCACTGCGGAAGAAGCCTTTCGAGCAGCCGAACTGGAACGAGAGATAACGATTCGGCATCTTCTAACGCACACAGCGGGACTTACCTATGATTTCTTCGAAGACTCTCCCGTAGATGCGATGTATCTGGAGGCAGACCTTCATCGACCCGACAGATCGCTTGAGGAGATGATTAACAAGCTCGTCAAACTGCCTCTCGTGTTCCAACCCGGCACCGCATGGCGCTATAGCATGGCGACAGACGTGCTCGGCTATGTGATTGAAGTGATTTCCGGAATGTCATTGGATGCATTTCTGGAGCAGAAGATACTGCAACCGCTGGGCATGGAGGATACTGACTTCTACGTGCCCGAGGAGAAACTGGGTCGACTCGCTGCAGCGTACGGTCCCACGGAAAGCGGCGGCCTTGAACTTCTTGACGCTCCAGCGACAAGCCAGTATTGCAGGCCGCCGCGCTTTCTGTCGGGCGGCTCCGGACTTGTCTCCACTGCGTCCGATTACATGCGCTTCGCCCAAATGCTGCTTGACAATGGTGAATTGGATGGAACTCGCCTGTTGGGTCGTAAGACGATGGAATTGATGACCATCAACCATCTACCTGAGGAACTGATTCCAATTGAGGTTGCACCTCACACTCTGCATGGATGCGGCTTTGGCCTGGGCTTTCGCGTACTTGTGAACGTCTCCCAGGCAGGTCGGTTGGCATCAGAGGGTGAGTTCGGATGGGGCGGGGGTGCGAGCACCAGTTTCTTTGTGGACCCCAAGGAGCGGTTGATCGGCCTTCTGCTGACCCAGCTTATGCCGTCTCGCTACTACCCGATCAGGGAAGAATCCAAGGTGCTCATCTATCAGGCTCTTGTTGACTAGCCGTTGGACCGCTGCACGTGAGCGCTGTCATGGGTCATCCAGAAGGGCAGACAAATGCTTGATGTTGTGATCAAGGACGCTGTCGTGGTGGACGGCACAGGAAAACCGGCTTTCAAAGCTGACATAGGAATCGCGGCGGGCCGCATCGCCGTGGTGGCCAGGGATGTGCAGCAAGAGGCGAAGCGCACGATCCAGGCGGAGGGGCTATACCTGGCCCCAGGGTTCATTGATCCGCACTCCCACTCAGATTCTACCCTGCTGGTTAATCCCCAGGCCGAGAGCAAGATCCGGCAGGGAGTGACCACGGAGGTCATCGGCAACTGTGGCTTCTCGCCGGCCCCGCTGTTGGACGCGACTGCGGAGGAGATGTGGACTGCTGTCGGTGCTCCTGACCTGGACGTCACGTGGACGAGCATGACCGAGTATTTGGAACGTTTGCGCCACCCGGGGATCGCTGTGAATGTGGTGCCCTTGGTCGGCCACACCAACGTTCGGGCTGCGGTTCTGGGCTTCGATGAATTGCAGCCTTCAACCGAGCAGCAGGCAGAGATGGAGCGGTTGGTGCAAGAGGCCATGGAGCAGGGAGCACGCGGCCTCTCGAGCGGGTTGTATTATCCGCCTGGTCATTACGCGCAGACCGAGGAGGTGGTCGGGCTGGCCCGCGTGGCAGCGCACTGGGACGGCGTATATGCCAGCCACATCCGGAGCGAGAGCGACCGGCTACTGGAAGCGGTGGCCGAGGCCGTTGAGATCGGTGAACAGGCTGAAATCCAAGTGGAAATCGCCCATCTCAAGCTGAGTGGCTACCGAAACTGGGAGGGCGTCGACCGGTTGCTTTCCATACTTGAGGATGCCTGTTCGCGGGGGGTGAGAGTGGGTTGCGATCAATACCCCTACACCGCCAGCGCAACGTGGCTGTCGGCCATCCTGCCCTATTGGGCCCAGGAGGGCGGGACCAAGGCAGTGGCAGAACGGCTGCGCGACGCCGAGGTGCGGGCCCACCTCAGGAAGGACTGGGAGGAGAACCGTGCCGAGTGGGAGGAGCGCGCCGGCACGCGCGACTGGACCGACATCCTGGTCAGCGATTGCGGTGCTCGGCCGGAGGTGATGGGCCAGAATATCGCGGAGATTGCCCCAGATGAGGGAAAAGATCCTCTGGAAGCAGTCTTTGACCTGATCGTGGACAGCCAGGGGCAGGCATTGGCCGTATTCTTCGACCAACTCGAGGACAACGTGCGTACCCTGATGCGCCATCCTCTCGTGGTGATCGGCAGCGATGGCAACGCCCTGGCTCCCTACGGCGTCCTGTCCCAGAGTAAGCCCCACCCGCGCAGCTACGGCACGTTCCCCCGCGTGTTGGGACGCTACGTGCGCGAAGAGAAAGTGCTCTCGCTGGAGGAGGCCGTGAAGAAGATGACCTCCGTCAGCGCAGAGCGCTTCGGCCTGACCGATCGGGGGGTCGTCCGCGAGGGAGCGTGGGCGGACCTGGTTTTGTTCCACGCCCAGACCGTCGCGGACAGGGCGACCTTCACTGACCCGCATCAGTACCCCGTCGGCATCCCCTACGTCATCGTCAATGGCGTGGTCGTGATTGAGCAGGGCCAGCACACTGGAGCTTTGGCTGGACAGGTGCTCTGATGTCCGTCACAGCCATGCGCCAACCCGTAGGGAGTCCGCTCTATTGCTGAATCACGGCGAAGGCCTGGGGTTTGCCAAGGGCAGTCGCACACCTGCAGTCGACCGACTTGACAGCCTATCGACGACCTGGTAAAATTGGAGACCGACCGGTCTGTCTGTCCCATTACGGGCACTCGTGCTGAACACAATGTGTCCAACGGAGGAATCCAAGGAATGTTTAAGAACCCGCGTACCGATCCAGACACTAACGCCCGTATCATCGACAAGGCCAAAGCATCTGGAGCTTCATTGGCTGGAATCGCGAGCGTTGCTGCCCTCAAGAACTCGCCTTCCTACGAGATTTACGACAAATCACCCTACTACGAGGGTTACGAAAAGGTTGAGTGGCCTGAGGACGCCAAATCGGTGCTTGTGTTGGCGCTGGTTCACGAATCGTCTGAACCCGAACTTGATTACTGGGACTATGAACCGGGACGAACCCCCGGCAACCGCCAATTGGCAAGTATAGCGGAGAGCCTCAAACAGTGGATGAACAAAGAGCTCAGCATCAACGCTCGCCTGCTATGGTGGCTGGTTTGACTGACCATATTTGGACTGTTAAAGAGCTTTTGTGGACCGTTGTTTCCCCCAACTCTTGACGGGGAGACTATCATAATCTGAACCTTTCACGAAAGGGGGGATGCTAGCGGTAAAAACGAAATACGACGATTATCGGTACCACATCATGCAAAAGTTCAAATCAGCAGATGACAAATCATAGATGAAAGGAGTGTTATCATGAACAAGCGTACTGTTCTGACCGTTGGGCCGGTGTTTCCACCGGTTTGGTTAATGACATCCCCTCGGTGGCGGAGTTGGTGCCTCGAATCACCTCGGACGCGGAGAAAATCATCCTTGAGCGTCTGTCGGGGTTATCGCGGTGAATCGAGCCGGGGGTTCATGAACGGCGAAGCTTACGCCGGGAGGGCAACACATGTCATTTGAGCGTCTTTTGAAACCGCGTTCCATTGCCGTTTTCGGGGGTGCGCAGGCCCAAGAGGTGATTCGCCAGAGCGATCGCATGGGATACAAAGGGGAGATCTGGCCGGTCCATCCCAAGAAAACGGAGATCCTGGGGCGCACGGTCTACCGCTCGGTGGAGGATCTACCGGGAAGCCCCGATGCTGCGTACGTGGGTGTTAATCGCCACCTCACCATCGACATCGTCAGAGATCTCGCTGCACGGGATACGGGCGGCGCGATCTGCTATGCCACTGGCTTTTCCGAGGTGGGCGAGGAGGGTTCCGAACTCGAAGAGCGACTTCTGGAAGCCTCGGGTGACATGCCCCTGGTCGGACCGAATTGCTACGGGCTCCTCAACTATCTCAACGGGGCGATGCTCTGGCCCGACCAGCAGGGCGGCCGACGGGTCGACGAAGGCGTGGCCATCATTACCATGTCGTCGAACGTGGGTTTCAACCTCACCATGCAGCGGCGCGGCCTTCCCGTCGCCTACATGATATCCCTGGGGAACAAGCTGAAGTTCGATCTCCATGATGCGATCCACACCTTCGCTCGACAGGATCGGGTCACGGCGCTTGGGCTCTATCTGGAAACGATGCCTGACCCGAAGGCGTTCCAGGAGGCAGTCAACTTCGCCCGAGAGCTGGGCAAGCCCATCGTTGCCATCAAGACCGGTCGCTCCGAGGTCGCTCAGAAAATGGTGGTGTCACATACGGCGTCGCTCGCCGGCTCCGACGTTCTGGTGAGTGCTCTGTTCGAGCGCCTCGGCGTGGCTCGAGTCGATTCTCTGGAAGCGCTCATGGAAGCGCTGAAGGTGTTGCACGTTCTCGGCCCATTGAACGGCGGCCGGATTGGGGCCATGAGCACCTCGGGCGGTGATCTCACGCTTCTCGCCGACGCCATGGGCCCGAGCCTGACCATGCCCCCGCTGTCCGAAAAAGTGACGCAAGGTCTTCGCGCAACGGTGCACGAGCGGGTGGTGGCTGCCAATCCGTTCGATTTCCAGATGTTCGACTGGAATGACGAGGACCGGATGGCCGAGAACTTTACCGCCTTTCTGTCAGAAGACTTCGATGTATCGCTGTGTTTGCTCGACTACCCAAGGGAAGACCTTTGTGACCAGTCGACCTGGGGTGGGGCCGAGAGGGGTTTTGTCCGAGCAGCACGGCAGACCGGCACCAAGGGCGCGGTGCTGGCGACCTTTTCAGATACGATTTCGGAGTCGGTGGCGGCGCGTTTGATGAAGGAGGGCGTTGCAATGCTTGCCGGCATCGATACCGGGCTCGCAGGTATCCAAGCGGCGGTCGATGTGGGCGCTGCCTGGAGCCGGCCTCCCAGCCCACCGTTACTCACGAGCTTCGGTCAACGGCAGGACGGTCCCGTCAATGTGTTGGACGAGGCCGAATCCAAGGGCCTTCTCGCCCGGTGTGGCGTGCCGGTGCCTTCGGCGCGAGTCGTTCGCAGCGCCGGGGAGGCGGCTGCGGCGGCCGGAGAGTTGGGCTATCCGGTCGTCGTCAAGGCATTAGGCGTCACGCACAAGACCGAAGTTGGGGGCGTCAGACTCGACCTTGGCAGCGCAGACGAGGTGTCGGCGGCGGTGATGGAGATGTCCGGCCTCTCCGAGTCCTATCTGATCGAGAAAATGGTCGACGGCGTCGTGGCGGAGCTCATTGTCGGTGTAGCCCGTGATGAGCAATTCGGCCCGTATCTTTTGGTCGGAGGCGGTGGAATTATGGTCGAGCTGATGAAAGACAGCGCGTCACTCCTGATGCCGACCACCAGAGAGCGGGTGTTGCATGCATTGGGTCAGCTAAAGTGTGCACCTCTCTTTAGCGGTTTCAGGGGGGCTCCACCTGCCGATCTGAACGCTGCCGCTGATGTCATCCTAGCGGTTGCGGGCATGGTAGAGGATGACCCGTCGTCAATCATCGAACTCGATATCAACCCACTGATGCTCCTGGCCGAAGGTCAGGGAGTGGTTGCGGCCGATGCTCTGATCAGCCTGAACGCGAAACCCACGAGCGACCACTACAAGTGACCGAGTTGATGAGGGAGTGTCCAAAAGAACCTGCAAAAAAGGACAAAGATGGATCTAGAGACAGGGTCAGACAAGAGCCAATATGCAACTCTCGAAACGATTTTTGGAGATGATGGTTTTGCAGATTTTAAATGGATCGCTCCGTGGCAAATTGTGGTTGCCCAGTGGGTGTGGATGAAATGCATGTTTGGGTGCTCCAATTATGGTCGAAAAGGGGCTTGTTCTCCCCAGACCCTAGCGGTGTCTGATTGCGAACGTTTCTTTAGAGAATATAGTGATGCTGTTGTCTTTCACCTTAGATTACAAAACGATGATCCCGAAGAGCGTATAAGGTGGTATCGAGAAACGGCCTTGAAGCTGGTAGAGCTTGAACGGAAAGCTTTCCTGGCTGGATTTAAAAGGGCCTGTATGCTGTTGTTTGGAGGTTGTTATCTCTGCCACGAATGCACAGGCGAAAGGTCGCTGTGCAAACTACCCGAAAAGGCTCGCCCAGCACCAGAAGGAATGGCTGTAGATGTATTCTCTACAGTTAAGAAATTAGGGTATCCAATCTCCGTTCTAACGGAATCTACCCAAGCCGCGGACCGTTACGTCTTTTTGATGGTCGACTAGATTGAATGACAGACCGAGAGAGTGGCTCGGCTGCACAGTGGAAAGGACCCAAGTACATGAAATCCAACGGCAATAACATCGAAAAAACCATCGTCGAGAAGGCGAAAGAGGAAGGGGCTTCATTGGCGGGAATCGCGAGGGTCGAAGACCTGAGAGCTTCCCCCTCCGTTGAACGCTACGCCAACGCGCCGTTCTACGAAGCATACGACCGCGACCACCCGAATTACTTCGAATTCAAGGGTTATAAATGGGGGGAAGAGCATAAATCCATCCTGGTGTGGGCGTTGGAACATCCCATCTCCGAGCCTCAGCTCGATTGGTGGAGCATGAAGGTCAAGGGCTTTACCCCTGGCATGGGTGTGATGAGGTTGCAGTCGAAAAAGCTCCGGATCTGGATGGGTGAAGATCTCGGGATCAACGCCCTTTCGCTGCCGTACCAGATCGAGTTTGGGGGGGCTTTCCTCAAGGATGCCTCCCATCTGGCTGGCCTGGGGGTGATCGGCAAAAACAACCTCCTGGTCACGCCGGAGTTTGGTACGCGTGTCCGCCTTCGCGGGATATTCATGGAGGCTGAGCTTGAGCCAACCGGTCCTATCGACTTCGACCCGTGCAATGGCTGCGACATGCCCTGCCACCGAGCTTGTCCGAGGGAGGCGTTCCGAAGCGGGGCCTTCGAAAGGGCGCTCTGCAAGCAGGAAAATGACCAACGCGATGCAGATGTGGAAATACTCGATGGTTCGATCATGGGGATTGATGAGCCCAGCGAGGTTACCAAGCCCTGCCGGTACTGCGAGCTCGCTTGCCCCGTCGCGCAGGGTGCCTCCCTTTGAATCGGAGCTCCAGTTGCGGGACGAGCATGGCATCACCATTCTGTACATCACTCATGACCTGGCGACGGCGGCGTATTTCACCGACCGTGTAGCGGTGATGTACCTGGGTAGGATCGTGGAGATTGGTCCGACTGAGACGGTGTTGAGCGATCCGCGGCATCCCCATACGCAGGCGCTGCTCTCGGTGATCCCGGTTCCCAACCCCCGTCGGTGGCTCCAGTGAACATTCTGAGACAGGAGACGTTGTCTTGGCCAGATTGACAATCACCGGTGAGGACGTTTTCTACGCTCAACGTTTGACGAGTGACGCAGAAAGCTCCACAGTCTTCATCCATGGTGCCGGCGGCACGCATCGCCACTGGGGGCACCAAATAGCAGGGCTGTCTGGGACGAACCTATACGCGCCAGACCTGCCTGGGCATGGCCGTTCAGGAGGGCAGGCGCGGACATCTGTTACTAGTTACGCGGAGTTCCTATCCAACCTTCTGGAAGCTCTGGGATCGACACGGGCAACTCTGGTGGGGCATTCCATGGGAGGAGCGATCGCCCAGGATCTCGCCCTCAATCATGCTTCGCAGGTGGACAGGCTGATCCTGGTGGGTACGGGGGCCAAACTGCGCGTACTACCCACTATCTTGGAGGGATTGCTCAACGAGTTCGAATCCACGGTGGACATGATCTTGGGGTATTCATATTCGGAGGATGCTCCTCAAGAACTAGTGGACCTCGGCCGACAGGAGTGGCTAGCGACCACTCCAGGGGTGCTGCACGGCGATTTCATGGCCTGTGACCATTTCGATGTGAGAGACAGGTTGCGAGAGATTCGCTGTCCGACGTTGCTGATCTGTGGCGAGGAGGATCAACTAACACCGCCCAAGTACTCTCAGTTCTTGCAGGAACAGATAACCGATGCGCAGCTAACCATCATCCCCAAGGCAGGGCATATGGTGATGCTGGAGCAACCTGAGGAGGTAAGTCGGGCCATAGCAGAGTTCATGAAGACGACCGGCGCATAGACACAGCGCTTGGGGAATTCCTGCCACCGTCGGATGCTAGAAATCGAAGCCCTTGCGAGGCTCTATGCGGGCGGTGCGTGGAGGCTTTATCTGCGCGAAATCGGTAACCGTGTCGGCTCCTTCAATAATTGCCTGAGGGGCGAATCGCCCGGTAAGCACAATGGATACGCCAGGTGGCTTCTCGGCGATGAGGGCCGTGACTTGATCAATCTCAACGGCTCCTTCGCAAAGAAGGGGGTTGATGTCATCCAGCACCAGAAGCTCACACTCCCCCCGGTGCAACAGCTCCCTGGCTCTAGCCAGCGCTCCCTCTACTGTGGCAGCGGACTCTGCAAAGTCAGCCAGGTAGGAAACATCTCTGGCTTGGCTCTCGACGCCTATCATCCTCAGATTCCCGCCCAAAGTAGTAGCTGCTTTGACATCTCCCATCTGAGGATAGTCGGGGCCGGTGAAGTGGATGAACGCGACCCTCCCCCCGTGACCCACGACCCGGTAGGCAAGCCCCAGAGCAGCGGTGGTCTTTCCCTTACCCACGCCCGTGTAGACGATTACCTGGCCCGTTTCTTCCGACTCGTTGCCTTGCGGGGTTGAGACTGCTTTCCGCATCCAGGATCGTCCTCCAAGATCATCCCAAGGCGTGCTCCTACCCCTGGGATTCCAATTCCCGTAGGCCCTTGATCATGTTCAGAGCCTCTTGCAAGGCGTTGGGGGCATCCGGTGCATATCCATCGGCGCCCCATTTCGCGGCGATCTCCGCCGATACAGGCGCTCCCCCAATCATGATCTTGACGTCGGGGTTCTTGGCCTTGAGCTTTTCGATCGCCGTCTTCATGCCCAGCATGGTGGTGGTCATCATGGCCGAGAGGCAGACGATGTCAGAATCCGTTCTGGTCTGCTCCTCTACGAATTGATCCAAGGGTACATCTCTCCCCAAGTCGTGGACGGTGAAGCCCGCAATCTCGAACATCATCTTGACCAGGTTCTTGCCGATGTCGTGGACATCGCCCTCCACGGTGCCGATCACGACCTCGCCCACCACCCGGCTCTTCTCACCCCTCACCACATGAGGGCGGAGGATGTCCGAGCCCACATTCAGAGCGTCGGCACACATCAGTACCTCAGGGACGAAATACTCCTTCGAAGAGAATAGTTCTCCCACCACATCCATCCCTGCTGCCAGCCCATCCATGATGGCGTGATAGGCGTCCACTCCCTCCTCCAGAGCCTCGTGGCTGGCTTCCCTCACCAGGTCTTCGTCGAACTCGATCACTCCCTTCTGCAATCTCGCCATGATCTCAGAATCTCTCTCCTCGCTGACCATGCTTGCGTTACCCCTTCCTAATCATCTTCTCTGACAAGACGGCACTTCTGCCGGGCTGAGCACTGTGAGATCTGACCAGCGTCGGGACGGCCATGTTACCTGCCTCCACCGAATTTCCTGGCTGCGGTCATCAGCATTTCCATGTTCTCCGCGGGTACAGTAGGCCAGATGTCACAGCCAGGCCAGATAGCGTCAGCGCCGCTGGCGATGATCTCCCTGACCGAGCGCTCCACATCCTCGGGCCTGCCTTCAACGAGCACGCCATATGGATCCAGGTTGCCCAGGATTATCGCGTCAGGCCCGATCTTTGCTCGCGAGGCAGCTAACTCATTCTTCTGGTCCACACTGATGGCGTCAGCTCCACACTGAGCCATCTGCTCCACGATGGCGTTGGTGTCTCCACAGATATGCAAGATCTTGGGAGACTCTATGCTGGCCAAGACCCGTTCCAGATGAGGCCGAATCAGCGATCCAAAGAGCCGGGGACTGATCACATCGCCGGTGGCCCCCATCTCTCGCACCGTCAGATAGTCGGCCCCGGCCTCTTTGTAGATGCCAGCCAGGGCGACGAGTACTCTATCTAGATCCTCCAGCACACTGTTCACCAGATCCGGCTTCTTGAAAGACATCTTCAGAAGATCGTCTAGGTCCACGATTTGGCCACCCAGGGTGAAGGGGCCCAACACCCACGCTCCTATCGCCACTTCATCACCCAAATCCTCTTTCAAGAGCCGGATCGCCTCCGTGACCACAGGCACCCGGCCCGCGCCCCCCAAATCCTCTGGCACTCGCACATTCAAATCCTCGACCTTATCGGCCAACTTCCCCGATATGGTGGGGTACAGGATATCTGTGTGGTGGGCGTAGTAGTTCACTTCACAGCCCAAGGCCTCCGCCTCCACTCCCATGTCGAAGGGGACTACGGCGCAATCGAAACCAAACAGACGGGGCGTAGAGGCCGCCGCGGTAGCCATCTTGTAGCCATCCAGATGGATCTCCGGGAAGCGCCATCCGTGTTCCTCCAAGCCATGTACTGTGACGTTCCCCATGCCGCTGAAAACGGGGATAGGGTCTATCTCTTGCCCCTGAAACAGCCCGAGTACTCGCTCGCGAGAATTGAGTCTTCCGCTGACCATATCTAGCCCTCCTTTGTCTCCTCGAGCAATTGGCTTGCCACCTCCGGAAAAAGCAGATTGAGGGGATGGTTCTCGTTGTCGGGCACGAAGCGAACCTCGTCATAAGTCGCGGTGGCCAGAAGAGCGGTCGTGGCAGCGACAGCAGGAAAGACTCTCGCCGTGCCTGTCATGGGGCCGAAGAGCAAGAAATCGCTCCAGAGCGCCGATATCGCGTGTACGCTGGCATCAACTGCCGTGAAGCCTTGCCGTCCCCACGTCTCCCCGGACTTCTTCCACATGTAGGTGCCGTTCGAAGGTGCACAGCCCACAGGCAGCCCGAACTGCTCCTTGATTCGACGGTTGGCCAAGAGCGAGAACGCGGTAGTAGGTAGATTCATCACCGCTGTGTCCACTAAAATGCTCTCGAAACCGCCCTTCTCCACCAGCTTCAGCATCTCCTTGAGGGATGTGATTCGGCCGCTGGGGAGCTTATCTGCCGCGTCAAAGGCCTGGACAACAACGTGCTTGATGCCCATCTCCTTAAGTGCCGCCACCTGGGCGGAGATATCCTCGTCCCAAGGTGTGATGCTGTTGTATAGCAATCGATCCTGAAGTCCCAGTTCGGCCACGTACTGGGTGGCTTGCAGTCTGGTCTCCTGCACCCAGATGTCGATGGCGAATGGCATATCTGTCACACCGACGAAGAAATCAACGTAGGCCTTCATCTCATCGGGCCTATTGGCCACCATAGCCACCATTCCTGGGACTCCCGTCTCCTGCGACAATCTCTCCATTTCACGGATACGTTCTGTAGCTCGCCTCTTATCGAACTTTCGCTTTTTTCTGCTCTCGACGAGCCGGTCCCCTTTTTGAAACATGCTACCGATTAGAAGCGGGGGGTTCTCGCCTGGCTGCCCTCCGACCGTTGTGCCCCCCACACTGCAGACCTTCTGCTCCTTAGCCAATCGAAACATGGACTCGTCCTCTCTGTTCTCCTCTATCTACCCTCTTGATCCCTTCTCTCTGCTGCATTTCTCCTGTCCTCGGTACTCCTCCCTCCATCAGTTGCGGCAATTCATTCCCTGCTCTCTTCCACAGATCCTCCCATCTCTACGACCGGCTCACCCTCTCGGGGAGCAGGTCTTTCAGGTGGGGGAATCTATCCTTCATGTGGGGAAAGTACATGGCTTCGGCAAAGTCTCTCTCGAATCCCTCCTCTACAGTCAGTTCCACGTACTCCACCTCTCTGGCGATTTGGTTAGCCTCCACTCTCTTCTCCCGGTTAAGGAGAGCCATGCGTGCTCCGTCTCCGGCCGCATTGCCCACAGCGTAGATATTCTCCAAGTCGCAGTCTGGGAATAGGCCCATGATCATGGCGGACTCCTTGTCGATGTAGCTGCCGAAGGCTCCAGCCAGGATGACCTTGTCCAGCTTGTCTGTTCCCAGTCGGCGCATCATCAACTTGGCCCCCGTGTACATCGCTCCCTTGGCCAACTGGACTCCCCTCACGTCCGCAAGGGAGATGGTGATGTCCTTTCCGATGGAGGTCTCATTACTCCAAGCGATGACGAACTCAGGGCCTTCCTCGTCAACCCTCAGTCGAGCGGTATCGAGATCCTTACTGAAACGCCCATTTTTCTGCAGCACTCCCGCGCGGAACATGTTGGCTACCGCATCGATGATTCCGGAGCCGCAGATGCCTTTGGCATTGACTTCCTCAAGTTCGGTGTTCCACTCCTCTTTCCCGATGATCTTGAAGAAAACCTCTTTGGTCTCTGCATCGATCTTGATCTTCTCGATGGCGCCAGGCGCCGCCCGCATCCCATATTGCATATGCGCCCCCTCGAAGGCTGGCCCCGTGGCGCAAGACGAAGATATGAGCTTCTCACGATTCCCCAACACCAGCTCACCGTTGGTGCCGATATCTATGATCAGCACCATCTCGTCCTGATTGTAAGGTTCCTCTGCAATTAGTACGCCTACATTGTCAGCCCCCACAAACCCAGCCTCGATAGGTAACACATGCACATAGGCTCCGGCGGAGACCTCCAACCCTAGGTCACGGCCCTTGAGATCCAGCGATGCGTGCAAAGCCGGAGGGAAAGGCGCCTTGCCCAGATACTCAGGATAGATGTTCAGGAAGATGTGATGCATGGCAGTATTGCCCACAATGGTCACGTCGCAAATATCGCCGGGTGTGAGGTCAACCTGAGCAGTGATGCCACGTGCGATGCTGTTCAGGCCCTCAATGATGGCGGAGTTCATCCTATCTAGGCCATCTTCGTTAGTGATGGCATAAGTGATGCGAGACATAACATCTTCGCCAAAGCTCACCTGGGGGTTCATCATTGATTCCGTGGCCAGCAGCTCTCCGGTGCGCAGTTCGCAGAGATAGCCGGCCACCGTGGTCGTCCCGATATCAACCGCCAGCCCGTAGCTATGCTCCTGCAAGCCAGGCTCGATCTTGATGACCTCCCGGTCCATCCATACAGCCACGGTGAGTCTCCAATCGCCTTCGCGGATGACTTCCTGCATCCCCAGGAGCACCTGATAATCGATGGTCAGATTCGACAACTGGAACCGGGCCTTCAGTTCGTCTTGGAGGCGTTCCCAGTCGCCTAGGGAATCCTCCAAGGTGGCCGGAGTCAACTCTACGTAGTACTTCCTCACCGCGGGATTGATTTCGATAGGAATGTCCCTTGCTGACTTGCGAACGACTTGTTTTCCTGCCCGGCTCTCCTCGGGAACAAAGAGTAAGACGTCGCCGTAGACGCGCGTCACGCAGGCAAGCCGGTGGCCTGCCAACTCCTCGTGCTTGTCAAAGAACTTCTTCTCGCGGCCCTCAATAGGCGAGAGATGCTCCATCCGAGAATCGACGCCGTATCTCTCGAAAAACCCCTCCTCGATTCTCACTTTGCACTTGCCACAAGTGGCCTTTTCACCGCAGATGGTTTCGATGTCCACGCCGAGTTGTCGAGAAGCCTCTTTCAGAGTGTCTCCCTCTTTGATATAGCCTCGGCTACCGGATGGTTGAAAGATGACCAGATGCTCCTGCACCATTATGCTATCAACTCCTCTCTGGGCTCATAGTGACATCGTGGGGCAACGCTGCTCCTACCTCCACCTCAATGGCCTTCAGGATTGCTGAGGGCAACGAGCAAGAAGAATAGCTGATGTGTTGAGAGGCTGCTACACAGACCAAAGCCCTCTTCAGGGAGCCCAAGACCTCGGCCCAATTCAGCTCCCGCGCCGCACTATTATACTTGGGACTTGTTCTTATGTCCAACGAGAAACCCGTGAAGGTGATCGTGTTAGCCGGGGGTCGGGAAGAAGGCTTCAGCCTTTGAGCGCTGGGCTGCTTGGACCGATGTTGCCCAGCGGGGTTGATCGGTTGTTGTAACTATCTGAGACAGCCATGGCCTCGCACTGCGTTCAACCGGTAATGACTTGCCAGCCTCTCCAAGAGCTGAGTCTGCTGAAGTGCTGGCAGGTAGCGACGGGTGGCTGTAGCACTGGTGTCTCCGAAGGAGAATAGATGTTCTTGGGGAGGCGACTTCCGCCGCTGCCTTCGCCTGGCATGACATTCTCCCGGGTGCGATTTGACAGAGCTCAATTTCTCAGTCATAATGCTCTCGAAGAAGAATAGCTTTGATCGGGCAAAAGCTAGTGCCCTTCTTGAGAAGTAAGACTTAGCCGCCGAGCGGGCGCATTAGTGGGCAGACAAAGGCGACGACTACTGACCATCCTCACTAGAGTCAAAGGATGAAGGAATGGCAGATATCACTCAACTCAAGAATGAATGGGCACAAACTACCTTGCAGAGAATCTTGGCCCGCTTCCCTGAACGCCGCCAGAGCTTCGCGACCACCTCCGGCATCCCTGTGGAGCGGGTCTACATACCCGATGACGTGAGAGCAGATTACATCCGCGACCTGGCTTTCCCCGGCCAGTATCCCTTCACCCGGGGCGTGCAACCGACCATGTACCGGGGTCGACTGTGGACCATGCGCCAGTATGCTGGTTACGCCACGGCCGAGGAATCCAACCAGCGCTACAAGTACCTGCTGGAGCAGGGCCAGACGGGCCTCTCGGTGGCTTTCGACCTACCCACCCAAATCGGCTACGATCCCGACCACGAGCTAGCTGAGGGCGAGGTGGGCAAGGTGGGAGTGACTGTCTCCTCGCTGGAGGACATGGAGACCCTCTTCGACGGCATTCCCCTGGATAAGGTCTCCACTTCCATGACCATCAACGCTCCAGCGGCCATCCTGCTGGCTATGTACATCGCCGTGGCCAAGAAGCAGGGTGTGGACGTATCCAAGCTCAGAGGCACCATCCAGAATGACATCCTCAAGGAATACGTAGCCCGTGGCACCTACATCTTCCCCCCAAGACCCTCCATGCGCTTGATCACCGACACCTTCCGCTATTGCAATGACAACCTACCCCTCTGGAACACCATCAGCATCTCCGGCTATCACATCCGCGAGGCTGGCTCCACCGCCGTCCAAGAGGTGGCCTTCACTTTGGCCAATGCCATCGCCTACGTGCAGGCCGCCACGGATGTAGGACTCGACGTAGACAGTCTCGCCCCTCGCCTCTCTTTCTTCTTCGGTGCTCACAGCAACCTCTTCGAAGAAGTGGCCAAGTTCAGGGCAGCGCGCCGGATGTGGGCGCGAATCATGAGGGATCGCTTTGGGGCGCAGGATCCTCGCTCATGGATGATGCGCTTCCACACCCAGACGGCAGGGTGTACCCTGACCGCTCAGCAGCCGGACAACAACGTGGTGCGGGTGACGTTACAGGCGTTGGCTGCCGTGCTGGGTGGCACCCAGTCGTTGCATACCAACTCCCGCGACGAAGCCCTCTCGCTGCCTACCGAGGACTCGGTGCGTATCGCCCTGCGCACTCAGCAGATCATCGCCCACGAGAGCGGTGTGGCCGACACCATTGACCCACTGGCCGGGAGCTATTTCGTCGAGTACCTATCGGACGAAATCGAAATGCGGACCCAAGAATACATCGAGAAGATCGACGCCATGGGCGGAGCCTTGGCTGCCATAGAAGCTGGCTATATGCAGAGGGAGATCCAGGAAAGTGCCTATCGCTGGCAGCGCGCTGTGGACCATAAGGAGCAGATCGTGGTGGGGCTCAACGAGTTCACCATCTCGGAGACCACCTCTTTGCGGCTCTTGAAAGTTGACCCGGCCGTGCGGGAGCGGCAGATGGCCCGGCTTTCTGCCCTCAAGCAGCAGCGCGACAACCGGAGGGTGAGGGACCTTCTCACAGATCTGGAGCAGACAGCCCTTCGACAGGGTCACGACACCGCCAAGGGAACTAGCCCTGACCCAGATCGAAGGGAAAAGAACCTGTTCCCGGTTATCCTGGAATGTGTGGAATCCTATGCTACACTGGGGGAGATCTGTGGAGTGCTGCGCCGTGTCTTTGGTGAGCACAAACCCAGCGTGGCCCTTTGAATATCACCCCGTGGCGCAAGACTGTTGCCCACCAATGTCAAGGAGGAAGACTTGATCAAGAGAATCGACCATATCGGCATCGTCGTCAAAGACATCAAGGAAGCATTGAAAGTCTATCAGCAAGCGCTGGGACTCGGCGTGACTGAGATTCAGGAAAGGCCCGACCTGGGAGCGACCATCGCCTTTCTACCTATAGGGGAAAGCGAGATCGAACTGGTGCAACCCGTCACCATCGATAGCGACGCGGCCAAGTTCTCAGAGAAGCGGGGAGAGGGCATCCACCATATCTGCCTGGAGGTTGACGACATCGAGAAAGCATTGGCCGATCTTCGGAAAAAGGGCTTGCAGTTGATCGATGAGGTGCCACGCACAGGCCCCAGAGGGGAGAGGTTGGCCTTCATTCATCCCAAGAGCGCCCACGGCGTGTTGATAGAATTGTACGAGTATCGCGAATCAGAGACAGCACACGATAGCGATAGCCAATAAGAGCCATAGGGGTGCAGGAAGACGACGCTGCCGACACCAGCAGAGCGTCGCCCGCCTGACCATCAGCAACATCTCACCTTCCGATTATCCGCGAGATCTACGATACTCAGCCAGGACCGTCTTGGCCACCTCGCCAATTTCACCGAAGTGGTCCACCATCTGGGCTCCAGCTTCTCGCAGGGCTGCGATCTTGCCCTGAGCCGTGCCCCTACCCCTGGAAACTATCGCCCCAGCGTGACCAAAACGCACACCTGCCCTGGCATACCGACCCGAGACGTAGCCGACAAGAGGTTTGGTGAAGCCGCCTTGCTTGATAAACTCGGCCGCGTCCTCCTCCACCCTGGTGCCCACTTCGCCAAAGAAAGCCACCATCTCCGTTTCGTCATCCTCCTCGAAGAGGGTGAGAACATCAATCAGAGTTGTCCCTACGAAGGCATCGCCCCCCATCCCTATGGCCGTCGTCTGTCCCAAACCGACTTTGTTCAAGTAATAGCATAACGTGGTGGTGTTGCCACCACTTCTGGAGACCACTCCGATGGGCCCTGGCTTGAAGAACTCTCTTGCCAGATCAGCCCTAGCCCCAATCATGCCCACCAGCGACTTACCGGGGCTGACCAATCCTATTGTGTTGGGACCGATCACTCGGGTATTGCCACCGCGGGCATAGGCGATCACCTCTAGCATATCCTGCTGGGGGACCCTTTCGGGATGAAGAGTGATGATTCCGATGCTGGCATCTATGGCTTCGAAGGCTGCGGTCTTGGCGGCGCGAGCAGGTACAAAGATCGCGCTCACCGAGATATCGGGGTGATGCTCTTTGGCCTCCTTGACAGTATCGTACACGGGCACGCCCTCGACCGTCCTTCCTCCCCGGCCAGGCGTCACCCCTGCCACCACTTTGGTCCCATACTCTGCCATCAAGCGCACACGAACCTGCGCCTCTCTACCGGTTATCCCTTGGACCAGAACCTTAGTGCTCTCATCGATCAGAATAGCCATCATGGCTCCCTCAGGTAGGTAGGTTGCTCGGACGAGTTCTCGAGGTAGTCGTCCAACTTTGAAACCGGCAACGTGATGACGATAGCCCTATTGCCATACAGCTCACAGTCCAACTCACAGCCCAAATCCTCTGTGCAAGCACCCCGTTTAACCTCTTCCAGACTGTGTTTGAGTGCCGGTACACCATCCTTCAGCTCCAGGATCTGCCCCATCCCCGTGGCGTTGCACATCTTCACGCAAGCCTTGGTTTCGCAAGACTCGCACTTCTCCAGGTCTATCCTGATAGTCCCTCCAGACCTGACTTCGAACTCCAACGCTCTCATTGCAGGCCTCCAGTCTCCTTCTTCCACTCCCTGTAGAGGGCGTCGAAGATCTCAGCAGTTTCCTTCTCCGTGGTGTCCCTCCCCAAGACCTTGATCCAACGTCCATCGCTGATGCCGTGTTCTCGGAACAAGTCCACGGCTACGTCATCCCAGCCTCCCCTGAACAGCACCACGCACGGGATATTGGGTTGCCCGCCGGTTCGAGGATACAGTTCCTTGAAGGCCTTGATTAAACCTCTCGCTGCATTGTCCAGTTGCTGGCTGGACACGCAGGACACGAACAGATAGCCCTCGATCTGTGGTTGAGCCATGATTACTTTCGTTATCCTGTAGAATTTGGAGCCAACGGGGTTGCCGGAGCTGTCGCAGAAGTTGATGGGATAATACCCCAAGGGCACCAGTTCATCCATGATCGTCAGGCCCGTTCCAGCCCCCACGGCATCAAGGCCGACGGGTATCTTCCCTGCGGTCCTCGCATAGGAAGCATCGGGGTCTGTTTGCACAAAATGCACCGTCCCTCGATGGTCGCTTTCATCTATCGTCGCAGCCGCAATCTCCAAGAGAGTGGCTGCCCGCTCACCTGCTTCCTCGGCGAAATCTATGTCCAGCGTGGTCTGCCTGGATAGCGCATCGTCGTCGACGTCCACCCTGGCATCCAGGGCCATGGCACCTTGCTCCACCAAAGCAATCGGATTTATCTCAGCCAGTTTGCAATCATACTCTCTGTACACCTGGTAGAGCCTGGTAAAGAGATTGGCCAACGTCAGCATCTCTCTGCTCTCCAGGCCCCCAACTTGTCTAAGCAGGTCCATGGCATCGTAATAGTAGAATCCTCGCAAGATATCTATTGGCGTGGTGAATATGGCCGCCGGTTCTGTGTCAGCCGTCTCTTCTATGTCCACTCCACCTTTAGGCGAGAATATCCCTACGGGCTGTCGAGTCGAAGGATCAGCCGTCACCGCCATATACAACTCCTTCTGAACCTCCGCTTTCTCCTCGATCAACAACCCCTCGACGGGCGAACCCTGGATCTGTTTGCCCAGCAATTCCCTAACCGCCTGAGACAGGGAATCCCGATCTTCGGCGAAGTGTATGGCCCCCGCCTTGCCTCGTCGTCCGCTGAGAACTTGGGCCTTGACGGCGACGGGAAAGCCCAATTCGTCGATTGCATTCATGGCCTCGTCCACGCTCTGCACCAACCTGCCTTCAGGTACTGGTATACCCTGCCGCTTGAACAAGGCTTTGCCTTGATACTCCAGCAATCTTGCCATATGTTGACCTCTCTACTCACTATCTGAAGGCGCGTTCCGGAATGGAGATATGACCCTCGATGATCTGCCCGGCGGTGCTGCCGACGGAAGCCCGACACAACAAAGGGCCGAATCGCTTCAGCCAACCTTTGTCTCTACCTCGATGCCCACGTGAGAGTATAGCCCCAAATGCTGTGGGCAGCAATCACAGAGACCGCTTATCCCGAGGAACCTAGGAAACCAAGAGCGCTTTGACATATAATGACGGATTGACTATGATCGTCGAGGTTCTGGAGATCACGGATAGGAGTGTGTCTTGAAAGAGCCGACCTCCGTTCTGGAAGGGGTGCGTGTAGTTGACCTCAGCCAAGCCCTGGCGGGGCCATACTGTACCATGCTCTTGGGCGACCTCGGTGCCGATGTGATCAAGGTGGAGCGCCCCCAAATCGGCGATATGTCCCGGGGCTGGGGGCCACCTTTTCTCGACGGCGAGAGCTCCTACTTCTTGTGCACCAATCGCAACAAGCGGGGGATGACCCTGAATCTGGGTACCCAGAAAGGCCGGGAGGTCATCCAACGGCTGTTGGAGGGAGTTGATGTTCTGGTCATCAGCCTACACAAGATAGAATCCCTCCAGCGCTTCTCTCTCGACTATGAGACAGTCCAGCGTTTGAACCCCCGCCTGATCTATTGCTCTATCACTGGCTATGGCCATACGGGGCCTATGGCCGGCCGAGGGGGCTACGATGTGGTGACCCAGGGCGAGGCCGGGCTGATGAGCCTCACGGGTGAGCCGGAGGCCGGCCCCATGCGCTATCCCATCCCCCTGGCCGATCTTACCACAGGGGTGTACAGCGCTCTTGGTATCCTGGGGGCGCTGCTGGTCCGAGAGCGGACGGGAAATGGTCAATGCCTTGATATGGCCCTACTCGATTCCCAAGCCAGCTGGCTCACCAATGTGGCCGGGGCCTACTTTGCCACCGCGAAACGACCTCAGCGGCTGGGGAATGTGCATCCCAACATCGTCCCCTACCAGCCCCTACAGGCTAAGGACAAGTATATCATCGTGGCCGTCGGCTCTGAGAGGCTCTGGGAACGCTTTTGCCGCCTCTTGGGTCTGGAGAAGACGGTCATGAGGGATCCCCGCTTCGCCACAAACAAGGAGCGTATCGAGCACCGCGAAGAGTTGATCCCTATGCTGGAGGAGATCATCCAATCCCAGGAAGCAGATTACTGGCTAGAACGGTTCACCGAGGCCGACATCCCTTGTGGGCCTATCAACTTCGTGGATGAGACCCTCACTGACCAGCAGCTTCTGGCGCGGGGGATGATTGTGGAATTAGAGCACCCCCTCGTGGGGGTGGTGCGCTCTGTAGGCAACCCGGTACACCTCTCCCAAACTCCGGTCAGTTATCGACGTCCCCCGCCACTCTTGGGCGAGCACAACGTAGAGATCCTCTCCTCTCTTGGCTATAGCCGAGAGGAGATTGGGGCACTAGAGGCGGAAGGGGTCACCTAGATCGCACACCCTCTCAGCTGGCCGCTCTCTATGCTCACGTGAACAGAATCCAGACAAGCATTGATGCAGAAGACGAAGGGTTCTCTGGCGAAGGGAGAACATGCCCGCTGGCTATTGGGAAGGGTGACGCCACCGCCCTGACGGATATGCGAGTCGAGCAACGGTCTCCGTAGGAGGAAGAGACGATGGCGCACGGATACATGGGTGGGATTCTCAGGGTGGATTTGACCGACACCACGGTGACGAGAGAGGAACTCTCGCAAGACACGCTGCGGATGTGGGTCGGGGGAACAGGTCTAGGGGCCAAGTACCTATATCAGGAGGTTCCTCCTGAGGTCAACTGGTCAGACCCGGACAACCGGATGATCTGGGCTTCAGGGCCCTTGGGAGGCACCAAAGTGTCGGGCACCGGCACCTTCTCAGTAGTGACCAAAGGACCCATGACTAACCTTGCGGTGGCCACCCAGGCCAACGGGTTCCTAGGTGCCTTCCTGAAGTTCTCAGGGTTCGACGCCATCATCTTTCAAGGTGCTGCCCCTCGATGGTCATATCTTTATGTCCACGATGGCGGTGCGGAACTCCGAGATGCGGAGCATCTCGTTGGAAAAGACACGTGGGAACTAGGCCAGATCCTATCCGAAGAACTGGGCCTGAAACTCAGAAGCCGGGTCAGCATCTTTGGAATTGGGCCCGCCGGGGAGAACAGAGTGCGCTACGCGGCCATCGTCGGTGATGAGGGGCATGTGGCCGGCCACAATGGTGTAGGAGCAGTGATGGGCTCCAAGCGATTGAAGGCCGTGGCCGTGGCGCGAGGCAGCAACAAGATACCGCTGAATGATCCAGAGAAGTTGAGCGGTCTCTCCAAGCGGCTGTTTGAACACGCCTCAACCCAGTTCGCTGGCGGGGTAATCCACAGGATGGGGACGGGAGGGCTGGTGACCCCCTATCACGGAACTGGGCTGCTGCCAGTCAGGAACTACACGACCAACATCTTCCCCGAGCATGAGCAGATCAGCGGACAGTACATGCGTACTCATTTCGAGGTGCGGCCAGCGCCTTGCTGGGCTTGTCGGGTTAGTCACCTGAGGCAGATCAGGGTCACGGAAGGGCCCTACGCAGGAGTCGAAGGTGAGGAGCCAGAGTACGAAGCGATAGCTGGGCTGGGGTCCAATATCGGGGTTGCCGATGCGGGCGCGGTGGTGATGCTCTCCAACCTGGCGGATAGGCTGGGTATCGAGATCAATGAATCTTCGTGGAATATCTCCTGGCTAATGGAATGCTTTGAGAAGGGCTTGGTCAGCAAGGACGACCTGGACGGAATCGAGTTGGAGTGGGGCGATGCTGAAGCGGTCAAGGCCCTTATGCGGAAGATCGCCCTACGTGAAGGGTGTGGCGACTGGCTGGCGGAAGGGGTGATGCGGGCCTCACGGCGACTCGGAGGAGAAGCGCTTAACTTGGGGATCTACACGTTGAAGGGAGGATCCCCCCGTGGCCACGATCACCGGGTACGTTGGAGCGAGATGCTCGACACCTGCCTGTCCAACACGAGCACCATCGAGACCACTTTTGGCTTGCCGCCGCCCTTGCCGGGAAAGCCGACTTTGCGAAACCAGTTCTCACCAGAAGAGGTGTCTACGGTAAATGCGGCGACGGGAGGTTGGCGACAGTTCGAGGATTCCCTCGGAGTCTGTCGGTTCTGTTCGACAGATCCCATCCTAGTAGTCGACTGCGTGAATGCAGCGACGGGATGGGACTTGACGGTCGATGAGGCATCGGATATCGGCTTCAGAATCATAAATCTGCTGCGGTTGTTTAGCTTTCGGCATGGACTAGACGTTGCACTCGAGGCTCCATCACCCAGATATTCCTCGACGCCGGTAGATGGGCCTGCCCAGGGGAAAGGGATCGCCGAGCATTTTGATTGGATGAAGCGGAACTACTGGAGGCTAATGGGTTGGGACGAGAAAACGGGAAAACCGTTGCCGGACACCTTAAGGCAGCTTGGTCTAGAGAGCCTCATCGTCGACGAGGATTAGTCAGACCATACAACAGTGACATAGGCAGCAGCGACAGTAGTGTGCCGCGTTTGGGAGACTGGGTAATAGACCGATCATTTGGGTTTTGAAAGGAGATACTACAATGAACCAATTGCATATCGTGGCCGAGTTGATGGCCCTCTCCGCACGCACCGCACCCAAGGGCGCAGGGATGGATTTCATCGTCACCGAGATCGTGGAAGGGGATGACCTCGCGGTCCTGGGCCAGAAGATGATCGAATTCGGCGAGAGAACGGGGAAGAAGCTCTTCGACCGCGATGGACGGAACGTGATGGCGTCGGCAGCGGTCTTGCTCATTGGCCTGAAAGATGCCAAAGATGTAGGCCTCAACTGCGGCGCCTGCGGAGCCGAGAAATGCATCAAGATCAACACCTTTGACGGAGAGTTCAAGGGCCCCCAGTGTAGCCTTCGCATGCTGGATATGGGCATCGCCCTCGGCTCTGCCGCCAAGACCGCCAGCCTCTTGAACGCCGATAACCGCATCACGTACCGTATAGGGCCAGTCGCACGGGAGATGGGCCTGATAGACGCTGACGTGGTCATGGGCATCCCGCTTTCGGCCACGGGCAAGAGTATCTACTTCGACCGCTGAGCGCGGTCATCAGGGAGGGCACACTATCCTCCCAGGCTGAGGACGAAGTTCGCGAAAGCCTGAACCTCATCATCGAGGCTCCCCTTGACCAAAACGATGCGGCGTCCGGGGCCTGGGCGGGTCATTTCGCCGGAGAACGCAACACCTTTTCAGCCGGAGCATGGAGCCGCTTGTGACAAGGCCTTCTGGGAAAGAAGGCCCTCCTTTCTTGTCCATGGAGGGGTGCAACGGCGTCTGCGGAAGGTTCGTAGCAAGGAGGCTTCAAGGGCAGTGATGAGCACACTTGGTTTGGTCGCCAGCGGCACAATACGAAGGCGAATCTGCAGCAGTCACTGGCGCTCTGCGCTGTCAAACTTGACAGCAAGTAGACCTTCTGCTAGAGTAACCCAGAGCCAGGGCCCGCATCTCAGAGAAAGAAACACGTCGGGAAAGAGCAGGAGAGCTGATGTCTGACCTCGCAACTCAGGCGGTGATCGCCTTCTGTATCGTGCTCGGAATCTGGTTCGTCGTAGGATGGCAGATGAACCGGAGGCATGGAAGACGCCTGCTGGAATGGATCATCCGGGGTCTGCGGGCCAGCGGCGGTCAGATCACCGCCAGCCGTCTGGGCCTGTCAGGCTTCCAGGTGAACGTCCACGACGCTCAGGCCCCCTTCAAGAGTATAGAAACGACGGTCCTCCTGCAGCCCAGGGAGATACTTCTGCTCTGGATATTCAATCTCCTGCGGGGCGGGGCAGACTACTTCGTTCTCAACGGTACTCTGCGAGCCTCGCCACGAGGTGAGGTCGAGGTGACAAGCAAGGGGGGAAGTTTTGCGAAACCATTGCTGAAGGAACTGAATGAGAAGACTTGGACCAGTCAGGAGACGGACAGTGGCCTGATAATAGCCTCCCGAGGTAAGCAAGGTGAGAAGCTAGCTGAGGCTATCTCTCCTCTAGTGGAAGATCTCCGCCCTCGCCTGTTGAGGCTATCGCTCAGCAAGAAGGCACCTCACCTTCTGGTAAACCTTTCGCTGGCTGATCTGGACGAACAGTCAGCGCTCCTTCTTCTCTCCTCTCTGCGGGACCTGGCCCAGACTGTGGCCGGCGGTCGTCGCTGAGATAACCTGAGGGCTTCAGAACGCACCCTCACCGCCCGTCTTGTCCTTCTCCTCACCTTCCGCTGCCTTTTCGGCCACCAGGCGGCCCGTGGATCGCCTCCTCTCCAGAGCTGCGCTGGCTCCCTTGGCGTAAAGAGACAGTGGCCAGGCGTCGATGGTGTCGTTGAACTCGCGTACCGCCCGGCTCTCCCTGCCCTGTCTCATGTAGGCCACCCCCAGGTTATAGTGACAGGCGGAATGGTGCTTAGGATGCAAACCTTCGCCATGCTTTTCCAGAACTTCCTCCAGAATGCGGATGGACTCGTCCAGGGCCCCCACACGGACCAGCACGGCGGCGTAGCTGACGAGAGCGGTAATGCGGGTGACGAGATCGGGCTCCAAGCGCATAGACAGTCGATAGGCGGACAGGGCCGCTTTATGGTATCCCCAGGAGGAAAGCAAATTCCCCAGGTCAATCAAGACCCGGCAGCGCATGGTGATCAGATACAGAAAGATGAAGAAGAAGATGGGGTTCAGGCTGGCGCCGGTGACTATGGAGATCCCGATGCTCAGACCGGTGAGAGCCAACACCTCCACCACGAGTCGAACGGAAGGCACCTCTCTTCTCAGCAAAGAGAGGCCACCAACGACCAGGATGAACAGCAATGCGGCCAAAACGATGACCAAATGGGGATTCATAGCTTGTCCTCAAAGTCAGGCCCGTGGGGGGTCGCAGGGGCTCTGCTACCCAAACAGGTCCCCTCTCAGCTAAACATAGCCTCAGCCGTACGGCCCAGCATTTCGACGCCCCTCACTTCTGTCTCAAACAGGGGCACAATCGCCCGCACGTCTGGGAAGCTGCTCCAAATTCCCTCCATGTACTCTTGTTGCATTTTCAAGCGGTTCTTCACGAAGTCCGGGGCACCGTCTCCAACCGCATCCTCCTCGATCTTCATGTTCACCACCACGCCACCCACAGGGATGCCGAAATCGTGGAACCAGGCGATGAAACGCTTGATGACCGCGATAGGCAAGGCTTCGGGCAAGGTCACAAAGAAGAAGGCCGTCTTCTGGTCATCGGTCAAAAGGTCCTTGGCCCGCCCCATGCGCTCCCGAAATTGCAGGAGATACTCGAGAAGAGGGTCTTTCTCCTGCTTCTTCTTGCTGTAGGAGAGCAACTCCCTAAGGCTCGTGGCCTCCTCTCGGCTCTTGAGCATTTTGTTGACCCACATGGAGT
>NJBK01000069.1 GCA_005223035.1 Chloroflexi bacterium B3_Chlor
ATCAGTTCGACTTGCACATCCCTGCGGCGAGGTTTGACGGCGTAGGTCTCGATCTCCTCTGCTGCGTCGGCCCATCTGTCGGCGATGGCCTCGGCCTCCTCCTTCATCTCCAGGCGCATCTCTTCGATCTCGGCCTCGAGGCGCTCAATCTCTTCCTCGGACTCAACTATGTCCGCCCTGGCTTTGGTGGTCAGCCTGCGCTTGCGGGCAGCTGTGGAGAGACCCCTGGATGTCCGGCGGCCAAAGACTCCCAACATTGCGACGACAGTCTCGCCGGCGGAGAGAAGTTCCTCTCGTTTGCGGGCTCCGTATTGCGCCCGGTCTTCGGTTAGTTCTCTTTCCTCGCGAGCTAATCGGGTTTCGAGGCGATCGAGCTTCTTCTGGTACTTGTCGCGAAGCTTGTCCACCTCGGCATCCCGACCCTCGCGAACAGCCTGCTGAACTCGGATCTTGAACTCCTTCTCCAGCTCACCTGGCTCGCTATAGAGCTTGAGCGTCGGGTTGTGGTACAGGTTCAGCCGTTCCTCGTCGTATAGATAGTTGCCGAACTCCTTGGCCAGGGCTTTCAGTTTGGACGCGGTACTCAGTTCCGAGGGCACAGCGCCGAACAGGGCTTCTGGCTCGGATTCCTCCTGCAGGTCTTCCACGTCCAACTCCAGGGGATCGGCATCCTCCCAGGAGACAGCGGGCCGAAGGTCTCCGGGCTGGATAAGGAGTCCCACGTCTTTGCTGTCGTCCACTTTGTGCTTTCGATCAACGAAGTCAACGCTGCCGAGGGCCAGGAGAGAGGGTTCGTAGATGAGAGTGGTCTCTGTCGGCTTTACTGACTTGCCGAGCTCCTTGGCCACTTGGGACACTGCGCGCTTCCTCGTCACCCGCAGAGGAAGGAAGACTTGTGACACATCGGGGGACAGAGATGGAGCCGCGCCAGTGTATCCATCGGGCGCGCGGGGGACCGCTGCCTCGACGTCACGGCGCACCGTAGGGCGGGGCGCATCAGGAGCTGCCTCAGCTTGGGTCTCAGCCATCAGTTCCCGCACCTGGGTGCGCGTGAGGGGACCCCGAAGGTAGCTCATGGCCCAGCGTGTGTGGAAGATGACGGGATGATCCTCGTGCACGTTGTGAAGCAGAAAGATGCGGGAGCGCAGGGCTGAGATGGTGCGATCGAGCTCTCGGCGGTCGAGGGCGCCACCAGCCTCGGCGCTGGCAGATTCCAGTCCCTCCAGCACTCGCATCTTATCTCGCTCGGTCTGAAGCTTGCCGATAAACCAGGTGCCTGCGTTGGTCAGGCCTTTGTAGTCGAGGTCTACCGGGTTCTGAGTGGTGAGCACCACGCCGAATCCGAACGCCCTCGCCTGCTTAAGCAGGGTTAGCAGAGGTCGCTTGGAGGGGGGTTCGGCAACTGGAGGGAAGAAGCCGAAGACCTCGTCGAAATACAGGAGCGCACGCAGGCTCGTGGTTCCGGACTGCTGCCGAACCCAGGTGACGATCTGTTCCAGCAGCAGGGTGACGAAGAACATCCGCTCTGCGTCGCTGAGGTGGGCGATGTAGAAGATGCTGTGCCGTGGCTTGCCATCGGGCGTGTAGAGGAGGTTGGAGACATCCAAGGGTTCGCCCTGGAGCCAGGTCTCGAAGCTGGGGGCGGCTACGATGTTGTTCAGCGACATCGCCAGGCCAAACCGTTCCTTCTCTGGGAAGAAGGTGTCCACGTCAAAGACGCCCACCTTGCGCACCGGTGGCGACTGGATGGCGCTTATGAGGCCAGTCAGGTCCAGGTCTTGACTCTGTCGCCAGAAGTGCTCGAAGATGTGGGACAGGAGGATGTGCTCCCGGCTTTGTAGGGGATCGGCTTCGATTCCGGCCAGTCCCAACAAGGCGCTGACGGTGCCCTGGATCTGCTCCCGCAGCAGTTCCTGTTCCTTATCCCACCTAAGAGCCGGGGCGGCGAGGGAGGCCAGGATGGAAACGGGTAGGCCGGCGTCCGAGCCCGGGGTGTAGATGCGGAAATCCGCGCTCTCCTTGAGCATGCGGATCCGGTCGTGTCCCTGTCCCCAGTCGTCCAGGCCTTTACGCCAGGTATCGGCGATGTATTGGGCGTACTCGCCGACGCTCATGCCCTTCCGCCGGGCATCGTCCACGTTGACCCAGGGCTCGAAGTCCTCAGGTCGCAACTCTGGGAACGTGAGGAGGAGGTTGGTGAGGTCCCCTTTGGGATCGATCATGATGGCGGGGACGCTGTCTATGGCCGCCTCCTCGAGCAGGTCAACGCATAGGCCGGTTTTGCCTGACCCGGTCATGCCCACGCACACGGCATGGGTTGTCAGGTCGCGGGCGTCGTACATGATCAGGCGGTCGAGCCGTTTGGCCTTGGCTAGATCATACTCTTGACCGAGATAGAAGGCACCGAGCTTTTCGAAAGGTTGCATGATCAGACCTCCCCTGGAGATGAAGGAATAGCTTCCCTCTCATTCCGACCGTCGCCGTTGCTGGCGGTGCTTGGCAAGTTGAGTGCCGAGGTTCCACTGAGGCCAACTGAACTCTTCCCGTGGAGCGATCAGGCACACAGGCGATGTACTGCCATTATACCACGGCCGCTCGAGGCTGTCGAGACTGGTCGCCTCAAACGACTCGAGCGCGAACGACCTCTCATCTAGGTCCAACTCTATCATCCGGGCTGGCAAACCAGTACCCGCTGTCTCGGAGCACGGCTTGCTCTCGTGATTTCCCTATGCTATAGTCCGGTGGAGACTCGACCGCCCCGTACGCGAGCGATTGAATCGTCTCTCAAGCGCGGAGGAAGGAGAGTCGGTGGAAGCCTTCTTACAGTGGGGTCTTGATCTGATTCTCGCCATCCAGCAGGTCCACGGGCCAGCGTTGGACAGCATCTTCCTCGCCATCACCTCTTTGGGAGCAGAGGAGTTCTACCTGTTGCTCGTACCCTTGGTCTTCTGGTGTGTGGACTTTGGCTTCGGTGCGCGCATGGCCGTCCTTTTTCTCCTGTCGAGCTATCTCAACTTCTACCTGAAGGACCTCTTCCAGCAGCCTCGCCCTTTTGATCTGGACCTGAGTGTGCAGCTTGCCCCTGTTGAAGGATACGGACTGCCCAGCGGGCACGCTCAGTCAGCGGTCGTAGTGTGGGGTGCCATTGCTGCCTGGGGACGTCAGCGCTGGTTGTGGGGAGTGGCTATCGGTCTCATGGCCCTCATTGGGTTTTCGCGCATCTATCTGGGCCTGCACTTTCCCACCGACGTGCTGGGCGGGTGGATGATCGGCGGCCTGTTGCTTGGGCTGTACGTGGTGACGCACTCACGGGTCGCGGAGTTGCTTGCGGAATCGGGCCTGGGTTGGCAGTTGGTGCTGGCTCTGGGTCTGCCCTTGGTGCTACTTGTGATCCATCCCGTCAAGGATACCACCATGACCACGGGAGCACTGGCCGGGGCGGGCGTGGGGTTGGTGCTCAGTCATCGCTACGTCTCGTTCAGTGCGCGCGGCCCGCTCAGGCAGCGAGTTCTACGCTTCGTCATTGGTGCGGTGGTCGTGGTGCTTCTATATGCGGGTCTCAAGATGGCACTTCCCGGGGAGGAATCATCGCTCTACCTGGTCTTTCGTTTTCTCCGTTTCGGGCTTGTCGGCCTGTGGGCCAGCCTGGGCGCTCCATGCCTGTTCAAGATCCTCCGGCTGGCGCCGTCGGCCGAGAACGGCATGCTTTGAGAACATCGAAGCAACCACAAACCGCCCCCACATAGCTTCTATCACCAAGGGACTCTGTTCCCAGGGGCGCTCTTTGGGTGGAGCCCCCGGCATGGGCTAGGTTCCGACAGGAGGAAGACTCCCGGACGGACCAGCGCCGATTGGCAGTTCCCGTGGAGTGGCCGCAGGCGCTCGTCGACCTCATCGTCCCCTGGGAGCCTCAGCACCGATGCTGTCCTTTGGCTAAAGCAGCCCCGCTGCCGACAGGATGTCGAATGCGAAACCGAAGCCTATTGCGCCTACCCATAGTGTGGCAATCACCAACCCGACCACTCGCCAACGGGCTACAGTGAGTGCGCCGGCCAGCGCGCCAAAGGAGGTGCCCGCACCGGTAATCAAGAAGGCCAACGCCGCTCCCTGGCCCATCCCGGCGTCCAGGAGGGCACGTACCAGAGGCAGGGAGGCCTCTGTGTTGACGTAAAAGGGCAGGGCCAGCGTGGCAGCGAGCGGGACGCCGTAAACATTCGCGCTGCCAAAGAGGGTTGACACCCAGTGGGCTGGGATCAGCCCGTTCAGGAAGTAGCCGACGAAGGCGAATACCAGGAACAAGATGAGCAGCCGTCGCCCGGCGTGGTAGGTCTCGGTCAAGAGCAGCCGCGGGCCGACTTTGGATACTGCTCTCTTGGTTGCTGAAGCGCAGCAGTCGGCCACAAAGCGGGCTTGGTTGGCCAGCCAGCCCCGGCTCTCTATGACAGCAGCCGCCAGGCCCCCGACAAGACCCAATACGATGGATGCCCCGAAAAAGGTGAGGGCAAAGGGCCAGCCAAACAGGCCGGCGCTGTAGATCAGTTCTTGCGGGGACGTGAGCGGTGAGGAGACCAAGAAGGCGACGATAGGCGCCCATGGCATCAGGCCGGCCATCATCCCCAGGATGATGGCCATCGTCCCACAGGAACAGAGGGGCGTTCCCACGGCTGTCGCGGTGGCCGCCACCACACCGGCCCGGCGATGCCGTCGCAGGAAGGCAGAGATACGCTCTTGGTCCATGTAGACCGTGAGTAGGGCCGCAATGACTGCGCTGATAAGCAGATACGGCCAGTTGCCCACGAAGGTGTGCCAGACCTGCACCAATGTGTTGATCAGCAGAGTCAGGATGAAACTCATTGTTTGTACCTCCTAGATTGGTCTCATCCTGATAGACGAAGAACTGGCAAAAAAGACGCAGTGGTGGACCCTCTTGGGGCGGGGAGTCAATTGAAGAGCCCGTTTGAAAGGGGAAAATCAGCCGGGATGTGATTCGGTGGCGCAACAACAGCAGTGGTCGTAGTAGTCGATGACAGTCCCCCGGCGGTCGAACTCAAAATGGCAGCAGGTCATCAGCATATCCTTGACCCGTTCCCTTGCCCGCTGGACCCTGGATTTGGCGCCCGAGTATGAAAGTCCCAGCCGCTTTGCCAGCTCCTTCTGGCTCAGACCCTCGTACGAGGTCAGCACGAACGCCTCACGGTAGGGCTCTGGTAGCGCCTCAACCATCTCCCGCACGTCTGAGGCCAGCCGGGTGACCAGATCCTCCTCGTAGGCGTCTTCCCAAAGCCCCAACGTGTCGGGCAGTTCGCGGGTTGCGCGGTGGCTTCGGTAGTGGTCAATGATGGCATTGCGGGTGATCTGGTAGATCCAGCTTTCCAACTTGCCCATGTCTCGCAACGTGCCCATCTTGGCGTGGATGCGGAGAAAAGCCTCCTGCAAAATGTCCTCAGCCGTTTCCTCATCGGCGACGCGAGCGCGAATAAAGGAGCGTAACCGGTCACTGAACTGATCCCAGACAGATTCGAGTGCGACGGTCATTGCTGCGGCGTTGCGTTTCATAGCATCCCTCTTCGAGGCCGAACTAGTTGAGAGTAGATGACTATCTTGGCGCAGTGACCACCGTTCCAACGATGCTTTACCCGCACGGCGAAGCCCGTCGATAGCAGCCTGACAGCGCGAGCAGAGGAAGTCCCGGAACGCCCAGCCTCTTGGAGCGATCGCTTCGGCAACCGTTTGATGTCCCTCGGCCTCCTGGGAGGGCAGGAACTCGCATGGGAGAGACGCGAGGCCACGCACTATCGCCTGATCTTAGGACACTTGCGCCTTTGCCGACATTTTGACTTCGCGAAGATCATACTCCGTGTGCTTTGGGGAAGCAAGGCAACGGCCCAGGCCGGAACACGGGGAAGGTGTGTGTACGTGCTCCCCGTTGTCTTATCCTGCACCTGGATAGAGGTACTGTTCCCTGGTCAGAAATGAGGACTCTGCCTGCGCTTTCACTTGCCAGCATTTGCGGGTCACAGCGTGTGCACCAACCTAGGGGCGCTATGGGTCTCCCGACTGACGCGGCTCGTGCCACAGCCCGAGATGTCCCTGATTTGACCAAATCCGGTGCCTCGTTTACCATCACCTGAGGTCCAACCCCGTACCGTTCCCAGGCGTCGATCGTCGAGGAGGTAAGGATGCTCAAGGAGTTAGTACGAACCTGTAGGAGCTATCGGCGTTTCTACCAAGACCACGCCATAGACGAAGAGACGCTTAGAGAACTCGTCGATCTGGCGAGGCTCGGTGCGTCGGGGCACAACCTGCAACCTTTCCACTACATCCTTTCGTGGGAGCCTGAGAAGAACGCTTTGATCTTTCCCCACCTTACGTGGGCAGGCTATCTCAAGGACTGGCCCGGCCCAGCTGAGGGGGAAAGACCGTCGGCGTACGTCATTGTGCTTGGGGACACGGAG
>NJBK01000042.1 GCA_005223035.1 Chloroflexi bacterium B3_Chlor
ATTTTTTTTGTGTGTCTTTAAAATCTTGTTCTTTGTCTTGAGAAATCATGCATCCTGCTGCGAATTCGTGTCCGCCCACTTCTCCTCCTATTTTTTCAATTACTTTTGCTAGAACTTCTCGGATGTTTCTTCCTTGTCTTCCAACACTTCTAGATGAAACTTTTATTTTGTCTTCGTAATATGCCATTGTAGTTATTATTGTTCCGTTTTCGTATATTGAGGAATTTGAAAGGATGCTTGCGATTGTTCCGGCCATGGTGTCTTTTATCTTATCTTTCGCGTTGATGATTATGAAATCCTTTCCTTCATCTGGCAATTCGCTCCACACAATCCCGACTTGGCAGTCGATCTCCTAGAAGCGCTGGCCGCTCGCGGTGATGAAGGCATCCTGAGCCAGGTGGCAATGGCTCTGGTCTGGCCTAGTGAGAATCGAGACGGATGGGCTGTCGAGTTTGACAACCCTCAAGACTACCTGGACATCATAGAGAATTTCGAGCGGCTTACGTCACTGGATTTCTACACAGAAGAATCCCTGAATCGGCTGGGTGAGATTGACCCGATGCAGGTCATAGACTTCATCGAGCGACGTATCAGGGCTGCCTCTGAGCGCCGGGCTCAAGATGACCGCTACAGTCCGATTCCGTTCCGATTCTCACATGCCATGGACAACATACGATCCAGTGTTGAATACGTTGGTGTTCTGCGCCGCGTCCGGGACTGGATGCTCCGTGAAGATGCCTGGTTCCGTCTGGAAACTCCTCGCATATTGAGGGAACTCTCTGCTGGCCTCGGAGGTCCGCTTTACGATGTGTTGTTAGAATGGGTGCAATCCGGCGACATGGAGAAGCTGAAAGGCGTCGTTGGGATACTGCGCGAGTTCAATGTCGGTGACCAGTTCTATGCTCTCAGCCGAGAAATCATTTGTCGCACAGATGATGAAGATACCGTCAATTCCATAGCCGACACCATTCATAGCACACCAGGCGTTATCTCTGGACCAATGTCCGACTTCATCAGGCAACGGATGCAGGAGGTATCGCCGTGGCTGGATGATGACGACTATCGTGTCCGCCATTTTGCGCAGCGAATGGTTCAATGGCTGCAAACGGAGCTTGAACGCCAGGAAGCTGAAGAAGAACTGGAGAGGCGACAATGGTAGACGACCTGAGGGCAGATTTCTTCTGTGTTGGAGGGCAAGTACAACGCCGACATCGGTAACAGAGTAGGCTTGGATGCTTATGTCCGAACAATCTAAGCGTGCTCGTAAACCAGTACACGTCTCAGCCAATCCCCACCGGGCATTCGCTTGACCATTGACGAGGGACCCGGGAAGTGCGTGAAGTCCGAAGGTCTTCGGTGTTGGCGCGGTACGTCCTGCCAGCTTCTTGTGTGGCTCGTTTCGCTATTCCCACGAGCGCTCGTCGAGGATAACCTTGGCATCCTCGGGGACGGCGTCAGCCGCTACGAACTCGATACGGTCGGCGCGCACTCGGCAGGCGGCTCGGATGGCCTCGCCCAGAGCCGCGGTCAGCTGTTCATGATCTGCCGCCTCGTCAGCCAACACAACTCGAAGGCTCAACTCGTCCCGGTTCGCTGGTCGGGTGACCACTGCCTGAGCGCGCGCGATTCCTGGTACCTGGCTCAGGGCAAAAGTCAGTTGGTTCGGATGAACGAACATCCCCCTCACTTTCACCGCATCCCCAACACGGCCTACGAGAATGATTGAACGCTCTTCTTGCAGGCTCTTCCCGGGGGCAGGGTCCACGTTGACCGCCAAGTCGCCGGTGCCCAAGCGGATCAAGGGGTAGGTTTCATCGAACGTTGTCACCACGACTTCACCTGTGTCTCCCGGGCCGACCGGTTGTCCTGTGTCGGGGTTAGTGACCTGGACGATGGGCGTCTTGAGCAGATGCATCGGGAGGTCGCCCTTGGTATCGTAGGCCAGGGAACCAAGTTCGGCGGTGCCATAAACGTTGGTAATGCTCAGGCCGTACTTGTCAACAAGAGTCTGGCGCAGAGGAGGCGGCAACGGTTCCGCCGAGACGAGGGCCTTTCGCACGGAGAACTGGCCGCGGAAGTCAAGACCACTCTCCTCGGCCTTTTCGATCAGTGCCATTAACCAGGACGGCGTGCCGAGGTAGCCGGTTACAGCTAGGTCCAACATCATCTTGAGTTGCAGGTCGGCGTTGCCTACGCCTGCCGGAATCACCGTCGCGCCGATCTGTGTCAGGACCTGGTCAACGGCCAGGCCGGTCGGGACCAGGTGATAACTGAAGGTGTTGATCACAACATCAGCGGCGTCAAAGCCAGCAATTTCAATAATGTCCTGAGCAGTGTCGATCATGGCACCCTGGTCGGCCGACGGTTCGTACAGCGGGCCCGGAGAAAAGAAGACGTGTTGCAGCGTGTTGATAGGGACGGCCAGAAAACCGCCAAAGGGCGGGCTGGCCGCCTGCAGTTCGACCAACCGGTCCTTGCTAGTCACCGGGATCTTGTCCAGGTCGGCGACGGTCTGGATGTCGTCGGGCGAGACACCAGCCGCGCTCATGATCTCCTTCACTGCCGGGGCGTTGTCGTAGGCGTGCTGGATGATATGCCTTAGCCTTTCATTGACTTCTGACATGCTTGAGTCCTCCTGGAGAGAGTATCAGCCCAACCAACGCTTGCGCCGCTTATAGTGCTTCACTTCGCGATAGCTCCTCCGCTTGCCAACGCTGGTCAGCCCCAGATAGAATTCCTTGATGTCCTCGTTCTCCCGCAGGGCCTCCGCTGGACCATCGAGCACTACGCGGCCGTTCTCCATCACATAACCGTAGTCCACCACATCCAGCGCCGCGCGGGCGTTCTGCTCGACAAGGAGGATTGATGTGCCCTCTTCGGCGTTGATCCGCCTCACGACCTCGAAGATCTCATTGACCAAGAGAGGGGCCAGTCCTAGCGAAGGCTCATCCAGCAGCATGAGGCTGGGATGTCCCATTAGCCCGCGGCCGATGACCAGCATCTGCTGCTCACCGCCGGATAGGTATCCACTGACCTTGCGCCTCAGGTCCTTGAGACGGGGGAAGTAGTGGTACACCATCTCCAGGTCCCGTTGCACAGCAGCTCTGTCCTTCCGCACCAACGCGCCCACCAGCAGGTTCTCTTCAGTTGTAAGATGGGTGAACAGGCGGCGGCCCTCGATCACCTGAACGATGCCCAGGCGCACGATCTCCTCGGGTGACCAGCCGTCGATACGCGTGCCATTGAACTCGATGCTGCCCCGCTGCACTTCACCGAGTTCGGTGCGCAGCAGGCCGGAGACGGCTTTGAGCGTGGTCGTCTTTCCCGCGCCGTTGGCCCCTAGGATGGCGATAATTTGGCCCTCTTCGACCCGCAAAGAGATGCCCCGCAGGACGAGGATGACATCGCTGTAGACGACCTCGATGTTGTTGATTGCAAGCATGAGTTCGCCCTTCAATCGGAGAATGAACGATCAGGGACCAGGTATGGGCTGGGCCCATCCTGATCCCTGATTCCTTCTCTTGCTACGGGACGTCGGCGCCACCGGGGCGCAGATCGGGGCATTCCATCCACTCGCTCAGGGGAGCGAAGTAGGGGGTGCCCTCGGCTGTGAACTGGACTTGTCCTACCCGCGTCATGGCAGGCGCGCGGGTCTCGGCGTCAAACTTCCAGTTGAACACGCCGTCCAGGGCTTCATAGTCCAGTTCCTGGAAGGCGGCATAGATGGCCGGCCCGTCCACGTTCTCGTACCCGACCTCGGCCACGCCCATCTTGACCAGCTCGATGTAAGTGTCCAGGGTGCCCCAGGCCAGCAGGTAGGCGACGTTGCGAGTGGCTATCTCCCGCTCATTGGCCACCCACTCCTGGGTGACGATCTGGATGCCGGGGTGGTCTGTCTCATCCCACCAGGTGTAAGGCAAGAGGCCGATGAAGTTGTTGGCCGCGGCCCCGGCCAAGCCGACCGTTGCCATGTCGAGGGCCCAGTTGCCGCCGGCGATCACCACCTCGTCGGCCACGCCCAATGCGGCAGCATCCGTGAGGATCTGCGCCGGGCCAGTGGCCAATGAGTTGGTGTACAGGATGTTGGCACCGTCGGCCATCAGGCTCTGAATCTGGACGGTGAGATCGGGGGTTCCGGGCATGAAGTACTCCGAGCCCACGATCTCGACTCCCACCGACTCGCAGTAGGCAGTAGTCTCCGCCGACTCGGCGGCCTGGCCGAAGGCTCCCATCCAGCTGAGGATTCCGATGCTGGGCGCCTCCTCCCCCTCCCAGGTGTCGGCCACCCAGTCGCAGAACGCGCCGAATTGATCGGTGTAGAGCGGCACCATGCCGAAGGCCCAGCCCGGCTCCTGCCCGCTGTCGCCGTACAAACCGGGCGTGCTCAGGCCAGCCGTGAAGACGGGGATCTCGTCCTCTACGATTCGCGAGCGCAGCATCTCTGTCTCGTCCGAGCCGTAGAGCATGATCATCCACGGCTTGGGATCCAGGGCACTGAAGCGGTCGTAGATGGCCTGCGCCTCCTCCAGTTCGCCAGCGTCGTCAGCGTACTCGCTGACGATGGTCGCGCCGCAGATGCCACCCTGGGCGTTGTAGTAAGCGATGGCGTCGGTGAAGCCGGCCAGCAGCGGCTGCGTGATGAAGGCGTAGACGCCGGTCAGGTCACCGAAGTGGTAGAAAGTGATCGTCTCGCCGGTCAGATCCTCAGTGCAGCCCTCTGGCAGTTCGACCGGTGGTACCTCGGTCGGCGGCACCTCAGTTGGCGGGACCTCGGTGGGGGGCGGTTCAGTCGGTACTGGTGCGGCCGGCGCACAGGCCGCCAGGAGTGATGCCACAACCATCAGCAGCAACGCGAGCTTCTTCATCTTTTCCTCTCCTTTCCTTTTCAGAGTCTGAACCAGCAGTTTGGGGGCCAGACACAATCTCAATAGGTGCAATCCTCGCGTTCTATCTTCGATAACCTCACCTCCTTTCCATCGCTAATGTGCGAACGGCCGTAGCCGCCAGGCCGCCTTGAGGATCTCCCAGCGGTACGCCAAGCCCCTGGGCTCGAAAACGAGAAACAGCATCAAGACCACAGCGAAGAAGAGCGGCCCCAACGCCCGATCCACACTCGCTACGTCCACAAAAGGCAGCGTCCCGGGGAGCAGTTCGCGCATTGCGGGCGTGATGAAGGTCGCGAACTCGCGCAGGAGCCGTATCAGCGCTGTGCCGAAGATCGGTCCCACCGCATAGCCTGCCCCGCCGACGATCAGCATCCCGAGTTGCCAAACGGAATCGAGCAAGTCGAAGCCATCAGGGCTGATGCTGCGCGTGTAGTGGGCCGATAGGCTACCGGCGACACCGGCGAATACGGCACATAGGAAGAAGGCACGCAGCTTGTAGGTGAAGAGGTTGATACCCAATACCTCGGCCGCCAGGTCGTTGTCACGGACTGCGATCAGAGCGCGACCGAGCCGTGTGCGGGTGATGTTCTTGGCCGCCAGCATCATCACTGCTACTGGGATCATGATCACATAGAACATGCTCTGATCGGTGTTGAAGACCCACCTTCCCAGCGTTGGGAGAGGCACCTCCATGCCGCTAGCTCCCCCGGTCCATTGAGCCAGTGGGTTCTTGAGCAGCCAGGGTATGATGAACTGGGCCGCCAGCGTGGCCATGGCCAGGTAGAAGCCCTTGATACGCAGGCTGGGCAGGCCGAAGATCAGCCCGACCACACCAGCCGTCAGCGCCGCCATCGGGAGGGCGAACCAGAAGGGAATCCCGACGTGCGTCGTCAATATGGTCGAGGTGTATGCTCCCACGGCCATGAACGCCGCTTGCCCGAGGGAGACCTGGCCGGTGTAGCCAAGCAGGATATTGAGGCCTTGCACGGAGATGAGCGTGATCCCGATGCGGTTCAGCGTGCCCAGCAAGGGCAGGGGCACGATCTCCAAACCCAGAGGAGAGTCACGGCTGAAGAGCGGCAGCGCGAAAAAGATGACGGCGCATATAGCAGCCGCGACCTTTAGTGCCGGTGTTCGCACCAATGCCATGTCTTGCTCATAGTTCACGTCGTATATACCACTCGGTCGGATTACTGCCATCCTCTTTTCCTACTACGACATGCCGTCGCGATACTGCAATCTATATCCGCTCAATCCGCTTCTGCCCGAACAGGCCATCCGGTTTGATAATCAGCACCAACATCAGCACGAGAAAGGGCGCCAGTTCCTGGCCCGCGGAGGTGCTGATGTATCCGGAGGTCATCGTCTCCACGACGCCGATGGTGAGGCCTCCCACAATTGCACCAGGGATGGACTCGAGCCCACCCAACAGCACCGCCGGGAAGGCCCTCAGGGCCATGGTGGGAACGGCGATTGGATCCAAGCCAGTGCCTGCGCCTTGCACAATGCCGGCCGCCGCGGCGACGATGGCGGCGATCGCCCATGCCAGGCCAAAGATGCGCCGTACGGGCAGCCCGACCGACTGGGCGAGTTGGTGGTCTTCCGCCGCTGCTCGCATACTCAGTCCCGTTCTAGTGAAGCGGAAGAACAACGTAAGAGCTCCAAAGCCCAGCGCAGTCACGACGAACGACCAGAGCAACTGGACCTTTAGAATGATATCGCCACCCAGAAACCCTGCGGTGGGGAGCTTCAACGGTGGCATGGGGAGGCCAGCCGCATCGGCGAAAATCGGTAGTGGGTGTGGGTTGGCACCCCAGACTAGCATCACGATGCCCTGAAGCAACTGGGCCAGCGCCAACGTCATCATGATGGTCGTTAGCACCGGCTGGCCGATGAGCGGGCGCAAGGTGACGCGCTCGATAAGCAGGCCCAAGATCACTGCGACGGCGAACGCTGCCAGAATGGAGACCCACAGCGGCCAGCCTTGGTCTTGGAAGAAGGCCCAGCACAGCAGACCCCCCACAAGCATCAACCATCCGTGGGAGAAGTTGAAGACGCTTGAAGCCTTGTAGATCACCACCAGCCCCAGAGCGACAAGCGAGTACATGCTCCCCACGAGAAGGCCGGTGAGCAACCACTGCACGGCGAGAAAGAGAGGTTTGCCGAATAGGACCAAGTCAGCCATGTTGCTACCTCCGGTTCGCCGCCACGTCGGTCATCAGGCCCTTGGAGAACGTGAGACCGACAGTCGCTTGCAGACTCGCCGTCGTACTCAACTGAGCGAACACACCCTCACCGACGTCTCCACCACGCCCGTGCGCCCGTCTCGGTATTCCACCTCGGCCCGCACGCGTACCTCCTCGCCACCGCCGTACATCGTGTCTATCATCAGTGTGTAGCGGTCCTCCATGAACGCCCGCCGCAGCTTGCGGGTGCGGGTCAACTCCGCCTCGTCGGGGTCGAACTCCTTGTGCAGCAGGACGAACTTCCGCACGCGTGCCGGCGGCGGCAGTGTCCGGTTCACCCGTTCCACATCGGCCCGGATGAGATCGTACACCTCCGGCTTCTGTGACAGGTCCACGAACGTAGTGTAGGCCAGGCCCCGGCCCTCTGCCCAGCGTCCCACGTTGCCGAAGTCAATGTTTATGATGGCCGTGACGTATTCCTTGTCCGCCCCGCCGATGGTCATCGTGTCCTTTACGTAGGGGCTGAACTTCAATTGGCCTTCGACGTACTGCGGCGAGAACCTCTCCCCACCGGCCAACTCCAGCAGGTCCTTGACGCGGTCGAGGTAGATCAGGTGCCCGTCCTCGTCAACGTAACCGGCGTCGCCGGTGTGGAACCAGCCGTCCTTCAGCTTCTCGGCCGTGGCCTCGGGGTCCTTATAGTATCCCTGGAATAGACTCGGCCCCCTTACTAGGATCTCGCCGTCGTCGGCGATTTTGACCTCCATGCCGGGCATTGGTACGCCTACCGTCTCGAACCGGATGTCGTCGCCTATGTGCAGGGTGTGCACCTGAGCCTCGGTGGAGCCGTAGAGGTTCTTGATGTTGACGCCTATAGCGCGGAAGAAGCGAACGACATCTGGACTGAGTGCTGCGCCGGAGGAGTAAGCCGACTTGGTGTTGATCAGCCCCAGCTTATCGCGCAGCGGGCGAAACAGGGCCGGCTCTCCCAGCGCGTACAGCGACCGCCAGAGAAGGCTGGGCTGCCGGCGCTCCTCGGAGCGCATCCGGGCGACCTTGTCGCCCACAGGCATAAAGAGGCGGTACAGAAAGCGGTTGATGGACGAAGTGTCGGTTATCCGCATCTGAACCATCGCCACCATGTTCTCCCACAGCCTTGAGCTGAAGAGCAACGCCTGCGGCGCGATCTCGCGAATATTCTCCTGTACGGTCTCTGGCGCCTCGGGGAAGTTAACAATCATGCCGGTGCGCAGATGCACGGTCAAGCCCAGAACATTCTCGGTGATCCAGGCTGGGGGCAGAAAGGAGACGTAGTCGTCCATGTGCGTGCGTGGATCCACCTTCATGGTGAGGTCACAGCCGGCGATGAGATTGGAGTGGCTGATCATTGCCCCCTTGGGCGATCCCGTGGTGCCCGACGTGTAACAGAACAGCGCAAGGTCGCTTCCCTTCCCCCGTGCGACCAGCTCCTCGAACAGTCCAGGCTGCTTTTCCTGCTGCGCGTGTCCCAGGGCCTCGACCTCCTCATAGCAAATCAGCCACGATTCGTCGTAGCTCCAGAGTCCTTTCTCCTCCCAATAGATGACCCTGCGCACGTTTGGCACTTGGTCACGGATCTCCAGCAGTTTGTCGCATTGCTCCTGATCCTTGGCCAGGACGAAAGTCGCGTCGGAGTGATCCACGACGTACTGGATCTCACGGGGGACGCTGTCGGTGAAGATGCCTACTGCTACTCCACCGGCGGCCTGCACCGCCAACTGAGCCCAGAAGTACTGTGGGTCGTTGTCGCCGATAATGCATACCTTATCGCCCCGTTGCAGACCGAGGCTGACCATACCCAGCGCAAACCGCCTCACTTGCTCGTAGGATTCCCGCCAGGTGAACTCCCGCCAGATGCCCCGGTCCTTCTGGCGCATAGCGACCGTGTCGTCACCATACTTGTGAGCTCCGGCAACCAGACACTTGGGGAGGGTGTCAACTATTGTGTCTGCCATCCTTGATCTCCGCTCCCTTGTCTCATCTCTGTGACGGCCGAAGTCGTTTTCTTCCCGAGGTAGGCCTGAATGACCTTGGGGTCGCGCTTGACCTCGTCTGGCGTACCGTCGGCAATCTTGAGGCCGAAGTCAAGCACAGCAACTCGGTCAGCGATGTCCATCACCAAGCCCATGTCGTGCTCGATGAGGAGGATTGTGGTCCCCTGCCGCTCGTGGATGTCCAGGATGAAACGGGCCATATCCTCCTTCTCCTCGACGTTCATGCCGGCCATGGGCTCGTCGAGCAGAAGCAGCTTCGCCTCCAGTGCCAGCGCTCGCCCTAGCTCCACTCGCTTGCGCAAGCCGTAAGGCAGCATGCCGACGGTCCTCTTCCGGATCGCCTCCATTTCCAGGAAGTCAATGATCTCCTCGACCACGAGCCGATGTTCCACTTCCTCTTTCAGCGCTGGCCCAAAGTAGAAGATGCTGGCCAGCATGCCGTGTTTCATATGCACGTGTCGGGCCGCCATCAGATTGTCCAGCACGCTCATACCCGTGTAGAGAGCGATGTTCTGAAAAGTGCGGGAGATGCCCAGTGTGGCGATTCTGTGCGGGGGCAACCGGGTGATGTCCTGGCCTTCGAAGATGATCGTTCCCCGGTCTGGGCGGTAGAACCCGTTGATGCAGTTGATGAGGCTGGTCTTGCCGGCGCCGTTGGGGCCGATGAGGGCCAGAATCTCGCCCTCGTGAGCCTCGAGGCTCACGTTGGACAAAGCGCTGGTTCCACCGAAGCTGAGCGATACGTCGTCAACGCGCAGCTGGATTTCGTCGGTTCTCATCTTGAACCCCGGTTTCCTCCTCGAGACCCTGCCCAGAGCCCCCCGCTAGTACCTAACAACACCTGTGCAGAGGTGTAGTTACTCTTAGGGGGCGTGGCCAGTTAGACCTCCAACTCATCACCACAACGCCGGAACGCGTCGACCTTCAGCTGAGAGGATGCACGCAGGGACGTCCGATCAGTATGTGTTGAGATCATGCCATAGCCCATGAACCGGCGTCAAGGGGAGCTAGAACTCGTCCGGAACATGGTCTACACCCTGAGTTATCTCTTTGGTTGAAAGTGCGCTGCAATCCGTCACCAATCACAACCTTGCGGACCTGCGGAGGTCATTCCATGATTCCTATGAATCACACTGTGAGCGGATCACAGATTCAGGGGGAAGCTGAGTTGTGGTGGAGTCCCTCCGGCGCCTGGACCGACAGTGTTCTGTGTCACTCAGAGGTGCGTGCGGGCCCGTGCCGTGTGCTCACTAGAACTCGGTCGTGCTCGTGAAGGTGAATTTCCCAATCTTCAGTGCTGGCACACGAACACCTCCGATGAAGTCCTCCATGAAGCCCTCTCGCCCCATCTTAGTGTCATGACCAATCATCTCGACGTCGGAAAGGGCTTCCAGGATGCTTTGGGTGAAGCGCAAGTTCTTGACCGGCCTCCCGAACTCACCATCCTTGATCAGGAACGTCCCATCGCGAGTCATGCCGGTGACGATCGTCTTCAGGGGATGAACGGGTCTGACGTAGTGGACACGAGTCACCCACAACCCCTTTTTCGTGGAAGCCAGCATCTCCTCTTTCGTCGCCTGACCAGGATCCATGGCCACATTCCAGGGGAATGGCCCGATGCTGTTGGGCGGTGGCAGAGCGTGTCCCGTCGAATTCTTGCCTTCTTCCCGGCCCGCTGTGTAGCTGTCGTACACTACCGCGTTTGCAGTGCCCGTGGTGATGAAATCCACTCGCTGCTTGGGGACTCCTTCGAAGTCGAAGGGCATCGGGACATTCTTGGGGTGAAGGCCATCATCCCATATGCTTACATTCTCCCCCGCGATCTTCTTCCCCAGCTTTCCCACCATGAAGCTACGGCCTTCTTGAAGCGCCAGCGCGCCAAAGCCCATGTACGCGAGATACGTCAGCAATAGGCTAACGGCATACTCTTCGAGGATAACCGCATAGTCGCCGGGCGGCAGATCGACGGGGTTGCGGGTGCGCAGCGCCTTGTCTATGGCCTCCTGGCCCAGTGATTCGGCATCGATCTCCTCCACGTCCAGAGAGGCTGCAGCGGCATACCCGGAACCGGAGTCGCTCATGATCACAGTTCGCAGGTCGGCCAGTGTGGTCGGGTAGTAGACAAACACACCCAAGGAATTGCCCACACCGTACTCGAAGCTCCTGGTGGCGAAGGCGCCCGAAGCGTTCAGGGCGTGTTCTCGTGACGGAAGGCAGATGCTTCTCACGGCCTCAGCTCGCTTCTGAGGAGTGCACGCCGCGGTACTCTCGACGAAGCCATCTATCTCCTCAATGCTTTGCGGCTCGGGGAGAGAAATGAAGTCGGGGTTGTCCTGCTGGAACTTGGCCGCCGTCATCGCTGACTCCAGCGCTCGCTCCAGAGCGGCGTCGCTCAGGTCATTGGTTGAGGCTATTCCTATCTTCTTGCCCACCACGACCCGAACTCGAAGACCGACGTCCTCTTTGCCCACGTTCTGATGGATGTAGGAGTTGGCGAAACGGGTCAACTGCTCAGTCTCTCCCATGAATACTACCTCTGTTTGGTCTGCCTTCGACAGGGATAGCACGTGTTCGATCCGCTCTCGTATCCTACGTCTGCCGAGCATCGTTTCTCCTTTGCCTTGCACCTACTTCATCACACCCACTCGGACGTTCCGGAAGCGGGCCGGACTGGCACCGTGGCCCACGTGAGCCACTTGAGAGGGCTGCCCTTTGCCGCAGTTAGGCGTGCCCCATATGTCCCAGTGCCTGTCATTGCATATGGCGTCGCAAGAAGCCCAGAACTGGGGCGTCATTCCTGCGTAAGTGGCGTTCTTCAAGAGGTCTCCCCACTTCCCGTTCTTGATCTCGTAGGCTATCTCGGTCCCAAACTGGAAGTTCAGCCTCTTGTCGTCTATGCTCCAGCTCTTGTTCATCTCCATATAGATGCCCTCGTCGGTATCAGCAATGAGATCGTCCAGGTCCCATTCTCCCGGTTGAAGATTGATGTTGGTCATGCGGATCAACGGGATGTTGCTCCAACCATCGGCGCGCATCGTACCATTGCTGCGCTGTTCCAATTGGCTGGCCGTCTCCCGAGAGGTGAGGTAACCGACGAAGATGCCATCTTTGACGAGATGGGTTCGCTGGGCAGGGACACCCTCGTCATCATATCCGAAAGTGCCCAGCCCTCCACGCAGGGTGGAGTCGGCGGTGATGCTGACTATCTCAGAACCGTAGCGGAAACCGCCCAGCTTCTCCGGAGTCAGAAAGCTGGTTCCTGCGTAGCTAGCCTCCGTCCCGAGCACCCGATCCAACTCCGTGGGATGGCCGCAAGACTCGTGTACCTGCAAGGCCAACTGTGTAGGGCCCAAAATCAGGGTGGTGACACGGCTGGGACACTGGCGTGCGGACAGGAGTGCCACGGCCTCCTGGCCAAGGCGCTCGGCGTTGCCCAGGAGGTCGTATCTCTCGATGAACTCGTACCCAGCTGTTCCTTGATGGCGGCCAAAACTGTTAGGATACGAGCGTTTCTGAACTTCGTCCTCGGCGACCGCCGTCGCCTCCAAGCCTGCGCCTGTCTCGATGATCTCCTGTTCAATGGAACTTCCCTCCGTGCTGGCGAAGACTTGTCTTTCGCGGATGAAGGCCATGTTCCCCTCGGCGACGGTCACCCCTTTGGTCTTGCGCATCGCTTCGTCGCAGGCCAGAAGAAGGTCGATCTTCTCTTCCAAAGAGACCTGGAACGGGTCTAGTGTTGTCGGCGTCCGAAAGGCATCCCTGTGGACCTCGGGCGGGCCAAGGTCAATTCGCTCCCCTGCCACGAGAGCGCTGGCCTTGGCGATCTCGATGGCTAGCGCTGTGATCTTATCGACCTCTTCCCTCTCGACGCGAGCGCTGGAGGCAAAGCCCCAGGCACCATCCACGATGACTCGTATGCCGAAGCCATGGCTTGTGTCCAGGGAGATGCCCTCGACAATACCGTTCTTGACGGCGATGGTTTGCATCTCTAGGTCTATGACACGCATGTCAGCGTAGCTGGCACCCTTCGTCTGGGCGAGATTCAATGCGCGATTGGTCAGCTCATTCAAAGGAGTCTCCTTTCGACCGCGTGCTGGACAGAGCATTTGACGACGACCCGCAACTATGGTAAACTAGGTAAAGGTAGTTGGTCGCCCTATGCTCGGAGAGTTTGATGCCGCTATACGAATATCACTGCGACGATTGTCGGTGCGAGTTTGAAGTCCTGCGTAGTTTCAGCCAGGCCGATGAGCCTGTTTCCTGCATCCAGTGCGACAGCCCTCAGACTCGACGGGCCATATCGCTGTTCGCTGCCGTAAGCAAGAGCGACGCGGGTGGCGGGGATGGTCGCTCTTTGGGCGGTACGGGTTGTGCTAGCTGTGCTGCCACCAGCTGCGCCACCTGCAAGACATAGACCATAGTAAGCCACGTCGGGACCTTTGTCAAGCCCAAGGAACCGTGTGGTCGGTTGTGGCCTGTGTCTGCCACGACCAGCGCGAGGACCGTCACGCGTCTTCGCCTTTTTTTCTCACCCGGCCGATACGCCTCTTGGCATTGGGGTGTGTCGGACAACTGAAGGAGGTGCTTGTTAAGTAGTTGACCAACAAAGCGACAATCGACTTATTAGGTGAGGTCTCGGAATCGAGGAGGGTCGAGGGAAGCCGTACCTTCCTCGATCTTGATGTAACAGACTTCTTGAAGCCGTCGGAGCTGGAGGAGTTCCAGGAGCAGACGGGACTTAGCAAGTCACCGGCGACCCTGGTGCTACCCAATCCACCTGGCGGCAGGTCGGATCAATCCGCGAGCCAGAACCGCATAGTGGTGACCTTCCTTCACGGACTCGGTGGCGGGAGAGGCTCCTGGGGCCTAGGCGACCCGGTGCGGGGACCGCAGGAGGGCCTGGTAGTCAATGTCCTGCGCACGGTTGAGGCACTGGGAAAGGAGGCTATTGGCCTGGTGTTGGCTGGCCTGGGCCGGGATGGTGGAAGTCTGGACTCGGCGTCTTGCTCAGCTGGCATTACTCCCCAACACTACTCACGACAGCTGGAATACGTCCTGCGCTACCTGGGTTTGCTCAACTGTGACCGGATCATCGGTATTGGTCATTCCGTTGGCGCGGCAGCGCTCTGGGAGTTTGCCGCGGCCGACTTCTCGACTAGCGGACGACGAGTCGGCGTAGTAGGCAGCAGCCCGAAGCTTTCGATTGTGTCGATTTCACCCGTGAGGACCATCGCAGAGAGCAGGCATCTGACATTGGGTTGTCAGATTGCAGGGAAGGGACTCGATCTACTGTTGAGTCCCGTCGCGAGCCTGTGGCATTCTTCAAGTCGGCGACTCTCAGAGCTGGTGGCCACGGCTTCGGTTCTAAGAGGCTTGGCGCGACAGGGACGTTTCAAGGGCAGCTTGGTCGGGGTCAAGGGGCTGGTGCTGATCGGGGAACGTGATTGGGTGGCCCGCGTGGGCCTGTGGGCGAGCCTGCAGCGGGCAAGTTGCGGGTGGCCGGTTGCACTGCTAGCTGGGCTGGGCCACAACATACTGTGGCACCCCATGACTGCTGAGGTTCTGACAGGTTACCTTCCGAGCCTCTTGTGACAGCTGACTGGGAAAGCGGAAGGGACATCGCACAGGGGTGGATGTCCTTTCGTCACTTCCCGGATCTGCATCAGTGTCATTCCGGTTTCCGTGTGCAGTGTCATCGAGTCCGGTAATCCCATCAGTCTGGAAGTTGTTGCCCGGTTGCATTATAATCTTTGCAATCCAGACATGGTGGCCAGTTTCGGTTTCGACCTAGAAAGCAAGTGTCGCCACAGCTGGGCTCGGGTCGGCGAATTGCACACGCCTCACGGAAAAGTACCGACCCCTGTCTTCGCTCCGGTGGGCACCCAGGCAACGGTGAAGACGACGTCTCCTCAAGAGTTGGAGGAGTTGGGCGTTTCACTGGTTGTGGCGAACACGTATCATCTTAATCTGCGCCCTGGACCTGAGGTCATCGCCAGGCTGGGGGGGCTGCACAGTTTCATGGGTTGGCAGCGCCCCATCTTGACGGATAGCGGCGGCTTCCAGGTCTTCAGCATGGAGCACTTGCGCAAGATTGACGGTGATGGGGTGACTTTTCGCTCCCACGTGGATGGGTCGGAGCACCGTCTCACGCCAGAGAGAAGCATTGCGGTGCAGGAGCAACTCGGTGCAGACATTATTGTCGCCCTAGATGTCTGTCCACCTTATCGCAGTGACTATGAACACAACCGTGTCGTGCTGCAGCGTACCCACCTATGGGCCGAGCGGTGTCTGAAGGCTCACACACGTACCGATCAGATGCTCTTCGGCGTAGTTCAAGGAGGGACGTACCCAGACCTTCGTGGGGAGAGCGCGCGCTACTTGACGTCCTTGGATCTTCCCGGCTACGCCATAGGAGGCCTCAGTGTCGGTGAGCCCAAGGAGACTATGCATCACATGCTTGATGTCACCATTCCCTTGTTGCCTGAAGACAAACCGCGCCATCTTTTGGGTGTAGGTTCTCCGGAGGATCTCTTCGAGGGTGTCGCGAGAGGTATAGACATCTTCGACTGTGCATTGCCTACCCGCATAGCTCGCAATGGAACCTTCTTCACCTCGGAAGGGCGACTCAACATACGCAACTCTCGGTACAAGGACGATCCCGCACCTGTGGAAGAAGGATGCTCCTGCTACGCCTGTCAACAGTTCTCCCGAGCATACCTGCGGCATCTGGTGATGGCCAAGGAGATACTTGGTTTGCGCCTCGCGACTTTACATAACCTCCATTTCATACTCAATCTCATGAGGGAGATAAGAACAGCCATACTGGAGGACCGATTCCCGACGCTGAAGGAGCAGTTCCTGTCTTCGTACAAGGTGGTGGACGACGAGGTGCGAATGCGCGACCGGAAGATTTGGTTGAATAAGTTGCGGGCCTCCAAGGAGGTTGCTGGCGATTAGTATCTTTCAAGCGCTGATCCTGGGCATCGTGCAGGGAGTCACGGAGTTCATACCTATCAGCAGTTCTGGGCATCTTGTGCTTGTACCTTGGCTGCTCGACTGGCGTAACCCCGGGCTGGCGTTTGACGCCATGCTGCATCTAGGTACTCTCTTCGCCGTCGGTGCTTTCTTTTGGCAAGACCTGGCGGAGTTGACAATCGGTGCAGCGCTCAGCATCAAGGAGCGGTCCTTGGCCGATGAGCCACGGCGCAAGATAGCCTGGCTCATCCTGCTCGGAACCCTACCGGCGACGGTGATCGGATTCACCTTCGAGGATTTCTTCGAAGCTCTGTTTGCCACCCCGATGTGGGTGGGTATCCTGCTGGTGGCCACGGGAGTCCTGCTGATAGCCGGTGAGAAGTTGAGCAGGCGCAACCTGGAAGTGCACGAAATGACCTGGCTGGATGCCATCATCGTGGGCCTGGGGCAGGCGCTCGCCATCGCGCCGGGGATATCTCGTTCGGGCGCCACGATCAGTGCCGGCCTTTGGCGAGGCCTGGGCAGGGAAGACGCGGCACGCTACTCGTTTCTGCTGGCTGTGCCAATCATCCTGGGGGCAGGGGTATTCAAGCTGAAGGACCTGTCGGGGGCGCCTCTTTTCTCAAGCTCGCCTCTGATCCTGTGCACCGGCTTTCTCGCCGCAGCTGTCAGTGGTTTTCTCAGCATCAAGTTCCTTCTGGGCTATCTGCGGAAGCGAGGTCTCTATCCTTTCGCGATATACTGCTGGAGTGTGGGCCTGGCCAGCACATTGTTTGCTCTGGCCTCGTTCTGATAGCGGTCTCTCGGGGTACGACCGCGCTCTTCTGAGGGATGGTCTGTGAACGAGCATCATGACGAGTGAGAATCGTTGGTGCTGGCACAGCGTATTGACGGGCTCTGTGCTGTTCGTCGGTTCTCTTGTGAGTGCGTGCGTTGCCACTGTGGAACCGCACGCACCTGTGCACCTGGAGATGGCGGGTGCCAGCTCTATGCAGTCGGTGATGGAGGAACTGGCCAATGCCTACACCCGTCGCTTCGAGTATGTGACAATTGACATCGAAGCCCGGGGCTCGAGGCTGGGCCTGGAAGCGTTGCGCGATGGCGCAGTGGACCTGGCTCTGGTATCGCGAGAGCTGTCGCCTAGCGAGGAGCAGGGTTTAGAGGCCACGGTAGTGGCTTACGACGCCGTCGCCATTCTAGTGAACAACCACAACACCGTGGACTCGCTGAGTTCTCAGCAACTCAGGCAGTTATTCAGCGGTGACATCTTGGTCTGGTCCGAGGTTGGGGGCGAGGAGGTAGATATCCAGGTTCTGAGTCGTGAGGACCGTTCCGGGACTAGGGAGTGGTTCGAGGAGACGGTGATGGAGGGCAGGAGGGTGACTCTGACGGCCATTGTGATGCCCAGCAATCAGGCCGTAGGTCGGTTTGTTGCCGAGAATCCTCTCGCCATCGGGTACGCCTCTTCAGTGGATGTCCCCGTTGGCGCTAAGCCACTCCGTATCGATGGGGTGAAGCCGGTCCTCCAGGCTGTCACGCAAGGGGACTACCCTCTTGATCGACCTTTCACGTTGGTAACTCGGCAGAGCCCGGACGAGGAAGTGCAAGCGTTCGTGCACTTCGTCGTCCGTCCTGCAGGACAGGTCATCGTCGGTCAGAGATACAGGCGGGCCAGATAGTCAAGTGTGGGAAGGAGGAGATGATGGCTGGTGAGACAGTTCTGGTGGTTGATGATGCCCCGGGCGTGATCGATTTCTTGGAGGACTACGTTCTCCGCCCCAATGGTTACGAGGTCTTGACCGCGGTGGATGGCGAAGCGGGACTCTCGGTGGCCTTGAGCAGGAAGCCCGACCTGATGATCTTGGATCTGGAAATGCCTAAGATGTCGGGGATGGATGTTCTGGCCGCTTTGAATGAGAAGGGGAGCGATATTCCGGTCATCGTAATTACGTTTCATGGCTCAGAGACTATTGCCGCGGAGGCCTTCAGGTTAGGGGTCAAGAACTACATAACCAAGCCCTTCAAGATGGAGGAGATACTGGAGGCTATCGAGCAGGCTCTTGGCGAATCGCGGTTGAAAAGGGAAAGGTCCGAGTTAGTGAAACAGCTGACTCTGGCCAACAAGGAGTTGGAGCGCCGGATCAAGGAGTTCAACATACTGCATGGCATCGGGCAAGCTATGAATGCGCTGCTGCGACTGGAGGACCTGTTGAAGCGAGCTGTCGAGGCCGCAGTCTACGTAACCGGAGCGCAGGAAGGAGCCGCCCACCTCATCGACGAAGAGACCAATGTTCTGTGGGTCGGAGCCGCACAGGGCGCAGATGGGGAACTCTCGGGGGAGTACGGAGTACCGGTAGAAGACAGCGTGATCGAAGACGTCATCAAGACCGGCCGTGCTACGATATTGGGGGCGCCCTCCGGGGAACCGGGCCAGACGTTGGAGGAGGACCTTGCGGCAAAGGCTTCTCTCATTGTCCCACTGAAGTTTCGAGGACAGGTCATTGGTGCGCTGAGTGTGAGCGGTGCCACCTTTGACAAGTCCTTTTCTACCAATGACAAGTACCTGCTGAGTGTTTTGGCTGACTATGCGGCTATCGGCGTCGAGAACGCTCGGCTGTATGACCGTATTCAGCGTCGAGCGGAGGAACTGGCGCTGCTCAACGAGATCGGCCATGCCCTTTCCTCAACCGTTGACCTGGAGAGTGCCCTCACTTTGATAATGGAGCGGGTCAATGTCATGCTCAAGGTGGAGGTTGGTTCTCTCCTGCTCGTTGATGAGGAGGCAGAGGAGCTAGTATTCCAGATCGCCTTGGGTGAGAGGGCCGAACATGTGAAACCTCTGCGCCCGAGGATGGGACAGGGCATCGCTGGTCGAGTGGCCCAAACTGGTCAGCCATTGCTCATTCCAGATGCGCGTCAAGATGCCAGTCGTCACAAGGCCATCGATGTCTCTACGGGTCTTGTGACTAGATCGGTGCTCTGCGTGCCGATGATCGCCAGAGGCGAGATCATCGGGGTGATTGAAGTCATCAACAAGTTGGAGGGCACTTTCACTGAGCACGATCAAAGCCTGCTCGCTTCCATAGCTGGCTACGCTGCCGTGGCGATAGACAACGCGCGCCTCTTTCGGGAGTCGCGTCTGAGCTCATCTGACTGAGTTCGAGTCAGCGGTCTGAGGGGCACGCCTATCGGTCGAAATAGATGCTCTTGCCCGTCGCCGAGATCGGGATGCCGAGTATGACATCGGCGTCGATTAGCCCCATCTCTTTTGCCACTGGCCCTATGCGATACATGATGCGGTTGTCGGCGTTCAGGATGCTCGCTGTCTTGACCGCGGAACCGGTGGCGATGCCGAGGTCCAGCATGCGGAGGGAACACTGAGGGCCCGTGAACTCTCCCTCGTATGTGTTGATCTTGACGCACTTCTCGGCGCCACAGGCACCGCAGTTGAGGCCCAGGGCTGTGGCGTCCTTCATGCCAATGAGCAGGACGGCCGCTGAATCCATCACGTTCTTGGCATCGCGATCGAAGAGTTCCTTCCCCGTTCTCTCGCCAAATTCGATCATGTTCCGCCCCAGGACCGCTAGGTCATCCCCTTCCACGATCTGGGTAACGATGAAGTCCTCTCCTTTACCCTTGGGCGACGTACGAGCGGAGAGAGCCATCAACTCAGCGACGATGTGCAATTGCCTCATAGTGAATTCTCCTCTGAAAGCAGATGACTGATTTGCAGCCCGAATCCCTCCTCTACTAACGGGTCTCCTTTCTGTCCACGCCTGCTGCCTTAATGAACAGGAAGACTGCCAGCGCTATGACTAGTATAGCCACGATCCCACACAAGCAGTTGGGCACAGCGGTGAGGAAGGCGAGTACACGAGGGCCAAGACGCGGAAAACTCTGGAACACTTGCGCGCCGTACCAGCTCAATGGGTCCGACCATAGTTGTAGCAGTTGCCAAAGCTGACTGGGCAACCACAAACCTGGGCTCACAACGCGCGTGAGGGTGAGTAGCCCCATGATGCCTCTGGGCAGCCAGCAGCATCCTAGGATCAAGCCCAGTACTAGAAGTGCGATCTCCGTGACCTTGCTTTTGTGCATGGTGTGCCTCCTTTGCGAGAGCCCTACTGTGATTCTATCTCCATTTGCGCCACGACGGGTAGGTGGTCAGAGCCTAGAGAGGGTATGACTTCTGCAGAGAGAACTTCGATATCCGGCGAGACGAACACGTAGTCGATCGTCTGCTGGGGTGCGTCAGCGGGCGACGTGTATCCACTGCCGGTCCCGGCCAGGGCGAAGGCATTCCCGAACTGCGCCATTACTCGCCCAATCTCATGAGAATCCGGATTTGCGTTGAAGTCACCCACCAGCACTTTGGGCCTCGGGGCTTGGGCAGCGTATGCCAACACCTCATCGAGTTGGCGATCGCGTTCGGCAACGTTCAGGCCTAGGTGTAGGGAGAAGAAGCTGAGGTCCTGCCCCCTAACATCAATCCTGGCTTGCAGGCCAGCTCTCTGCTGTTCCTCACTGGTCAGCAGGTACCGCCTATGCTCGAGGATGGGGTATTTGCTGAGTACCGCCACGCCATAGGTGCTGCCCCAAGAAGGACCGTAGGCACTGTACATGTTCAGCCGACGGGACAACCACAGGACCTCGTCCACCGATAGGCTGGGTACCCTGCCGGCATCCGCTTCCTGGAAGCCTATTATGTCGGGGTCGGCCTGCCTGATGGTGTCGAAGATCTCTTCCAGGTCCAACTTGTTGTCGATTCCGAACGCCTGGTGGAGGTTGTAGCTCATCACCCTGATGGGTCCTTCTTCTGCCGGCTGTGGAGTGATCGTAGGTTGGAGGCCGAAGGCGACAAGTGCCAGGATGATCGGAAGTGCCGCAAGGGACTCCTTTACCCAAGGAGTATGCAAGGTGGTGATCTCCACTTGGTGCGCTTTCCACGCGGCAGAGATTGAGGCAAGTCCCAAGATCACGGCAGCAACGGAGAAGGGCACCGGCTCTGTCCCCCGGAAGACATCGAGGGTATAGGCGTAGGCGAAGCTGAATGTGTACACGAGCAGCAGAGCGAAGGCTAGCAGGAGGCTCAGCACCAGCGCAAGCCCGGCTACGGTTGATGTTCTCCACTTGAAAGAGCGAGAGGCGACGAAGCCGAAGAGAAGCCGCAGGTCCAACATGACACATACTTGGGCTACGAGTATCAAGACAGCCGATGGCCAACCGTCAACCCAGAGGAAGCTAGCCACTGAAAACAAGATCAACACATTCTGGACGATGGCGGCTGGCAAACCCCGCAGGGCCCTTACTCGAGGAATCAGTAGGCCGATGACCGTGGCAAACGGAATCAAGATCGCCAGCAAGTCGTAGTCAACCAGTACCGATCGAGAGATGGTATTGGCGTGGGCGAAGAGGTTGTACTCCAGGAATAGGACAGCGCCGAAACCGCTCAGTATGAGAACTCCAGCCCAGCTGGAGGAGGGTTTGATATCCATCTTGTCGGAGGAAGGCGCGCCTCTTGCACGAGAGGCGAATGCGGTCACGATGGCCAACACAGCCAATGCAAGCTGGACGGGTAGCCATTCGGGGCGAAGGCTCAGATCCACAGTGGTTCCCAGAGCCCGGACAGCCATGTCACAAGCCATGGCGAGAACGAAGCCCGTCACGAGGAGTCCATTGCTGACTCTTGGTCTCTCTGTCTGGTGATGCGCTTCGAGGTATGACGGTAGGAAGAGTCCATAGAAAGCAATGGTCAGATAGCTGGCGACCACTTCCGCTTCGAACGGGAGACCAACATTCAAGAAGGAGCGGCCGACCGCCGCCCCTATGGCTGAGGCCAGGGCTATCTTACGGACGGTGGTCACTCTGTGGAGAAGGGGGACCAGAGCGGCGGCGAGGAAGCAAGTGAGCATCAGCAAAGCCACCATGAGGCCGGCGAGGTCTATGGGCTCGGAGAAGAGGGCGGCCCATACGATGAGATACACCTGCCCGTAGTAAAGTCGCAGGGCTTCCAGGAAGAAGAGGCTGATCAAGAGAGGGGCGAGCAGGAAGGCCAACGTCCGCAAGGCTGTGTGAGATGCACTAGTACCAACCGAGGGTTGACTCGTCATCGTTCCTCGCTCTCTTCTTCGCGGCTTTCCGACGTCGGAACGCGGCATTGCCTGGATTATAGCATCGTAGGAGGCTCTGAACAAGACAAGATTGCGCTCTGACCGCGTGGAAAAACGCCTGTCAAAGCTGCCGCCGGACTCGAGATCTCGCCGCAGCACGCAGAGTTGGAGTCGCGAAGAGACTTGCTGATCTTGGCGCGCGGCTCAGCCGTTCACTGGGTGGGCAAAGAAGGCTATCATCTCTTGCTGGTCCCTCAATGGTACCCGTGCGGTTCGAGAATCCAGGAGGGCTGCTTTTCCATACGCTCGATGCGGCTTTGACACCGTTCGCAGGGCCTGCTAGAATGGTGGCACAGCCGATGGGTGCTCCTCGGACTGGTTTAGAGCGGCTCGCTTCGCGGCGTGATCAACATTGAAGGGTCGGTCCTCAAACCAAGCTCAGGAGGTTACCAGATGAGCCAGCCGAGGTTTCAAGGGGGCCATCTCGGGACTGAGATCTCCTGTCGAGGGGCCAAGAATGGGCAGATTCGAAGCCGAAAAGGCGGCATCAAGGCATCTTCGAGATCAAGTCCTGAGTTGGGGAGCCTCGCTGGTGGGCTTCGCAGACCTGCGAGGTGTCGCCCCGTCTGCCTTCTCCCACTGGCCCAACGGCGTGTGCATCGCGGTGGCCCTGGAGCCAATGGTCATGTCAGGGGTCCTGGACGGGCCGACGAGTGAGTATTACCAGGAGTATCAGCGGGCCAACCGTCTGCTGAACGACCTGGCGGAACGAAGTGCGGACTTCATCTCCTCCTCAGGGCATCGCGCTGAAGCCTTTCCAGCCACCATCGTTGACAGCTTTCCCGGAGAGGAATTCGACCGGACACTGAGTGTAGCCTTTCAGCACAAGACGGCCGCTACGCGGGCGGGTCTGGGCTGGATCGGCAAGAGTGCACTGTTGGTGACTCCTGAGTATGGCCCTCGGGTCAGACTGGCCACGGTGTTCACCGACATGCCATTGGAAGCGGGAACGCCCGTAACTGCGGGGAGGTGCGGTGACTGCAGGGCCTGTGTGCGCGCCTGCCCAGCTGGGGCGATCAAAGGTCAAGAGTGGCGAGTCGGCTTGCCACGAGCCGAGCTGGTGGACGTGGTTGCGTGTCGCGCCAAGATGAAACAGTTGCTGCTCGAACGAGTGGGCGTGGAGGACGCCGTTTGCGGTGTTTGCCTGGCCGTGTGCCCAGTAGGCGTGCGCTGAGATGGCGGGGTAGCAGATCCTCGGCCAGTTGACGCAGAGGCAAACGTGATGTATGATTAGATGTATAACTGGCAAGGAGGTATCCAATGGCTAGAATGATACGTAAGCAGTTCTACATCGGGTCCCAGCAGGAGGCGCTGCTGAAGCGTTTGGTGCAAGAAACGGGGATGACAGAAGCAGAACTGGTTCGGCAGGCAATTGATCGCCAGATGAGGTTCTTCTCTCCTACCCGACGGGATATGCGCGCCTGGCAGGAAGAGGCGGCTTTCATCGCCCGCTTGATAGAGCAAGGCCCCGTTTCCGGGAGACGAATCTGGCAGCGCGAGGAACTGCATGAACGATAGCGTCTTCGTAGACACCAACGTGCTGGTCTATGCCTATGACCGATCAAACCCGGAGAAGCAACGGCGAGCTTTACAGGTGCTAGATCGCCTGGCCATAACCGGAGCTGGCATGATTAGTGCTCAGGTTCTCTCGGAGTTCTTCGTCGCCGTGACCCGAAAGATTGTGGCTCCCTTGAGCGTGGATGAAGCCTGCGATAGGGTGAAGAATTATCTTCAGTCTTGGTCAGTGGTTGATGTCACGGGGATGATCGTACTGGAGGCGACTAGCGGCGTGCGGGATCATGAGTTCAACTTCTGGGATGCCCAGATCTGGGCCGCTGCTCGATTGAACCAGACCTCGGTGATCTTCACTGAGGACTTCAACATTGGTGCTGTCACGGAAGGTGTCAGGTTCGTGAATCCCTTTGCGGATGATTTCCAGCTTGAGGATTGGTTGCCATCTTGAGTTCGCCAAGAAGCAGCTTATCGCATAGCTTTCCGGCCTTGCAGTCCGTGGTCACATCCAGGTTTCCCCCCCAGCACGGCTCCTAGAACCGGGGTGAGCTTGAATGTAGGTGACGTGGTTTAGCCTACTGACGGGGATTGATAACTCTGCTTGCCTGGCCGGGCCTGCGCAGCGATTCCGGCGAGGAGAGGCCAGTGGTAGGGGTGAGCAGGAGAAGAAGTGGGGAGGCGGAAGACGGTCAGCAGGCAGGAGGAAGCACCCCAGCGAGTTGCCATGCCCGACAGGGACATGGGGAAGCATTGATTGGTGCCCTGTCCCGCCGGGGCGATCAAGGGTCAGCAATGGCAGGTTGGCATTCTGCGGAAGGAGTTGGTTGATGCCCGCGCGTGTCGGGCCAAGGCGAAGCAGTTGTTGCTGGAACGAGTGGGTATAGAGGACTCCGTCTGCGGCGTGTGCCTGTCGGTGTGTCCAGTAGGTGAGGATTGAGAACACGACGGCCTCTTGCTGGACGTGGCGACCTGTGCCATAATCTCCCCGACCGGAAGGAGAACGCATGAAGACGACTTCACTCAATGGTACGTGGCAGCTCTTGCCCGTCGACGAGTTTAGGGACCACTACCCCGAAGAGGGATGGCTGGAAATGGAGGTTCCCAGCCATTGGCAACAGCATCCCGACCTGGAGTTCTACTCGGGAAAGGTGGTGTACAGGAGGACTTTCTCTTTCCGAAGGACCAAGGGAAAGAGATATCGCCTGCGACTGAACGGTGTGTTCTATCGATGCGCCGTCTATCTCAATGGCCAACGCCTGGGTGAGAATGAGGGATATTTCTTCCCACAAGAGTACGAAGCTACGGGCTTGCTAAGGGGAAAGAACACACTGCTGGTAGAGGTTGATTGCCCGGACGAGGAGGACAAGCGGAGAAAGACTCTGATTACCGGTGTGTTGTCGCATTGGGATGCTTTGGATCCCCAGACAAACCCCGGCGGTATC
>NJBK01000008.1 GCA_005223035.1 Chloroflexi bacterium B3_Chlor
CTGTCACATCTGAGCTGCGCTGGCCCCAACCGGACTCCCCAATCAGGGGTAGACGCCGTTTCCGCGCTCCGCGGACCTCCTCTCAGCGCTAGGTTGAGAGGCAGTCGCTAGGCGGCTTCGTCCTGATAGAGCAGTTCGTGTGCCTTGATCAGCCAGTCGGGGATCTCGATCTGCTGCGGGCACTTTTCCAGGCACTCCCCACACTCGACGCAGAGGTTGGCTCGCTCCTCCTCGTCAAGCCACAAGTATGACATTTGCGCCTGCTGCTCATCGCCGTATATCATCGCGTCGTTGTAGACTTCGAAGACGCGCGGGATGTTGACGCCACTGGCACAGGGCAGACAGTATCTGCAATCGGTGCATGGGATGCGGCATAGCTCCTGGTATCTGTCCCGCACACGGGCGATGAGGCCCAGTTCCTCCTCGGTGAGCGTTCCAAGGCTGGACTCGCTGGCGCTGGCGACGTTCTGCTCCACCTGCTCCATTGTGCTCATCCCACTCAGGACCACCGAAACCTCCTGGTGGCCCCACACCCACTGGAGTGCCCAATCGGCCGGGGTGCGCTTGCGCGGAGCGCTATCCCAGATATCCTGGACGACCGGGGGGACGTTCTTGGTGAGAAGCCCGCCACGGAGGGGTTCCATCACCACAACAGCCAGTCCTTTGTTGGCTGCGTAATTCAGCCCCTTGGTGCCTGCCTGATACTCGATATCCATGAAGTTGTACTGAATCTGGCAGAATAGCCACAAATCGGAGGCATCTACGATCTCCTTGAAGACCTCGTGTTTGTCATGAAAGGAGAAGCCCAGGTGGTGAATGCGACCATCAGCAATGGCTTTCTCCGCCCAGCGGAGCACACCCAGGTCGCGCACCTTGGGCCAGCTTCCCGCGTTCAGCCCGTGGAGTAGATAGAAGTCAACGTGGTCGGTCTGCAGCCGCTCCAGCTGCTCGTCGAGGTAGCGATCGAAATCCTCGGCCTCTTCGACTTTCCAACAGGGCATCTTGGTGGCTAGCCTGATCCGCTCGCGGTAGCCTTGCTGCAGAGCTCGTCCCACGAATGGTTCGCTGGTTTCCCGGTGATACGGGTAGGCGGTGTCCACATAGTTGACGCCGTGGTCAATGGCGTAGCGGATCATACGAGTTGCTTCCGGTTCGTCGATCTTGCCAGGGTCGCCGTCAATCGTCGGTAACCGCATTGCACCAAAGCCCAGCGCCGATGGTTTCCAGTCCAGTCGGCCGAAAGTGCGGTATTGCATGGTGGAACTCCTTTGATTCTTGGTGTTGGCAGATTCAGGGAACGAGTTTGGGCCGGAGAACAGCCATCACCTTGCTGTTGACCAGCCCCATTTCCTCTTCAAATCGCCCCCCGACCCCTTGAAGTGGAGCCCAGATCGGTTCAAGCCTGGAACTGCACCGATCTTGAAGCTCCTCGCCAGATCGATGGCGTTGTACCACAATCGAGGAGAAACGGCAAGGGGACGTGTGCAGGTGGTACGTCCGGATAACCTCCGGCAAAGCTGGTTCGGAATGACAACACGAGGCCCGGCCATCGAGGAGGAGAATCTGTCAAAGGTGTGGCCAAACCCTGGAGCGTAAGTGCGGCAAAGCCTCAGGGGGATCTTGCCATCATAGGGCGCGGACGGATCCAGCGACTGGTCACGCGCCGCTTTCTGCTGGCAACACAATCCGCAACCCTACAAAGCGAGGATTCTGCCCAACTTCTCGTATCGACTTCCCCTCCTCGCGGTCGGGAGGGGGTATGGAAACGCGCTTTACTGACCAGACCCAGGGGCAAACAATTGTACCGTCTCGTCCTGCAGCAGAACCCAGATACTGTAGACCCCTATCGCAGTCCCGATCGGGATGCTGAGTAGGGCCAAGACGGAGAGTACCAGAACCAGGTACCGGGCCCAGGACCTTAGCCTTAGTACTCCAATGCCGCCCACAATCCCAGGCACGGCGAAGGTGCCTAAGAGACCAGGTACGATACAGCCGACGCCAGTGAGGATGGTCTGTGCCGTCTCATCGTCCGTAGCAGCCCCGATCCCAGCCATGACCATGAAGATGATGACCGCCCACAGAATCCCCCAGGCGGCGTAGCCTATGTGGAGCGCTCCAACAATCGTGACGTGCTTCTGCATTCTCTAACCCCCCTTTGACGCTCTGTCGGACGTTGTAGAGGAATCAAACCACAGGATGGGGACGAGGGCAAGCTTTGCCGCAAGGCGTGGTGCCGTTCGAAGCGCCGCCGTTCAGGAGGCGGACGTATCAGTCGGCGCCAACGGCGAATGCCCAGAAGGGTATCTTGTCACGCCTCAGCCATCATCATCGCTACCGTTTGTCATTGATGCTCCAACACAACGCCCTTGATGCAAGGCGCGATGTCGGTCTGAGCCTCAACGCATCCAGAGAACCCAGACGCCTGGCTGCTCGCAGCGAGGAACAGCTCCTTCGTGTCGCTATTGCAGGCTCCATGCCCGAATCCATCCTCCACAAAGCCATGGTCCGTGGTGAGCACGACCAGCGTTCCGTCTTCTATGCCTTGTGCACCAAGCTCGGTCAGTAATCTGCCCAATTCTCCATCCAGCCGTACGAGAGCCTCCGAGTACTCTACATGGTTCTCGCCGTAGTAGTGACCGACATTGTCAGGCTCCTGGTAGTGCACCCAGAGAAAGAACCGCGAACTCGCGTACTCTCTGATGAACTCTATGCTCAAGTCGGTGACCCAAGAATAGAGCCATCCAACCTGCCAGTAATCAATGTCAGGCTTGGCATTCGACAGAGGTATATGGGGCCAGAATTGCGCGTCCATGGAGCATACTATTCCCGTCACGTAACCTCGCCCTTTGAACCATTCCCACAGGGTTAGCCCGTCCGGGATAGGCTGACGGTCTTTGTTTCTCCAGTTGGCCATCCCAGGGTACCCCAGCCCCGTAGCTATCGCAGAATTGGCGGGACCAGTTTCGGTCCTGTACCCGTCGCCGCTCCCGGGCTCGCAACTCGCGCTGTCTATGTAAGGGAGAAGCAAGACAGCATCTTCGCTGATGAAGTTCTCCAGGCTGGGAAGCTCTCCATTATCTAGCATCTCAAGAAGGTGCGCCCGTTGGGTGCCATCCCAGATGACGATTATCACCTTCTCAGGCCTCCAGGGCCAGTTCTTGACCATCAGCGGAAAATAGTAGAACGACGTGGGAGTGAATGTAGGAGGCGGACTCTCGACGAGGTTGTTTGAAGACGCCGAGATAGGTATCATCAGCACAAGAAGCGTACAAGTCGGTAGCAGTAAGAGGATCGTGCGCTTCATTGTCGGGTCTCTTCTCTGGTTGCCGATGCCAACCTTCTGGGTTGGAGGAATCAATACGCGCCAAGCACGTCGACGCCCACTACCAACGCCTCCCTCGACAGATAGGGGCCTCCTCCCTCCCGCTCAACATCCGTCCTCAGTGTTGCACCAGCCAAGCGTCGCCAACACCGAGCAACGCCTTCACACAGCCCCGCGATTTGACCCATGAAGTATACTACGAACTCGAAGACTGGGCATCCCAACTCGCTAAGACACCACAGCACCGCGCCGTGCGCGGATGCGTGCATCAAGAGGTGTAACCGGATCTTGCATGATTCCAGCGGAGCCTCAGCGGCACTGAAACATCGTCAGGCTCAAGTCGCAATCACTCCCGTTCGTCTCGCGAACGCTGTGCCAGAAGTGACAGGCGCGCGCTTTCGCTCCGTGGCCCCAACTCTAGCACCGCCTGCAGGCAGCGATGTCCTTTCTCAAGGTCGTCTCTTTCAGCTGCAGCGGGTTGTTGAGCGGCCAAACGGGGTACTAGGAAAGCCAAAAAGTGATCTTCCTACACCCTTACTTCCTAGGGGCATCGGGCCAATCGCCCTCAGACTAATAGATCAGCGGAAGAATGAAATAGGTCTGATCGGTGTATTCCTCCCAGATGATACCGAACTTCTTATGAAGTGCTGTCTCTTCTAGTCTCGCCCGCAAGACAGTCAGTGGGAGAAAGACCCCGAATGTAAGGATCAATCCCCACATGCTCCTCATACCGAGGGCAAGACCAGTAATTGAGATTATCATCCCGAGATAGAGCGGATGACGCACAATTCGATATGGCCCCTCTTTGATCAGATTCTCTGTGACAGGTTGGATGTTGCCCTGAAATGCTCTCCTCAGACAAAGGACCGCACAAGCAAACAGGAGCATCCCAAAGATAAAAGCTGCAAATCCTAAAGGCTTAAGGAAGGAGGCCCACAGCTGTAGTCCACCCTTTGTTGCTAAACCTACAATTAATGAGCCTGCACCGCTAAGAGCATGAAGAAGTGCAATAAGATTATCCTTCCGCACTGATCCCACCTTCTGAGAATAGAAGGAATGACCGGTAGACTACTGATTAGGCAGACACTTCCTCGCCTAGTACCCCCCGCAGCACCTTGGGTGGATGTCTGTCCCAATGCCCACGGCATATGTGAAGTCAATGCTAGTAGTATCACGAAGAGTCCTCTTTGGCAAGCAGTTCCTTTCCAAGTGCAAGGTCCGCTTCCTGTGCGACCACTGCCCAGGGCGTCCCTCTCACGGCCAGTAAGGCACGACGTCCCCTCTTGCGCCTAGGCGGATACCGAGGTCGGGTATGAGGATGAAGTGCGGTTAGGTCAATGAGGCGGGCTCTACCTCAGTAGCCCGGTCCCACTGTTTTGCGAAACACAGCCCGTAGACGCCAATGATTAGACAAGAAGGGAAATCCATGATACAGTATGCTGGCGTGAGACCAGGCGCCAAGAGTGCGCAGCGTCTGCCCGTGCGGTGGCGCAGCTGGCAGATTGGGGATAGGCTACTACTTGAGAATGGAGGTGGTTCCTGCAATGATAGAACTGACGGAAAGAAGAGCCAGCATACAACCTATCAAGTCGAAACTGAGAATCAGCATCCTCGATGACGACGACATAAGGAGGATAAACCAGACGGCGCTGACCATCCTGGAGGAAGTCGGGATAAAGATACCGTCGGATACGGCGTTGAAGATATTCGCCGATGCCGGAGCCGATGTGGATTTCGATAAGCAGATCGTCAGAATTCCAAGCCAATTGGTGGCTGATTCTCTGAAGAAGGCTCCCAGGCGCTATACTTTATGTGGGAGAAGACCGGAACTCGACGCCAGAATAGGAAGTGGGGAGGGTACCTATTTCTATTGTAGTGGCGAAGCACCCAAGGTTGTGGACCTGAAATCCGGCGAGAGACGACTCTCCATCAAGAGCGATGTGGAGAAGATGGCGAAGATAGCCGACTATCTTCCCATTGTATCACTGATTTGGCCAACGGTCAGCGCTGGAGACAAGGGAAGAACCGCGCCGATTCATGGAGTAGAAGCCTGCTTCAACAATACGGAAAAGCACGTCCAGACAGAATCGGTTATGGACGAAATCTCAGCCAAGTATGCCATTGAGATGGCTTCTGTGATTGCTGGAGGAAGGAACAAACTGAGGGAAAGGCCCATTTTCTCGCTCTTGTTGTGCGCCATCGCACCTCTCGCCCACGACAAGGGCGGGATAGAATCGGCCCTTGCTTTCGCCGAGGCCGGCTTACCCATAGGGTTTATGTCCATGCCCACGATGGGTTTGACAGCCCCTCCATATCAAGCCAGTTGCCTGGCTACAGGATTGGCAGAGGTGTTGAGTGGCTGCGTTTTGACACAGATCGCTCACCCGGGAACCCCCAACTACATAACCATAATCCCCTCAATTGTCGATCCACGATCGGGGAATTACTTCATGGGGTCATCCTTTGCCCAGATTACTGCTGCTGCCGTTGTTCAACTTGCCCATTCCAATGGACTACCCGTTACAGCTTGTATGTCTTTCGGAGGAAGTGCCTACAAGCTGAATAGCTGGCAAGCAGGAATAGAGAATCTCTATATCCACCTCCTCGCAGTTATGGCAGGAGCCGACATGTCCTTCGGTCCCAGTGGCATGATAGAAGCTGTAAGCTTGCTAGATATGAGAAGAATCCTGTTTGACAGAGAGATCCTGCAAGCCATAGATATCATCACCAACGGGATTGAGGTGAACGATACTACTCTGGCTTTTGATATGATACGGGACGTGGGTCCCCTGGGCATGTTCCTAGGACAAAGGCGCACGGCCAAGGAGCTTCCACGGCTCTGGCCACCGTCTATCCTCTTTGAAAAACCGAAGCTTCCAGAGGAGAGGTACAGGGACCCGTTGGAGGTCGCTCACGAGGCTATTGATTGGATCTTGAAAAACCATCAGCCAGCACCTCTGCCTGAGGAGGTAACGCGAGAGCTCAGAAAGATAGTGGCTGCCGCTGACCAACACGAGAATCTGAAGAGCGATTGAGGGAGGCCGACAAACGGCAGCCATTCTCAGCCGCCCTGGCCCTACAGAAGAAAGCGTACAGCCTGGAGGAGAATCGAGTGGAAATCAACAATGTCGCAGTCATCGGCGCCGGTACGATGGGACACGCCCTAGCTCAGGTGTTCGCCCTGGCTGGCTTGCAGGTTGCCTTGACCGACGACGATGCGGAAGTCCTGGGAACTGCAATCCAGCGTATCCAGGCGAACCTCGAGACTTGTGTCAAGCACAGCTCTGTCGATAAAGACAGGGCTGCAAGTGTGCCTTCGCGCATCACTCTGCCCTCCAATCTGGCCGATGCGGTTTCCGAAGCCGACTTCATCGTTGAAGCCGTCTATGAAGACCTCGACGTCAAGCACGAGGTGCTTCGCCAGCTAGAGGAGCACTGCCCGGCCCACGCCGTCATCACCAGCACCACGTCTGGCTATCGTGTCCGCGACATGGCAGTCGCACTGAGCCATCCACAGCGGTTCCTAGTAACACACTACTGGGACCCACCCTATATCATCCCGGTCGTGGAAGTGGTCCCTGGAGAGCACACCTCTGCTGAGGCTCTCGAGACCACCATGACGCTTCTCGAAGCCGTGGGCATATATCCAGCGTTGGTGAAGAAAGACGTTCCCGGTTTTGTCGGCAATCGCCTGCAGCATGCCTTGCGCCGAGAAGCGATCGCCATCGTAGAGCAAGGCATCGCCAGCCCTGAGGATGTGGACCTCATCACCAGGCTGAGTTTCGGCCTGCGATTGCCCATAGTCGGCCTACTGGAGACCATCGACATCGGCGGCCTGGATCTCACCCTGGCGATTCATACCTACTTGCTCCGCGAGCTGGACCGTTCTACTGAGCCCCAGCAACTGATCCAAGACAAGGTCGCGCGCGGCGAGTCGGGAGCGAAGGCCGGCAAAGGATTCTACGACTGGCCCAGGGGCCGCGCTGAAAAGGTCATTCGGCGGCGCGACGAGACCCTTCTGGAGATGGTGGAATGGCTCAGAGCGCGCGGTTTCCTGCCAACGCCGTCTGACTGAGCAGAATTCGTGTTTTTGGGGTAAGCAGGTGTTGCCGGGCATCGGCTTGCAGCGCGTGGACAGTGGACAGATGACCGTGGGAGGAGCACGTACCAAGGGTGTGACCAAACCCTGGAGTGTCTCCGCAGCGCAGGCTCAGGGCTCCTGTAACACCGACAGCCATCGACGGCAATAGACACCTTGTCAACCACCAGTGTCTGGCGATCTTGGGACCGCCGGCGCCAGGCGTGCGGTTCCGTCCTCCAGGTCCAACCCTGGCACCGCCCGTCGGCACTGGCGCTTTTCGTCAAGCTCGTCTGCTTCCGCTGTCAGCGAGCGCGGGGCCAGTCAGGCGCGTCTACCTCCATGTTCTGCCATCTCCAATAGAGGCGAGTTTACTATCTCATCCGGCAGGAGAAAGGGGCTCGTCTCGCCGGGCACGAGGTCGAACCCTCCCCACAAGAAGGTTCTGTCCACCAGCGAAGTGCAAACCTCGCCTGTCCCCAGCAGAGTCGTGTACCGGTCAGCCGCGCTGAATCTGGGAATCCTTCTGATTATCCGCCAAACGATAGCAGGCAGGGCCTCGAAGCGGTATCGCTTGCCCACCTCTCCGGCAACAAAGCTGTGCATGCGGTCGTATGCTCCCTGTCTCTCAGCCTCGTCGTCAAAGCACCAATGCTGTAGGCGATAAGCGCCGTACTCGTAGTACCTGTCCGGTCTCCAGAGGTCGTCAACCACGCCCTCCGCCCCTGCCTCGATGATGCGAGTGGAAGAATCGCCCAGTTGATAGCGGAGGAGGGCATGTGTCCATCTGATGTCTGCCCCGAGCCAGTTGGCAACACGCAACCACAAGCTCGGTGTCTGCGTCACGACTATGTCAAGCTGCATTGGTGAACCTCACACTACGGAAGCCGAATAGGCGACCGGTCCGGTTCCTCGTCGTCACTTTGTCGAAGCTTCACAATGCCATTCTCCACGACGTAACACCCGTTGTCAAGAGCGAGTCGTATTCTCTGGGCCAATTCTTTGGCAAGGGCTGGGAGGACGCTCTTATACTATCACAAACAGCCACGGTGCGGTCACAAGCGCAAGGGGGGCCGCGAGGCCATTTGTATGGCTTCAATTGCGCAACCAATCCAGACGAACTTGCGCCGCACCCCTGAAGTTGTATGGCCATACTTGCATTCTCGGACAAACTCTGGTATAATTAGGTAACTCTCAAGAATGGAGGATGCAAAATGTCCAATGACATGATCATTAGGCTTCTGGAGGACATCAAAGGTCAGCTGGTCCCCATAAGCGATGCCTTTCAGGGAGAGTATGACGAAAGGCTACGGGTTCTGGCTCGCATGGAAGAGGTTGTCAATACCGATGGACGCAAGACGGTATACCCAGTCATGAATGGCCTCCGTACGCAGGCGGAGATTGCGACTGAAGCAGGCGTTAGCCGCGCCATGGTGAGCCGCTTCGTTCCTCCGCTATTGGAAGCAGAGCTAATTGAGATCGTGAGGGATGGAGCGGTCGAGAAGCCCCGGGCGCTGTACCATCTTGAAACAGGGAGGCCGATAAGGAGGAACAAACATGGCGACTGAGGAGAAGCAGAGATACGCATTTGAGCGGACGGTGGTGGAGTTACTCACAGAGTTGCTGGCATGGACCAAGTTGGAGGCGCGACCCCGGGCAGCGGCGCGTCTCGCGGATATTCTAGATTCCGACGAGAAGAAGCTGGCGTACCAATACTCTGATGGTAGAAGAGTGGTGAGAGAGATCAGCCAGCTGACCGGGGTGGACAAGAACACGATTTCAACATGGTGTCGTGAGTGGGACGGTTTGGGCATCATGGAACAGGCGAAAACGCGGAAAGGGAGGCGGCAGAGACTGGTGTCACTGGAAAGTGTGGGCATTGAGGTGCCACCATTGCCGCGTGGGGAGGAAAAATGAGTGAGACAACACTTTCCCTTGAAGAGAAGGTGAAGCTCGTCGAAGGCCTGGAGGAGCTCAGGCAATTGACTGAAAAGACGGTTCTCCTATTGAGACTCCTTGCCCACGCAAAGTACGAAAAGGCAATTTCGCAGGTACTGCCATCGGAGGAGCAGCGCGTTGTATATGCGCACAGTGATGGTGCTCGCTCCTCTAGACGGGTGGGCGAAACCGCGGGACTTCCTCACACAAAGGTCAGCCGCTGGTGGAGGGAGTGGGCCGAAAAGGGCATGGGCGACCGTGTGTCAGTGCGAGGACCCGGAAAGCGCTTCATGGCCAAATACACTCTCTTGGCGCTAGCTGTCGCGGTTCTGGAGGGCCAGGTCAAGCCAGACTAGCGTCGAGCAGCCAAGGGCGCGGTGAACATGGATAACAAAGGCCTGAGAGAAGCCGAGACAATCTCTGAAGGACGAAGACAGAGGCTCTTCGCGTGCGACGGTGTATCGTGAATTGGCGAAAACGAGGGCGAAGTATCCTGACGCAACTCAGGAGCAGCTATGGCTCCTTCTTGGTTATGAGCTAGGGGTCTCGATAGGCAAATTCGAGGACGATGCGAACCAGCTGGCGCAGGTGGGAGAGTTACGCAGGAGATGGGATGCTGGTGCCACTTCGGTGCCGCCAGTCTCCAGTGCTGAATCCAAGCCGCCCCGTGGCAGGCCAAGGGAACGTTTGGCCAGGGAGAGCTTTGAGTTTGTGTCCGATCCTAAGATCAAGGCCATATGCCAAAGAGATCACCAAGAGCTGGGGAAGGTGCGTCGTGCGCAGGCGCACAAGAGCACTATCGTCCTTTCGGGCGGGTTGTTGGAGGCGTTGCTTTCGGATGCCTTGGACAGACGACCTATTGAAGCTAGAGCCTGCTACAAGAAGCTGTACCCCAAGACAAAGCGAGTGAAGTGGACACTAGAATGCCGAATCGCGGTCGCTGAAGAGTTGGAAATCATCACGCCGGGCGCAACGCAATTGAGCCACACTCTGCGGCATTATCGGACCCTGGTCCACCCTGACAAGGAAATCAAGAGCGGCTACAAGGTTGAAAAGGAGGAAGCCGAGATCGCCGCTAACATGGTGCAGATTGTGATGCGGGATCTAAAAGAGCCCTAGACCTTCCGAGGCACGTCGCGCTTGGCAACCCTACCTATCTTCCGCCGTCGTAGTGTGCGGGTCCCGGGAGACTGTTGCCTCGGCACCAGCAGTGATCAACTACTACGGTTTGAGAACATTGTAGTCAGGGATCGTGTCTGAGTCACCCTTGGGGCAACACCACGGATATTGAGCAGCGTACCATCAGGGATATCAACATAAGACAGTTAGGAGGCTACACCTCCTCATCAGCTTTGCTCCCAGCTTGAACCTGGAAGCCAGGGTAGGCAAGACCGTGAGGGCAACAATCCACGAACTGTCTATGTAGGCCATTCGCCTGGCTGGATTCGAGGCACAGCCGGGTGCTCAGCGAGCGGGCTCAAGTCCGAGTTGTCCAACGTGAGAAAACCCAAAGGCGCAGTAACCACAGATAGTCGGAGAGAGTCTTATGGCTGAAGAGGCAGCATGGAGGCGTGCTATTCAAAGGCGCCTGGAGCAGTTGACGTGGCACGTTGATTCCATTGATGAGTCGGTGGTGCTCTTGGCTAGAGCACAGCGCGACGCTATCACTCAAGACATCCTGCAACTATTCAAGGGCCGTTACGGACGGGTGAAAGTGCCCATGGCAAGGGTATATCTAGCGCTCGATGGTCGCCGAAACCAAAGGGAAATAGCTCGGTCAACGCGAATCGCAGAATCCAATCTTTCAGTTGAGATAAGTGGGCTCAAGACGAAAGGCCTAATAGAGATAGTGGACGCGGGTCCGTCTGGCAACATCTACGGCAAGAAGAAATGGGATGCTCTGCTCGGAATCAGCGACACTCTCAAACGTTTGCTAGAGCAGCAGCAACCCAAGAGCGGCGAGGACGATGCCTAGGAGGTTGACGGGTGTGACATATGCCGAAGCATATGATGTAGTGCTGGCGTACATGAGGCGCCGACGGTTCGAGGACGTAGATAGACTTGCCGACAGAATAGCCGAGACAACCGCGGGGTGTCTCTCCGCGGGTCTTGATACCGCGTCGACCGTGGAACAGTTGATGAGATTGAATTCACACTCGTTCTCGCTTAATCGCGTCTCGAAGGCCCAATTCCTGTCCGACATTGAGCGGCATGTGCGCGCCCAAGTCCAGACACTTCCTCTGGGTTTCACCGCACCTAGTCTTCGGCAGACCATTCTCCAACTATTGGATGTGGACGATTCTGCAGTCAAGAATACACAGGTCTTCCGTGGAAAGAACCACGACATTCTCTTGCGGCACTTCGCCAAGTGGCTTAGAGGAAGAATGCATGAACTAGGACTCAGTGCAACATCCGCGGTTTCCCAGGGGCCGTCTGATCAGGGCGTCGATGCGATAATGGAAGTCACGAACGGTGTTGCAGGCAGGGTAGGCATTCAGCTGGAGAACGATACTACAATAAGGAAGAACGACTTCAACGAACAGATGGCAAGAGTGTATGGCTTGTATGACATCAATGAGGTCGATCTCTTGATAATTGTCTTTTGCGGTGACGAGACGAATCGGTCAGTGCAAATGAAGGTCAGACATCAGATCGCGATAGCAGCTCAGAAGAAAGATCGCAACCTAATCACCATTGAGCCGACAAAGGCCCTCTCTATTCTCGGACCCCACCTGGAATCATGAGTGCATGCCCCACCAGATCATACTTCTGCCCCCCCGCTGGGGACGGCGGCGAATTCGTTGATGCCGAGTTACCCCTCCACCAAGATCGCCATTACGAGCACCCTCTCGGGATCTAAGTGCGCAGTTCCACCACATCACCATCAGCAAGCACGTGGTCGCGCCCCACCATTTGACCGTCATATGCGGCACTGCCCCACACCCGGGCCGTTTTCAGATTGTCTAGAAAATCCTGGTGGACCTTTCCCGCAAAGCCCTCTATGGTGCTCTCCTCCTTCAATACAAACGGTGCGGTGAGATCGGGCTTCTTCCCAGGGGGTTTGGTGTAAACTCGAATGATTTCGAGGCGCTCGAACACCTCCAGCTTCAGGCGTTCAAGGTTTCGACCGGTAGTTGAGGAGACGGGGAGTAAGGGCCAGTTCTCCTCGAGCAGTTCCTGAAAGATCTCAAAATCCTCATCTGAATCCTCGTCATCGTTCTTGTTGACCACTACTAGCAGCGGTATGAAGGTCAGACCTGTCGGTTCAGGGTAGCGATCTCTCAGACGGCGAGGGGCGATACGGTGTTCTTGCAGTAGGGCGATTGTGTCCTCGAGCTGCTGAATTGGATCTGTCCGCAAATCCACGACTAGCAGAATGAGGTCGGATCTCCGAATCAGATCCAGCAATTCCGGCTCCACAAAGTCCCAATTCAGTGGTGGCGTGTCAATCAACTGGATCTGGATGTTCTCCATGGGCATCATTCCGGGCGTGGGTTCCCAGGTGGTGTGAGGAGCATCCGCCACCTCAGGGGTGGCGTTGGTCAGAGCTGCCACGAGGGCGGATTTCCCCACGTTGGTGGGGCCGACGACGACCACTTGTCCCGCCCCCTCTCTGTCTATACGGAAGGCGGACTCTCGCTTACTGGGGCGTTTTCGCGCCTGGTCCGTAGCCTTCAGTTTGGAGAGTCGCCTGCGAAAACCCGCGCGTAGTTTGTCAGTGCCCTTGTGTTTGGGAATCGTGCGAAGCAATTCTTCGAGACGCGCGATTTTCTCCGCAGTCGACCTTGCTGCGCGATATCCCTTTTCCGCCTCGAAGTACTCTGGGGGAAGGTTTGCTGGCATAGCTCTAGGGTATTCTGTCACGGCATGAGGCCAGACGTAAGCTCGTCTGGCGGACGAGCCTATGGACCGTCACCAATTGCTCAGGCTTCCAAAGGGGGCGTGGACTTCTGCCTGAGGGTGTAGCGGGTTCTGTCTCGGCACAAGGCGGCGGGCAGCGATGGAATCCGCCATCTCGGGTTCTGCGGAAGTGGATTCCTCCAGACATGTCTGACGGGCCACTGCGCGGCGCCTCAGAGCTCCCGCGATTCCAGCTTCCACTCATAGTGACAATCCGAACATCTCCATTTCCTCTTTGGAAAAGGGATAGGGAAGCCCAGCAGTAGCCAGGCGGCGAAGGCAACACGCAGGTCATACTTCTGGTAGCGCGTCCGGAAAGACCCGCAAGCGGGGCACCTTGGCTGCTCATCTTCCGAGAGCTCAACCTCGTGTGAGGTGTCGTGAAGGATGTCGAGCGCTCTTTGAACTTCCAGCGCCATCACCTGCAGCTTCGCCCGACCTAAGGCGTTGGAGTACAGCCAGTTCAGGGTTATCATGTAGTCATCGGCCACGAACGCGGAGATCCCAGCAGCCTCCAGTTTCGTCTTCGGTACATAGGCATCCAGTGGGTGGCTGAAGGTGGCGATTGTGATCAAGTCACGGCTCATCCCAAGCTCGCGTTCCAGGTCGAGCAAGTTGTCTACGGCTTCGTAGAACTTGGGATCAAGAGCGATGGCTTGCCCATAGGCTTTGAGGGCTTCTACTTCCCGGCCTAGCTCTTCCAAGACGATCCCGCGGAGATTGTGAGCATCAGCGAAAGATGGAGCGATCTCAATGGCTGCATCGCACTCGTGGAGAGCTTCTTCGAACTCATCGTTGACGTCGTGTTCGTGTGCTCGATTGAAGTGCTGTCCCGCTTCGGACAGCCCACTAAGACCCTCTGGCTCCAAGTCCGCTCTCCAGTCATCCGCCTAACGTTTCTCTGGGCTCACCACCCTGACCTACTAGCCGTTCGCCAGGTTCAGGCCAGCGGTCGTCACAAACAGCACCGCCAGCACGCCGAAATCCGCCACAGGAGAGAGGCCGACGTCTGGTGTGGACCAGTCCACGCGCCCGTCGACACTCACTGCATTGTGTAGAATGACCCGTGGTAACATTGTGGACAGCCCTCTCACGGATTTCACCTTAGTGCGCGGTGGGCCGGGTGCAATGAGGTATCAACCCTGTCTGCTGTGGATTCATGACCTCACTCACAGATTCATCGCCATCATTGTTTCCCTGTAAGCGCCGAGAACCACCAGGAGCACTCCCATCACCAGGAGAAGCATCTCTCGTTTTGACAGTCGAATCTCACGAAAGTCCATTACTTTGACAAACTTGTCACTCCACTTGCACCAACTGTCGCGTTGATAGATCCCGAGTTTCACTGTCGCGGCAATGACCAAGATATAGCCAAGTATTTCCACTTCACCGATAGAAAGGCCCAGAGCCATGCCTTCGCGCACAGAATAGCGCGCAAGGTCATCTATAGCAAACGAGTTAGTTCCAACTACCAGGCCGCTGACAATCCCCAGCGAGATGGGCAAGAAATACCCCAACGAGAAACCTCTCACTTTCATGAGATTGAGCAGGACGCAGAGAACCGTTACCCAACCTATGTTGATAACTAGAGTTCGGCCAAACTCGGGCCAAAACGATTCTGGAGCGGCTACAAACTCAGCTATGACTCCCATGGGGGTCCCACGCATAACACCTTCTGGCAGCAAATGGTAGCCAATCAGAAATGAAGTATTGGATACGAGTGTATAGAGTCCATAGAGGCACAGGGTCCGCTTGAACACACCGTTTTGCGATTCGGACTGATGCGATTTCATATCGCCTCCTTGGCAGCTAGCAGCCGCTACAGGATGAATTGGTCGATGGCCACGTGCGAGAGGGGCCGAGCAGCACTGTGCGAAGGTGCCTACTATGCCCCTGATGGTCCCCACAGGACCCACAGAGCAAGCACGACGACAATGAAGCCCACGAGACTGAGCGGTAGGCCCACCTTGACGTAGTCGCTGGAGCGATAATCGCCAGGACCCATCACCAGCAGGTTCGACTGATGGGCAATGGGTGTGGCGAAGGCGACCGAGGAAGCGAGTGCCACCGCGAGGACCAGCGGTCGCGCGTCCAGTCCACGGCTGGCAGCTATGCTGAAGGCGATAGGAGCCAGGAGTACGGCGGTGGCAGAATTCGAGATCGCCAGGTTCAGGCCAACAGTGGTCACGAACAGCACCGCCAGCACCGGCAGCATGCCGAGATCCACCACAGGAGAGAGGGCCACGTCTGCCAGCCACTGTGTTGCACCGCTCTTCTCCATTGCCACGCCCAACGGGAGTGTGCCCGCCACGACGAAGACTACGTTCCACTCGATGGCCCGATAGGCCTCGTCCATCCTCAGACAACCTGTGAGAATGATCAGCAGTGCCGCACCCAGGGCAGCAACCGAGATAGGTGCAATACCTGCTACCACCACGACGATCATCCCCAGGAGAATCGCCACCGCCAATGGCGCCTTCTCTGTCCTGCGGGGCACGGCTTCATCCCCCAGAAGCACTATCAAGCCGGGTTCACTCCGGAGCAGTCGGAACCTCCGCCACGAACCCTGGAGCAGTAGCACGTCACCCATTCTGAGGGGTTCGCTGGCGATTTCGCGCTCAATCGCCTCGCCGCCGCGCCATAGCGCAAGCACTGTCAAGCCATATTTCTCCCGGAAATCCACTTCCCGCAAGGTACGCCCTTCGAAAGAGGAGCGCGGCGCCAATGTGACCTCAACCAGCCCAGTGTCTCCAGCCAGCAGTAGTTCTGCTTCCTCTGAAGTTGTAGTGCCTGATTGCAGGCCCAAGCTGGTGGCAGCCCGTTCCAATCGCCTTGGTCCCCCCTCGACCAGCAAACGGTCCCCAGCCGTCAAGATCTCTGACGGGTCAGGATCGATCACGTGCTCGGACGCTCGCACCACCCCGAGGACTGTCATGCCAAAGTCGTGCCGCATCGCGGTCTCAGCGAGCGTTCGCCCCACGACGGGTGAGTTGGCCGGCACATTGAGTGCATAGATATAGTCTGGCAAATGATAGATATCGAGGAGCTCCTCAGGCAGCCTCGTGCGACGCAGCTTCTCACGGGAGGGTCGATCGGGCAGCAAGCGGCGGCCAATGGTCGCCATGAAGACGGTTCCCACCAGCACGAAGGGAAGCCCAACCCAGGTGATCTCGAAGAAACCCAAGGGCGCCAGCCCACGCCCTCGGAGCAGGTCGCTGACGATGAGATTGGGTGGCGTACCGATCAAAGTGAGAGTGCCACCCATCACTGCGCCGTAGGCCAGAGGTATCAGCAGGCGGGACGGTGCTATGCCCGTTTGCCTACAGATGCCAATCACCACCGGGAGCAGTACTGCCGTGGCTGCCACGTTGTTCATGGCAGCCGACAGGAGGGCCACCCCCATCATCAGCACCGCGATCAGGCGAGCCTCACTCTTCCCCGCCAGGCCGACGATGAATCGGCCCATTCGTCCAGCTACTCCCGTCTGGAACAGACCTCCACTGACGATGAAGATGGCTCCTACGGCGATAACAGCGGGGCTGGCAAACCCGGCGAAGGCCTCAGCCGGGGTCAGCAACCCGCTCACGGCCACCGCCAGCACCACCAGCAACGCCACCACGTCCACCGGTAGTCGTTCGGACACGAACAGGACGATAGCTGCAATCACGATTCCCAGGGTTAGAGCTATCTCCGGAGTCACCGGACGACGACTCCTCTCGACTCTACCGCTGACGAAACCCGCACCTTACGCTTGGCTGAGCACATAATAGCGTGATTCCGCACACCGAGTATTGCCTTGCGGAAAGGAAGCGGCCATGATAGAATCCTTCCTGACATCGACCCCTGCAAAGTGACCCATGATCCGTGCGTGGACATTCGTCATAGTAAGCCTGAATCTGGCCCTGCTGTTCCTGGCTCTCCTCGTAGCTGGCGCCGCCAACTCGATGGGAGTGACCTGGAGGCTGGCCTTTGTCGCGGTGGGCGCGGTGTACCTTGTAGTGGGAGCCGGGATCATTTTCCTCGTCTGGCGTGGCGGCCGCTCCGCACTGCTCGAAGAGGTCGGAGGAAGCCTCGTCTTTGCGGGCTCAATGTGCCTCATCGTGGCCGCGTTCATGCCCTGGCTGGAGCAAAAGCATCTCTTCCCCTTCCAGGGCTAATTCCTTGATGCACAGCACTTCGGCATCTCCCCGTCATTCATCCCGACTGGCTCGCACAATCTCCTCCAGTTCAGCGGGGCTGATCTGATACCGTTGCAGTGTCTCAAGCAGCCTCTCGGCTTGGGAGGACTCCTCTGATCTCTGTTGCAGCTTCTCTGGTCCAGTCTGCGTCCAGGCCTCGTCACGTATGTCCAGCGTCAGGAGATCCGGTCGCGAATAGTGACCTATGCCGTCAACGTAGGCCTTGGCCAGTTCCCGGTCCTCCAGGTCTATCTCTGCGTACACAATCGTCTCTTCCTCGAAAACGGGGCCTGCAAGGAACAGTCCCGCGGGACTGACGATACAGCTGCCACCGACAGCCAGGTTGTACTTCATCTCATCTTGCAGGTCAGAGGGAATGTCCTCGGGACGCAGGTACCAACTGGAGCTGACCACGAACACCCCATTTTCGATGGCGTGCTGCCGTATCGCCGACTCCAAGTCACAGTTCTCAGCTCCGGCCTGCCCGACCTTGGCGCCGAGATGGCCTTCCACGCGCCACCATCCTGGCCATAGTGCACAATGTATCTCTTCGCCTTTGATGGCCAGGGCCGCCCGCAGCAGGGTCATGTGGTGTTCGTAACAGATTGCGGCTCCCATCCTACCGATGTCCAAGTCGAACACACGGATGTCGCTGGCGTCTCCCAAGCCCCAGTACAGCCGTTCCGAATGGGTGGGCATCAACTTGCGATGACGCCCAAGAATCTGCCCGTCACGAGCGATTACGACTAGGGAATTGTAGATGGTGAGGCTACCAGGCTGATCTGATAGCTCGTTGCAGCCGATCACGCAGTTGACGTTGGCCTTGGCGGCCACCTTAGCCATCTGCTCGACTTCGTCGCCGTGCAACCGGATGGCGCTGTGAATCATGCGGGCCATCAGTTCGGTAGAACGCCTGACCGACACCGAACCGCGCCAGAAGGGGTAGCCGCAGAAGTAAGTCTCTGGAAAGACCAGTAGGTCCAGCCCAAGCCGTCCTCCCTCCTCAATGTACTGGCATGTCTTCTTCAAAGTACCCTCTTTGTCGAAGAAGTGGGGGGATATCTGAGCCGCTCCCACCTTGATCAATTTGCCCATGATGGCTCCTTCAAAGCGTGTGCAATAAGTCGTTGGACAGTTTACAGCCTTGTGTCGCCAACTCGCCGTTGAGCTGCTCCAACCTCCCATCGTCAATCTCAACGACGATCAAACCCTCGTCGTCCAGAGACTTCCGCCCGCCATGGGACTCCACCACCTCCAGTACCTCCGAGGCATTGGAAGTGACCCAAGGCTCATGCAGTGTCATGAGCTCGTTCACCGTCTGGATGCGACGGGGCAATCGTACCGCCTCCCAGTAGTCCTTCGTCTTGAAGCGCCAGGTGAACATGTCGCCCGGCTCAATCCTGCGCGGCCTAACGGCCCGCCCACTCCCGCTTCAAGTGAACCATAGATAGGCCTTCACCTGTTCGCGCCCTCCGTGCGTCCTGAACTCATCGACTACCGCCATTATACCACACTGATCACTTGCGACCAATTTCCTTCGCCGGTCAGGCGTCTTGTCCACAGGTCATACTCATGCTAGAATGGGGGCGACAGTCCTTCGCTACAAGCAGGGAGGAACAAAGCAATGGTTGACCTAGCGATCATCCTCGTCCTAGTGCTTGCGAACGGCCTGCTGGCCGGCACTGAGATTGCCGTGCTAACTGCTCGGAGGCCGTTGCTCTCAGCCCAGGCAGAGGCTGGCGACGGACGAGCCCGAAGCGTCCTCTCTCTACTGGACAATCCAAGCGCGTTCCTATCCACCATCCAAGTCGGCATCACATTGGTGGGCATCTTGGTTGGTGCTCTTGGAGGTGCCGATGCAGTCCAACACTTGGCACCCGTCATCGCACGGTTCCCCATCCCTGGCGCTGAAGTCTATTCTAAAGCAGTCGCCTTCGCACTGGTGGTGGCGGCTGTCACTTACCTGACTCTGGTACTGGGTGAACTAGCACCCAAGAGAGTGGCTCTGCAGCGCCCAGAGAGCATCGCCAAGGCCATGGCTCGACCAATGCAGTACTTGGCGTTGTTGGCCCGACCTGTGGTCTGGATGCTCAGTCAGTCTACCGACGTCGTTCTCAGACCATTGGGCATCGCTGGTGCACCGCAACCGTCCGTCACCGAAGAAGAAGTCAGATATCTGGTGACAGAGGGCGCTCGAACGGGGGTCTTCGTGCCGGCCGAGAAGGAGTTCGTGGACAGGGTTTTCCGCTTCGCTGATGAGCGAGTAGTTGACATTATGCGGCCTCGCCCGGACATCGTTGCCCTGCAAATCGATGAGTCTCCGGAGTCCTTGAAAGAGAAGCTCTTGACGAGCGGATACTCGCGCTTTCCCGTCTATAGTGGCGACCTATCGAACATCATGGGTATCGTGCACGCCAAGGACTTGCTAACTCAAGAAGGTCCCCTGGACTTACAACCGTTGCTGAGAGAGGCCCTGTTCGTCCCGGAGACCAAGTCGCTTATCAGCATGCTGCAAGCGTTTCAAGCCACGCACAGTCACATGGCCATTGTGATTGATGAATTCGGCGGCATTGAAGGACTAGTGACTCTCGAAGATGTGCTGGAGGAGATTGTGGGGGAAATCAGGGACGAGTATGATCGCGAAGAGCCAACGATTGTCTACCGAGCCGACGGCTCGCTACTCGTGGATGGGTCCCTCTCACTGGCCGATCTCAAGGAGGCCTTGAGCGTGGAGCATCTGGAAGGCGAGGAAACACATGAGTTCTACACTCTGGGCGGCTTCATGATGGCACAACTCCGCCGGATCCCTAGCGAGGGCGACACTGTGGAGTCATCTGACTATCTGTTCGAAGTAATGGACATGGATGGCCTCCGCGTTGACAAGGTCCTGATACAGCGCAGCCCGCCGGAGTAAGCGATTTGCGCCAGGACCGGACATCTGATATAATGGACTATGGCGGAAGATAGCATCCTCCAAAGAAAGCCAAGGGCACAGTATGGGTTCGGTTGTCAAGAAGCGCCGTAAGAAGATTGCGCGGCACAAGTACAGAAAGAGACTGAAGCGGGACCGCTGGAAGAAGCGGCATAAGTAGGGATGACTGACTCTGACTCCGGCGAACCCGTCCTGAACCCTGCCCTCCCTCGGGAGTGCGGTCAACAACGTGCATGCGTCGGTAGCATTCGGTCTTGGAGCCGCAGCCACGCCGGATCTGCGTGACCGTTAGTCTCAGCCTCGCCAGCACCTTCCTCAAGAGTAGTACGGTCGCCTGGCTCACACCTCAACGCTGACAACCTCAGCACTTGCTCCTGCCCGTCACCGTTCTCGGGCGCACATCGGTACGTAGGTGGCTTGGTGCGCTGACACCGTAGATCGGGCCGGCCGCCGACTCGATGTGATCGCCCGGTGCCAGCCGACCATCCTGTCAGCGACCTCTGAGTTGCACTATCAGAGTCCCCACTATCACCAACCCCAACCCTGCCCCGTCCAGAATGGTCAGGTGTTCGCCCAGGAACAACCAGGCCAGCACGGCAATCTCTACCACCATCGCATTGGCTATGATGCTTGATTCCACCGCCGTCAGCGTCCGCAGCGTCCGATTCCAGAGCACGAAGGTAAAGGACGTGTTCACTACGCTAAGCCAGAGGATCGTCAGCCAGTTGGTGAGACCTATTGAAGGCATACCTTCGATAGCCAGACCGCTGACAAGCAAGACGATGCTGCCCACACCCATGCTCACCAGAGTCATCAAGAGAGGAGAGACATCCCTGGATCGAGCGATGTCTCGGCCCAGAATCGCAGCGATGGAGTACGATAGCATCGACACCAGGGCCACTAGCATTCCCATGAACTCACGCACGGGAATGCGCACGGGATGGAAGTAGAGATAGCCCCCCGACAAGGCGCAAGCGATACCACACCATTGTAGCCGCGTCGGGGGCTCGCGAAGCAACACCCCACTGAGCAAGGCAACCGTTACCGTGCTGAAAGTGAACAGCAACATGGTCGTCACGGCAGGCAGGTACGTAAGCGCCACGTATTGCGTTCCCGGACTTAGCATGTAGATGAGCAGACCCAACGCCGCCAAGAGTAGCAAATGGCGCCTGCCGAGACCACGTAGATCGCGGCGATTGGCGCTGGACAGGGCAAAGGGGACGAGGACTAGGAAAGCTAGAAAGTAGCGCAGTCCTGCAAAGGTCAGGGGGCCAATGTCGCGCAGGCCAAACTTGATCAACACCCAGGAGGAAGCCCAGAGGGATATCACCAGCAGCGCCTGGAGGATGGCGATGAGGTGATCACGCGAGACAGTCTTGATCATCTCCGCCCTTGCTGCCTCAGCAACGAGGATCTCCCATAGGTTTTCGGTTCAATGGACTCGCACCAGTGCACATTTCCTGAGAGCTCAAGTGGCTTTCGAGGACAACTTATCCCACTCCGCCCTGGCCCTAGTGAGAACGTCTCTCTCATTCTCGTAGGAGCATCGTTCGATGGCCTCATCTATGGGAAACCAGCGAGCCTCATCCACTTCCCGGTCGTGGGCGCTGACGTCACCACCTTCGTGAGATAGGAGATGGTAGTGCACGAACTTGTGGTAGAGAACCTTGGTCGAGGAGTCCCGGTACCAATACTCGATGTACCCCAAGTCCGCCACTGACTCACCCAGGAGCCCAGCCTCCTCCTTCACCTCGCGGAGAGCTGTCGCCAGAGGCTTCTCGTCCTCTTCTATCAGCCCTTTCGGCAAGCCCCACACCGTGCTGCCTTTGGTAGCGATGAGGGCCACCCACATCTCGCCTTCCCTCTCCTGATACACAACGCCCCCCGCCGACCTCTGGATCTTGGCTTTCGCCATCAGCCTATCTCCACAATGGCAGCTGTCAACCGTGTCGACAATCATAACACCGGCCGCCTGACTAGGCAAACCAACCTCCGTCTGCTTCGGCCCTTTGCAGAGAGGTTGGAAGATGATATACTGTTTGTAGATGCGCAAAGGCTGAATACCTCTCTTGGTGCCTGTATGGACTCGGAAGCAGGGGGCTGAACGAGATGACTTGGCCCGACTCAGGCGAAGTCTTGGAACTGAGACGCATGGGTCATGTGGAGAACGACATACAGCCCGGGCAGGATGTCACCTGGGAAGCGATAGAGTCCCAGATAGTCATCGACCCGGAGTTCGCTGAAGGGCTCGATGGCGTGGAGGAATTCTCCCACATCGTAGTCCTCTTCTGGCTCGATAGACCTAGGGACAAGCAGGCACCTTTGAAGGTGCACCCTGAGGCCAGGGAAGATATGCCACTCGTGGGTGTTTTTGCCACCCGTGCCCCGGTGCGACCCAATCCCATAGGCCTGACGACGGTCGAACTGTTGGGGCGGGATGGGAATGTGTTGCTGGTACGAGGTCTGGATGCCTACAACGGCACGCCAGTCCTGGACATCAAGCCTTACCTCATTCGTGGCGACATGAAACCCGGTGCCTCCGTACCCAAGTGGCTGCAAAGGCTATGGGAGGAGCAGGACACTACAGGATGATGGGATTCGCGTAGCAGTAACGACAGCCGTTGGGGCAGGACATCGTATACGACCCTATGTCTGCGCTGGGCGTGCACCCGCATTCAGGTCGCTGCCCTTTGTCCTTGCCGGTCGGCGCGGGGAGACGGTGAGGATGAAGTTCGGTTAGCAACTCTCCATCTATGCACTTCGAAGGCATGATTCCTGCCCCCCGCAGACTGTGATCACCACAAGAATAGGCCGTCAGACCCAGCCCGTCGGCAATGGAGACCAACTCTCTTGCCATTTGCATCCGGTCAGCCTGCGGAGGATCATACCAGTCCCATCCCTTGCGCCGTTGTACCTTGCCATACAAGGTGGCGAACGAAATGCGAACGGTCCGCACACCGTTGCGGGCACATCTTTTCAGTATCTGTTTGGCCAGGGGGAAGTTGCTTCTGATTTCAGCATCCTCACGCCAGTGAAGGATAGGGTCGAAGCGTACCGTCACCCGCTGGGGATGGCGAGCGAACTCTATCAGTTCCGGCAGTTGTTCCATCACCTGCCTCCAAGGCCTGATGTTGGGCTCCAGCAGCGTTCCTCCCAGCCCGGTAACGGTCAGGTGACAGAAAACCTGATCGTATCTAGCCAGAGCTTGGCGCAGGCCACCTTCGTCAGCGAGAAGAGGGGAATAATCCTTGGACCATAGGACTACAGTGTGCACGTCTCCTGGTTTCAGAGATACAAGCCTAATCTCTCCAGTGTAAGGCTGTGGCACTTCCACCTGACCCTCACGAATCGCTTGAGCCAACCAGCGAGCGTAGTGCATGGGTAGATCCGTACGTCGGGAGGCAGAGATGACCTGTTTCATGTAGAATGGACAGATTGATTGAAGGGATGATGGAGTTCTAACATGACTATGGGGCCTGAAGCCCGTAGCTCGGTCAGTTGGAGCTCCCACATCGTGACGTTTGGGCAGTCCAGTGGCAACACAAAGCGATTTCTGCGACTGCTCAACTAGCGACGAGAGTCACCGACACGAATCCTCAGACTCGACGAACCAGCGCTGCAAACGATTACCGCCCCTTCAGCAACTCTTCTGCCTTTGCCAGAATGTCGTCCACATCGGCCAGAGGTCCTTTGCCCTCGATACCGGTGGCCAGTCTCCCCACCTTGGGCCCGACGAAGGTGTAGCCCAGCTCCTCCAGCCTCTTGATGTTCTCTTGCACTATGGGGTTCTCATACATGTTCACATTCATGGCAGGCGCAATAAGAACCGGTGCCTTGGTGGCCATCACGGCGCAGGTCAACAAGTTATCGGCGATACCGTTGGCCATCTTCCCAATCGTATTGGCCGTCGCCGGAGCAATGAGGAACAGGTCTGCTTTTTCCGACAGAGAGATGTGCTCGATCTGCCAGTCCGTGGAAGGCTCAAACATGTCCACCGGCACAGCCCTGCCGGTCAGGCTACGAAAAGTCAAGGGATCCACAAGCTTGGTGCCGGCCTCCGTCATCACCACTATCACCTCTGCACCCTTGCTCTGCAATTTCCTCGCAAGTGGGGGTGCCTTGTAGGCCGCGATGCTCCCTGTAACCCCCAGCACCACTGTCTTGCCTTCCAGAGACATCTGAGACCTCCTGTGCAACTGTTGCTTAGCTCGACTTCGTCATCTCCGCCACGGCGTCCAGCAACTTGCGGGCAATCTCCTCCTTGCCCTCAGCCACACCTTCCACTCCCCCTGCCGGATTGATCATGTATCCCACGTGGTGACCCAGCTCTATCTCCACCAAATCGTTGACCAGTACCAGGTCCGCCCTGTTTGCCACCAGAGAGCGGTGGGCTGCCTCAATCAACTGCTCCTTCGTTTTGCCCACTTCCAGCTTGAAGCTGACCAGCATGGTCTCCGGCTGCAGTTCCTTGACTACCCTCACCACCTTAGGCGTGCGAACGAGTCTTACCCACCACTCCTCCTCGCCAGAGCGTGTCTTCTCCTCGGCGTATCTGTCGGGCACATAGTCCAGCACCGCCATGGAGTGCAGGACCGCGTCGTACTGATCCGCCTCAAGCTCCCCCTTCATGACTTCCAGCAACTCTTCCACGGTCTCGATCTGCACCAGTCTCAGGCGGGAGAATGCTTCTGGCCCCAGCTCTTCAGCGTCCGGAGTCAGGCTGCCCTTGCCGTATATGAAGGTCACGCTAGCCCCTCTAAGTAGCGCCTGTCTAGCTATGATCACCCCCAAGCGACCTGTGGACTTGTTGGTGATGTACCGGACTGCGTCTATTGGTCCTCTCGTAGGGCCGGAGGTGATTAGAATCCTTTTGCCAATGAGATCTTCCACTCTTCCTCCCGCCGGAGCCACTAGACGACGTATCTTCGATACTCCGCTAGACAAGGATGTCCCCAGGCGAGGAGCAGTTCCCGCTTTCCCGGCCTGGCGATGAGGGACCAGATGGTGCCAAACAGATCGTCGAAAGCTGTCCCTCCCTCTGGGGGATCATGGTTTCCGCGACAGATGGGGGCCTCGTGCTCCCGGAGCAGGTCCTTGATCATCGGCTCATCAACCTGTCCTTCCTTCCCGCGCAGTACTTCCCTGGCCCTGCGGTAACGCGTCAGCGATCTCATCTGTCTTCTCGCATCCTCCGCTGACAGCTGCTCCTCGGGCACCTCTCTGCCTGGCAGGTGATTCGTAGCAAGGATGAAGCCGTCGTCAGGCTCCCTGATGGTCACGCCCTTGGGCAGCACTTCAGCGACCACCGCCTGCCCCTGGGCATCCGCGACAAGGTAGTTGAAGGCACTGAGATGTGGCACGGTAGCGATGAAGTCGCAGGCCTCAGCCACATTTCGACATGTATCCAGTAGGATGTCAGTGACCAGATGCCATTGCAGCCCAGGCCCGATGGGCTCTTGCCGGGGCAACACGGCCAGAAACACTCCGAGGCCCCGCTCGTTGATGCCGTCAGGGCTCCCGGCCCAATGATGAGTCACGGACAGGCTACGAAACGCGACCTCAGGGGCGATCCTCCTCAACTCACGCCATTCCTTGGAATAGTAATACCAGTCATAGTTCCTGGCAACGATGAGGGAACCGTCCCCCGTGTAGGAAGGCATAACGGCCAGGTTCGTGCAACCCATATGGGGGAAAGCGTCCCTGGCATAGAAGAAGGCTTTGAAGTCCCGGGCATCCAACTTGCCCCCATCTATGATCCCCTCCACCTTGGCCAAGAGGGAGGGATATATCTCACCCACGACAGCCTCGCAACTTCTGGCCAGGGTGACCATCTTCTCATCAGGTTGGGGCAGCCGCAGAGTCCTCAGAGCGGCCCCCATCTGCAAGCCTACATCGTAGTAGCTGCCCTCGAACAACTTGACAACGGTAGACGAAGCCTCAGCAGTCAACTCCTCGTTTTCCTCAATTCATCTACCAGGGCCGGCACCAGCTCATGCAGATCGCCCACGATGCCCACATCGGCGAACTCGAAGATTGGCGCCCTGGGGTCCTTGTTGATAGCCACTATGAACTTGGAGTCTTTGATCCCCAGAAAGTGCTGAATGGCCCCAGAGATGCCACAGGCGATGTACAGGTCAGGGCCGATAGTAATGCCTCCCGCTCCGCCTACCCAGTATTCCCTGCCGACCCAGCCCTCGTCGAAAGCTCCACGGGAGGCTCCGACCGCGGCTCCCAACTCGTCTGCCAGCTTCTGCAGGAGCTTGAAGCCATCCGCACTGCCAACCCCTCTGCCCCCGGCGACCACTATCTTGGCATGCCGCAGAGCGGGCTCGGGCACCTCCTTCACCACCTCCAGCACCTTGGCTGTGACCTCCTCCACCGATTCCACGCTGATCTTCTCCAAGTCTCCCCTCCGAGACTCGCTGGGAGGATAAGGCTCCACAGCTCCGGGGCGCACGGTGGCTATCTGCGGGCGCTTCTCAGGGCAGGCATTTGTCTCCATCAGTCCGCCATCATAGGTAGGGCGCGTACCCAGGAGGATCCTCTCTGCCTGATCCACCTCCAGCTTGGTGCAATCGGGCAGCAAGCCGGTGCCAAGCTGCTGCGCCAGTCGAGGAGCCAGGTCCTCCCCCTTATCCGTAGCTCCGAAGAGAAGAATCTCAGGTTTCCTGTCATCCGCAAGATTGGCCAAAACCTGGGCATACGTCTCGGTCCGGTACTGACTCAGAGCATCCTCCTCCAGCAGATACACCGTGTCAGCGCCCCGCCAGATCAGTTCCTGGGCTAGCCCCTCCACGTCCTTGCCCATCAAGACTGCCTCAGCCTTGACCCCCAGGAGATCCGCTAGGTCCCTGGCCGCGCCTATGAGCTGGTAGCTGATGGAAGCAACGCTCTCGTCCTCAACCTCAGCGACGGCCCACACGTGCATGTGCTCTGCCACTTCGTCTAGCGGCGTCAACAGTTCATCCCACATAGCCCCTCCCGCTGGTTATGTCAACCGTAACCGGTTTATGTCTACTCTACGTCGGCTGTAGTATCAGCCCTGATACGCTGTCATGTGGGCGCCCTCTCAAACGCTCGGTCATCGCTCGCCATGTCACGCCGCGCCAGAAGGGATCACGGCTAGCACTGTGGTCCCGGCCCGGACTCGCCTGACCGAATCCTATTCACCAGTTCTCCCACCTCGGCTACGTCCTCAACGACGAAATCCGCTCCTTCTGCAACACGTTGATTACCTATCAGAACCGTCGTCATGCCCAGTTCCTTCCCTGGTATCAGGTTTCTCACGCGGTCCTCGACCAGGACACATTCCTCAGGCCGTGCACTCAGCAGCTTGAGGACTCGCTGGTACGCCCTGATATCGGGCTTGGGCACATATTCAAGGTCTCGAATGTCTATTATGCGCTGGAAATGTCTTTCGATGCCCAAAGCCTGCAACACCCGCCTAGCGTGCTCGGCAGTGGCATTGGTGAAAATGAACTTTCCTGCGCGCAGGTCCCACAGCATGCGGTCCAGACGATCATCGGGCTTCAGGAAATCCTCCACCGGCAGATCATGGACGAACGCAAAGTAGTCCTCCTCATCCAGGTCGTGGTGAAGAAACAGACCCCGACCAGTGGTGCCGTACCGCTCATAGTACTCGCGCCGCAGCTCAGCCACAGTCTCGTGGTCAATGCCCATCCGCTCAGACATGTAGTCACTGATGCGTTGGCTCACCATCTCCATGAGGCCATTGTCCTTGGAGTACATGGTCTCATCCAGATCGAAGAGCACGTACTCTATTCTACCTTTTTCTTCCAAAGCAATCCTCGATTCTAATCAGTTTTGTGTCACCAGTCCCCGCTCGGTGCGCTCCTCGCGCATGGAGAAGTAGATGCCTCCCAGGATCAAGACCGCTCCTCCGATCTTGAGGAGAGTTGGCGCCTCACGAAGGATGAAGTATGCCAAGATCGTCGAGCCCACTGGTTCTCCCAGTGTGGTCACAGCAACGACGGCCGCCGATACGTGTCGCAACGCCCAGTTGAAGGAGGAGTGCCCGACGATCTGTGGCACAATGGCCAGCAGGACGAGCATCAGGTACGTGTATGGTGAGTAACCGGTGAAGCTCTGCCGGGTGACTATGCACAACGTCAGCGCGCCCAATGCCGCCACCGAATAGACAAGAGAGATGTAGGCCAGAAGAGACATCTTGGGCCTGAGCCGCCTACCCGCCATGAAGTATCCGGCCGCCATAACCGCTCCCCCTAAGGCCAGAAGATCCCCCCACAGCGCCTGGCCGCCCAATGCCAGATCGTCCCAGCCAATGATCATCCCTCCCAGCACAGCAAGGATGATGCCGCCGAACATGACCCGCGATACCTTGTCCTGGGTGAAGAGATGAGAAGCTATGCCCACAAAGAGCGGGTTTGTTGTCACGAAGACCACAGAGCTAGCCACGGTAGTGTAGTTGAGCGAAGCTATCCACAGGGCAAAGTGCAAACTCAGAAGGACTCCAGATAGGATAGCATACAACAGATCCTCCCTGTCCAGATCCTTCATCTCCTCCCAGCGTCGCAGAAAGCCCACCGGTGCAACAATCAGCGCGGCAAGCGTGAGACGATAGGCGGCGATGATAAGAGAGGGAGCCTCAGCCAGTCGGATGAAAATGGCGGCGAAGGATACCGCCACCACACCTACCAGCAAGGTCAGATAGAGCCGAATACCATCTCTGGCTGTCATCCCAGATCATAGATTATCGTCGCCGTGGACGACCCTCCCACCGAAGATTGTCGCTACCACGCGGGTGTTCAATATCTCCTGGGGTGGGATTTCGAAAATGTCCTGCGACAGAACTGCCAGATCGGCCAGCTTCCCAGCGGCGATAGACCCCTTCTCCTTCTCCTCCCCAGAGGAATAAGCTGCACCCAGTGTGTAACCATGCACGGCCTGAGCTACCGAGAGACACTGCTCAGGATACCATCCCCCTTCAGGTTGGCCATCGGCGCGCTGCCGGGTGACTGCGGCGTGAATCCCAACCAAGGGATGCATCGACTCCACCGGCGCGTCAGACCCCAAAGCGAGTCGGGCTCCCGCATTGAGCAGAGACCTCCACGCGTAGGCCCAATCTTCGCGACCAGCCCAATACCTCTCCGCCAGGTCCGTGTCCGAAGTAGCATGAATAGGCTGCATGGAAGCTATGATGTCCAGTTCCTTGAAGCGCCCCACATCCTCGGGGTGGAGAAGCTGGACGTGCTCGATTCTGTGCCGCAGTCCGGCTCCCGTTGACTTTTGGCGCAGCTTGGCAAAGGCATTCAGAACCCGACGGTTCGCCCTGTCGCCGATAGCATGAACTGAGCAAGCGATGCCCGCATCTGCCGCCCGCTCCACAACATCCTCCAGTTCCTCTTGACTGATGGCAGCGATGCCGAGATTCTCAGGCTGGCCGACGAAAGGCTCCAGCATCTGCGCCGTCTGCGATCCGAGAGTGCCATCGGAGAAGACCTTAACATTCCCTATCCGTAGATACTCGTTGCCGAAGCCGCTCCTGAGCCCCAGCCTGATCTCCTCATGCAGATTCTCGCGAGGGATCATCATGAAGACGCGCAGTCCCAATTCCCCCCTACTCAGCATTTCTTGATAATCGCTCAGAGACTCGCTGCCATCGCAATCATGGATGCCGGTCAAACCCAGTGCCTGTGCCTCACGCATCGCCCTGAGCAGAGCCTCCTGGCGCGTCTCCGGCCCGGGCAAGGGCGCCACATCGTAGATGAGATCCATGGCCTCCTCCTTGAAGATGCCTACGAGTCGGCCCGTATCCTCATCCCTCTCTATCCTACCGCCGGGCGGATCTCCGGTCTGCTCGTCAATGCCCGCCACCCGCAAGGCCAGGGAATTGGCCCATACTACATGGCCGTCTTTCTTCTTAAGCGCTACAGGGTTGTCAGCCGCCACGCGGTCCAAGTCCTCCCTGGAGGGCGATGCTGCATCCTGCCAGTCTGCGTCGTTCCAACCCCAACCCAGCACCCACTCTCCAGGCTCTGCTTGGTCTACATGCCTCTTGACCCTGTTCAGCGTCGCCTGCAGTGAGTAAGCTCCGTCCAGCTGCACCCTGCTCGGACCGAGAGCATACCACAGGAAATGCAGGTGGCAATCTATGAAACCCGGGAGCACGGTCTTGCCCCCCAGATCAATAACACGCCACCCGTCACCCTCAGCCAGGTCCCTCAAGTCGTCCTCTTTGCCCACCGCAAGGATCCGTGGCCCTCGTATTGCCACAGCCTCGGCTCGAGGAGCCGCGGGATCCATCGTGTATACCTTGGCGTTCAACAATAGTAGGTAGTCTGTCATGTCATCGTCTCTCTTCTGGCGCCCTTAGCCATTCTCGCGAGTGAGAATGACTGCCTCCGTCCTCAGCAAACTGAGCTTGCGTCTGCCGGTCCAACCTTCGCGATTCCGCGCACCCGGCATCCTACCGCATTAGACCCCCACCCTTCAACTCCTGTGTCAGTTCCTTCGCGGCTTCGCTGGGCTCACCTTTTATGACCCTCCCCAGCTCCCGCTCCAGGCCGGCGAGGGTGCCCCTCACCTCTGTACAAGTGTTCTCGGTTATCTCGTCCGGGGTCAGCTCCAGATGCTCCAGCCCCCAGATCGCGACGGTCCGCTCATCGTAGGCCGCTATCGATCCGGGAAGGCTTGGGTATCGAGGTTCATTCGCTCCCTCGGCAATGGACAATACGGCGGGCAAAGAAGCCTCAAGAACAGCGTAACCATCGGGCAGCTTGTGCCTGGCCTTGACCTTTCCACCCTCCACCATCAGATGACTGGCTCTGGTGATCTGGGGAAGATCGAGGTGCTGCGCCAGTCGCGGTGCAAACTGTCCACTCCCGTCCCCGGAAGCCTTGCAACCAGTCAAGATTAGATCGTAGTCGCCAATCTTGTCAATGGCTTTGGCCACGATTACGACCGCCGCGGACACATCGACACCTGAGAAGGCCTCATCAGAAAGCAGAATTGCTTCATCAACATCCATAGCCAGCGCTTCCCTCAATATGTCTTCAGCCTCGGGAGGTCCCATGCTGATCGCTACGACCCGGGCCCCTTGCTCATCCTTCAACCTGAGGGCCTCCGCCAACGCGTACCTGTCCCCCGGATTCATCATTAGCTCGGCCTCGCGGATGTCCAGAATACCCCGCGATCGGCTCACGCGCACCGTCCTGGGATCATAGACCTGCTTGATGGGTACGATCACCTTCATCTTTGAAACTCCTTCTAGGGCTCTATTCGTACGCCTAGTTTCCGGAAGGCCTCCATCGCGATGACAACGCGCTGTATCTCACTGGCACCTTCAAAGATCTCGGTGATGCGTGCGTCACGATACATCTGCTCCACCGGGTAGTCTCTCATATATCCCATGGCACCGTGAATCTGGACGGCTTTGTCCACCGCTCTGGCCAGCACCTCCGAGCCGAAGAGCTTGCAGATCCCGCCCAGCTGCCTGTAGGGCCGTCCCGAATCAGCCAGCCATGCGACTCGATAGACCAATGACCGCAGGGCTTCGATCTCGGTGATTATGTCGGCGATCATGAACTGGATGGCCTGCTTCTTGGCGATGGGTACCCCGAACTGCTCACGGTATTTGGCGTACTCCAGACAGGTCTTCAATACCCGCTCAGCGCCTCCCAGGCATCCTGCACCCAGTCCATGACGTCCATGATCCAGGGTACGCATCGCGGTCAGAAAGCCCATGCCCACCTGTCCGATCACATTCTCACCCGGCACACGGCACCCCTCGAAAACCAGCTCTGCAGTGGAGGACCCGACGATCCCCATTTTCTCATCAATCGTACCAAGCGAGAAGCCAGGAAAACCCTTCTCCACAACAAAGGCGGTATGCCCTCCTCGATAGCCCATCGTCTTATCCGTCACGGCAAAAACGCTGAAAATCTCCGCATCCGCTCCGTTGGTGATCCAGATTTTCGTTCCGTCGAGAATGTAGCTATCTCCCTCCCGCACCGCCGCTAGTCGGATGGAAGCCGCATCGGAGCCAGCGTTGGGCTCGGTGAGGGCAAAGGCAGCTATCTTCTCACCCCTGCACAGGGGCGGCAGGTACTTCTGCTTCAGTCTCTCGCTGCCATCAAGGTAAATGGCGGTAGCGCCGATACTCGTGTGGGCACCAATCAGGCATGCTACCGACGGATTGCCCTTCATCAACTCCTGCATGAGGATACAATACCCCGTCTCCCCAGCTCCGGCGCCGCCATATTTGGTGGGGAAGGGCACGCCAAAGAACCCCAATTCCGCCATCTGCTGCAGCAGATCGTCAGGAATGGTGTGCGTCTCTTCTATCTCTGGAGTCCTGGGAGCTATCTCCTGCTCAGCGAACTCCCGCACCGTACGACCCAGCAACTCATGCTTCTTCTCAAAAGTGAAATCCATGTTTCACCTCCGCGCCTACCTAGAAGGCGGCACACGGCATTTCCTAGCTAACCGCAAAAGTCGCGATGCGCTCAAGGTGACCATCCAAGTACACCTCGACGCGGTATCCTCCCCTGGGCCAATCATCCGGGCTGGTCAACTCGAAACCCACACACCCGAAACCGCCCTCCTGAACCTGGTAGCTGATCTCCTCAATGAATTGCTCGCCGAAGTACCAGCGGCTGCTCACCGTCGATCCGGTGCGCAGATTGGACACCTCTGCCGAGCAGTAGAGAGGACTATCGGGGTCAAAGGTTGTGACCTCGTCGATGGGGCAGTAGTCAGCGTCTAGAGCCGTGGTGAGTACAATGTCATCTATTGAGGAACCGCCGCCGACAACATCGCACGCCGAAACCAAGAACGCGAGGGCCGCCAGGGTGAGGAGCAGCCAACTCGTCCTCAAGCTCACCCTCCATTTCCGTCATACTCATGCTCCCGAAAGTACGATAAGGATACCATCAATCCAGAACACTGTCAAGGCTATCAAGAAGGAGTTTGCACGTGACCTACCGGGGTGTTATAATGGATTCACATCTAGGGGGGGAAACTCAGTCGCCGAGGCGATGCTCTCGGTACGCACAGCCCCTTGCCCGGCCGGATGGCGGATGTCTACGGATCTGAGACAGGGCCACAGAGTGAGCGAACCTACTTGGAAGCGGTACCTGGCCGACTACAACGAGGGTCTGGGACTGGTCTATGAGCGGTTAGTCCTCAATGACTATCTAGATCGCCTGCTGAAGAACTACCATGTCCAAACGGTGCTGGAGGCGCCGCTGTTCGGTATGGCGGGAGTCTCCGGTATCAACAGCGTGCACCTGGCAAAGCAGGGTTGCGACGTCACCCTGGTGGACGTGAATGCGGAAAGGCTGGATGGCATCCAGCGGATCTGGGGAGAGCTCGGCCTCCGCTGTCGCTTCGTCCTCCGGGAGGACCTGACCCATCTGCCCTTTGATGATGATTCCTTCGATCTCGCCTGGGAATGGGCTGGTCTCTGGTACCTCCCCGACGCTGCCGCGCTGTTAGGGGAACTGGGGCGGGTTTCCAGACACTTGGTCTTCGTAGCAATGCCCAACAGGCTGCAAGTAGGATACTGGTTGCGCAAAGTCCTCGTGGACAAGGAATTCTTTAGGACCGTTGATGAGCGATGGGTCAACATGAGGCTCATCAAGAGTGTCCTCGAAAACCGGAACCTCAGAATCGTCGAAGACGGAGTGCTGGACATCCCGCCCTGGCCAGACACCGTCATGCCGGCCGCCGAACTGTTGCGACGACTGGGCATCAGGTCCAAGAGACTGGAGAGACAATTCAGCGGCGATGACTGGCAGTGGAGCACGATGGACTACTATCTGGGCAAGAGGCCAGAGCTCAAAGACATCATCGACGGCTATTCCTTCCTCGAGCGCATCCCGTTGCCTTGGCGTTTGAAGGTCATCTGGGCCCATCACCGCTATGTGCTGGGGAGCAAGAGGTGAGCCACGCATGAAGATCATGGTCACCGGAGGGGCCGGCTTCATTGGCAGCCATACTGTTGATGCACTGTTGGAGCGAGGAGACGAGGTCATCTGTGTAGACGACTTCAACGACTACTACAGCCCCCAGCGCAAACGAGACAATTTGGCCACCGCCCACACCTCGCCGTCCTTCAGGCTTCACGAGAGCGACATCCGCAACTTCCAAGGGATGGAGCGCATCTTCTCGAGTGAAAAGCCGCAGAAGGTGATCCACCTCGCGGCGATGGCCGGGGTCCGCAACTCCGTCGAGTTTCCTGTCCTGTACGAGGAGGTCAATGTCAAAGGGACGCTGAACCTGCTGGAATTGGCCTCTCGGCATGGAGTTCGCAGCTTCATCCTCGCTTCCACGTCCTCCGTTTATGGGGCCAGCAAAGATGTACCCTTCAAGGAGGACAACGCCGCCATTCGACCCTTGGCACCTTACCCTGCCACCAAGAGGGCCTGTGAATTGATGGCCCACGTGTACCACCATCTTCATGGTCTGCACTGCACCCTCCTCCGTTTTTTCAGCGTCTACGGCCCGAGAGGAAGGCCGGACATGACCCCCTATCTGTTCACTGAGGCCATCTCACAGGATAGGGAGATAACCCTGTACGACGAAGGACGGCCCCAGCGCGACTGGACCTACATCGAAGATATCGTCCGGGGCGTGTTGGCCGCTGTAGATGCTGACCAGGAGTATGAGATCATCAATTTGGGCAACTCCAAGCCGGTGGTCATGCGAGACTTCGTCAGTATCATCGAGGAGTTGCTGGGCCGAAGAGCGAAGATCATCTCCCCTCCCCTTCCCCCGAGCGAGCCTCCCCTGACCTATGCTGACATCTCCAAAGCACGACATCTGCTGGGCTACAACCCCACGACCGGCGTGGAGGCGGGCATGCGTTCCTTCATCGAGTGGTACCAGCGGGAGGTCGCCTGAGATGCTGGAACTCCTGCCCCAGCTGCCCCAGTACATGGCCTTTCGCCGCCTGGGAAAGCCACGGCGCTATCCCTTCAATCTCGTCGTCAGCGTCACCTACCGCTGCAACTCCCGGTGCAAGACCTGCAACGTATGGCGGAGGTCTGCCGACGAGCTGAGCACCGATGAATGGCGCGCGGTATTCTCCAAGATGGGAAAGACACCCTACTACCTCACATTCAGCGGAGGAGAGCCCTTCCTCCGCGACGACATCGTCGAAGTCGTGCGCGCCGCGTGTGACTTGTGTCGACCGGCAATTATCACCATCCCGACCAACGCCCTGTTGACTCGCGTTGTCCCCAAGAAGGTGGAGGCGATCCTCCAGGCCGCACAAGAGACTCCAGTGGGCGTCAATGTGTCGCTGGACGGCGTCGGCCAGGAGCATGACGTGATCAGGGGGGTGGAAGGCAGCTATCAAAAGGCCCTGGAAACCTACCAAGCTCTGCGAGCTCTTGACTATCCCAATCTGACGCTGAGCATCCACACTGTAGTGTCACGCTTTAACGTCCAACGCATTCCCGAGATCTATGAGGAGCTATGGAAACTGGAGGCCGACTCCTATATCAGTGAGATAGCTGAAGAGCGAGTCGAGCTGCAAACCACGGGCATGGACATCAGCCCCTCCCCAGCGGAATACGCCAAGATCGTGGATTTCCTGACCGCCCATATCAAGAACGGCAGTTTCTCGGGGTTGGCCAGGATAACCCAGGCCTTCAGGATGCACTACTACGACCTGGCCAAGAGAATACTCTTCGAGGAGCGGCAAGTCATCCCCTGCTACGCCGGCTTCTCCTCGGCCCACATTGCCCCTGATGGAGACGTCTGGGCCTGTTGCACTCGCGCCGAACCTCTCGGGAACCTCAGGCAGACGGACTACGATCTGGCACCCATCTGGTTCGGCGAGCGGGCCGCGGCCGTGCGGCGCAGCATCGCTGCGGGCGAATGCTATTGTCCGATGGCCAACGTCGCCTATTCCAACATGCTTCTTCACCCGCCAACCCTGTTACGGGTGACCCGAAGGGTTCTGCTGCCTTGAACACCCAGGGAACGGCCGCTGAGGTGACAATGCTTCAAAGAGGACGACAACTCTGCCGTGACCACCGCCAGTTCGTCCTCCTTTCCGTGCTCTTCGTGGCCTTTCGCCTCATGACTTTGCTTCTATACCGCCCTGGTGGCTTCATCGCCGACTACTCTGACTACAACACCAGCTATCTCCCCTTCGCCCAGTGGTCAGACAGAGGCCTCTACCCATTTGTGCACTACTGGCTGGAGTGGCCACCCCTCTTCTCGTGGCTCGTAGTCATCGTGTACCGCTTGAGCCTCCAGTTCCCACCGTGGACGGATCCACGGCTGTGGTACAACACCCTCTTGGGCCTGTCCCTGTTGCCCTTCGAGATAGGTAACCTCGTCGTCATCTACCTCATAGGTCTCCGGCTGCATGACCAAGCCAAGGCCTTCATGTGCGCTGTGATCTACGCCTGCCTCTTCGCGCCCCTTTACGTCTGGAGCGGCTGGAACGACTCCATGCCCCTCTTCTTCCTCCTCCTGGGTCTCTACCTGCTGCTCAGAAACAAGGGGATAGCTGCGGGCGTAATGACAGGCTTGGGCTTCTGGGTCAAGGTGATGCCCATCCTACTGGTGCCCGTGGGGCTCAGGGTTCTGGCTGGGCTTCGACGAAAGGTTGCCTTCTTCGTTGCGACCTGCGCGACCCTTACCCTGATAGCGCTGCCCTTTCTGGTCATCAACGGCGGTTTCCTATGGGCGTTCTTCGCCAACATGCTGGGTCGCTCTTCGTGGGAAACGGTATGGGCTCTACTCGACGGCTACTATTCGTACGGTATTGTGAGCGCCGATCGCATGACCGTCCCCACCGACTTCAGTACTCACCCTTCATCCGTTCCCTGGCTGGCTATCACCGTCGTCTTCGCCCTGATTCTGCTGTGGCTGTACACTCGTCGCCTCGATTACGGAGACGATCTGGGGGCCGTGGCCTTGACAGGCCTCACGGTGAGCCTCTTCACTCTGTACAGCAAAGGGTACAGCCCCCAGTTCATCATGCAACTGATCCCCTTTGCAGTGCTTCTGCTGCCCAACTTGAGGGGTGTGGCCTACATCATCCTTCTGGACATCATCAACTTCCTGGAAGCCACAGTCTACTTCATCATGCTGCCACAGGAGCAGTGGCTGTTCGTAGCTGCCGTCCTGTCTCGGACCTTGCTCATCATGGCCTTGAGCGCTGAATATGGCCTTATCCTCTTCCAGGCAAGATCGCCTCGAATAGCCAGGATACGTCGCCGGGCCTTCGTCGGACTGCTTATCTTCCTGGCGGTCGCGGGCTGCCTCCTTACCTATCCTCTAGGAAGAGCCTATCGTTCCAGCCGCTATGCTAGAGACGAATACCGGCCCGTCATGGAGCTGCTGCAGACACAGTCCAGGCCGGGCCAGGCAGGCCTCATCCTTACCGATCAGGCCCTCTACCAACGCTTCTATCCATTCCTGACGGGACATATAGCACTGTACCTTTCCCCAGATGGAGAGAGGCTATCTGCCATGACGATGGCCCACAACGAGCTATGGCTGTTCGAGGAAGACGCTCAAACGGCCGAGCTTCATGCCTGGTTGGACGAGCACACGGAAAGGATAGAAGTGTACGAATTCGACTTCGGAGACTTGTACAGGTATCATGTCCGTGAAGAGCAATGACAGGGCCCTCGCCCTGGCCCTCCTCTTCTTCCTCCTGTCCGTTTACCTGCTCACTTACAGTGGCGCACTGCATTCCAGCGATGGGCAGGCCATGTTTTCGGTGGCGGAGAGCGTGGTGCGGCGTGCAGACTACGATATCAACCAGATACGCTGGATGGGACTGCAACAGGGAGACTTCGGCCTTGACGGAGACCTCTATTGCCACAAGGGCCTCCCTACGTCGCTGCTGACGATACCTCTGATATGGGTAGGCATAGTGGTGCCGTTCTGGGGAGTGGTGCAAACGGGCATGCTCTTCAATGTCATCGTCACCGCCGTGACCGGCGTCCTGGTCTTCTTGTATGTGCGACGCCTGGGATACTCGCCTCGTACGGCCCTGATAAGCGGCCTGGTCTTCGGCCTGGGAACCATGGCCTGGCCCTACGCCAAGTATTTCTTCAGCGAGCCTCTGACCGGGCTCAGCCTGGTGGCCTGTGCCTATTTCCTGCTCCACCTGGCTTCAGGGGAGGGGATACGTTCGGGTCTCAAGCCGGCCCTGCTTTCAGGATTCTTCTTGGGCCTGGCGGTAGCCGCCCGCTTCGCCAACGCGGTCATGGTTCCTCTCTTCGGGGGCGCCCTGGTGGCATATCTGCTCCGTGCAGAGGGCATGACGGAATGGTCAAAGATGCGCGCCAACTCCTTGCGGCTGCTTTCGCGCAGGTGGCCCGAGTTGGGTGCCTTCGTGCTCCCGCTGGTCCTGTGGGTTCTCGTCATCGCCGCCTACAACCACCTCCGCTTTGGAAGCCCCTTCACTACTGGGTATCTGTCACTGGAGGAATCCTTCTCCACGCCTTGGACAACAGGCATCCTTGGCCTGCTCATAAGCCCCGGGCGCAGCATCTTCATCTACTGTCCTGTTTTGCTGGCCTTGATACCGGCCTGGCCCCCTTTCTTCCGACGTCATCGCCTGGAGGCCATATTCCTTGCCCTGATCAGCCTCTCCTATCTGTTGGTCTACGGCAAATGGTTCATGTGGCACGGAGGCTTCGCCTGGGGCCCGCGCTTTCTGGTACCGACTCTCCCCCTGCTGATCATCATGCTGGCACCACTGGTCGAGCGACTGAAGGGCAAATCGTGGAAAGCCTTCTGGGCGCTATGTGGCCTCAGCGTGGCGGTTCAAGTACTTGGGTTGAGCGTCCACTTCATCCGTCATCAGGAGGCGCTGTTGGAGACTGGTCTGCCTCTCTTCGATCCGATCACTTTTTTCGACCCCCGCTACTCCCAGCTGGGGGGGACGCTGCTGACCTTCTTGCGGCCTGAGAACCTGGACTTCGCCTGGATCCAGGGTTCACCCAGCCTCCGGGTAGACTGGCTCGGCCTGGCCACTAGCGTGGTCCTCGTGATCCTGAGCGGAACTGGAATGGTCGTCTCGCTCCGCCAGCCTAGAACCTCCCGACCGCGGCGGCTGTACGTCTTCGTCCTCCTGCCGTTGCTGCTCGCCGGCGGCACAGCGGTCTCTCTGGCCAGGTACAAGGATGACGGCCATGGAGATTATGTCCGCATGTTGCAGTTCCTGGAGGCCAACTCCCAGCAGGGCGATGCCATCATCCAGAACTCTCCTCCAGAGACGGCCGTCCTGCAAAACCACTACAAGGGGCATCTGCCGTCATACGGCCTCTTCGAGGGAGAACAGCCTCTGTCAGACGACACACAGGATTTGCTGGACAGGCTGGCGAAGGCTCACCCTCGCTTCTGGGTCATTCCCGACAGCCTGCCCCCTCACCTTAGCTCCCTGGATCGCTGGTTCACCGAGCGAGGTTACTCAGCGATGCAACACAGTTATGGCACTGAGCGGCTGACCCTTTACACCAGATCTTGATGGGAACAAAGGCCCCAGTTCGCACCTCGGCCCGAGCCCAGACGATCCTCTGTGGGGTTGCTATAGCCCCCCCGGCTATGATAAGATTAGCCGCAAGAAATCACCTGCCAGGAGGCCACCTTTGGCCGATCTGCTGCGACGAAGAGCTCTCGTCCACCCCTTGATCATCGCCCTGTACGCTGTCCTCACTCTGCTCCTCACCTACCCCCTCGTGACCCACTTCAACACTCACGTGATGGGCACCGCAATCTGGGCCTTCGACGAGTACACCTTCATCTGGAACATGTGGTGGTTCAAGTACTCCGTCCTTGACCTCCATTCAAGTCCGCTATTCTCAAGCTACATCTTCTATCCCCTGGGGATCAGCCTGGTGCTCTATACCTACAACCTCTTCGACGCTCTCATGTCGCTGCCGCTTCAACCCTTTCTCAGCCTGCCCGCTGTCGCCAATCTATTGAATGTGTTCGCCCTGACGTTCTCCGGCTACGGAACCTATCTGCTGGTGCGCTACCTGCTGACCAGGGACGAGGCAAAGGCCGATCGGAGCTCCCTGGGAGTTGACAGTGCAGCATTTCTCGGAGGGTTGGTCTACGCCTTCTCGTCCTACCATTTCGTCTACGCCGCGCTGGGACACTACGACATGGTGAGCACCCAGTGGATACCTTTCTATACCCTCTTCCTGGTCAAAACGGTGCGAGAACCCGCTTGGCGAAATGCGATTCTGGCGGGGGTGTTCGCCACCCTTGCCCTGTTGTGCGAGATGATCTTCGGCGTCTTCCTGGCCTTCCTAACCATAGTGGTCGTCGGCTTCTCAGGACGACGCCGCGTCCTGAGCCTCGACTTTGGCAAACGCTTCGGAGTCCTGCTCCTAGCCGCTCTGCTCACCTATTCCCCGGTGGGTTTCCCAATCCTCAGGGAGTTCTTCAATACTGAATACGCGTTGGAGGGTTGGGGACACTCCGAGAAGTTGCTGGTCGATCTCTTCGGCTTCACCACGCCTACAGCGTTGCACCCAATCTTGGGGACCGACTGGACACAGGAACTAACCATGGTGCGGGAGGGAACCGCCCGCTTCGTGGACGTGAATACGGTCTTTGTGGGCTGGGTAGTCATCATCCTGGCTCTCTTCGCCAGCGTGAGATGCTGGAGCCGTGCTAAGGCCTGGACGGTCGGTGCCATCGCCTCAGGCGTATTGGCCATGGGACCTCTGCTACACATCAACGGCCGCTCCGCCTTCGATCTCGACGGCCTGCTGGTCAATGTGCCACTGCCATTCATCATCCTGCACTACATCCCTATAGTGAAGGCCAACCGCGTCCCCAATCGATTCAGCGCCATGCTGATCCTCTGCCTGGCGGTGCTGGTGGGTTTCGGCGCACATTGGATCCTTCGGCGCATCCACCGAAGGGACCTGCTCCTCGGCGTCTCAGCCATCCTGTGCGTCTTGGTCCTGTTCGAGCATCTGTCTATTCCCTTCCCCCTGACCGACGCCAGAGTGCCCGAGTGGTACTACACACTGGCTGAGGAAGCGGGCGATTTCGCCATTCTGGAGTTCCCTCTGGGCTGGCGGAACAGCTTCGGAGTCCTCGGGGTGGAGCGAACGCAGGCCCAGTACTATCAGAGCATCCACCGCAAACGGCTGCCATCGGGGAACATCTCCCGTAACCCGCCCTTCAAGTTCGATTACTTCCGTCGCATACCCATCTTCGACTCCATCACTCGACTGGAACTCTATGAAGAGCTGGATCCAGCCCGCGTTGAGCAAGACAGGCTACTCGCTGACGAGCTGGTCTACTTCTTCGACATCCGCTATCTGGTGCTCCAACCTGTGGTGCCGAACCGCCCTCCATATTCGGACACCCGCCCTCGGGTCGAAGGGTATCTGCAGCAGGTTTTCCCTCTGGAGGGGGTCTACCAGGATGCAAGCGGCTTGACCGTTTTCCGAGTGAGCCAGCCCTACCCCCGGACGCAGTTGAGCATTGATTTTGGCACGAAGGCAGCCAGGCTGTACCAGGGCGAGGGTTGGAGCAGGGACGAGGTCATCGGCGACGCGACCGCCAACTGGGCCGAGGCGCGGCAGGCCCGCCTTTTCGTCCCGCTGCGCCAGCTGGACGACTACCAGATGAGCTTCCGTGCCCTGGCCTTCGCCTACGAGGGCGCGCCCCAGCAAACGGTACAGGTGACCATCAACGGCCACCGCCTGCCGGAGACCTTCTCCATCGGCCCGTACTGGGAGAGCTACACCCTGACCCTGCCGGCCGGGAATCTGAAAGAGGGGCTGAACGAAGTCGTGTTGGAGTTCGCATACGCTGCCTCACCCCGCGGTGTCCTCCCCGGCAACTTCGCCATCGGTAACACCGGCGTGACCTCGCCGGTTGAGATCAGCGTCAACAGCGCCGGTTTGAGCGCTGGCGACTTCGCATACGTCACAGTCGACGGGGACGACGCCTCCACCCATCGCCGAGGGTACAACGTTGCGGTCGTCGACCCACAAAGCGGGGCCGTGGTTCAGAAGGCGGGCTTCGATACCTGGGCCAACGAGTATGAATCTCAAGACCTGGCCAACTTCGTGGCAGAGATACCGGAAGGGTACATCGTCGCCGTAGCGGTCAAGGACGATGGTGCCGCCCACCTGACCGAAGCAGCGGTTCGAGCCCTGCAATCACTGGGCGCCCAGACGGACCTGCGAGGCACACAGCACCTCTCCCACGCCATCATCGGCGTCAAAGGTGCACCTCCCGGCACCGCCCTCGAGGCCTCGGGGGAAGGCAACTCCTATCTCCACGTGGGGAGGAACCCCGACGACCGCAGCCTGTCCGTGGCCCTGGATTATGTCGAGTTTGAACCGAGATGACCCTCTGGCGGCGGGCAAAGGCAAGGCCTGACCTCATCATCGCCGTGCTGGTAGGAGGGGCCAGCTTCGCCGTCTACGTCAAGACCCTGGCCCCGACACTCCTTATGGCCGACGCTGCCGAGTTCCAGTTTGCCTGCTACCTGCTGGGCATCGCCCATCCAACCGGTTATCCGCTGTACCTCTTCCTCGGCTGGTTGTGGTCCCATCTTGTGCCCTTGGGGGACGCGGCCTACCGCATCAACCTCCTCTCTGCGGTGTTCGCTGCTCTGACCGTGGGGCTCCTGTACCCCTTGATCCTCGATGTGCTCCAAAGGACTGTCCGAAGCCTCGAGCGCCATCTGCTTCGGGCCACAGCGGTCATCGCCACCCTATCCCTGGCTTTTACCCGCACTTTCTGGTCGCAGGCGGTCAAGGCCGAGGTGTACGCCCTGAACAGCCTGTTCGTCGTGGCAACGCTCTTTCTACTGCTGCGCTGGTCCGCCTCAAAGTCCTCGAAGACCCTCTACTTAGCCGCCTTGGTCTATGGTTTGAGCCTGACCCACCACCGCACGATGATCCTTTTGCTCCCGGCCTTAGTTCTCTTCGTCTGGTTGACTGACCGTTCACCACTGGTTGACTTCAGAGCGCTTACCAGGCTCCTCTTCCTCGCGATCGTGCCACTGGTACTGTATCTCTACATCCCGTGGCGTGCGCCCGCCACTCCGTACCTGCACATAGATCTGGCCCCGGATCGCACCTTGGAGCTGTACGACAACACTCTGCGCGGCTTCCAGAACTTCGTCATGGGCCAGATGTTCAGGGGGGAACTGGGCTATCAAGCGTCCATCGCTGAACGGGTCACTATGGCTGGGGGCTTTCTACTGAAGCAGTTCGGCATGGCAGGGATCCTCCTGGGGTTGCTGGGGGTGGTGAGGTTGGGGATCGGGCGCTGGAAGGTGCTGGTCCTGCTTGGCCTCTCCTACCTCTGCGTGGTTGCCTTCACCCTCTTCTACTTCATCGGGGACATCCAGGTGCTGTACACCCCATCCTACATCATCTTCGCCCTCTGGATCGCCGTAGGTGTCAGCTGGGTACTGGAGGCGGCGGGCCGTCTGGCGAAACGGTGGCCACGAGTACGCCCGGCGGCGTCCTACGGGGTTGTAGCACTCTTGGCTCTGATGCCGTTGAGCCTGGCGCGGAACAACTACCACCTAGTAGACAAGAGCCAGGACTACCAGGCCCGTGAGTGGGCGCAGGGGATACTCGCGCAGCCGCTACCCGAAGGGGCGATCCTGGTCTCCAACGATCGCAATGAAATCACGCCGCTGATCTATCTTCAGTACGTGGAAGGCGTGAGGCCCGATGTGGTGACCATGTTCCCCCTCATGCTACCGGGGGAGGAACACTCCAACGTGGTGCGCGTGATAGACAGCGTCATTGACCTGGAGAGGCCCATCTACCTCGTGAAGCCCATGCCCGGTCTGGAGATCAAGTACCAGATGCAGCCCTTCGGCCCGCTGGTTGAGGTGACCGGCCCGGCTATCACAGGCGGACCGGAGTACCCCACCGACCTGGCCTTGAACGACAGCGTGGTGCTCATTGGGTATGACCTGGACCCAGATAGCCCGTCGCCGGGGGAGGAGCTGCACGTGTCGCTGTACTGGCAGGTGAAAGAGGGCTTAACAGAGGACTATCAGAGCTACGTGCATCTGGTGGACGAAGAGGGGAACGTTGTGGCGCAGAGCGACCATCAGCCGGGCGGCACTTACTATGCCACCAGCGTCTGGCAGCCCGGAGAAACCCTGCTGGACGAGCACATCGTCACGGTACCGGCCGACAGCGCTGGCCGCAGCTTCCAGCTCCTGTCTGGCATGTACGCCCACCCTTCGCTGGAGCCTCTTGGAGCCGCACAGGTACTGGGTGACATCAAGGTGGCTGATCAGAGTATGACTGGCTGGGTGGCTCTGTCCGGCCTCCGCCTCGAGTTCGGCCGAACCGTCGCCATGGGGACGTTCACGAAAGCAGGGCAGCCCTTCAGCAGGGCGGCGGCACGCCCTCTGAGAGCCACACCCTCGCGAGCCGCCGTGAGCCCTATTGGCACCGACTGATTGACACCAGCACGGACGCGACCAACACGCGCGAGGTACCAGCATGTGCACGCAACCCGATGCGTCCCAGAAGCCACACGCCTGGCTCTAGGCTCACCGCGCATACCTGATCTCTCTTATGGCAACAACCGCTGTTATGCTCTCGCTGTAGACCCCGAAACTAGTGCGACTGATGTTGGCTGTATCAGAGCTAAAGGTCGTCGTGAAAAGACTTCCCTCTTCGTCGAATTCAGCCAATTCAATTGATGTGCCCAACAGGCCTGCGTCCTCGTCGTAGACCTCCATCACGTAGTGCGTGGATGCGCCAGAGAACTCTAGGCAGACTTCCTGGACTGGCTCGAGAAACGTAATCTCGATTCGCCTGGCGTTGACACAGCCAAGTCCGGTTATAAGCGCCAAGTAGTTGTGAGGGCTTGAGTAGTAGTTGGTTCTGACAGCCACGCAAGAGGTAACGGGGGCCGAAGCCACGAGGAATCCACATTCTGCGAACTCGTCACCTTCCAACCTTTGCCACACGATGCCTTGTGTATCCTTGGTATCGCCGGTGACGGGCGTCCCATCTGGGAATGTCTCAAAGCTGCACGAGTGCTCGGCGAACGGAGTGGGCGATGGTGGCAGCGGTGCAGGAGCACACTCGCCGTAGCAGACGTCGTCTATCACCAACTCTTGCCCGCCGAGGGCGAAGGAAGTGATCGGGCCAGACAGTGTGAGTGTTCCCGTGTCGTTGCCCAAACCGTCTGTCACAGTGACGGTAACCCCGTCGAAATTCGAGCCATCCATGTCGGCGAAGTTGTCGAAGTTCTTGAAGATGCCGTTGACGTCGATGTTGAGGTTCCCGCCGTACTCGCCGAACTTGAGCGTCACCTCCCTCACGGTGCAGCAGAAGTCGAAGTCGAGGTTGACGTTGTTGATCCACATCTCCTGACCCGAACCCCCTGCCAGACCCTGCTCAGTGACGTGGGTGTAGCCATCGGTGGTCCATCGACCGTCGCCCCACTGGAAAGCCGCCACAGTGATCTCTACGCCCGAGTCGTTGAACCTGTCGAAGATAAAATACTGCTGTGCAAGGGGCGGATCTTCGAAGTCGACGCACTCGACTACTTCCGGTGCAGGAGCACACTCGCCATAGCAGATCTCGTCGATCACCAACTCTTGGCCGCCGAGGGCGAAGGAAGTGATCGGGCCAGACAGTGTGAGTGTTCCCGTGTCGTTGCCCAAACCGTCTGTCACAGTGACGGTAACTCCGTCGAAGTTCGAGCCATCGATGTCCGCGAAGTTCTCGAAATTCTTGAAGATGCCGTTGACGTCGATGTTGAGGTTGCCGCCGTACTCGCCGAACTTGAGCGTCAACTCGCTCACGGTGCAGCAGAAGTCGAAGTCGAGATTGACGTTGTTGACGATCATCCCGTGGCCCGAGCCACCAGCGTCCCAGGTGTCGCTCACCTCCGCGAAACCGTCCGTGGTCCAGTCCCCATTATCCCATTGGAAAGCGCGAACGGTGATTTCCACGCCGGAGTCGGTGAACCTCTCCGGCACGTGGTATTGCGTACCCAGCGGCAGGTCTTCGAAGTCGACGCACTCGACTACTTCCGGTGCAGGAGCGCAATCGCCATAGCAGATCTCGTCGATCACCAACTCTTGCCCGCCGAGGGCGAAGGAAGTGATCGGGCCGGACAGTTTGAGGGTTCCGGTGTCGTTGCCCAAACCGTCTGTCACAGTGACGGTAACTCCGTCGAAGTTCGAGCCATCGATGTCCGCGAAGTTCTCGAAATTCTTGAAGATGCCGTTGATGTCCATGTTGAGGTTGCCGCCGTACTCACCGAACCTTAGCGTCAGCTCCGTCACAGTGCAGCAGAAATCGAAGTCGAGGTTGACGTTGTTGACGATCATCCCGTGGCCCGAGCCGCCGGCGTCCCCGGCGTCGCTCACCTCCGTGTAGCCGTCCGTGGTCCAGTCCCCATTATCCCATTGGAAAGCGCGAACGGTGATTTCTACGCCCGAGTCGCTGAATCTGTCCGGCACGTGGTATTGCGTGCCGAGTGGGAGCTCTTCGAAACCGACGCACTCCGGTGGCGGTGTTCGTGTGGGAGGTGGGGGTGACGGTGTTGGCGTGGGAGTTGGGGGTGGCAGCGTTGGTTCGGGAGGTGGCGCTGGCGTTACGCAGCCTGCGAGACACATCACTCCCAAGAGCAGTAGCCCCAGGACACATACGCTGGCGCGTATGACACGGACTCCGACGAGATTCTGTTTGCTGATCATCATCTACCCTCCTTCTTGAATTTGGTCCGGCCCTCCGCAGGACAACATAGCAGCCCGATCAAGTCTCCTGTGTGCATCCCTATGCTCACGGCGGGAACCAGAAGTCCATATAGCCGCCCTCGGCGACCGTCCCTCGCTCGACGTGCTCCGATGTGCCCCCGCTATGCGCGGTTGGACCCCTGTTAAGGCAATCGTTTCATCAGGCCTTGCTCTATGTCCGGGATTCTGCCTGTGATGTCCTCTCCTTCCGGATAGGGCAAGAGACCCGCCCAGTCTATGGCAATCTCAATGGCCTCTTCTCCGAGTGGATACTCCTTGGCTATTTCGGTCATCCACTCATCGAATTCCCACAGAGCTTCTGGATCGAGGTACCCGTAGCTGTGGCCGAACCGGAAGTTCGTTGCATGAAACCCCTGGCTTCCCTTCAGCACAAATGTGTGGAACTCGGGCGACTGGGTGTAGCTGTACTGGTGAAGCAACCGGTATTGAGCCACGACCTCCTCACCGGAGGGCCTTTGTGGATCAACGATATCGAAGCTTCCGATCACATAACCGCCGGTTACGTCGGCTATAGCTTCGGCCTTGTCAATGAAGGGCGTCTCAAGTAGCCAGTACAGGGAAGGAAGCTCCATGGTGGGCAACACATCCGGATAGGTGAAATGCACGTCGTCATATTCCATCGCATTCCACGCGGGGAGCACGAATTCTGTGGTGATCGTTACCCACTCACATTGCGGAACGGGCTTGTCTGTGAAATCCCAATCAACCGTCAGCTGCTTCCTTTGCGGCTGGCTCTCCGTAATGTCAGGTGCCTCTTCTGTTGGCCAACTAACCATTGTTCTGTAGCTGAGGATGTTCACATCTGTACCTACCACATAGTGAAGGTCTGTCGCGCTCAGCTGTGAGGTCTGATGGATCTTGTAGGAGCCTACGACCCTTTGGGTAAGCTTGTTGTCTGAAGGGTCGTCGGTGGGACACAGGGTGATGATGTGTTTGATGTACGGGTGGTTGGGGTCGTAGTCGATGTACCACCCGTTCCCTTCGTTGGCCCCACCCGGGTTGGGGTTTGTGTAGTCATCGTAGTCGTATGCCTGGACATTCCCGCCAGTATCCCTGTCCGAATCGGTGACTCGCACCGTTCCCGGGTTGGCTCCTAGCGAAACCAAGATGCCACTGTCGTCTCCCCAAGCGGTTATCGCATGACCACGGGTGCCAATGATCGGATTGCCAACCTGATCTACGGCGTTGGTCGGCCAGCTAATACTCAGCCCCACGAATTCGCACCGTCGGAGTTCGTTGCCGATCGTCCGGGCCCCGTTGGGCTCTGCCCATGGGTATCTGGGACTCTTGTTCCCGTCGACCGTGACTACGGTATAGGGGTTGTTGGCCCAGGTGTTGTGGTTTGAGTTGAGCCACCATGCTAGTGCGGTATCGGTCCATCCGCCGTCGGCAGTGCCAAATGCGGCAGTGGCGGTCAGGTCTGCATAGATGTCGTCGGCCCGATCCTGCACGGTGTTGCCTGTGCCATAGCCTGCTCCTGCCAGCATATTCGCGGCGGTGGCCAAATAGCAAGAGTTGTTGCCTGGCAAGAACGCCTTGTCGGCATCAGAAGGCGGGTTCATTTTCATGTAGACAGGTTGCGCACAACTAGCTACAAGGAACGCAATGACCAACACACTGAAGATGCTCCCTACCTGGAGTGACCTAGCCGTCGCCTTCATCAGGATCCTCCCTGTGTATCGTAGTTGGGGGCTGTTCACCCCGGGCCAATGGCACGCGCAGGCATTTCTGCTTGTACTCTGCCACTGAACACAAACACCGTTGTCTTCGACCGCGGGGTGGGGTATGCTGAATGGTTGGAGCGTAGCCCCACGGGCCGGGCTCGACACGAACGACGCCACCTGGGACGGCGTGAGCCCACGAACAGTATACCAGCCGTTGGTCTTTGGTACCGTCTCGGCTTCGTCTGCTATTCCGTCTTCGAGTAGTCTCGGTGCCAGCCTTTCAACGTAGGGGTCTTGATCGTGGCCAAATGCCACCCTACCCTCAGGGCACGCGGACGGGGACACTCAGCGTTCTCTCCGCAGGGAGCAGTTCAGGGATAGGACAGGCGTGACCCGGCAGGGCTACCGGGGCGAGGTTACTTTGGATGCGACCCCTCCAACTGGTCAGACCGAATCTGTTCGTAGAGGACGGTGGTGCGGCCAGCGGGCCTCACTCCCAGTTCTTCCTCCAGAGCGACAACGCAGCGCTCGTACTGTCGCAGCGCGGCGGTTCGGTCCCCCGACAGACAATGGAGGCGCATCAACCGCCGGTGGGTCCGCTCGCGGGCTGGCTCGTGCCGCAGGATGCGGGTTCCGTATACCAGGCCAGTTTCGTATTGCTGCTGCGCCTCACAATACTCAGTGAGTTTGTCCAACATGGCTAGATACATCTGCTGCAGTCTCTCGCGCTCGTACACGCACCAGTCCTGATACCAACCCTCCAGCAGATCCCCCTGGTAGAGATGGACTGCATCGTCGAGGGTCTGTACTTGGGAGGCACCCAGTTGGTGACCCGGCACGCCGTGCACAAGGCCAAGGGCCTCCTCGAACTCCGACACGTCGAGCCACAAGTCGGCTCCTGGGCTGATCTGCACCCAGTCGGGCTCCACTAGCAACACACAACCGCCGTCAGACCCCCTGTTACCTCTCAACGCAGCCTGAAGCCGCCACAGGGCCTGCCGCAGACATTTCCTCGAGCGGGCGCTCGGGCTATCCTTCCACAGCAGGTCAGCCAGGATTTCGCGATGCTGGGGACGATCCCTGTGCAGCAGGAGGTAGGCGAACAACTCCTGCACCTTGCGCGGCCTGAGGCCACTCACGACCTGGTCGCCGCACCGGACGGTGAACCTCCCGAACAGGCGTACCTCCAGCCCACTCATCGGCAAGCTCCGCGAACTACCTCCAAGATCCGCTCGAAGGAAGATAGAGAAATGGGAAGTGCCATAGGCCGTTGACCGTCTCCCACCCCGCAGACTGCCAGCCCGAACGGGCCATTTCTCTAGGCCAGCGGAGTGGTGCAGTGGCGACAAGTCGGGGCGCGTCCCCCGAGCAGCGGAGTAGTGAAGCGAAGATATCCCCAGATACGTTCAGGAGAAGGTGCAACAGTGTCAAGAGGACTTGCCGCGTTGCAGTACAGCAATTCGTTGAGTTCATTCTAACACAACTTGAACCTTTTGTCAAGCATTCGCGACAATGTCGGCCGTAAACGGCCACAATGCACAGCGGACGAACTCACCCGATCCCTCCTCGTTCAGACTTTCGCGTCGCTAGCAGGGTCACATAGCCAGCGCGAAACAGAAATGATGGCGTACGTAGACCAAACGTAGGGAAAACGTAGGAAAACCGTCCATTTTGGGGCCGATTCGTAGGGAAGATGAATGATGGGCGTCCAGCACCGAGACGGAGAATGCGGTATGATATTGGCGTGTGGGGATACTTGTCTTTTTCCTCCTTTCGTTCTCCCTCCTCCTGTACCCCAGGGAGGGGGGAGAATGGTTTATGAGCACCAAACCTCCGATTCCGGCTGCGCCCTGCTACTACTGCGTTCCCTTGCCTCAAGTGGGACTACCCCCCTATAATGTCCAGAGGCCAAGGGACGATCATGATTCGCACAAGCTCCTTTCTCCTACTTGTCCTGCTCTGCGCTCTCGCCACGGCTTGCGGGGTTCAAGCGACGGCATCCCCCACGCCAGCCGTTCTTCCGTCCTCCACGCCCCGCGAGATTCCGTCCACCGTGACACCGACTCCCCTACCAACCCCCACGCCTTCGCCTTCTCCAGCCATTCCGGACTGGATGATACAACAGCAAATGGCGATGACCCAGGCTGCGGGCTCAGACATCCAGGTGCTGGAGCACCTCACCCGATACGACATAGACCTGGCCATCGGCGTCGAGTCGCTCACTCTCATGGGGAAGCAAGTGACGTGGTACACGAACAACGAGGGTGTCCCTCTAGACGAACTGTATTTCAACCTCTTCCCCAACTCCTCTCGCTTTGCGGCCTCCATGGAGATCACGTCGGCGAGCATCGGCGGTCAGGACATTGCCTTCGCCTACGAACTCGACCACAAGGCAGTCAAAGTCCCTCTGCCACAGCCGTTGCAGCCAGGACAATCCACCAGTGTGAACCTGGAGTTCAGGGCTCGCGTCCCCTTCGTCCAAGAGAACCACTACCTGGTGTTCGTCTTTGCACAAGGCGTCTTCTCGCTTGGCGATTGGCACCCCATGGTGGCAGTCTACGACGACGACGGCTGGAACCTGGAGTACCCGGAGGGCACCGTCGGCGAGATTGTGTACAGCGAGAGCGCCTTCTACACGGTGCGGGTCACCATGCCTATCGAGCTTCAAGTCCTTGCCACCGGTGTCGAGGCTGAGGGAACTGTCAATTCAGATGGCAGTCTGACTGTGGTCTACTACAGCGGGCCCGTCCGAGATTTCCACATCGTGATCAGCGATCGGTACGAAGTCGTCAGCGGTACCGTGGGAGGAACGACGATCAACTCCTACTACTGGCCTGAACATGAAACCTGTGGTGCTGAGATACTATGGTTTGCCAGCGTGGCCTTCAACTTGTACAGCCAACTGTTCGGCCCATACCCGTTCACCGAGTTGGACCTGGTGGAGGCTGACTTGTGGCCTTGGGCTATCGAGTGGCCGGGCTTCATCCTCGTCGGCGAACCGCTCTACTCCGATCCGCAAGAGGTCTGTGGTGAATGGCACGTCGTTCACGAGGTTGCCCACCAGTGGTGGTACAGCGTTGTGGGTAACGATCAGGTGGACGAGCCCTGGCTCGACGAAGCACTGGCGAACTACTCGACGGTTCTCTACTACCGAATGGTCCGCGATCCTGAGATCGCAGAGGCCACGATCAACGAACACATCCATCAGCGATACGAGGCCTACGTGCGGGCCTACGGTGATGGCATCGTCGGTGGTGCCACTAGAGACTATTCGAGGAGCAGCTACTACCCACTGGTCTATGCGAAAGGTGCCTTGTTTTTCGAAGCCCTTCACGAGTTGATGGGCGACGAGGCTTTCTTCGAAGGCTTGCGGCGCTACTATCAGGAACACAAATACGGTGTCGCCACCCCTGAGGGGCTCCTGGCGATCATGGAGCAGGCGCATGGAGAGCCCCTCCACGACTTCTATGAGCATTGGATCCTCAGCGCGGAGGGGGCCTAAGTGAAGCGGCCATGGTGGCTGACGTGGCCACGGACCTCAATGGCTGAGCCGTTCTCGAAGAAGCCGTGCGCAAGATCTTCGAAATCTATGTGGTCGTGGAAGTTGAGGGACAGCTGACCCTGACCGAAGACGGAGTTTTCTCCTACTGCGAATTGCCTTGGCCGAGGAGCCATCGCTTGACCGACGGGAGTTGGCGGGAGATGCTGAACAGCGGTCAGGCCCCTCCTCGGCCGAAATGGACCTCTACCTTCGTCTCAGAATAGAGTAGGGGTCCGGGAAACGAAGTCCTCTCAGTCACCCATGCTTCCCGTCCCCGTCCGTGTGGTGAAGCACTACGGGCCCCACTTCCCAAGGCCCTTGTCCATTCTCCCCACCATGATGACTCCACGAAACAGCCACGCCACCTGCAGGCGTGCTGCTAGCGCTCCACCATGGACCGCGGCGTGGTACACATGGATTCGTGAGAATGTAGCCTGTGAGACCTACGCTTTTTGTTTGACAGGAGCCGCGCCCCTACGCTATAATATCAACGGTAAATCTTACCAATATGGTCTGATTTGTTGACCCGATTGGCACCGATCCGAGTTGAAACGTATCCCGCGTTTATGGCGGGCTGCGAATGGGAGACATGGAAGCAACTCTGGTCATAGGAGCAGGCATAGCCGGGATGCAGGCCGCCCTCGACATCGCCGACGCTGGCTTCAAAGCATACCTCGTGGAGAAGGAGCCGAGCATCGGTGGGCGGATGGCCCAGCTAGACGAAACCTTCCCCACCCTCGATTGCTCCTCGTGCATCCTGACCCCCCAGATGGTCAGCGTTGGAGGCCATCCCAATATTGAGCTGTTTACCTATTCAGAGGTCGTCGAGGTCGACGGGAGCGCCGGCCAGTTCAAGGTCAAGGTGAGGAAGAAGCCACGGTACATTGACGTGGACAAATGCACTGGTTGCGGTATCTGCGCGGAGAACTGCCGCCTCAAGGATAGGATTGACAGCGAATTCAACGTAGCCATGGGCAGGAGAGGAGCGGCGTATATGCCTTTCCCCCAGGCGGTTCCCCTGAAGTACACTATCGATGGCGAGCATTGTCTCATGATACAGAGGGGGAAATGCGGCAAATCCCCACCTTGTAGAGATGCCTGCCCAGCGGAAGCCATAGACTTCAAGCAAGCCGAGGAGATTGTGGAGCTAGAGGTCGTAGCCATCATCGTGGCCACCGGCTTCGACCCCTTCGATGCCCAGCTAAAGCCAGAGTACGGGTATGGCGTCTATGAGGACGTCATTACCGGACTACAGTTTGAACGACTCTCTTCCGCATCAGGCCCGACGTTTGGGGAGATCAAGCTTGACGAAAGACCCATCAAGGATGTGGTATTCATCCAATGCGTAGGCAGCAGGGATCGAACCCTGGGAAACCCCTATTGCTCGCGGGTGTGTTGCATGTACACCGCCAAGCAAGCACACCTGGTTCGGGAAAAGCTCCCTGAGGCCCGTGTGACGGTCTTCTACACGGATATGAGGGCCTTCGGCAAAGGTTTCGAGGAATTCTATGATCGTGTGAGGGAAGAGAGAGTCCTATATCGACGCGGCAACCCCTCGGAGATATACAGACGTGGGGACAGGCTGGTGGTCAGGGCAGAAGATACCTTGTTGGCGAAGCCGATAGAGATGGAGGCCGACTTGGTTGTCCTGGCCATAGGGCTCGTGCCCCGTGAAGACGCGGATGACGTAACCGGCTTGCTGCATCTCTCCCGCTCGGGCGATGGCTTCTTCATGGAATCCCACCCCAAGTTGAGGCCGACGGAGACGGAAGTGGAAGGCATATTCCTGGCGGGCTGCTGCCAGGGTCCCAAGGATATCCCCGATGCTGTTGCCCAGGCCAAGGCTACCGCGTCATCGGCCATCGTGATGATGTCTCAACCCAAAGACAAGCCCGCCGCTGACCAGGAGTGAGAAGACAATGGAAACCGACCAGACCATCTTGGAACGGTGTGACCTGTGGGGCTGCATCCAGTGCGGTAAATGCACTGGAGGCTGTCCCTTGTCATTCAAGACGACTCTGAATGTTAGGCGTTTGATATATGAGGCCCTCGTAGAAGGCGACGTGAATCCGGACGGCATGGAAGAGTTGTGGGACTGCACCACGTGTGGGACCTGCGTTCTCCGCTGCCCCAAGGAAGTAGAGCCAGTAGACGTGATAGTGGCTCTGCGCACCGAACTGGTGGACGGAGGAATCATACCTCCGACTATCAGGGACGCCCTGACCAGCGTGTTCAGATACGGCAATCCATCACTGATGCAGCCCGAGGAGAGGGCCGACTGGGCGGAAGGCTTGGGGGTCAAGAGCATCTCCGACGGTGCCGACGTGCTATACTTCGTTGGCTGCATTCCGTCTTACGACGATCGCGTTCAGAAGGTCGCCAAGGCCCTGGTCAAGGCTTTCCACAAGGCAGAAGTGGATTTCGGCATCCTAGGCGTCGAGGAGAAATGCTGCTGCAATGAGGTACGACGTGTGGGTGAAGAGGGGCTCTTCGAGTACGTGGTGGAGGAGCAGCAAGAACTCTTCAGCAGCTGCAACGTGGAGCATATTGTGACTACCTCTCCTCATTGCTTCAACACCTTCACAAACGAGTACGAAGGTTTGGATATCAAGGTCCAACACTATACTCAGTTCGTGGCTGAGCTGATAGACAATGGCAAGCTGGCCTTCACGGGTGAGTTGAACAAGGTGGTTACCTATCACGATCCTTGCTTCCTTGGCAAGCAAAACGCGGTCTACGATGAACCGAGGAAGATCCTCCAGAGTATCCCGGGCGTGGAGTTCCGTGAGATGGATCGAACAAGAGACCGGAGCCTGTGCTGTGAGGGCGGAGGCGGCAGGATGTGGGGGGAAGGCACCAATCCCGAGGAACGCCTGGCGACTTCTCGCTTTGAGGAGGTTCTCAGCGTCGGCGCTGACATCATGGCTGTGGCCTGCCCCTTCTGCCTGCTGACCTTTGACCTAGCTGCCAAAGCGGGAGGATATGACGAGAAGGTCCAGGTGACGGACATCATTGAGCTGGTGGCTGAGGTGATCTGAGGCTCAGGTTGCCTCAGCAGGAGGAAAGATGCCACCGAAGGTCGGGGTGTACGTTTGCCATTGCGGAATAAACATCGCCCACACCGTAGCCGTCCAGGATGTAGCCAGGGCCGCGGCAGGATTGCCTGATGTTGCCGTAGCCAGGGACTACATCTACGTGTGCTCTGACCCAGGTCAGCAGTCGATTCAGGACGATATCAAGGAACTTGGTCTCAATAGAGTGGTGGTGGCCTCCTGTTCTCCCCGCATGCACGAACTTACGTTCAGACGGGTGATTCAAGAGGCTGGACTTAACCCCTACTATCTGCAGATAGCCAACATCAGGGAACAGTGTTCGTGGGTACACAGTGAGCGAGGTTCCGCGACCGAGAAAGCTAAGGAGGTCGTGGCCGCAGCTGTGTCCAGGGCGCGTCTTCTCGAGCCATTAGAGGAGAGAGAAGTCCAGGTGACACGGGCAGCCCTGGTTGTCGGTGGAGGCATCGCCGGGCTGCAAGCGGCTCTGGATATCGCTGACGCTGGCTATATCGCCTATGTAGTTGAGAAGGAATCCACCGTTGGTGGGAAGGTGGCTCAACTGGGACTGACGTTCCCTACTCTGGATGATGCGGGGACGCTTCTGGGTGAGATCAGCGAGCGGGTCGAACAGCACCCTAACATCGAGGTGTTTACGAATTCGGAGCTCGTCGATGCAGAGGGCTTCATCGGCAATTTCCAGGTCAAGGTGCACAGGCACCCTCGCCACTCGGATAAGGGGGCCCACTCCGATAATGCTGAGGATCTCGCGCCGGCGGAGAGTGTTCTTGAGCTAGGTGTGGGAACTGTCATAGTCGCCACAGGCTTCGATGTCTTCGATGCCAGCTTGAAGCCTGAATTCGGGTATAGCGTGTATGACAATGTCATCACCGCATTGGAGTTCGAGCAGCTGTCATCGCCCTCAGGTCCGACCGGAGGGGAGATCAAGATCGATGGTAGGACACCCGAGGACGTGGTCTTTATTCACTGTGTAGGCAGCAGGGATCGGAACCTGGGGAATCCGTACTGCTCGCGGATATGCTGCATGTACACTGCCAAGCAGGCTCACATCGTGAGGGAGAAATTGCCTGAAGCACGGATCACCGTGTTCTACATAGATGTGCGCGCGTTTGGCAAGGGATTCGAGGAGTTCTACGATCAAGTCAGGGAGGAGAGAGTCCGGTACCGGCGTGGAAACCCGTCGGAGATATACAGGCGAGGGGACAGATTGGTGGTGAGGGCTGAAGATACCTTGCTGGGAAAACCGATAGAAGTGGAGGCCGACTTGGTAGTGCTGGCAGCAGGGATCGTCCCTCGTGAGGACGCTGGACAGGTGGCGGGGCCCTTGAAGCTGTCACGTTCAGAGGATGGCTTCTTCATGGAACTGCACCCTAAGCTGAGACCCGTTGATACGACAACCGATGGGGTCTATCTGGCTGGCTGTTGCCAAGGCCCGAAGGACATCACGGACACCATAGCTCAGGCCAAGGCAGCAGCCTCCTCGGCCCTGATCCCCTTGTCACTGGGCCGCGTTAGGGTAGAATCGGTCACCTGCGCTATAGACCCTCTGTTGTGTTCAGGGTGTGGTCTATGCGCGGAGGCTTGCGTATACGGAGCGCTGGCCCTGGACGGACGCACAGGACTCATGACCGCCAACCAGGTGGTGTGCAAGGGTTGTGGAGCTTGCGCAACGGCATGCCCGTCCGGCGCGATTGTGGTGAAACACTTCACGCCCGACCAAATCCTTGCTGAGGTGGAGGCGGCGATATGAATCCTCCCCAGGGACCGTCCTGTCTCGCCTCTCGCATGGTACGGGCCACGCATCTCCTGCCGGCCAGCCCGGCAGGACTACGGTGTGAGGTTGTAGAATCCGCAACGCATTCTTCCAAAGCGCTCACGTGAATCACACATCGGTCATAGCCCTCATGTGCAACAGCGGAATCAACCTCGCGTATGACAACGTTTTTGACAAGCTGCTCCTCCCTCCGGTTGTGGCGGCCACGATCGCTGTGGCAAAGACCAGGCAATCGTCGTGCCCGACCAAGCTCTGCCTCCGAGGGACGGCTTGCTTCAGCTTCTGCTGGCCCAGGACACTATCTTCCAGGTGTGGTCCTCACCAACTTTCGAAGATATGATGGAAGAAGGGAGCTTTTCCTGCGTGGTCCCCTCCCGACAGGGACGGCAGGTCGTATAGGAAGGTGTTGTGTGGGAGAACCGCAGGTTGCCGTTAGGGCGAGACGTGCAATAGTCATTCTCGACAGATTCATACTGTCACTGTCCAGACATTGGTTGTTCCTGTTCAACCTGGTTTTTGGACTCTATGCAGGTTTGCCAGTCCTGGCGCCACTACTCGTGACATTTGGCCAGGTCAGGTTGGCTAACCTGATCTACTTCGTCTACCAGCATCTTTGTCATCAGATGCCTTCGCGGTGTTACTTCATTGGGCGCTTCCAGGTGGCTATCTGTGAGCGTGACCTTGCACTATATGGGGGAGCCTGCCTTGCCGGAATTGCTTTTGCGCTGGTCAGGGACCGGGTCAGGCCTCTGTCCATCCCGATATGGATTATTCTCATCGGCCCCCTGGTAGTCGATGGGGTGACACAGGTCTTGGGCCTGCGGTTGAGCACTTGGCAACTGCGAACGGTCACCGGACTCTTGGCCAGTGGAGCCACAGTCTGGCTGGTGTACCCGTATCTGGAAGAGGGTTTCAAGGAGATCCAGGCGTCCGCGGGGTCACAGCTAAGAAAAGTGGAGGCCGAGAAGAGGAGCACCTGAGACCGGGCATCGATTCGAGTCAACGCCCGTTATGGGACGTTGATCAGCGGCGCCGCCTGGTGCGGCTGCCTTTCCCGTCGAGGTCTCTGACAACCTGATTTCCAGAGACGTGATACTCCTGCCCCCTTTGGCTGAGGATGTAGCTGTCCAATTCGGCCTCATCCACAGTCACATCAAGCACTAAAGTGATGGGATAGCCTTCTATCGTTCTGGCCTCGGCAATCTCGACTTCCTCCGAGTCCTCGGCGACGACTTGCCTTTCGTAGTCCGGGTCCAGCTCGATCCAGCGTACCCCATCTTCCACTGTTTCGACATAGAAGAGCTGACTCCCGCGCCAATGCAGGACGGCGTGGGAGAAAGGAGGCGCAAGATGCTTGTCGCCACTTGACCTCGTCCCCATAGCGCTCTCGTATTCGGAGAATAGCTTCGCCAGTTCAGCAGCTTTGGCGTATTCTCCGTCAGATGCGTCCAAGTCCTTCTCTCCAGATACCCTTTCGTAGCCGTACTTCCTGGCAACACTCGCCAGGAATTGGTCGCTAGCTTCAATTACCCTCCAGATGTTGACCATCTGCAAGGTCTGGGTCATCGCTCGAGCCGCCCTCCGCGCGGCCAGGTCAACCTGATTGAGCACAGACTGGCATGCGTCAACGTCATCTTGGTCGAGTAGGCCGCGCAACTCCTGAATGACCGTCGTACAGTCTGTGCTCAGTTGCAGGGACCTCTCGTGGAGCGCATCAGACGAACTCACAGGGGCATTTGGGGCTTCCGAGACCAGCTTGTCACCCACCAGCTTGAGGGAATGGTGATATAAGTCCAATCGTGTCAGTGACTTCCGAACCTCCTCGTACCGCTTCTCCTTCTCACTCGCCATCCTTGACTAGGCTCCTCTCCTCGCGTCTGTGCTCCCGTGAGCCATCATTTGCCGCACCATGGCCCTCTCCTCGTCCACAGTCTTGATCTTCCCATCCAGCCTGGCATCACGCAGGGCATTGAGTATGACGGCGTATTGAGGTCCTGGTGGTAAGCCCATCGTCTTCAGTTCATCGCCGTCTATCAGAGGCTCAACATAAGCCCATTCCTTGTGATATAGTTCCAGTCGTCGCTTGATCAACTCATCCTCTGAGGCCAGCCAGCAGATGAAGACAACGTCATCGAGATACGGCGTCAGCAGACGAACGATGTCGCTGGGACGTAGCTCGGCGTTCGCCAGTGCGGACAGCGCCGAATCCAACTCATTCGCCTCGACCAGGACGTGGGCATCATCCTTGGACAGCTTCAGACGACGCGCCAAGGCCTGAACCTCGTCCCCAGCGGCCCGCAGGCTGACCAACGCCAGATATGTTGTCACCAATGTCGGATACCGGCTGGGGGCAGCAAGCTGGCGCTCCGCGGGCAAAGATTGCCAATAGACCAGAGCAGCGGGATAGTCCGCGAGCTGTTCTTCCAGCGAGGCATCCCAAGCCAGAATGGGCGATATCTGGCGCAACACCCCTAGCTCAGCTAGGCGTCGCAGCGGCTTCGCCGGTTCCTCCTCCTGAAAGACGACATTGAGCTCCTGGCGTATCCGCTCTCCACCCACTCTGTCGAGCCATTCCAGGGCGTCGGAAATCAGATCCTCTGTCATTTCCTCTATGCGGAATCCAAGCCGTTGCTCAAGGCGAGCCGCCCGCAGCATACGGATGGGATCCTCAATGAAGCTTAGATTGTGCAACACGCGAATCAGTCCCTCTTCCAGGTCTCTCTCCCCGCCGTAGTAGTCGAGCAGTTGCCCGAAGGAGTCCTCGTCCAGACTGATAGCCATGGTATTGATGGTGAAATCGCGCCTGTACAGATCCTGCTTGATGGAGCTGCGCTCCACTTGGGGCAACGCTGTCGAATACTCGTAGAACTCCCTCCGGGCGGTAATGAAGTCGACAAAAGGCACAACTGTGTCCTTCCCGTCGAATATCAGCTTCGCCGTGCCGAAGCGGTCGTGGCTGTGAACACGCCCGCCGACGACGCTGGACAGACGTTTGGCCAGTGCGATAGCATCGCCTTCAACCACGAGGTCCAAATCCAGGTGTGGCTTACCCAGCAGGAGATCGCGCACGAAACCGCCTACGAAATAGAGAGAATACCCCATCTCCTTGGCTAGCTGGCTCGCTTGCAGCACCAAATTGAAGATCTCCGAAGGAAGTGCCTCCCGTACCCGAGTCGCCATCTCGTCGGCACGCGAGGGCCGACGGGGCTTACTCCAGAGCTTGATTAGATCGGTTCGGGTCACTATGCCGACAATCTCTGGTCCTTCCACCACCGGCACCTGTCCCACATTGTGCTCCATCATCACCTCCTGCAGGTACTCCACAGGATCCGAGGGAGCAACTGCGATCCCTCCTTTGTGCATGTAATTCTTGATGGGGGCGTCTCCCCTTTGATACTGCAGGGCTTTGTCAATCTCCCGACGCGTTAGGACTCCGAGCAGCTTGCCGTCTTCCCCGACGACGGGGAAGCCTTCATGTCCATACCGCCGCATCATTTCCTCAGCCTCCCGGACCGAGGTGTCCGGCGCCAGGGTGTGGACCCCGTAGGACATTAGCTCCCTCACCGTCAAGGCCGGCTGTATCAACTTCTCCAGGACCTCCAACAGCTGTTCTCGGGTTTCGCTCAGGGTTTGATCTCTGACCAGAGCCGCGGCAGCCTTTCTGTGGCCACCACCGCCAAACTGACGGGCTATCTCCGCCACATCTATGGCTTCTGAACTACTGCGACCCACCAGTTGGATGCGCACTTCCAGATCAACGATCAGGAAAAGCCCCGCGGGCTCGTACAAGTCCCTCAGTTTATGCGCCAGAGTCGAGATCTCCTCAAGATAGCCAGTAGCCTTCGCGGTGGCGACAACGACTGTCTGGCCGGCAAACTCGTGGAACTCTGCGGCTTCTAAGAGCTTCTGGTAGAGTTGCCTTTGGTCCTCGGTGAGGGGACGATGCAGGAATTCGTTCACCACCCCCAGGTTGGCTCCCTGCTCCAAGAGCCAAGCCGCGCAACGTGCGTCCATCGGTCTGGTACTTGGATAGCTCAGGGAACCGGTGTCCTCATATATCCCCAGTAACAGGAGAGTGGCCTCCACCGGAGATACGGACACGTGAGTCTGGCAGATTTGGTCAACCAGAAGGGCAGTTGTTGAACCCACATCCCCGCTGTGAAAGCTCATCCGGTCTTCCAGCTTCCTCTCTGGCGGGTGATGATCTACGAAACGTACATACGTATCCGCAGACAGCCCCTTCAGCGAGGGTATACTCTGTGTATCTACCAAGGTCATGAGCCTGATGCGGCCACGAGGCATATCCTCTCGGCGCACAAAGGGCAACTCATCCCAGTATAGCGCAAGAAAGTCCCGCAGGTTGCGGTTGAGCCGCTGAGGCAAGACCGGAATGGCGTTGGGGTAGAGTTTCGCTGCGCCCAGCATGGAGGCTAGGCCATCGAAATCCGTGTTCTCGTGCGAAGTCACTATCTGCATGGCGGCCTTTCTCTTCGCAATTGTATCAGAGCGCGTCTGATTTGACAATTGGGAGGGGCTGATCTATAATCTTGCTTCAATACGGGCACCTCTTGCGCCTCGCTTCAGGGAGAGACATTAGTGCTTGCAAGCGTAAGATCCCAAGCTAGGTTCTACTTCCTACTCCTCTGCCTGGCGATCACGGGGGTACTACTGGCCAACACCCTCATACCTCTTGCCTTCTCCGCGAGGCGAGCCACCTCAGGATATCGCGCCGCCAAGCACATCCCCAACACCGATGTGAACCCCTTCGGAGCCAATTTCTTCCTGGATCGGGAGGTGGAGGAGTGGAAGCTGAGGAAGACGCTACAGATGGCCCGTGAGGCCGGTCTGGGCTGGGTCAAGCAACAGTTTCCATGGGAGCAGATAGAGCCGCTTCGGAAGGGAGAGTTCTACGACGAGCGGATGAGACAAGATAGCTGGGGGAAATACGATCGCATAGTGGACTTGTGTGAGGAATACGGGTTGCAAATCATAGCACGACTCGATAGACCCCCAGATTGGACAAGAGAGGACGACACCTACAAGGAGCGCCCGCCCGACAACTTTGACGACTACGGAGATTACGTCTACACCTTCGTAGATCGCTACCGTGGGAGAATCAGGTACATTCAGGTCTGGAACGAGCCCAACATCTTCCCCGAGTGGGGAAACAGGCCCGTAGACCCCGCGGAATATGTGGATCTCCTGCGTATCGCCTATCAGCGCGCTAAGGAGGCGGACCCCAACGTCTATGTCTTGAGCGCGCCCTTGGCCATTACGCTCGGACAAGAGCATCCGGAGCCAGGGAAGTGGATCAGCATGAATGAGATCGACTTCTTGGACGCGATGTACCGTGCCGGTGCCAAGGAGTATTTCGACATCCTCTCGGCCAACGCCTTCGGCCTCGGCAGCCCCCCTGAGGAACCAGCACAGCCACGAGTTCTGAACTTCCAGAGGGTACTCTCACTGCGCGAGGTGATGGAGCTCTACGGCGACTTCGACAAACCTATTTGGTTCGACGAGTACGGTTGGAACGCATCGCCTGACAGTTTCCCCGAGGAACAGCTTACCTGGAAGCGGGTCAGTGAAGAGGACCAGGCTGACTTCACGGTACGAGGGATCGACCATGCGCTTTCCAACTGGCCCTGGGCTGGAGTATTCAACATATGGTATTTCAGGCAGGTGGGCAACATCTCCCCCGATAGATCGGATTACTACTTTCGCATGGTCGATATTGACTTCACGCCTCGGTTGGTTTACTACGCTGTCAAAGGGGCAGCGCAGGAACTGCTGGCGCCTGTCGGCCCAGGCTTCTATCAGGAAGCCAATCCTGCTGTGAGCCATGAGGGAGACTGGAAAGCGGTGATCGAGCCCGAAGCCAGCGGCCAGGCACAAGTTGTCAGCGAAGCTGCGGGATCCAGCCTGACTTTCGCTTTCGCAGGTGAGAAGGTGGATCTGATCGCCCGGTTAGGCCCTGATGGAGGACGCGTGGGGGTGACGCTGGACGGTCGTGCGGTGGATGGTCTACCCCAGAACGGACAAGGCCAGTCTTACATCGACCTGTTCAGCCCAGTCACTCGTTGGCGGCAGCGAGTACCCCTGGCATATCAAGTCGACGACGGAGAACATCTTCTGGAACTGACCGTGCTGGAACGAGGAAACCTGGCCTCGGAGGGCAATGTGATAGCGGTTGATGCCTTCGAAGTCGCATCGGGAGAACAATCTTCCTTCCCCGCAGGAGTCACTGCGTTCCTGGGACTGGCTATGCTAGCAGTGGGAGGCTTGACATACCGAGAGTGGCGGGTCCTACGACGAAAGCATGGCTGAGCCACACTGGCAATATCGGGCTTCATCCCCGGAGGATGAAGCTTTTTTGTTGGACGCGTCATCGCGCACCATGAACTCTCAAGCGACGCACGAGCTAAGCGATCAAGGCCTCGTCCCTCGGACCACCGGTGAACCGCTCCGGATAGCCCCAGCGCTTGCACGTTTGGGGCGGATGACGGGAGTCTGACAGACGTGACGAAAGGGGCCATGGCGCGTGCCCTTCTCCTGAGCATAGTGCTCGTGTTGGCGGCCGGGCTTCCGAGGCGACACGTGCAGTCCACGATCTTGGTCCGTCACGGGGATCAGTATCGAGCCGCCAAGGAGTATAGCCGGGCCATCGATGTCTACCAGGAACTGGCTGTCCTGCGCCCGCAGTGGGCCCTACCCTACCTCCGTTTAGGTCAGATATACGTGGCTCAAGGAAAATGGGAAGAAGCCCAAGGAGAGTTCACCACTGCATGGGAGTTGGACAGGGGTGAAGCGGAGGCGCTGGTCGGACTGGGAGAGATCGCCCATCACCGCGGCGATTTGAACGCCGCCGTTGCCTGGTTGCGACTCGCTACAGCCTCGGATCCCAGAAACACTGAGGCACGCTATCAGCTTGGACAGGTCTATCTAAAGTTGTCTCGGTTCGACCTGGCACAGCAAGAATTCCAGAGTACTCTGCTATGTGATAGGCACCATCAGGGAGCACATTACTATCTCGGTCTGTTGCTAGCCGACCACGATGCCCCCTTGGCTGTAGAACACTTGCGGCTGGCCGGCGCCGGCCTGGACCCAGAACAGTCCGAGAGAGCCGAGGGGATGTTACTACTCCTCCAAGACATAGCCGGGGCCGACGAATCGGCATACACCGCTGCACGCCTGGGACATGCCTACATAAAGTGCGAGGTGCCCAGCCTGGCGCTCACCCAACTGGAGAGGGCGATATCACTGCAGCCCAACAACCACACCGCACGCGCCTATTTGGGCTACGCCCTCTTTGCCCTGGGTGACCTTGAGAGGGCCCAAGACGTTCTGCGCGAGGTGACACATCTTGCCCCCAAGCATCCGCTGGGCCATTACTTCCTGGCCGTACTTCATCGTTCCGCAGGGTACCTCCCTACGGCGCTCTGGGAATTCAAAACATCGCTGCGGCTAGATCCCTCCAACGCCGCCGTCTACGCGGACATTGCAGATACTTATCAGCGAATGGAGCTGTACGTCATCGCTGGCGAGTGGTACCGGTCGGCGGCGCGTACAGCTCCTCACGAGGCTGGGTTCTCCCTTCTCTTGGCGCAGTTCTATGTGGACGTGCTCCCTAGGCCCGAGGAAGGGCTGGCTGCCGCGCGGCAAGCAGTCGCCGTGACGCCTGACGATCCTGTGACACAGGATCTCCTGGGTTGGGCTAACTATCTGGCAGGGGAGCCGGCCCAAGCACAGGCTCCGCTGGAACGGGCGATTGCTCTCGACCCTGACTTTGCCAGGGCTTACTACCATCTCGGCGTGGTATCCGCTCGCCTTGGCTACCAGGAAACGGCCCGCTGGGCATATGAACGAGCGATAGACCTCGACAGCGACGGCCAGTACCGGGACAGAGCCATTGCCGAGCTGGGGCCCAGCGACTAGGTGTGTCACACAGCTACATCTCCCAGTGTCTCCCGTATGAATTCTTGACTGCGTTTGAACGCTGTGCTAGAGTCTTGCTACAGATCATCCTGCTGGTGTTGGGGATTGGGCCAGCGAGTTGGTGGAGCCTCTTAGGGTACGCCTTTGGATCCCTGTCTACCAGCTGACCGGCACAAGCTGGTCGTACTGGAATTATCGCTTTGAATCGCTCGACACAAGCGGTCGAACGAAGCCGAATGACTTAGCATGCCGAGGCGCAAGTCCTGCATCCATTCGCAACATTCAGAACTCGCTATCGCAGATGGACAACCTTGCAGCGGAAGGACGAATGCGACTAGAAGGTAAAGTCGCGATCATCACGGGCGCCAAATCGGGGATTGGCTTTGCCACAGCCGTTCGTTTCGCGGCCGAAGGGGCCAAGGTCGTGGTGGCTGACATCCGAGATGCCCAGCAAGTGGCAAGAGAGATAGCCAGAGATGGGGCAGAGGTGATGTTCATCCAGGTGGATGTTAGTGACGCGCTTCAAGTCCAGAGCTTGGTCCAGGAGACCGTTGCTGCCTATGGCCGCCTTGACGTTCTGGTGAACAATGCTGGCATAGAACTGGCGAAAACCGTGCCTGACACCACCGAAGCCGAGTGGAATCGCTTGATGGATGTCAACTTGAAGGGAGTTTTCTTGTGCTCCAGGGCGGCGATCCCTGTGATGCAGTCTCAGGGCGGGGGAGTGATTGTCAACGTTGCATCGGAGTTGGGTTTGGTCGGAGGAACCGAGATCGCAGCCTACTCCGCTTCCAAGGGTGGCGTGGTCCAGTTGACCAAGTCCATGGCGATAGACCATGCGTCTGACCAGATTCGTGTCAACTGTGTTTGTCCGGGCCCGGTGGCGACTCCGCTTCTGGAAGCCATAATTGAGAATTCCTCGGATCCCCAGAAAGAAAGACGCAATATTGTGGACAAGACGCTACTAAGGCGCGTCGGCCAGCCTGAGGAGATTGCCAACGTCATTCTGTTTCTGGCCTCCGAGGAGTCGTCGTACATGACAGGTTCCATAGTGGTCGTAGACGGCGGCTGGACTTCCATATGATGAGCTCGACGGATTTGTGAAGACTGGACATCGATCAAAGGGGACTGAGGGTGATGATAACTGCGGAGCAGCTGCAACAGAGGAAGAAGATTGTCTTGGAGCTATGTATCTGTCCAGGATGCCCGAGTTGGGTGGAGTGTGGCGAAGAGGGCGGGTTTTGCCACCCGACGATCGGCAAGAGCGGTTGCATCCAAGAGGAATCAGGTTGCAGTTACCCTAGCTGCCCCGTCACTGAGAAGATGAAGCTTAACCACGACTACTACTGCACGAGGGGCTCGGAGAAGGAGCAATCCGGTACGTAAGAGTGCGCGCAGCGAGTAATCGACTGTGAAGGCTCACAGGCCAAGTATCTCCGCATTCCTGACTAATCTAGAAGCCCCCATGCCTTGGCGGCACAAGGTCCTATTGCTTCTGCGTAACAACTGGATCAAGATCCGTACGAGGAGCTCTTGCTGCGGTCACCATGGAGAGCCAGGCTGTTGACAGGTCCCGCCCGACAGACTGGGCCAGTCTGCGGAACCTCCGAGGGGTTGAGCCTTCCACTACACCTACTTCACAAGCGAGGCAAGAATGTCGGAAGGCGTACTCAAGGTGGCAACCTACAACTGCAACTCCATCCGAGCACGCCTGGAACTAGTGCTGGAATGGCTTCACCGAGAGGCGGCCGATGTCCTGTGCCTGCAGGAGACAAAGGTACAGGACGCTGACTTCCCGCTGGAAGGCTTCATGGATCTGGGGTACCATGTCGTCTTCCGTGGGCAAAGAAGCCACGCTGGGGTGGCCGTGGTCAGCCGAGAGGCACCTGAAGATGTCGCATTCGGGCTGGATGACGGCGACGAGCCAGACGAGGCGCGTCTGATCCGCGCCACGGTGCGGAACATTGCCATAGTGAACACGTACGTCCCGCAGGGGCGCTCTCCCGACTCCCCTCACTTCCAGTACAAACTGAACTGGCTGGCTCGGCTACGGGCGTTCTTCGACCGCCATTACACGTCTCAAGGGTCGCTAGTGTGGGTGGGTGACTTCAACGTAGCCCCGCAGCCCATAGACGTGTACGAGCCGAAAAGGCTGGAGAAACACGCAGACTTCCATCCCGAGGCCCGCAAGGCCCTGGACGAGGTGCGCGAGTGGGGATTCGTGGATGTATATCGGCTCCTCCACTCAGACGAACCCGGGCACTACACTTTTTGGGACTACAGGGTGCCCAAGGCACTGGAGCGGGGCATGGGCTGGCGAGTGGATCACATCTGGGCCACCGAACCACTCGCCATGAGATGCACGAGCGCCTGGATTGACGTCGAGGCGCGCCGGGATGAACGGCCATCGGACCACACCTTCCTGGTGGCCGAGTTCACTCTTTGAATTCGAGGTCGTCCGCTTCCGCTGCCAGCCAGAGCCAGGCGCGGATCAGGAGGGGGCGGTGGAGGTGGTGGAGTATCAGATGAGCCGCGCTAGTTCGCAAGCAGTCAAACATGTGTAAGTAGGCAGGAGTTCCAACGACACCACAGCTTGTGCTGGAGACACCGCAAGTCCTGCGGCAGGTTCGAAGCAGGTTCAGGCGGCTCGCTAAGCAACTCTAATCGGGAGACTTGGCTTCTTCAGTCAGCGACTCCAAAAGGTAGTGGACGGGATCGACTCCACGAATGACCGACATAGCCTTTCGATTGTCAATGATGGGAATGATAACGTACTCGCCATCCTCATCGATGAAATACTCACCTGTGCAATCGTCTGCTTTCCATATCGCACCACTCCGACGGCTTCCGACGGTGATACGGCCGAGAAGAGTAGGACTTGTCGCGGGCCCCCCATACACCTCCAACTGATCGCTTGATCGCTCCACCAGGAATTCCGTGTCGTGGTGATCGATGTAGTATAAAGAGCGCAAGGGATCTCCAGAGTTGATCTTGAAGCTCTCGCGCGTTGACCCTTCTAGTGACGCCGTCATCCTTTCCTCCTTTGCGTTAGGGTATGGGCGGCAGCAATCGGCCCTGCTCGTATTCTATCCTTCCCGCAATATCGCTGGCCATGCCTCTCAAAGCAACTTTCAAGGTCTCGTATGTGTCCGAGCCTTTTCGATAGTTGGGAGCCACCGTGGCATGCGCTCTTCTCCCGTAGCCTATTGTCCATATTCTGAGGGGATCCATTGGACAAGATACCCCCAAGACGCGCCCGCCGGCTTTCATCAAGAGGGACATGCATGGAACATCACTGGGTCCATCCCCCAGATAGAGCATATTCTCGAACGGTACGCGTCGGCGTTCCTCCTTCATCGGCGCATTGACCGCGTAGGGCCTGTTCCGATGGCTCTCTCCCGTAAAGCCCTTCTGGATGTTGAATAGGAAACGGGTCTTCTCGGTGAAAGAAACGACGCGCCGTGGAAAAGCGATTCGCCCGTTGTCGTCGTAGCTGAAATTGCAGCCCCACATCCAGCTGACCGCCTCTCCAAGTGGACTCGCCTGAATCAAATCCTTGATGCCGCCGCTAATCACATAGTATTCCACTGTAATGTGGTGCTCTTGGTATCTCAGGTCTCCTTCTATCTCTTCGCGTAGGGCAGAGAAGACCTCAGGTACACCAGGATACAGCTGCAGTTGCGGTCCTATTTCCCTCATCTTCGCTTCAGTGAGAGTCTCAAGCGGTCCTTCCTCCACCAAGGCTAGCATCTCGCACAAATAGGCAAGAGTCGGGTCCCAGCCAGCATCGACCAAGGGGGCGACTCTTTGCTGCCAGAATTGATCCACGTCAACGCCAAACTTCTCCAGCAGTTGCCCCGTGGTATCTGGAGCCAGTGTGTCATCACAGTCAGCAATAACCGCTATGATCGTGCCATCCATTTGCGAAGACGCCTTGCTCGCTCAACCCTGATACTCTATTATAGCATCTTTGTCAAGTGAATACACAAGTCGTCCAGCCATAGCACCGCTGCACATTCATTATATCATGGTTTCGTAGAAAAGACACTAGTACTTTGGGGCTAAACCGATGTTCTAGCACACGACAATCAGCGGGATCAAACCAGACACAACACCCGCTCTAGTTCCATGTCCTTCGTTCTGGCTTAGCCGAATAGGAGATAGTCCGGCCTTTTCCCATACCCGCTGCCTCGAGCTGCAAGCGTCTCACAAAAGGCCGCCGACTGCATCCACTCAGCCGACGCCAACGTTTTCGATCGTTCGACCCCCCTTTCAACCCACATTCCGTCTACTGATCACTGTGCGCAACTCCGCTTGCATCAAGACTTGGGGCTACGACGGGGGCGGTACCGTCCAATATTATACCCCCCTGCCTATTGCCATATCCCCCCTACCCTGCCCTGATACAATACAGCGTCCGGTCATGGTACTCCAGTGCTGTGCTGTCGTCGTCTTGTCTCCGTGCTCTTTCGTGGCCGCTCTCTGTCGTGATATTGTCCCATTGTCATCCTGCACTGCGTCGCGCCACCCCACCCCACACAACCCAACACACACGCGCCAGAGAACCACATGGCCGGCCACACCCACCTAGCAAGACGCACCTGCAGCAGAACCCCATCGACCACAGCAGCACCACAGCGACCAGCCCACCACACGCACCCCTCGGCCCGCACCGGTTGGCCTTCTTCCGTGAGGTGCTTCCCCTGGTCACCCCCGACAATATGCCCTGGAAGGCCTCCGACTGGGACAACCCGGTGATGTGGAAGCCGAGGATGGATCCACCAATACCTTAGAGCCCCTACTCGTGCCAGGGCTGCACGAATTTGAAGCCGTGCCCTCGCACGGTGACGATGTAACGGTGATCAGGATCAGCAGCTGCAATCCGGCGTCGCAGCCTCCCGACCAGGGCGTCTATCGTCTCGTCTGACACGCCGTTGACCGCATTCCCGGGCCACACGACCTCCACGATCTCGTCACGGCTGTAGACCCGGCCCGGCTTCTCCTGCAAGAGAGCCAGAAGTCTGAATTGAGCCTTGGACACAGCCGGCGTGAGCTTTCTCCCCTGGACCCACACCTCCCGGGTCTCCCGATCCACCCACAAGCCCCGTCCTCTGACCAACGCTTCACTGACCAATGCACCTGTCGCCTCTGGGTCAAAGTACAAAGCCTTGAACTCTAGACCTATTTGGACCTCATCGCCATCACGCAAGACGTAGCCATCAGAGATGCGTTGACCGTTCACGAAGGTCCCGTTGCGACTGCCGAGATCACTAATGACCCATTGTCCCTTCTCTCTCTCCAACTGAGCGTGACGCCTGGACGCGAGTCGATCGCCTATGACAATGTCGTTGTCGTCCGAGCGGCCAATACTCAATAGCTCCTGAGTCAAAGGTATCTCTTTCCCTTTCTCGGCTCCTCCCTGCACGATGAGCCGAGGGGTTCTCTCCTGCATCACCTGCCTCCCCCCTCTTCCTTGACAGTATGGGCCAAAGTGCATATGATGTAGTTGGGGGCGTAGACTGCAATCAAACGCATATTATCGCCAGTTCCCCTCGTTGAAAGGTGGAAAAAGACATTGACAACCCCGCTACCTCCCAAGACTGTGCTGCAAGACAGATACAGAATCGTGGAGTTGATAGGGCTTGGTGGGATGGGAGCGGTCTACCTGACCGAAGATCTCCATCTCAGAGAGAAAAGGTTTGCCCTCAAGGAGATATCCTATTCCGCACATGCAGATCCTCAGGTTCAGAGTCAGCTGCGAGAACAGTTCCATAGAGAGGCCATCGCACTGGCCAATCTGGATCACCCCAATCTGCCCAAGGTCTTCGACTATTTCTCCCAGGACGGGCGCGACTACCTGGTGATGAACTACATCGAAGGTCCCAACTTGAAAGAGCTTCTTGACCAGGCTCGGAAAAGGGGACAGCTATTGGCGGAGAGCCAGGTCCTTGAGTGGGCGGATCAGATATGCGCTGCCCTGATCTATCTCCACGCACACAGCCCCCCTATCATCCATCGCGATGTGAAGCCAGCCAACGTCAAACTAGCATCTAGCAACGTCATCAAGCTCGTGGACTTTGGCTTGGTCAAGTTCTTTGATCTCGGTGATCCCAGCACCATCACCCTGGTGCGGGGAGTCGGCACTCCCACCTATGCGCCCATGGAGCAGTACGGAGCCGGAACGGGACGCACCGACGCACGGTCGGATATCTACTCCCTGGGAGCAACCTTGTACCATCTTCTCACAGGTCGCGCCCCCGCGGACGCCCAACAGCGCTTCCTCGAACCTGAGAGCCTTCCCGGCCCCCGGTCCCTCAACCCCCGCATCTCCGCTCTCACAGAATACCTGGTCCTCAAGGCGATGACCATCCGGCCCGATGATCGGTATCAGACGATACAGGAGATGAGAAAGGACCTGACGATGGCAAGGAATCTCTCCCTCGGCAGAAGGACCCAAGACCGCCTGGCTCTGATCTGGTCAAGCCTCGTGCCGCACAAATGGCTATCCCTAGGCGTTTTGGCACTATTCCTATTGGCACTCCTGATGACAATTGCTCAACCAGAGCCGATATTCTGACCTCGGACTGCGTGCCAGAGCCTAGGAGCGTCTGGGCCAAGCGGCTCCGCCAGGCAGAAAAGCAAGAACTGCACAGAAGAAAAGCAGAAATACCCTCACACTCACGCCTTGCCAGCCCAGAATCCTGGCAGGATTCAGCAGACCCAGACCGTATAGAATGTAGCCTATCAGACCCAGAGCCACACCGTATAGAATGAGTTGCACTTCGCGCTCCCAACCCTTCCTCCTTCCTCTCCGCGCCCGAATGCCCACGACGTTGCCCACAAGAATTCCTGCACCAGTTAGCAGGAAATCGAGCCAATCCACGGTATGAACCTGCGGCTCGGCGGGCGGAACCGGAGTTATTGTTGGCGTAGGACGAGTTATCGGCGTAGCGGGTACGGGTGTCGCTGTCGGCGTGGGGCTGGGCGTGGCCGTCGCTGTGGGGGTGAGTGTAGGGAATGGTGTCACAGGTACTACGAGGCTAACCACCAAGGGTCTTGAACTCGCCTCTCCGCTCGCCGCAGTGACCTCGAGCAGCCCTGCCGGGGCGGGCTCAGTCAGCCAGAAACTGGCCCCCGCCACTCCGCCAACGGTGTCGGTCACAACCTGTGGTTCTACGAAGATATCCCCCTCCAGGTAGTTGCCCCTGAACTCCACCTCCGTACCGTCGGGCACCGGGTGGCCATTGCGGTCCAGAACGATGCTGGTCCGCACCACTAGCGGGTCCCCTCCCACATATAGGTCCTCTCCTTCTGGTGGCGACAATCTCTCCAGTGTGATGACGTGCGATGGATCGGGCTCCAGAGCGGTCGCCAAGTCATAGGCCACCCCCTCGACGTCGACTGGTGCCATGCCAGCCGGGATGAAGTCTAGTTCGAAGAGGGGGCGGAGTGAGGCTTCCAGAGAGGGCCCAGTCTTCCCGTACGCTGCAAAGTAAGCCGTCAGTTTGCTTACCTCACTCTCGTCAAGGTGATAGGGCGCATCGTAGGCGATGGCGACGACCTTCTTGTCAGTCAAGTAGTAGTCTCTGTCCTGCAAGAACTCTTTGACGGCCCTCGAGGCGGTGAAATCGTCAGGGTTGTAGTCCGACAGAGCCAATATCACCCACTCGGCATCCCCTATCAGACCCTCAACCAATGCCCTGTCCGAGTCAGTCAAATCACCCTCGATCCAGTCGTGGACTTGAGCGAAGCCAAGGGTATCCACCTTATCCGGGTCGACTTGACGCGTGCCTTCAGGGCCATATAGACGAAGCAACGCATTCTGCACAGCTCCATGTGGCAAGACCTGTGTTGCGTAGCAATCTCCAAAACACTCGAGAATCAGGACGTCGTCGTCGGGACCGGGAGAATCCGGCAGACGGGTGCGAAACTCTTCATGGATGGGATAGAGAAGAGTGAGGGCATCTTCGGCTATCTGCCGAACCGCGCTTCCCCCAGCGCCCGCCGCGCTTGTGGCAAGGTCTTCATCCACCAAGACCTCACTCAAGGACAGGGAATCGTACAGACCAATCTTGGCCTGCAATACCTTGCGGACTGATTCATCCACTCTGTCTCGAAATGCCCGATTCTCATTGTAGAGCCTTTGAAAGTACTCTATGGCGTCAATGATATTGGGCAGATCATCCGCGTTCCAATCCTCTCCCAGCGAGAAGTGAACCAGGGGCAAGATGTCGTTGCCCGCCATAAGGGCCTCGCCCGCTACGCGGAGGTGAGGGAACCCAGTCTGTCGGGCATTCAAGTGCTCCTTGATGGCCTCCGCACCAAGGAAGTCTGCCACCAGCAAACCTGAAGACTGCCAAGCCGCGAACTCCGGCAAGGCCATCGCTACCGATAGCCCTTCTTCGTCCAGGGTCAGTGGATCGGAGAAGAACTCGACGTGTTCCTGGAATGCCGCGCACCTCACGTGAGAGATCATAAGCGCGTCTGTGGCGCCCAAAGGGTCGCCGGCGCTGAATCTCGTGACCGCGGCGAAGGGCATCAACTCCAGAGCTCTGATCTCCTCCAGGCTCTTGTTGATGGTAGCCACCTCGATCTGAGGGTCGCGACCGCTCCTCCCACGGCCGGGGAAATGCTTGGCCACCGTCGCCAGCCTCCCAGCGCTCCCCTCATGCACGCCCCTGATGTACGCCCTGCCCAGCCTGGCTACCCAATCCGGGTTGCCCCCGAATACCCGAACCCCAAGGTCACCTCGCCCCCCTGACCTGGGTATGTCAAGAGTGTCAATCACCGGCCCCAAGAGCATGTTGACGCCCACGGCGGCCAGCTCCTGCCCCACAATCGCGCCAGCAGCCCGGGCATACTGCTCACTCCACGTGGCACCAATGGACATATTGCTGAGGAGGGGCGTGAAACCGCTGCGGAGTTGGCTGTGGGGGTAGCCATTACCCTCTTGCTGGACGGCAATGAAGAGGGGCACGAACACCTCTTGCTCATCAATAACCCTGCTATTGGCACTGTAGGCCAGATCCTGCAAGTCGTTGCTCAGACGCGCGACCTGCAGAGGCGTGGGTTCCTCTCCCTGGTTGCTGATGTTGCCCCTTGATTCTGAGATTAGTACACTTCCAACCTTGTATTCCCGGATCAGTTGAGCAATTGCACTTTCTTCGGAGGTATCGTCACCAGCAAAGTCAACCATGAACAGCTGACCGACCCACTCCTCCCGGGTCATACGGTTCTTCAACTTGTCAGCCAAATCATCCTGGGCGTGGAGATCTTGGGGAAGCAGAAGAGCTACCATGCCACACAAAGCAAGTATCCTGAATGCGACGAGGACCGTCCGCCTGATCAATGAAGGCCGTCTCCTAACTCACTAAACCCACTGACCATTCTTCTGAACCAGAGTGCCATCGAGATAGATCTGTCCGCCGTCCCTCAAGTCCTTGATCATGTCCCAATGCAGGCCCGATTCGTTCTTGCTGCCTGTCTGCGGGTAGCCCCTGCCCAGGCCCACGTGAACGGTGCCACCTATCTTCTCGTCGAAGAGGATGTTCTTGATGAACCGGTCTATCCCGTAGTTGTTTCCCAGGCCCAATTCCCCCACGTACCGGGCGCCCTGGTCCATGTCCAACATGGCCAAGAGATAGTCCTCTCCTTTGGTCGCGGCAGCCCTCACCACCCTCCCTTGCTCGAACCACAGGCGCACGCCTTCCACCTCCTGTCCCCCGAAAGCGGGGTAAATAGCGGGATAGCTAAAGAGAACGTGTCCTTCCACACTATCCTCCAAGGGACCGGTGAATATCTCCCCATCAGGCATATTCATCTTGCCATCGGCGCTGATGAATGTGCGTCCATCAACGCGCATCTTCAAGTCCGTCTCCTCTCCCTTGATGACCACTTCGCTACCCTGTTGAAACAGATCCTTCAGGCGCTTCTGCTCCCGGGAAAAGTCCTCCCAGTCAAGGTCCACGGCGTCGAACACGAAATCTTCGAATTCTGTCATGGACATTCCACCATCCTGAGCAGCACCGGGGGTGGGATAGAGAGTCACCACCCAACGCGTATGATCCGTCACGTACGCCCTCACGGCCGCATCCGAGCTGCGCCACGTGGCTACCCTCCCCGGCTCGAAGCCGCTGAGCATCTTGGTATTGCTGGGGGCATCTATCGTGATGTATACATCCGTGTTCTCAGCCTCATGCATGCGCAAGGAAGGGAACGCGCCCAGTTGCTCCTCCGAAGCTTCCCGGAAAAGGATCTCCCTGAACTCCTCCAACTCGATGTGGGTGATGATCTCGCCAGCTCCCTTCTGCACCGCCCGCCGATATACCTCGACCATCAGGGGCTTGGCCAAATCACTCCATCCCTTGATTTGGACGGTATCGCCCTCCTTCACCTCTGTGCAGAAATCGACAACGGTTTCGGCAAGTCGCCTCACTCTCGGGTCGAACATAACACCTGTCTCCTGTCTGTAAAACCGGCGTCCCAATCGCACAAGAGATTTTATCGCATCGCCTGTCCCATGTCAACGACTGGGCTTGCCCACGAATCACGGAATGCTTCCCGCGTCTCTGACGACTTCAACTTCCCACTTCCCTCGCCAGAACTCGAGAGTCAGGCATCCAGACATCTGGGCTTGGACTGATCAGTGCACCTCAAGGATCGCCTTTGTGGAGGTGAGCCGAAGGAAGTCGCCCACAGGGACACCTTTGCCCAGCACCGAGGCTCACAGATGGACTTGCTGGACCGGGCTCTCCGCCCTGCGGGTAAGCGTGGAGAGAAGCCCATTAGTGTCGTACTTGGCCTTATGTCAAGTTCGCTTCTGTGATCGTGAGCACCAAGAAGTGTTGTCAAGACCTCAAGGTGGAGGCCAGACCTGTCGTGCTGTGAGGGCAGATCAGGGTGCTCTTCGTGTGGAAGTACAGGAATGCACGCAAACGCGGAGTCGACTGGGGAAGGACCGAGCCGTCACTGAGGAGAACTCCCCCGCCTGCTGGACTACCTCACCAGATCATTCCGAGGGCTTCGGCACGTTCTGTCTCGGGAAGCGACAGTATGGCTCCGGGATTCCCACAAGCGGCGTCTGGCGTAGACGGCGGTCCGTCAGCCTGACAGCGGTGCACCTTTCACCCGAGCAGTTCGCACTCAAAGCATGTGCACATATCCAACAGAGCGCCTACTCAATCCGCAAGCAGCTAATTCGCAGTGGCAGCCCCCGCCTCTCCGCGAGAAGCCTCCGAGCTCCCCCAGTTCCTCTCAGGACTCCGGGGAAAGCTGCCGCAGAGTCTGTTCAGACCGCCTCGGCCACCCGCTCTAAGGAGATCATCCGTAAGCTGCCTTGAGTTCCTGCTTGACCAACTCCTGAATCTCGCGCAGCAACTCCGGATACCCCGCGTAACCCAGCCGTTGCGCGAGCCGCGTGACCGTCGCGGGATCAACGTCCAGCCTTTGCGACACCGCAGAACCGTTCATGAAAGCTGCTTCGCGGTATTCCTGGGTCAAGAAGTCGGCGATCCTCTTTTGGTTCCTTCCAAGTCGGGCGTAGTGTTGTGCGATCCTTTCTTTGAACATGGAAACCTCCTTAGGCCGCCTGCTCTCAGCATGCGCTTGAGAGGAAGCCGGCAGTGTCAAACTGGGATCCCCAAGAAACATTATAGCCTCTGTGCATCCCCTGCGCAAATGCTGGTTACCACCGGACGGCCAATGTGTTGAAAACCTCTTGCACTCGGCACACCTAGCCAGTATAATCAGCCCAAGGCAAAGGCGGGTGAGATTTCTTGACTACGAAAACGATGGTGGTCATGCCCACCTACAACGAGGCCGATAATCTGGTTCAGATGGTGGCCGAATTGATGACTCTGGAACTTGACGGCCTCGAGACTCTGATAATTGATGATAATTCCCCTGATGGCACTGGACAGATAGCCGACGATTTGGCAGCGCAGTATGCCGACAGAGTGCATGTAGTCCATCGCCAGGGTAAGATGGGTCTCGGAACGGCCTACATCACTGGCTTCCGCTATGCCTTGGAGGCCGGGGTCGACTATGTGATCCAGATGGACGCTGACTTCTCCCACTCTCCATCCTATCTCCCCGACTTGTTGGAGAAGATACAGGAATGCGACGTGGTCATCGGATCTCGGTACGTACCCGAAGGCCAAGTTGACGAGAAGTGGAGCCCGTGGAGACGCTTCCTCAGCTGGGGAGGCAACTTCTATGCCCGCGTGATCACCGGACTCCGCATACACGACACCACGGGTGGGTTTAGATGCTTCCGCCGCCAAGCCCTGCTCGCTCTAGACTTGGACGGTATCCGCTCCGAGGGATACGCCTTTCAGATAGAAGTAGCCCACGCCTGTCAACGGAAAGGTCTGCGATTGTGTGAGACCCCCATCTACTTCGAGGATCGCTCTATGGGTCTCTCCAAGATGAGCTCCAGAATCATCCTCGAAGCAGTGTGGCGCGTATGGGAGATGAGATGGCGATACCGGTAGTGGGAAAGCCACACCACAGCAGAGGGTGTCGTTGAGAAGCAAAGAGAGACTATACGACCTCCTCATAGTCCTGGTCCTCCTGGTCCTTCCACTGCTCCTCTTCTGGCCTGTTACCTTCGGCGGTAAGAGCCTTGTGCCTTTCGACAACCTCTACGCCTTCCAACCGTGGCAAACGTTCGCCGGCCAATTGGGAGTCGGAGTCCCCCACAACGAATTGCTGAGTGACTTGTTGCTGGAGAACTACGCCTGGAAGACCTTCATCGTCGAGGCTTTGCGAGAGGGACAGATTCCCCTCTGGAACCCTTACGTGTTCGCGGGGGTCCCCTTCCTGGCCGCCGGTCAACACTCAGCACTCTACCCCTTCAGCCTTCTCTTCTACGTACTTCCCCTACCCAACGCGTATGGCTGCTTCACCGTGCTACATCTCTTCCTCGCCGGATTCTTCATGCACATCTTCGCGCGCATTATCGGCGGAGGCAGGCTGGGCTCAACCGTCGCGGCGCTGACCTACGCCTTCAGCGGTTTCATGATCGTCAGCGTGGACTTTCCAATGGTCATCGCAGCGGCCACATGGCTGCCACTGGTTCTAGCAGCAACGGAACTGGCGATAAGAACACAACACAGGAAAGCATCTGCGCGGCCGGCCATCCCGTACCTTCTGGGCGGAGCGGTCGTCCTGGGCATTCAGTTCCTGGCTGGCCACGCCGAGATGTCGTACTACGTGGTCATGGTCACCGCTTTCTATGCAGCCTGCCGACTGGGGGTCGAATGGTGGAAAGAACGTGCCACACGACGCATTCTCCTTCTGGCTATTCTTCTATTGGGAATGGTCGCCCTGGGAGTGGCGCTAGGGGCTGTACAGTTAGTCCCTTTCCTCGAACTGGCCCGCGTCAACTTCAGGCGAGACTCAGCTAGCTACCAGGATATCATAGGCTGGGCATATCCTCTGCGCCAGGTGGTTACCTTCCTCATACCCGACTTCTTCGGTAACCCCAGTCATCACAGCTACTTCGATATCGTCGCCCGCCAAACGACTCCCGTTAGCGAGAACTACCTGGGCCAGCCCATCAGCACTATATTCTGGGGGATCAAGAATTACGTCGAGGCGGGAGCCTATGTTGGTCTCCTCCCAATTCTGCTTGCCGTCGTTGCCGTGTTGCGTCGTCGCGACCGCTATGCGTGGATTTTTGTGTCTCTCGCGGCCATTTCGCTCTTGCTGACGTTCGGGACCCCCCTTTATGCGGTCCTCTACTACTTGCTGCCGGGGTATAAGCAACTGCACACTCCCTTCCGATGGGTCTTCCCCTACACCGCAAGCATAGCCATACTGGCAGGGCTGGGAGCGGCGTCTTTGGGAAAGGAGCTTCAAAAGGAGCCAGGCACGCGGCGCTCGTTCTTCAGTCCGCGCCTTATTGGCTGGATAGCCTTCTGGGCAGGAGCCCTCGGCCTAGCTCTACTCCTTCTGACCTTCTTGCAGCCTGGCCCGTTCATCCCTCTGGCGGACCGCTTGCTGCTGGGCTCCGACCTGGCACAGGGCGCCTTCGCCAGCGGGCAGGTTTTTCTCTCTTATCTGTGGCGGAACCTTTTCATCTTCAGCCTGTTTCTGATAGCAGCCGGAGCTGTAATCAGAATCAGCTACTGCCGTATCTACCTGCCCGCACCCTTCAGGGCTCACAGAGTCTGGAAGCCACTAGTCGTCATCGTCCTTAGCCTCGACTTGATGGTCATCTCCGCCAGTTTCAACCCGGCCGCCGACCCCGGCCTGTCAGAGTTCACCCCCCCATCTGTGACCTTCCTGCAGGCTGACGGTGAGCTGTTTCGCCTGGCATCCTTCAACGCTCCAGGGGAGAAGACGTTCAATGCAAATGTGGGCATGTACTACAACCTGCACGACATCAGAGGGTACGATTCCGTTATCCCCAAACAGTACGCCGAATTCATGGGTCTCATCGAAGACCAGGGAGAGCTAATCTACAACCGCATCGCACCCCTCTACGATTATGACTCCCTCGATTCTCGCCTCTTGGACCTGCTGAATGTCAAGTATGTGGTGACTACTCAATACATCCCCAACCCAGGCTACACCTTGGTCTACGATGACGAAGTACGGGTTTATCGCAATGAGGACTATCTACCCCGTGCCTTCGTCGTCTACCAGGCGGAGGTGATTGAGGACAAGGAAGCACTCCTACGTCAACTGAAGGAAACGGACCCTACGCAACGTGTCCTGCTGGAAGAGCAACCACCCCACGACTTTGCCGACCTCCCCGCCCCCAGCGGTGACGCAACGGTGCCCGGCGTGGATTTCAGGGAATACACCATCAACCAGGTCACCGCGGAGGTACGGATGACCCGTAGGGGATGGCTGGTACTCACGGATAGCTATTTCCCGGGCTGGAAAGCGTTCCTGCAAACACCGGACGGCGAGGAACAGGAACTGCAGATCTACAAGGCAGACCACAACTTCCGCGCAGTACCGCTCGAGGCCGGACACAGTGTGGTACGCTTCCGTTACAGTCCCATGTCTTTCAAGCTGGGCCTCTATGGCAGCTTCATGGCCGCGGTGGTCATCTTGGCCGTGGCTGGCTTCTGGCTGTGGGGAGCAGTTTACACGGAGGAGGAAGGGGACCCCCTCATCAAGAGAGTCATCAAGAACAGCATGACTCCGATGGCTACTTCTTTCCTCAACAAGTTGATCGACATTGCTTTCGCCATGCTCATGCTGCGCATCCTGGGCCCCGAGGGAGCGGGCAAGTATGGGTTCGCCATAGTGGTGTACGTTTTCTTGGAGATAGTCACTAACTTCGGCCTGAACACCTTGCTGACCAGAGAGGTGTCGAAGGATCGCACCCAGGCCAACCGATATCTAAGCAATACCGCTATCCTGCGGCTGATCATCCTCTTGGCCGTCACGCCGCTGTTGTTCGCCTTCCTTGCAGCCTGGCAACACTTCTTTGCGCTGTCGGACGATACGATCGTGACCATCCTCTTACTGGCGCTGAGCCTCATCCCGGGCAGCATCTCAGTAGCCTTGACCTCCGTCTTCCTGGCGTACGAAAAGATGGAGTATCCAGCGGCCATCACGACGGTCACGACCATTATCAGAGTTACTCTCGGCGTGGCGGCCTTGGCGATGGGCCTCGGGATCATCGGCCTCGCAGCGGTGGCCATAGTGACCAACATCATCACCGCCCTGATTCTTCTCTATCTGCTGGTTCATCTGTTCTTGCGCCCGAGTCCAGAGTTCGACCCGAACTTCAATCGAGAGATGGTCGGTGCCTCGTACCCACTGATGCTCAACCACCTGTTGGCCACGGTCTTCTGGCGAGTGGACGTGACACTCCTCCAACCGATGAAGGGTGATGTGGTTGTAGGCTGGTACACGACAGCATATCGCTTCCTCGACGGATTGAACATCATTCCTTCCACCTTCACCGTCGCCATCTTCCCTGTGATGTCCCGCTACGCCAAGGAAGCAAGAGATGCCCTCGTTCGGATCTACATTGTCTCACTGAAGGTCCTGATCATCATCAGTCTGCCGGTGGCCCTGCTGACCACCTTCTATGCTGAAGGGATCATCCTCATCTTTGGCGGTCAGGCTTACCTTCCCCACGCCGCCATCGCCTTGCGCCTCTTGATCTGGTCTGTGCCCTTTGGCTTCGTCAATAGCGTCACCCAATACGTGCTCATTGCCATAGACAAGCAGCGTTTCCTGACGGGAGCCTTCGTGCTTGGCGCCAGCTTCAACTTGATCACCAACCTGCTACTGATCCCTGCATTCAGCTACCAAGCAGCGGCGTTCACCACCATTCTCTCCGAGGTAGTACTCTTGCTGCCTTTCTACTATGGCGTACGGAAGCATCTGTCGAGTGTGCCCTGGGTGAGCCTGACCTGGCGGCCACTGCTCAGCACGCTATTGACGGGGACCTTCCTCTGGCTGTCGCGTGACATCACCTTCCTGCTGCTCGTTCCCGCCTCATTGGCTATCTACCTGGGCTGCCTGATAGCGATGGGCACGTTCACCTCAGAAGACATATCCTTGATGAGGCAACTCCTCCCCTCCAGGTTCCGACCCAGCGAGTGAGCCGTCAAGGCCCGCCAATAAACACTCATCTGCCTTGCTGCCCCACCTATCCATCTGATATAATCCTGCTCCAGGAGGTACCGCCATGGTCGAACGGGCGTGCGTCGAGAGCATAGCGCAACACGAGGGACAGCAGGTGACGATCAAGGGCTGGCTCTACAATAAGACCGACAAGGGCAAGCTCCAGTTCCTCCTGGTGCGCGACGGGACAGGCATCATTCAGGCCGTGGTTCTCGAGGACGACGTACCAGCGCAGACCTTCGAGGCGGCGCAAATGGCGACCCAGGAGTCCTCCATCATCGTGAGCGGCACCGTAAGGGCGGACGAGAGAGCCCCTGGCGGCTACGAGTTGGCTGTGACGGAACTGGAGGTCGTGCAACTCGCGGAGCCATATCCCATCACTCCCAAGGAACATGGGGTCAGCTTTCTGATGGATCATCGCCACCTCTGGCTGCGTTCTCCTCGTCAACAGGCCATCTTGAAGATCCGAGCTGAGGTCATCCGAGCGTGCCGTGACTACTTCGATAGCAATGGGTTCACGCTCGTTGACACACCGATCTTGACCCCCGCCGCCTGCGAGGGAACCAGTACACTCTTCGAGACTGACTACTTCGGCGAATCTGCATATCTGGCCCAGAGCGGTCAGCTGTACAGCGAGGCCAGCATCGCTGCGCTGGGCAAGGTCTACTGCTTTGGCCCGACTTTCCGTGCCGAGAAGTCCAAGACGCGCCGGCACCTGCTGGAGTTCTGGATGGTGGAACCCGAGATGGCCTACGCTGATCTCGACGACTGCATGCACCTGGCAGAGGAGTTCGTCGCCTACATAGTGCAGAGTGTGTTGAAGAACAGGAAGGCCCAGCTGGAACTCCTGGGGAGAGATACCACACCCCTCGAGAGAGTTGAACCACCCTTTCCACGCATGACGTACGACGAGGCCGTAGAGATCCTGCATAGCAAGGGCCTGGATTTCCAATGGGGGGATGACTTCGGAGCCCCAGACGAAACCGCCCTCGCCGAGGAATTCGAGAGACCGGTACTGGTCAACCGCTACCCAACACAAGTCAAGGCCTTCTACATGGAGCCTGACCCGGAACGACCGGAATTGTCCCTGTCTGTTGACTGTCTGGCCCCCGAAGGGTATGGAGAGATAATAGGTGGGGGCCAGCGCATCGCTGACCGCGACCTTCTGCTGCAGCGCATCGAAGAGCACGACCTTCCTGCACAAGCTTTCCAGTGGTATCTGGACCTTCGGAGGTACGGTTCCACACCCCACTCTGGATTCGGCTTGGGCATCGAACGAACGGTCGCCTGGATCTGTGGCCTGGAACACATCCGCGAGACGATCCCCTTCCCACGTATGCTCTATCGAATCTACCCCTGAACCCACAACATGAAGATCCGCCGCCGGCGCTATCTGCGCATAGTCTTGTTCCTCTCACGGCTGCTCCTGTCACTGCTGTGGTGGGAGCTCATTCTGGGCCGGTTCCTGTCCCGGGGCTTGGTTCAGCGCGGTGCGAACGAAAGGCGTCGCCGCTGGGCAGCCAGATTCCGCAACTTGGCCCTCGAGATGGGAGGTGTCCTGATCAAGCTGGGTCAGTTCCTCAGCTCCCGTGCCGATGTGATGCCTCCCGAAATCACGAGGGAACTGGCAGCTCTGCAGGACGAAGTACCGCCAGATCCTTTTCCACCGCTCAAGAGACTCATTGAGGAAGAACTGGGAGCCCCCATTTCAGAGCTCTTCTCACGCTTTGTAGAGGAGCCTCAATCCGGTGCATCCCTGGGCCAAACTTACTATGCTTGGTTGCCCAACGGGGACCCAGTGATCGTCAAGGTGCAGAGACCCCATATACGGGAACTGGTGGCCACGGACTTGGCGGCCGTGAAATGGGCGATAGGATTGATAAAGTGGTATCCTGCGCTGCGACGCAGAGTCAACCTGGATGCCCTCCTGGAGGAGTTCAGCCGCATCACCTACGGGGAACTGGATTACATCGCCGAAGGGCGCAACGCTGACGAACTGAGAGCCAACTTCGCCGACAACCCAGAGGTCTTCATTCCCCGGCCTTATTGGTCCCACACTAGCGAGAGGGTGCTCACGCTCGAGCGGGCAGATGCCATCAAGATCACCGACTACGAAGCCTTGACCGCTGCCGGCATAGACCGTGCTGAGGTTGCTGAAAGGGTATTCGGCACCTATGTGCAGCAGATGCTCATCGATGGCTTCTTCCACGCTGATCCCCACCCAGGGAACGTCTTCATTGAGCCTCGGGGCCCCGAGCCGGAGGATGCGTCGTCCCGCACGGAGTTTGTGGTCACTTTCGTGGACTTCGGGATGGTGGGGCGGATCGAGCCCAGAGACAAGGCCCTGCTGCGCGACCTTGCCATCCACGCCTTCAACAGAGATGTCCCCGCCGCCATCGCCGACATGAAGAAGCTCGGCTTCATCCTGCCAGGCACCGATACCCGCCCCCTTCAGAGAGCCCTATACATTCTCATAGACCGATACTACGGCCTCTCCGTGCGCGAGTTTGCCAACATCGAGATAGAAGAGATGCTGGCCATGGCCTATGAGTTGCGCGACATCATCTACGAGTTCCCGTTTCAGATACCCATCGACTTCGTCCTCCTGGCACGCGCCATGGGAATCCTGGAAGGTCTGTGCGCCGGACTCGATCCAGATTTCAACGGCTTCATCGTCGCCGAACCATATATCAGAGAGTTGATGGCCATGGAGTTGGCGGAGGAGGGCCTGCCCGAACGGGTGATGAAGGAACTTGAGGGGCTGGCAGGTCTCCTCTGGCGGTTGCCACGGGAAGTGGATCAGTTCCTGAGCCAGAGCATCAGGGGCGAGCTCGAAGTACGGGTGACCCCCACGAGGGAAATGGAAAGGCTAGTCGGACGCCTGGAACGAGCCGCCGATCGCTTGATGGAGATCATCGCCTTTGCAGCGTTTCTCCTGGCTGGGGTGGGGCTCCTGATCAGCGGTTGGTGGGAGCTCGGCTGGTTCTTCCTGGCTATGGCTCTTCTGACGGCCATGCATCTGCTCTTGAGACGTTAGCACCAAGCTACCTGTCTTGGTCGGAACCACGACGCCTCCCTCAACCCGTTGACCGACTATCCCAGCTCCGGGAAACACTATGACCTCACGGAGCTCACACCCGTTGACCCGGGCCTTGGGTCCGACCACGACATTAGGACCGAGGTCCGAATCGGTAACCTGGCTGTCACTGGAAATCCACAGGGGAAGCTCGGCGTTTCTGCAACCTTCAGTTCGATTGTAGCCTGCCGCGGCCCTCGAGGGATGAAACCTTTCCGACCAGTCCTCAAGGATGCGGCGACTTGCGTTCAGCAGATCCGTCAAATGGTTGATATTGCTGCGCCAGCCCTGCAGCCGCACCTCTCTCACCATCGCCCCAGACTCCAGCAGGCGAGCCGTCAAGTGCCACAGCCCGTCAGCATGCTTGAGAGTGCTGGTGGCGGACAGAACCTCGGGTGACAAGACGTAGCATCCCGTCGAAGCAAGACGCCGAGCTTTGTTCTGCGGGTGAGTCCGAGACTCAACCAGGAAAGTAGCGTTGAAACCCGATGGTGTGTTCTGAGCTTCTCGAAGCAGATAGCCCAACCCGTTGGAGAAGTAGTTGTCAGAGTGCAGTACCAAACAGAGTTCTGTCACGTGGGCCTCGGCGCTTGCCAGGGCCCCGAGCAACGTTAACGGAGGCCGCTGTCGCACAAGTGTAACCCCTTCAAGCCCGTGCAGAGCTCGCTCGATCTGCTCGGCCTCGTGGTGTATGACCACGAATGTGTGCGATATCCCCAGTTGAGCCAGCTGAGCCAACTGGTACTCCAAGAGCGTACCTCCCGGCAGGTAGAGAAGCGGCTTGGGGACATGAGCGGTTATGTCACTCATGCGGCGTCCTTCACCCCCAGCCAGGATCAACGCTTGCACCATCGTGCCCTCCCTACCACGATTATACTTACGGCCCGGTTGGTTGCCAATTGGTTTGCTCGATGATATGATAATACTATCCTACATCCGATAACCATTGAACGTGAGAAGTGATGGCAGAACCTGGGGATGACCTGGAACAGGAGAAAAGCGCGGACTACCGCACGTTCACCCTCTCAGGCAGCCACTATGAGATGGGGCGACAATGGGGGATGATTGCGCTCGGGCAGGAGACCGAGCACGTCAAGGCGGAAGAAGCCGCTGAGCTGGCCCAGTTGCTCGGCGTCTCCATCGAGCAACTCGCTGGCC
>NJBK01000070.1 GCA_005223035.1 Chloroflexi bacterium B3_Chlor
TGCCCTCTCGGCGGGCTGCTGGGATTGTTGAGCAAGGTGGGGATCCTACGGCGCGAGGTGAACGATGAATGCCGGGAATGTGACGTCTGTGCTGGGGTGTGCCCCACGGGCACGATTCAGCCTGACAAGGGATATGCCAGCGATCCCGGCGAGTGCACCAGGTGCCTGAGATGTCTGGACGCGTGCCCCCACGGCGCCGTCGAGTTCACGCCTCACCTCACCCCGGCCGAATGGCAGACCTATGACCCCGGCCGGAGGCAGGCGCTAATTGCTTTTGGCGCCGCCATCGCCGGTGTTGCTCTGGCCCGCAGCGGTCTCACGGCTGTCAGGGACCATCCTTGGCTCATCCGGCCTCCGGGGGCGCAGGACAACGATCTGTTGTCGAAGTGCATCCGCTGCGGGGAGTGTATTCGCGCCTGTCCCACGAGCGCCATCCAGCCCTCAGTGGCAGAGGCAGGCCTGGAGGGGCTGTGGACGCCGGTGCTGGTGCCCAGGTTGGGCTATTGCGACTACTCCTGCAACGCCTGTGGGCAGGTGTGCCCCGTGCAGGCCATCCCTCCCCTAAGCCTGGAGGATAAGCGACAGCAGGTGATCGGCCTGGCATACATCGACGAGAATCGCTGCATCCCCTGGGCGGACTATCGGGATTGCATCGTCTGCGAGGAGATGTGCCCGGTGCCCGACAAGGCGGTCAAGCTGGAAACGGTCGAGGTCCTGACCCCCGACGGCGAACTGGTGACCGTGCAGCAGCCCTACGTGATCAGAGACCGATGCATCGGGTGCGGCATCTGCGAGTACAAGTGTCCCGTCGGCGGCGAGGCCGCCATCCGGGTGTACGTGCCTCCGCAGAGATATTGAGGGACAATGTCAGCAGCCCGGTCCATGTGCATATTCTCGGCACTCGATGTGCTTTGCCCTCGAGTCTGTGTTGGCCCTCATCAAGTTCACGCCGCTTTCGCCTTGCTGTGATGGAATGTTATAATGAGCAGGGACGAAGACGGGCCGACCCGTGCCACCGGCAACAAGGGAGGTCGACGGATGGACAGATTCCTCACACTGAACTCAAGAATAGCGTTTGCCATCTACATAGTCGCTGACGTGGTGTGTGTTGGCATGGGCATGGGTGTCCCCATCTTCTGCATCGGTTTCGGATTCTTCGTCGGATGGTACATCGCACTGAGGGCCATCAGAGGCGCCTCAAACGTGAGACAGATCCTCCGAACAGTGTTGGTGCACGCCGTCGCTACTTCTGTTGTGACCTTCATGGGGCTGGCTCTTCTCTGGGGACCTACGATTCAGCTGCTCTTCGATCCTGGTTACGACTTCGCCAACTTCGGGATTCCATTGATTCTGTTCGATCCGAGGCTGAGCTTCGTCGGCTGGCTAGCGCTAATGATCTTCATATCCCCTTTCTTGCAACTGCTGACAACACTGTTCTCGTCCTACTTGACGCTATCTGTGTTGTTGAAAGAAGAGAGCAGCGCCGTCTAGTAGTACGTACATTGAAGTCCCACCTCTGAGGGAGGGATAGGTGGAAGGACGAACAACTGACAGCGCTTTCTCCGAGCACTTGTTTGAGTACCGTTCCGTCGCCGCGAGAAGGCTTGCTCTGTCGCTGACCATCACTGGGATCGTGATGGTCGTCGAGATCATTGGCGGGGTGCTCACCGGGAGTATCGCTCTCATAAGCGATGCAGGGCATATGTTTACCCACGGTTTCGCTATCGCCGTAAGCCTGGTGGCAATATCCATAGCCAGGAGACCACCCTGCCATCACAGGACCTTTGGCCTGTATCGAGCAGAAATACTGGCTGCCTTTATCAACGGACTCTTCCTACTGCTCGTGGTCGGTGCAATGATCTACGAGGCGGTGCTGAGGATCATCCATCCGGAAGAGATACTTGGTCTGCAGATGCTGGGGGTAGCCATCATTGGTCTGGCCGTGAATCTGGCCAGTATTGCGATTCTTCAAGGGAGCTTCAAAGAGGATCTCAATGTCAAAAGCGTCTTCTATCACATGATCGCAGACGCCGCTTCTTCCGTCGGCATTGTGGCAGCAGCAATCGTCATTTTCTACACAGGATGGAATATCCTTGACCCCTTGGTGAGTCTGGGCATATCTGCGCTGATAGTCCGTTGGGGGTGGGGGATACTCAGGGACTCCACTAAGATCTTGCTGGAAGTGGCCCCCACTGGGTTGAACGTCGACATCATCAGCGATGACTTGAAGAGCCGATTCCCTGAGATCAAGGGATTGTACAACGTCCATCTGTGGACGATTACTGCCGGGATGATTGTTTTCTCTGCCCATGTGGAGTTGGACAATACCTCTGACTCGGTGGATGGGGAGAGCCTCGTGGCACGCGTAAGCAGTCATCTCTCCGACGAGTATGGAGTAATCGAATCTACTATTCAAGTGGCGAGCAGCGACGAAGCACAGGTCTGCGAAATCACCTAGTGTGGCCCCGTGCGATCCTCGGTCATGGCGGCCCGGTCCTCAGAACACCTGGGCACCGAGGGCTTAGAGACGATGGAAGGTAAGGATCGTGGAAACCATCAACTTGGAGCAGAAAGCCGCGGCAATCGATCAACCCTGGTCTCCCATCGAGATCGCTCGGGTCAACGACCAGGTAGTGCGTATGGCTCTGGTGGAGGGAGAGTATCATTGGCATAAGCATACCAATGAGGACGAGCTCTTCTACGTCCACAAAGGCGAGATCATCATTCAGCTCAGGGACCAGCCAGACGTAACCTTGCATCAGGGGGAGATGGTCGTCGTGCCGAAAGGTGTAGAGCATTGCCCGAAAAGTGTAGGGCCCTCTTACATTCTGGTATTTGAGCCCTATGCTCTGGACAGCCGAGGAGACTAGGAGATCACTACCTGCAGGCGCTTGATGCCACGAACGAGCCGGGCTACAACGACAGTGGAATGAGTCTTACTCGTTTCACCCAGATGCCACGGAGGCGATGCAGTATGGAAGGGCTTGAGGAGTTGCGAGGGAAGGTCTTGACAGTTCTTCTGCCTTGGGGGGTGAAGAGGATCGCTCTCTTTGGCTCGACGGTGAGAGGAGAGGATAAGCCGGGAAGTGACATCGACATTCTGGTGGAGCTCAAGGAGCCTGGAAATCGCCCCACCATCGGGTTGAAATGGTTTGGACTGGAGGAGGAGTTGGGTCGTCTTCTGGGACGGGAGGTGGAACTGGTGAGCGCCGACGCCCTTAGCCCGTATGTCCGCCCCTACATCGAAGAAGACATGGTGGTTCTCTATGAAGAGGGATAACGGGGTATATCTTCATCACATTCGCGATGCTATAGAGCGCGTTGAGCGCCACCTCGCAGAGCTTTCCAGGGAGGAGTTTCTGGAAAGCGAGCTTGTGCAAGACGCGGTTGTGCGCCAACTGGAGATCATCGGCGAAGCCGCCCGCAACCTTTCGGACGACTTGCGCCAGGCCCACGCCGAAGTCCCGTGGACGGAGATAGTGGGTATGAGGAATCGCCTCATCCACGCCTACTTTCAGGTTGATCTGGAAATAGTGTGGGAAATCGTCCAAGTCGACCTACCGTTGTTGAAAGGCCAAATTGAACGGCTGGTTGAGTCAGAGGGCTGAAACTTGAGTCAGCTCACCACTCGCAGAGCGCCTGGGTGTGTGCCAGGCGTTTTCTTTTTCCTTCGTAGCACGATGTGGTCGGGTACTGGACATCGGCCCGCGTCACGAGTCGACTTGGGCTCCCGGAGGGCCCAGGGTGGTTCGACCCCGCTGCGCAGAACGTGTGATGCAGCAGCGGCCATGGTCGTATGATCAGCGATTGTAGTGTCCTTGGACCTAGCTTGGTCATCACTGGTGCCACCTGCTGGTCTCTACCGTCAGCTTCCAGCCCAACGGCAGAGCCGGTGCCGCCAGTGCGATTTTGAGCAGGTCGCCAGGGACGAAGGGGACCAGGCCAAGCGCCAGTACCTTGTCGATTCCCACGAAACGGGCCAGCCAGAGCAGGCCAAAGAGGTAGATGACGGCGTTGCCGGCCAGCATCACCAGCGCCGCCCCGGCCAGGCGTCGGTTCCACGCTTGTTCGCACAGCCTACCCACGACCCAGGCGGCCACGACGAAGCCGAGGAGATAGCCGCCGGTCGGTCCGACTAGCCAGGCAACGCCGCTGCCCCCGCCCGCGAAGACCGGCAGCCCAGCGGCCCCCTCGGCCAGGTAAGCAAGGACGCTGAGCGCCCCACGTCGGCTGCCCAGCAGCGCTCCGACCAGCAAGACGCCAAAGGTCTGCCCAGTGATGGGCACGGGGCTGAAGGGCACCCTGATAGCGACCTGGGCGCAGAGAGCGATAAAGAACGCTGCCCCCAACGCCACAGCTCCGTCAATCAGCACTCCCCTCCTGGGAAAGATGGCATCGTACAAAGGTTGGGTCGTCTGAGTCTGCATCATAGCCTCCTTGGAATTCTGGATGATCACAACTGCTGCACCCAGCGACGCACGTCGCGCGCCGTGCTGGGGCCACTACGGATGCAGGGCCCCGCAGCCGTCTTTCTCCCACAGGTCCCCTTGCCGGGAACCAGGACAAGTCCGGTTCAGCAGCCCGGCTGTGGATGATCGCTGGTGGGATTTCAGCTTCTTTGTCTGTTACTACCTACTGGTCTCCATCCGCCTCAGCACCCGCAGCACCAGGAAGGTGAGCCATGGCGAGGGGCTCCTCTTGTCGGCGAAGGACCAGCCTTTCCAGGCGCGATACATGGAGCTGGCGGTGTAGCGTCCCTGCTCGTCGGCCTGGGCGGTGATGGTCTGCACCATCTCCCGAAGCCGCCTGTCGCCGCGAACGAAGGGGAAGCGGCTGAGCACGTCCACGACGTGCAAGACGTCGTACCAGACGAAGGGGTACTTGAGTTTGCGAAAGTCGGTGCCGATGCCGAACATGTAGATCTTGCGCTCCCCTTGGTGTTCCCAGTGCCAGAGCAACATCTCAGTCCCTGTTCGGGTGGCGGGGCTGTCCACCAGGTCCGGTACGTGGGCCAGCGCCTTCAGTGCGTAGACGTTGACGATGGGACAGGGGTCCGACTTGCGCCCCGGTCCTCTGAACTTGCCCAACTCTGGGGCAGCCACGCAACGCCACCCGCTGTCGTCCACGAGCTGCGCCAGGTGGTCGGCGGCCTGTCTGACTCGCGGGTCATCGGCGAGGCCCATGGCCGCCAGGGAGTAGAGGAGGGTGGGCGCGTCGCACAGGATCCAGGTCCACGTGTCCTCACCCGTCCCCCCGAAGGCTTTGGGGATATTGATCAGAGTCTGGAAAGCTCCCTCTGGGGCCTGGTGGGCCATCACAGCCTCGATACCGGCAGCCATGGCGGGATCATCGGCACGTACACCGAAGTCCGCCAGGGTGCTGAGGGCGTAGATGGGGTGGCTGGCGTCGTTGTGTCGCTTGAGAGGGCGGGCAGGCCACGCTGCCGCCTGTGCAATCAAGTCCTGCACCTGGGAGCAGGCCAGCATCTCCTGGCGGGCAGCCTGCACCTCCGGATCGTCCTCTTCGCGATCGCGGAGGTCCACCAGCGTGCGGTAGCACGTCCAGGGTTCCTCGGATTCCAGCAGCCATTGAATCACGTCAGCGGACATAGGTCTCCTCTGCTCTTTCAATCGTGACGAGGGGCATCGGCGTGCTGAGTGCCCCGACCCAACGTTACTCCTCTCCAGGGTAGGCCGTGTCTGGCCGCGATGCGACGTGTCCTCTCCATCAATGTCTCGTGATAGGGTTTCCGGTCGGCCAACAGCCCACGATAGACCTCCACCAGGTCGGGATAGTGTGCCTCGAGCGCCTTCCTCACCCGTCCCCAGGCTGCACCACGCAAGTTCAGGCTGTCCACCAGTACGTAGGCCACTCCCACCCGCTTCAATTCCCCGAAGAGGGCGTTTATCTCTGCCTCACCGTCAGAGAGGAAGGTCAGGAGCGGGCCGCAGAAGGCCCAGGTGAAGATGCCGGCCTCGGCCAGAGCGCCGAGGGCCTCCAGGCGCTCAGAGATGGGCGAGGAGCGAGGCTCAAAGCGCCTTCTGATCTCGTCGTCCAGGGTGATGATGGTGAAGGCCACCTCCACCTGCTTGAGACGCTTGATGAGGTCGAGGTCGCGTAGAACGAGGGCCGACTTGGTGAGAATAGAAACGGGGAAGTCATAGTAGACTAGGACTTCCAGGCACGCCCGCGTGAGGCCATATCCTTTCTCCAGCGGCTGATAGGCGTCGGTTACCGTGCCAAACGTGA
>NJBK01000043.1 GCA_005223035.1 Chloroflexi bacterium B3_Chlor
GTCTCCTCCGCTTCCTCCCTTGACGCGACGCCCACTGCCAGACCAGCCGCCCTGTCCGAGACGTACTCAATCCCCTCCTGCGGAGACAACCTGCCCGCGGCCAGGGGCTTGATGGCGATGATTTTCTTGGAACTGTTTTCGATAGCTTGCAGGGTGGCCTCGACAGACGGTTCCATGAACCTACCGGTTTTGTTCAGCGGGCACAGGATCAGATCCAGCTCATCCATTTGTTCCACGCGGGGAATCGTCATTCCGGGCCTGTGCGTGGCTATGCCCGTGACCAACCCTTGCTCCTGCAGGGGCGACAGATACTCGCGGGCGAAGGCCATGTCCCTGTCGGCCAGGCTGCCATGGATTATCACCCCCTTGGCACCTGCGTCCAGCATGATCTGAATCTCCCGCTCGATGCTCCCCAGTCCGACTGTGCCGAGGAGGAAGAGATCCGTGGACGTCCTCTTGGCGGCCTCTTGCACCGCCTCGACGACTTGCGGATAGCCTATGACCTGGGCGGCGTTTACCCCCAGGTCGATGGCCTGGATGACGACCTCGGTGATGTTGTCTGGTTGGAGGAAGAAGTGATTGTAGTAGAACTCGGCTTTCCGGCCGAACTGGCCGGCGCCGATGAAGGGCGAGGTTCCCAGCATCACCGCCGGGACGTCCAGGCCACGGACGGAGAAGGTCGCGAACTCGTAGTCACTCAGCCACATGCGTTGGACTCCTGCGTCAGCAGAACAGTCGTCATTTGGAGATTGTAGCGGCGTGCGGCCTGGTTGTGCAAGGTGATGTGCCAGGGGCCGCGGCTCGCAGCGAGCGCGCTAGCACGACGGCGCCGAGGGCAGGCTCTCCCGGGATCGTCGATCGCCGTTCGCAGGCTGGCGGGGGCGGGGCCACTATTCTGAGGTCCTGAGAGCTGAGTAGAACATCCGCTCGACAGCCTCTGATCTAACTTCATTGAGGTGAGGAGGCCTCTTCGAGGGTGGAGGCGGCTGGATTGTTCGAATGGCACCGGACAATAGAGGTGTGTGTTGCGGGTGGGGATGGGCCAGGGGGTTACGAGCGATTGAGCTTGTAGAGTAGCCTCAGCCCTTCCAACGTGAGGTTCTGGTTTACAGCTTCGATAACAGGCGTGTGTTGGGCTATGACCGGCGCCAATCCGCCGGTGGCGATGACGTGCGCGTCGCCTCCCAACTCCTCCTTGAGGCGGGCCACCATCCCTTCCACCAGGCTCACGTACCCGTACATGATACCTGACTGCATGCTGGCGATGGTGTTCCTGCCGATGGCCCTTGGAGGCACGACCAACTCGATGTGGGGTAACTTCGCTGCCCGTTCGGCAAGGGCCTCGCTGGCAAGGTTGACGCCGGCCGCAATAGCGCCGCCCAGATAGTCGCCTTCCTTCGAGATGGCATCGAAGGTCGTAGCGGTGCCGAAGTCGATGACGATGAGCGGCATGCCATATTGCTCCTTGGCTGCCACGGCGTTGACGATGCGGTCTGCCCCTACCTCTTGGGGGTTATCGTAGAGAATCCTCATCTCGGTCTTGGTGCCTGGCTCAACGATCAGGGGCGTGAAGTCCATGTATCTTTGGCACATCTCCTGAAAGATGGGCAAGAGTGGAGGTACGACACAGGAGACGATGCCATCATCGATGTCGGAGAAGGAAAGGCCCGCGTGACGAAACAAAGCCTCCAGGAGGACAGCGTTCTCGTCGGCCATCCTGTGCAAGGTGGTGGCCATCCGCCAGTAGGCGATCAGTTCGTCGCCTTTGTACACGCCCAGCACGGTATTCGTGTTGCCTACGTCGATGGCCAAGATGTTGGACGTACTTCCCTCAACCATGCTTTCAGACCGCTACGGATCACGACCAGGTGGCATATCTGGCTCTGAGCCTCTCAAACCGCTCCCCCAGATTCTTTCAATCCTCGGCGGTGTTCTTCCGTGCTAGATATCGACACGGGCGGGTATGCCGTGTAGTGACTCAGCCCGCTCGATGGCCCGCACTATAGCCTGCGCCACAACCTCAGCGCCTGCAGCGCCGACTGCGCTGAGATTACCCTTCTTGTCGCCAGCGGATAGAGCGAAGAGTGTGTCGCCATCGAAGACAGTAGTGGGGCGAATGACAGTGGCGTAGCCGTTGCACGCCAGTTGAGCGAACTGGTTGGCCTCGTCCTTGGTCAGACGGGCGTTAGTGGCTACCACACCGATTGTAGTGTTAGCGAAGGGGGATGTGGTGTGTGCTGGCCTCTGCTTTATCGCTTCTAGAGAGTCTAGGAAGCCGCTGTTGTCTGGGTTGCGTGCCCCGGCCAGTATCTTGCCGCTTTGGGGATGCACAACGTCGCCCACGCAGCCCACCGCCACGACGGCTCCTAGTATGATCCCTTGGGCAATCTCTTGGCTAGCTGTGCCCAGGCCTCCTTTCATGGCATACTTCGGACCCGCGAGCTTCCCAATAGTGGCGCCTGTGCCTGCACCTACATTGCCCTCAGCCACTGCGCCTTCCCCAGCGACCAGACAAGCCCGGTAGCCTGCTTCTGCATCCGGCCTGACATGTGGATCACCGATATCCAGATCGAAGAGGATGGCGGCTGACACAATGGGCACCGTGGCCACACCCCAGGCGTCGAAGCCGATGCCCTTTTCTTCGAGATATCGCACTACGCCGCCAGCAGCGTCAAGGCCAAAAGCGCTCCCTCCGGCCAGCAGCACGGCGTGAGCACGCTGCACGAGGTGCATAGGGCGAAGCAAGTCTGTGTTACGGGTCTCGGGTGCCGCGCCACGCACTTCCACGCCACCTATAGCCCCCTGCTCGCAGAGGACCACGGTGCAGCCCGTGGCTGCCTTGAGATCCGTATAATGTCCTACCCTAACCCCTGGGACGTCCGTTATAGCACCATGCATGGCCCAGACCCTGAACTTGAAAATACAGCGCTCTCGGTGGCTTGCCGGGATGGGCTGGCCTCAGATTCTTTGCCAACCGCACCGATTCCAACTGGAGGGGCTGGGGCGGTGGGTGAAGCTCGTTCCTCGGTCAGATTGAGCCTCTTCTTAGCCACGCAACCCCGCAGTCGCGAGTAATGGACCAGTTGGCGACCGAGCGTCTCTTCATTCGGCGGCGAGCGTGATTCTACGAGGCATACTTGGCCTTGAGCTTCTCGAACCTCCGCTGCAGGCTCTCCCAATCTTGGGCGGTGCTGTCAGGGGAGGCCAACGCGCTGAGGATTTCGGTCAATGAGGCCATCTGCTCGATTCTACGCTCCATGGAGTTTAGCAGTTCTCCGAGTGTGTCATCAACGCAGGAGATAGTTCCTCCCTCCACGCCCGCTTTCAACGCATATGTGCTCGTTGCGAAGACCTTCAAAGGCTCACGAGCGTATTCGGACATCGAAGTCAGGGTCTGTCTCCACGCCTCGCTGATCTGCCCTGCTGTGATCCCGTATAGTGTCGCGTTCTCCAACGCCAGGGCCACCGGGGCTGCAAGCGCCGTGAGCATTTCCAGATCGTCCAGAGTGAAGCGAGTGTCAAGCCCCTTGCCCAGCTTGTTAATCAGCTCGACGACACCGATGACTCTGTCTTTCACCTGCAGGGGGACGCACAGGATCGATCGAGCTTCGAAGCCGATCGTTTCGGCTATCTGCGAATCGTGGCGGGGATCCTCTCGCACGTCGTCCACTAATAGGGGCTCTCCGTGCTCGGCTACCCAACCGGCGATACCTTGCCCTAGCTGCAAGCGAACCGGTGCCAACTTCTCCGCGCGTCCGTGCAAGGTTATCTTGAATTCCAGTTCTTTGGCGGCCTCATCAATGAGAAGTAGGGAGCCGGCTTCCACACGCAAGATCTCGTTGATGCCTGTCATCACCCTCTTGAGGATCTCGTCCTCATCCAGGGCAGAGGTGATGGCGGTGCCGATTTCGGTCAGGGTACTCAGTTCCTCAGCCTGCTTTCTGACGCGCTCATACGAGGCGGCGTTCTGGATGGCAACAGCTGTCTGATCCCCCAACATCTGCAATATGATCTCATCATCGTCATCGAAGGCGTTCTTTTGATCGCTGTGAATGTCGAGAACACCAATCACTTCCTTGCCTACCCTCAGAGGCACGGCCAGTTGCGCCAGCGTGTCGGGCAACAGTTCATGAGGCCGAAAACGCGGCTCAGGTTGTACGTCGTTGACGCACAGTGCCTCCGCGTTGTTCGCTGCCCAGCCAACGATGGTCTGATCATCAATCGGCGCTCGGAACAGGCTCTCCCTTATGCTGTGTCCTATCTCTCCGGTGCCCTCGCGCATGACCACGTGGTCTGGTCCATCGCGGAGTAGGATTTGCGCATAGTAATAGCCTAGATTCTCCTTCAAAAGTTCCACTACTTCAGAAAGGAGGGCATCAACGTCCAGAATGGAGGTGATCCTTCGACTGAGATGACTGGTCATAGCTAGCTGGAAAGCTCGACGCTGCTCGCCTTCGTAGAGGCGCGCATTCTCCAAAGCGATGACGGCGTGATCCGCCAAGATGTTGAGACGATGCTGATCGGCGGAGGTGAATGCCCTATCACTTACGCGGTTCGATACCCCAAGCACGCCCAATATCTCGTCCCGAAGCTTCAAGGGAACATAGAGGAGTGAACTTACCAGATAGCCAGTCTTCACTTTCAACTCCAGGCGATCCTCAGGGCTGGCTATACGTAGTGGTTCTCCGGTCTGCACCACTTTTCCGATGAGGCTATCCTCAACCCGCAGACGCAGACCGCGCGCGTATTTCTCCCCCACCCCCTTGGCAGATCTGAGACATAACTCGCCTGTTTCCTCATCGATCAGGAAGAGGATACCCTCGTCTGCTTTGCTCAGGAAGACGGCGGCCTCCACCAATCGGGACAGGAGGGTTTCCAGGTCCATAAGTCTAGCCATGGCCTGGGTTATGTCATACAACATGGTTAGTTCCCGGACTCGCTGCTCCAGTTGCCTGTTGGCGCGCATGAGCTCTTCTGTGAGCCGTTCCTTCTCTTGCCGCAGCCGGCCCTCAGCCAAGGCACCCTCAATGGCTTCCAGCACCTCTTGAGACTTGAATGGCTTCACTATGTAGTTCTTGACGCCAAGGCGGAAGGCCTCAACTGCAATCTCCTCGGAACCGTAGAACGTCATCAAAATCACCGGTATGTCAGATCCCCGCTTATGCAAGACGGTGAGGACCTCCATGCCGGTCATGCGAGGTAGATTCAGATCCAGAAGAATCAAATCTGGTCGCTCTTCCAGGGCTCGCCGTAGACCTTCCTGACCATCCCGAGATACCAGAGTCTGGTAGCCACTGGGGTGGAGGATACTGTCGGTCAGGAAGGTGATGATCTCCTCGCTGTCTTCGATGATCAAGATTCTTTCTTGAGTATCCATTTCGGCAACTCCCTTTGGGGCACCCCAGAAAATGTGCAAGAGTGATGGTAATCGGCCGACGCGGTGTGCCTCTCAAGGTGAAGCGGTCGGCGATAGCAATTATAGCTTGCGTGTGTCTTGCCTGTCAAGCGCTGAGCTGCCGTGGGTGCAGTGGTAAGGTAGGCGCATGATGATGTCCAGGAGTGGGCCCTGGGTGTGGCGCAGAGAGTGGGCTGCGGGAGCTTCTTGGCGCGTCGGGCGCCAACAAGAGTAGAGCAAACGGCTGAGGCCGGACAGAAAAAGGCCCCAAGTATGGAAACAGGAGTTGGGGCCCACCTTGTTGCCTGCGCAAGGAGCAGGCTTAGGTCCGCGGCTCACGTTCGCCGACAATCTCCCAACCCTTCTCCAAAGCCACCGCTTTTAACTCTTCATCTGGGTACACGGCCACGGGGTGGCCCACGCTTGCCAGGAGGTCTATGTCGGATCGGCTGTCGCCGTAGGCGAAGCTGTTTTGCCAATCAATTGAAGCCCCACTCTCAGCAGCGAAATCCTGAAGCGCAGCCATCTTACCCTGATACATCGTCAATGATCCAGCAATCTTGCCGGTATAGCGCCCGTCTTTGACCTCGAAAGTAGTTCCTATGGCGTGTTCCATATCCAGGCGAGAGGTGATAGTGTCCAGTAGGCGCTGGGGGCTGCCAGATACCAGCGCGACCAAGTGGCCCTTGGCCTGATGATCGCGCAAGATATCCATGATATCTAGGCGTAGATTGGGCACCAGCCGCTCATCGCATATCCAATCGAAAATCTCCTGTCCCTCTTCCACCGTGAGGCCGCGAAAGAGCCACGCCATGTCGCGAGCCCAGGCCTCGTACCAGCGCCTCTGGCTCAGCAGGCCAGCAAGGTTTAGGGGCCAACCAGCCATGTGCCAGATCAGGTAGGCCCAGATCCAGAAACGGTTTCGTTTGCGCGCTCGATTATGGTGTGAGATGTCTCTCCAGAACGCCCCCTTGTAGATGGTCCCCACAACATCGAAAAAAGCACCGATCACAGACACCTCCGATATTTGCCGTAGGCCGTTACCGCGTTGTCCGATTATAGCCTTGGAAAGAGGAAAAGGGCAACCGAGGCCGAACCCGGCGGGGGGAAGGTTTCGGCTGGCAGCCTGTTCGACGGGGCGCATGTCTACGCGGCGGAGGAGTGAGCAGTGCTCCAATTGGGAGACACCGCTTGCGGCGTTAGTTCCTCTGCAGGGCCTTCAAGATGCAGTAAGGGGCATGTCACAAGTAGAAATGGCCGGTGGTGAGGACTTCAGCCATTCGGATGCGGTAGAGCGCACACTACAGGCGGGGTAGCGCGAGCGCCAGCCCTTGCGTCCCTGTTAGCGTGTGGTTCTGGGTTGAATATAGTGGGCGAGGCGATCGATGAGTGAGGGATGCGCGCCCAGCATGGGGTTCCGGGCTGTGCCTTCCTCCAGCAGATTCTCCATCTGCACTTCCCCGCCAGCGAGGTACCGCAGGGCACCCCCCGCTGCTTGCAGGATGGCGGCGCCGGCGGCGATATCCCAGATTCCGGGCTTGTCCAGCAGGACGGCCATGGCGTTTCCCCGCGCAACGTAGCACAAATGTGCTGCGGCACTCCCGAGAGCCCGTGTTATGCCGGGGAAGGTTATATTGTACCGGCGGTGGACGTCGCTTCGCACGCACAATAAGCTGTCCTCATCCCAGCCGTCCGTGGCTGGACATTGGATGGGCTGGTCGTTCCAGAAGGCGCCACTTGCCGGGCTCGCGCTGTAATACCAGTCGTCTAGCAAGGGCATATAGAACACACCGAGCCAGGGTCTGCCTCGCCACAGCAAGCCGATGGAGATGCCCCATACGGGCAGCCCAGCCAAGAAGACACGCGTACCGTCGAGGGGATCTATGGCCCAGACATAATCGCCGTGAATCTCCTTGGTTCCCTCCTCACCGATGATGCCGTGTTCGGGATAGGTGGCTCTGAGATAACCGGTCAACAGATCCTCTATCTCATAGTCGGCCTGGGTCACCAAGGTTCGATCCTCCTTGAGGCTCCCTTCGACGCGATTGAAGTACCGCAGTGCGACGTCCCCCGCCTGCCGAGCCCACGCCTTCACCAAGTCAACGTCAACGTCCGGTTCCCTCACTAGCTGTTCAGTCATTTGATCAGATGCTATCACAGTTGGTCTGGAAGAGCAACGGAAGATGCTGACAACATTGCTGAGTCCTTTGCCGCCATGATATAATCTGCTAACCCGTTTCGTTGGATGGCGGAAGGATCCATTAACACGCGGTGCTGGTAGAGGAGAGGTATGGAACTCCTGCAAACAGGAGCCAAGGAGTGGGGCCTGACACTGACCCCGGACCAACTGGAGGCCTTCGAGCTCTACTACCAGCAACTCATTGTCTGGAATGAGAGAGTCAACCTGACCGCCATCACCAATTACGAAGAGGTGCAGGTCAAGCACTTTCTGGATTCGCTGTCCTGTCTCCAGGTTCTCAGCGATCTCTCTCCTGAGGCGCGATGTATAGACATCGGCGCAGGGGCAGGGTTTCCGGGGCTGCCACTGAAGATTGTACGTCCTCAGACGCGACTCACCCTGCTGGAATCCGTAGGGAAGAAGGTCCTCTTCCTGGAGCACATCGTGAAGGAACTGGGGTTGCGGGAGGTGGAGATAGTCAGGGAACGGGCAGAGGAGGTAGGTAGGCAGCCGGATCACCGGGAGGGGTACGACGTGGCCGTGGCCCGCGCAGTGGCGGAGCTAGCGGTGCTATTGGAGTACGCCCTGCCGCTACTAAAGCTAGGAGGCATCTTTCTGGGCCAGAAGGGGATCGAGATCGAGGGTGAAGTGGAAGCTGCCCGACCAGCTATGAAGCTGTTGGGGGCACGGCTCAAGGAGGTGAGGGCGGTCCAGTTGCCCGGCCTAGACTCCCCCCGTCATGTGGTGGTGGTGGACAAAGTGGCGTCCACGCCGCAGAAGTATCCCCGCCGTGTGGGCATCCCCGCCAAACGCCCTCTGGGCGGGCTGCAGTCCGAAGCGGCTAGGGACTGAGATTCTCTATCCTTCCGCCGCGGATTGCCCACACGGTCGCTTGGTCCAGGAACGAAGGTGCGAAGCAGTCGAGACGGGTGGCCGTGATGATGACCTGTTGCTCTTTGTTGATGGCATCCATCAAACACTGCCGCCTCTCCTCGTCCAGTTCAGACATCACGTCATCCAGGAGCAGGATGGGCTCCTCCCCGGTCTGGGAGCGGATCAGTTCCATCTCTGCCAGTTTGAGCGAGATGGCGATGGTGCGCTGCTGGCCTCGAGAGCCATAAGTGCACATGTCCACGCCCCCCACTAGGAAGCGGAGGTCATCGCGATGGGGGCCCATGAGGGTCATGCCGCGCTCTATCTCCTCCTTCTGTCGGACCTTCAGTTGCTGCTGGAATATGGCTTTGACGTCGAGACTGCTCAGAGCATCCGTGCCGATCATGGCCCCGGCAGGGGACGACACGTCTAGAGGCAGCTGGTTGTAGACTTCAGGGCGGTCCTTTCCCTCCAAGGGTAGCCTGGATCTGTATAGCAGGCGTAGACGTTCCTCGCCGCCTGTGAGTCGGGGGTGAATGTCCTGAAGCAAGCGATCTAACTCCATCACGGTCTCCAGGCGGCCAGCTATAAGGCGGCTTCCTTCCTCTACCAAGCGCTGATCCCAGAAATCCAGTTGGTGTGGGTCTGCGGGATGCTCGCGGAGCCTCCGCAGGAGGCTGTTGCGTTGGGTGAGTACGCGGCTGTATTCCTGGAGGGATTGGTAGTAGCGGCGATCTATCTGACAGATGGCGGTGTCGAGGTAGCGACGGCGGGCTTCAGGAGAACCCGCGATGAGGTCAATATCTTCAGGCATGAACAGGACTGCCTTGAGCTGGCCTATCAGATCTCTGACGCGTCGCTTGACCCCGTTGATCTTTATCTCCTTCTGCAACCTGTCAGCGGTCTTGAGGAGGACTATGTTGACCTCGCGCAGAGCGTCGGTTCCCTCGACCTTCGCCTCCAGGCGAGCGAACGGCATCTGATCCTCGTTGGCCAGCCAATTGATCAGTTCGCGATGGGTGTGCGCCCGAGGAGAATTGGCCGTAGCGAGGTAGTAGACAGCTTCCAGTAGGTTGGTCTTGCCTTGAGCGTTATCGCCCTGCAGAAGCGTAATAGAGTTGGAGAAATCCAGATCCAACCGCGCGTAGTTTCGAAAGTTGGTCAGAGATAGATGCGTCAAGTGCATGATCTTCTTGTGCGCGTGGATGTTCGGCGAAAGCGGTAGCGGACGAGGGCCGACCCGAAGTGTCAAGCAGGGCCGTCCTGCTTCTCTATCAACACGCCTTCTTCGGGGAGGTCTCTCCCTGGCGCCACGATAACCGCGTCCTTACCTGCGCCTCGGTAGCTTGGCGCGGCCTTTTCCTGTTCGCGTTCCAGCTTTTCTTGATCCGCTAGGTCCACCAGCAAAGCCGACAAGGTTTCCCAGTCAACGGGGCTGAGGCCATACGTTTGTGCGCCCTCGAGTACTTGCTCGATGAGGGCCCTTTGTAGAAGGGGCCCCAATTCATCTGCAGCGCGAAAATACTCCCACTCGAGGGAGGCGTCTTTCACGAACACGTGGGCGGCAGGCGTGCGGAGTACATTCTTCAGAAAGGCCAAGACCTTCTTCCCCGTTTGCCGTGCGACGTAAAGCTCCGAGCCCACAGGGGCCCTGATATCCCCGCCCAGGACGAGAACGTAGAAGTGAGACGCTGCAACCGCGTCCAATGCAGGAGCTACCCGCTCACCCCTTACCGGCGTGTATTTGATGACCCAGCCCAGGGGCACCGGCAGGCTGGCGATCGCCTTGCCGATGACCTCTCGCTCAACCTCCAGATCGGGCCCAGCGCTGGCGAAAATGTGCAGGCGGTCTGTCACAGCAAGCCCTCCGCGACGGAATCTCGCTAGTCCGCCCGCTGATCGAGGCTCTGAGGGTCGCTCGCGGGCGGAGGGTTTACTGATTCTGTCTCTTGAGAGTTCGGGCCCTCGGAAACGAACTTCATATCGCTGGGGATGGTGAAGTCCTCAGGCCATGTGGTCGCCTTGTGGTATTGGGCCGCGCTCAGGTTGACCGCGTCGAGGATGGCACCTTGCAGATTGGCCCCGTGCAGGTCAGCGGATGTGAGATCTCGTTCTCCTGCGGCGTATCTGTCCAGCAACTCCTGCCCATCCATTCAGTCCTCCTGGCTACACATCCGCAGGGATAGGAACAAACCCTACCCCTCCCACTCTATGCGCAATTGCTTCGCCAGCTCAGCAGGTGTGGTGACGGGTCGCTCACACGTGAAGCGTCGGCATACGTAGGCCGTGGCCTGCCCCTCCAACTGGCTTCTTCCCGCCAGGAGAGGGACAACGGTCTCTCCATCTTCGTCTGGCAACCCCACGGCAACCACCTTGCTTGGCCGGTAGTGGCCATAAACCACCTTCAGCAGGGCGCGAGTGTCCTCTGCAGTGGGGTCTCCCACGACGGCTATCTCCTCAGGGGAAGAGAGGTAAAAATTCAGAATCGATAGCAGGTGGCCGAAAGCCGTCGGATGCTGGGCCGCACTGCCAGCTATGGTGCGAAGTACCTCCGCCGCCACCTTCTCATAGGCGGTGTCACCGGTCAGGGCCGTCAAACGCAGAAGGACGTCCGCTGCCCGGGAGTTCCCCGAGGGGACAGCCCCGTCCTCCCAACTCCTCGGTCTGGTGATGAGTGCTGCCTCGCCGTCGGTGTCGTAGAAGCCAGGCCCCAACGGATCCTTGAAGAGCGAGATCATGTCGCCCACCAGGCCCTTCGCCTCCAGGAACCACCTCTCGTCAAAGGTCGCTTCGTACAGGCTCAGCAGACCGTCACTCAAGAAAGCATAGTCCTCCAGGTAACCTTTCAGTCTGGACTGGCCATCCTTGTGGGTGCGAAGTAGTTGACCATCTCGACGCAATTCGCGCGAGATGAAGTCGGCATTTCGGATCGCTGTCTGCCGATAGTCGTCCCGGTCAAGAACGCGAGCGGCTTCAGAGAAGGCGGCCAGCATCAGCCCATTCCAGGAGGCGATCACCTTCTCGTCTCGATCGGGTCGCATGCGTTCTTCCCTGGCTGTGAATAGCTGGCGACGGCCGCGCGCGATGACGTCTTCCAGTTGCTCCATAGGTACCTCGGCCAGGTGGGCCACGACGTCAAGGTCGCGGGGGATGCTGAGGACGTTCTTCCCCTCGAAGTTCCCTTCCTCGCTGATGCTGAAGTATTGATTGAAGAGGCTTCCCTCTTCTTCGCCTAGTGTGCCTTTGATCTCGTCGGGGGTCCAGACGAAGAACTTCCCCTCCTCTCCTTCGCTGTCCGCATCTTGGGCTGTATAGAAAGCGCCTTCAGGCGAGGTCATCTCACGTTGCACGTACTCGAGCGTCTCCTCGGCGATGCGGCGATAGAGAAGGTTGCCCGTGGCCTGATAGGCGCGCACATAGAGGCGACTGAGGAGAGCGTTGTCGTACAGCATCTTCTCGAAGTGAGGCACCAGCCACCTCTCATCCACCGAGTAGCGATGGAAGCCCCCTCCCAATTGATCGTAGATCCCACCCCGAGCCATTTTCTGCAAACTTCTCCCCACGATGCGGAGCGCCTGCACGTTACCGGTACGGTGGTACTCGCGTAGGAGGAAATCCAGACTCATGGCCTGGGGGAACTTGGGTGCGGCACCGAACCCGCCGTACGTGGCGTCAAACCGCTGGCTGAGAGTTCGTACCGCTTGATCGAGGATGGTGAGGCTAGGCTCAGCGTCAGGCGCGGCAGGCGATATGTCTTGCTGCACGATGTGGGCCCCTATGTTCTCCGCCGACTGCTGAGTGTCATCTCTCCGTTCCCGATAGGACTTGGAGATAGACTGGAGCACCTTGCGGAAGCTGGGCAGGCCGTGGCGGTCCTCAGCAGGGAAGTAGGTACCGCCGAAGAAGGGCTTGCCTTCAGGGGTGAGAAAAGCGGTCAAGGGCCAACCCCCTCTGCCGGTCATGGCCACCACGGCGCGCATGTAGATCGTGTCTACATCAGGTCGCTCTTCACGGTCAACCTTGATGTTGATGAAGTTCTGGTTCATCAACTGTGCTGTGGAATCGTCCTCGAAAGACTCATGAGCCATCACATGGCACCAATGGCAGGAGGAGTAACCGATGCTCAGCAAGATCGGCTTGTCCTCAGCCTTGGCCTTCTCGAAGGCCTCTTCTCCCCAGGGATACCAGTCTACGGGGTTGTGAGCATGCTGGAGCAGATAGGGGCTCGTCTCGTGGATGAGCCTGTTTTCCTTCTTCAACTCCCCTCCCGAGCCGACGCTGCCACCAGCCTGGTGAACTTCCTCTTCCCGACCTGGAGCACAGCCTCCTTTTCGACGGTCACCACCGCCTCGATGCTTTCCACCTTCTCACCGTTCAGGCGCACTCCGCCCTGCTGAATCAGCCTACGGGCCTCGCTCTTGCTCTTGGCAAGGCCGCTGGCGGTGATAACTTCGACGACGTTGGTGGGACCCTCAAGCGCGTAGATTGGCATCTCGGGCGGGAGTTCCCGCTCCTGAAAGACGGTGCGGAAGTGGTGCTCCGCTTCGCTGGCTGCTTCGTCACCGTGGAAAATGGACACGATTTCCCGCGCCAATTGCATCTTCACATCGCGGGGATGCAGAGAACCGTCACCCAAGCCCTGATTGATGGAGGCTATTTGATCGGGCGTGAACCGCGTGACAAGCGTGTAGTAGTCTAGCATGGCATGATCAGGAAGACTCATCACCTTGCCGTACATCTCCTCCGCAGGCTCGTCGATGCCGATGTAGTTGCCGGTGCTCTTGGACATGCGCAGATAGCCATCGGTGCCCACCAGGATGGGGAAGGTGAGGCAGATTTGGGGCCTCTGTCCAAAGATCTCCTGAAGCTTGCGCCCTACTAGCAGGTTGAAGAGTTGGTCCGTGCCTCCAAGTTGCACATCGGTTTCCATGGCCGCAGCATCACGTCCCTGCATCAAGGCGTACAGGAACTCATGCAGCCAGACAGGATCCCCTTTGTCGTACCGCCGGGAGAAGTTCTCTCGAGCCAGGAACTGCTGCACCGTGAAGTGGGAAGCCAGTTCGATCACATCAATGAAGCTTAGCTTGCTCAGCCACTCCGAGTTGCGGCGGACGATGGTCTTGTCAGGATCGAGAATCTTGAACGCCTGTTGAAGATAGGTCTCGGCTTTCTCGGCCACCTGCTCAGGAGTCTGCTGGCGACGCGCGCTCTCCCTGTCGCTCGGATCTCCCACCAATCCGGTGAAATCGCCAATGAGGAAGATGGCATCGTGACCCAAGTCCTGGAACTGGCGGAGCTTGCGCATGGTGATGGTGTGACCCAGATGAAGGTCGGGCGACGTGGGGTCGTAGCCGCAGTAAACGCGTAAGGGCCTTCCTTCGGCGAGCCGCTCTCGCAACGCGGCCTCCATGGTCTCTTGCGTCTGGGGGTCACCAAACTCGACCCCTTGCATCAGGATGGGCATCTGATCGTCTACCGGTTTCATCTCTCGCTCCTCATATCGGTGCAATGGATGGAGTCATCCGTAACGCGGGTATCTGAAGCACTTAGACCCACGAAACTTGTGGGTCTAGGAGTAGTCGGATCGTAGCGATGCGGCGCAGGCCTGCAAGCGCGCTACAATCCGCTGCAATAGATGTACTCGCGGACACTCCACACACTAGTGCCTGGAGTTTGAGCTACCAAGAGCCAGGAAAGAGCCATCTCCGTACCTCGGAGTGCGACTTCAAAGATAATTATAAACAAAGCGGAGACAAAACGCAAGGAGAGACGGAGCCCCCGAACGGCTTCTAGGCGCGGCGACGCCGGGACACCGGGCCAGGACTGGCGCCCACAGAGAAGCTATGACCACGCGGAGTCTCGTGGTTGCGCTGCTAGGGAGTGTATGCAGGCCGCGATACGGGGCAATTCGAACCCTCGGGCTGCGGGAAGATGTAGACGGTGTAGCAGAGCGCGGGCCCAAACAACCACTTGCAGCGCCGCTTTCCGCAGCCCACTTTCTCCTGAGCTTCCTCAAGCGAGGAGAACTCCCACGAGTTCCAGTGGGCAGCGGCGATGTCGCCACTGAAGACGTCCCACACCACAGCCTTGGTCTCGATACGGATGTCGCCCAGGGTAATGGGGGCGACTATTGTGTCGGGATGAGGGTCCATGCCCTGACCTAAGGACGCAAAGTAATGGGGGCCGCAGTCGTCGTCAAAATGAGGCCCCTTGCGCATGCACATGGTGCCGAACCCTGTATCGCAATCCTCGTAGAACTGTTTGGTTTGTCCGTTCAGTTCCAAGAGCCAGGCGGGGTCCAGGTCGTCGCAATCTTCCTCGAACTTGATCGCATGGAACGTTACCATGGCATACTCAGGGCACTGCGGGAGATCGTAGTCGTTGTCCGGCGATAGAGCGCTCAAGTTGGACTGCGCTTGCCCCGCAACGGCGCGAACCTGCCAACTGATGCGTCCCCCACAATCCTTCGGCAACCTCACCTGGGCCGATCGGCTCGTGGGACCCGCCAGCGACCAGCCACCGCCCGCATTGTACGGCACCCCGTTGAGCAGAATCTGGAAGCCGGAGATCTTGCCTGGATCTCCGTCCCACTTCCAGTTGAGCGCGCGCAACAGTGGATCAACCGGAAATGGCGAACGGACCCTGTCTTCGAACACATCATAAGGAACAGGCATCATCGGATCATCGTAGCCGAAGGTAGTGGTCAGGCCACTGGTGTCCACCGCCCCCTCCAAAGGCTTGATCGCCACGCCGATCTCGAGGCCGCTCCCTGCCAAGCTGCGCCTCGACCCATCCCAGGTCTGCCGTGGATACTCGCCACTCAATGGGCCGATCTCTCTGGCCTTACCCCCTGACCGTCCCCAGCACTCCCCCTCGATCTCCAGCGACTCGTCTCCGGGGATGGGAACCACCAGCCTCCCATCGCCGCTAGGCGAGAGAGGGAAGTTGTCCCCCCATAGCGCCGCCTGTACGCCGTCGTTGAAGAAGCCGCCGGCGTCGGGCACGCGGACATGAGGGGCGCCCTCAAAGGATAGGTAACAATAGACTTCGTCATGGCCGGCGGGCACGGACAATTCCCCGGCCGCTACCTGCAAGTGTGTAGCCAGGGTCTGAGGGCAATCCCCCTCGACGACCAGCGCCCCAACCTTGTTGCTGGGCTGCCTTCCCCAGGAGTTGACCGCCTCCACCGAGAAGATGAAGGCTCCCCAGTCCGGCGCGGGGAACTCGAACCAGACTTGCCCCCCGGCTGCCGGCTCCAGCTCGGCGATCACTCGCGGATCCTGACCAAGGTTCCACAAGTACCACACCTCGTACCGCTCTTCGTTGTCGGCGTTGTCGTTCCAGCGCAGCTGTATGTTGCAGCCTGTCACCTCGGCTTGGAGATCGGTCGGTGCAGCAGGCGCTGAGCCTGCCCGTAAGATATCCAGAAGAGGGCTGATCGAGATGGGCACCGCTGGCGTGAGCACGCCAAGCCGGGCGCCAGTTGGCAGAGGCAGGGGCCCACCCTCCGGGGGCTGAGTACCACCCGGGGGCAAGCTCGGGCCGACGGGTGGGGCGCCAGAGCCCGGTGCCGCCTTGGACTGCGGAGGAGGCAGCACCACCTCGCTGCCTGCAGGAGGCTCTCGATCACCCAAGCCAGGGTTTAACTGCCGCACGGTGTCCGGGTCTGCATCGTAAGCTGCGGCGATGTCGTCCAGAGTCTCGCCTGCGTCCACAGTCACCAGCCGGGCGGGCTCATCGGCGCCCGGCCTTTGCACGCCGCCGACGCTCACCGGCCAACTATCCCCTATGATGCCCATAGCGTTCACCGCCCGCACGAACAGCGTGTGCAGACCTTGGGACACAAGGAGATCGAACGAGACGTAGAAGGGCGAGATGCCCTCCGGAACGCGGCTGTCCTGTGTCTCTACCAGCTCCCCATCAACCCACAGTTCGACCCGCGTGATGGGGGTGCCGCCGAACGCGGTGGCCGAGACAAACAGGTGACTCCCCTCCAGGGTTGACGTCCCGGAGGCCGGGTCTGTGATGGTCACGCTCGGGGGCTCAAACTGCGCCCGCGCCTGCTGCTGCCGCAGGTACAGAACAGCGAAGACCCCCAGCACAACGCAGGCCAAAGTGGCAAGCACTGAGAGAGCAACAGCAATCCTCCTGATACGCCCAGGACGCCTATTCATGGCAATCCTCCTTACTCATCCTGTACACTGCTCAGCCCCTCCGGTCACCGGCCTAACCAGGGTAATCTCAGCGCCCGATAGAGGGAAGTGGTCCGAGGGGCTTCAAATTGTCGCTGTTTCGCCTCGGCCCCACTAGCAGCCCATCCGTCAAACCTTGGTCGGGCTGGCCAAGCTGGCCACTGCCCTCGCTCACTCACCGCTACCGGCGAAGGTATTGGCCCGCCGATAGGCCTAGAGCACCCGATCTAGTAGTCGGCGATATCGAAGGAACCGGTACCCCACCAGGACACGTTGCTTCGAGCTGAATCGTCCGTAGCTCTTATGCGGTAATCCATCGTCCCGTCGCAGATCGCATGCTCAAGCGGGATATAGGTCACGGTCCAGTGGTTCCCGTTCCTCGAAAAGCCTCCGCACCATTCCTCATCTCCGTCGCCCGATAGAGTGCAGTACAAACCTACCGACCTAACACCGGATGAGTCACTGACCCTCGCACTAATCTCTATCTCCATAGGTGCGGTCAAGCAGTAGACAGAGTTGGCCGACTGCTGGACATTGCCGATGCTGGGCCCCTCGTTATCCATGATCACGGAGACGGTCAGGCTTGCGCTCACCTCACCTCCTGGGCCCCTCGCCCGCAAGGTATAGGTCGTGGTCTCGCTGGGGCACCTATCGCGCGAATCATGGTCGCGCATACCTTCTTGGTCAAGCCATACCTCGCTGATGAAGCCCTCCACCGCCCAACTGAGGGTGGTGCATTCCCCCTCCTCGACCAAGGTCGGATCAGCCAGGAAAAAGACAATGGTCGGAGCAGGTAGCGTGGTGGGAGTGCTCGTTGCCGTTGCAGTGGAGGTCGGCGTCCCCGTAGGCGTGGATGTGCCGGTCGGCGTGGGAGTCACAGGGGTCGTTGTGGCCGTCCCCGTGGGAGGTGTCACCGTAGGGCCCTCCAGCGTCGTGGGTTGCCCAGTGGGCAAGGGCGTGGGGGAGCCCGCTAGTTCACCCACGGTGACGGAAGCTCTGGCCTCGGGGCCAGTATTGCCCTGGCTGTCCGTCGCCCTGGCGCTGATGGTGTAAACACCCGGTGCGCTGGGGTTCCACCCCACCGTAGCATCTTCCAGGACGCCCCCACCCGCGGGAGCGCGCACCAGAAGGGTGCTATCCACGTAGAACTCAAGACTGGCCACGCCGTCGGCGTCGGAGGCATGGGCCGTGACCTCCTGTGGCCCCAAAGGCAGCTTCGCCCCATCGAGCGGCTGATCCAGCCAGGTGGTTGGCCCCTGCGTGGACGATGGGGCACACGCGGCCAACGCCAGAGCCACAAAAAGCACCATTGCGAAACGGGCAAGCGACAGTCTCATAACCCTACCTTCTTTCATTTCGATCAGACGCTGATCCTTTGGCGATCCAGTGGTTGACCATAGGTGCGGGGCGTGTGAACATGAATCTGCCCGGCACCTCAAAGCTAGGCGTCGCCGCAAGCCCCTTGGTCAAGAGGGGAGAGAACTTAGTGCATCATAGTATAAGATAGCCGTAGGATTGTCAAGGAAAGTCCCTGAGTGGAGTACATCCCAACTTTGTAGGGCCAGATATCCAAGCATCCTGAGTAGGCCTTGAGTGAGGCAAAGCCTTTCTCGATGGGTGCGTCAAACCACACTGATCATCACAGATCCGCGCTCTTCGATACGCACTCCGCTGTGTTCGGGGCTACTCAGGATGCTAGACTGAAGAAACCTATACGCTGACAGTGGCCGTGTGGTGAACTACTAGTCAGACTCGCTGCAATCATGGGACAGACCCAAAGTGCCGAGGGCAGTGGAGTGGCGCCTCACGAGCCCTGCCACCCCCAGATTCCACAATACGGCCAGGCTATAGGAACGGAGTGTGCTGCGTCTCTTGCGATGTTTTGAGACTCTTATCTGTAGCGGCTCGCGGGCGTCGTGCAGGTAGCCTAAGGAGTTGCATACACAACCAGCCAGACGTTACCGCACCTCGCTACAGCGGCCAGTTGGAACTCGGGCGCGATCAGCTACATCTCTGGCTCATCAGACGTAGTGTGTTCGCCCTTGAGCACACACCCGTTTGATTATGCATTATGCTCACCGTGGGGTGCAAATCGGGCCGCATCGGGTCTCAATCGGGTGCCAAGACTGTAGGGGCTCCACAATGATGTGATTGAACATCGCGTCTACGCCGCTGCGACAAGAGTGTCTAGGCGCGGAAGCCCCCGGAGGAGGAAGGTTATCCCCTGATAGCCATGAGCCAACAGGGAAGGGCCGCCGTGCCTTTCACTCTAAGGGCAGGCCATCAGGTGCAAGGGAAGCGATGCGAGGAGAATGCCCTGAGCGAGATGCGAAGTGTTTCGGGCTACTTCTTGATGTGCATGGGCATTATGACGTAGATTAGGTTGTCGTCCCCCACGGGTTTCAAGATGCCTGGTCGAGAGGGATTGGTCGTCTCCAGAGTCACTTGCTCGGTGCCTATCACGTTGAGCATGTCTATTACGTAGCGACCGTTGAAGGCAATCTCCATCTGCTCGCCCTCGACCACAGCGTCCAGCTCGCCCACGTTCTGCCCCACCTCGGCGGTGGATTCGACGATCAGGCGGCCTGGCGCTATCTCGCTGCCCGGAATTGTCTCCAGACGGACGATATTGGCAACATCTCGGGAGAAGAGAACGGAAATCCTCACCGCCCTCATGAGGTCATGAGTGTTGATGACCACACGGGTGCCGTGGCTTGTGGGGATGATCTGATTGTAGTCGGGGAACTTGCCTTCGATGAGTTGGGAGACGATCTCCACATTGCTTAGTCGGAACAGCACCTGATTGCGGCTGGGCGTGACGATGATCTCGACGGGCTCTTCCTCCTCGGCGCTAACACGGGCCAACTCGCGAAGGGCCCGTGCCGGGATGATCACGTCCATGGGCTCCGGAACCTCCTCAGTCAACGGCGCTTTGCGGAGCGAGAGACGGAAACCATCGGCGGCCACCATCGTCAATTCTGAGTCCCGAAACTCGGCCAGCGCCCCGGTCAGCACTGGGCGGCTTTCGTCTGTCGCGGCTGCGAGGGTCACCTGCTCTATCATCTGGCGCAAGGTGGCGGGAGGTATGGTCAGTTTGTGATCGGAGACATCGGACGGTATGAGTGGGAAGTCCTGGGCGTCTATACCCCTGATGTCCGCCTCGAACTGGGCACACTTCAGATGCAAGCTCTTGGTCCGGGTCACAAGCTCCATCTCAATCTCAGCCGAGGGCAGGGTACTGACGAAGTCCGACAGCAGGCGGGCCGGAACGGTGATCTCACCGTCTTCCTCCACTTTGGCTCCAATCCAGCAGGTTATGCTGGTGGAGAGGTCGGTGGCAGCCAGCTTCAGTCGGCCATCGTCGGTTGCCAGGAGGATGTTGTTCAGGACTGGCAACACGGCCCGCGTGCTCACCACTCGGCTGACGATGGAGATTCCCTTGACCAGGTTCTCTTGTAGACAAGAAAGCTTCACGACACTCCTCCTTCTTTCCATCCCCTGCCCCAAATGTAGTGGGGTCAAGAGTGCTGCGATGCCATATCTAGTGGTGCGTGTAGTAAGTATACTACTGTTTGGGGAAGGTGTCAACTGGAGACAAACCGGCCTGGAAAGCCTTGCTTGACAAGTCTAGTATTCTCTAGTATAATATAGATGGCACTAGCATGTATAGCACGGATTATACTGTGTGAGTGGAGGTGCGTGTATGCCCAGAGGCAGGCGACGTGGGAGGAGAGGCCCGGGGCGAGACATCTATCTCCGACGTACGAAGAGCTTCGTTCAACCGTCATTGCTCCTGCTGCTCCAGCGTGGGGACGGGCACGGTTATGCTTTGATGGAAGGCTTGAAAGAGCTGGGCCTGGCTGACGATTCCCTCAACCCCAGTGTTGTTTACCGTGGGTTGCGGGAGATGGAGCATTGGGGATGGGTTACCTCTCAGTGGGACACGGAGGGCTCGGGACCGCCGAGGCGGGTCTATTGCATCACCTCGGAGGGAGAGGAGTTTCTGGAAGAGTGGGCCGGTGAGCTGCACGAGATGAAGAACACCCTGGAGAGATTCCTGGAAGCCTATGAAGAGGGCCAGGGAGGAGAGGGAAGAGGATGAGCGTGCTGGATGACCTGTTGGCATCGTTGAAAGAAGATGCCCCGGTGGAGGAGGTTCGTGTCTGCGTCCACTGGACGGCGGTGGTGAGCAAGCATTGTGGATTGGCCTCCACCACCCGTGACGAGGGGCATCCGCACGGACATGTTTCAGTGCGAGGAGTCGGCAGTCTGCACGAGCGTAGCGCCCTCGAGTTGGCCCAGTATGCCAGATCGGAGACCTTGCTTGAGGCCACTATCGGAGTGGCGGCGATCAATTCGCTGCTAGAGGTGGACGAGGAGCGGTGTATGGAACTGAATGCCGAGGCCTGGCTGGCGGAGCGGGGACGGAGCAGAAAGGTCGCCATTGTGGGCAGTTTTCCCTTTGTCCGCCAACTGCAGGACAAGGTAGGAAAGCTCTGGGTGTTGGAGAGGCACCCCGCGGAGGGGGAGTGGGACGCGACGCAGGCGAGCGACATACTCCCTGAGGCCGATGTGGTTGCCATCACAGGCACCGCGCTGATCAATCGTACTTTGGAGGATCTCTTAGGCCTTTGCGGCCCTGATAGCTCCGTAATGGTGCTGGGTCCCAGCACGCCTCTGTCACCTGTACTATTCGATTATGGCGTGGACGTGATCTCCGGAACCAGGGTGATTGATTCGGACTTGGTACTACGCCTCATCAGCCAGGGAGCGACCTTCCGCCAGGTCAAAGGGCCGGGCGTGAGGCTGCTGACCATGGCATCATCTAAGGAGGAATCATGACCGGGAAAGCAGGTGCTGCAGATGCGTAGTTTCAAATGCTACGATTGTGGGCATCAGTTCCAGGTAACCCAGGGCACCGGTGGCCCAGGATCTCAGATGGTCTGTCCGACGTGCGGCAGTCGGAAAATCCACCGCGCCAAGAGCGACAGGGGCTTCGCCTACGCTGGACTTGGCCGTGGGGCGAGTGACTTGGGTCGAGGGCGCGGTGGCCGCCGCCGAGCACCTCGTTGGCCGCGGTGGTAGTGGCACTTGTGAAGTCCAGAACAAACACAGCTTTGGGCTTGCAAGAGCGTTGCGAGGGAGGTGAAATAGATGCCTAGTGGAGATGGCACGGGACCGAGCGGACAGGGCCCGAGGACAGGCAGAGGAGCAGGGGTTGGCGGGGGCCGGGGGCGCATGGGCGGCACCAGGCCGGGCGCGGGTGCCGACGGGGTGTGCAAATGCCCATCGTGCGGCCACACGGTTCCTCATCAGAGGGGTCAGCCTTGCTACGACATATCCTGTCCTAAGTGCGGCACAAAGATGGTGAGAGGATGACCTTCATGGCCAAGACGTTGGAGAGGGTAGGGCTTTACTCCCTACTGGTCAACATCGGGTTGGTAGTCCTGAAGCTGGGTCTGGCTGCGCTATCGGGCAGCCTGGCGCTAGCGGCCAGCGCGGCGGACTCGGCGGTTGACATCTTCAGCTCTTTGGCGGTCTTGATAGGTTTGGTCATCTCCAAGCGGAAGACGAAAACATTCCCTTTTGGCCTGTACAAGGTTGAGAACGTGGTCTCCATCATCATCGCCTTGCTGATTCTCTTCGCTGGGTATGAGATCGCCAAAGAGGCTCTGCTGGCACCAGCTGGGGTGGTGACAACCGAATGGTGGATACTCGTGGGGGTCGGCTTGACGGTGCTGGTTCCTTTCCTCTTCGGCCGGTACGAATTGAGAGTTGGAAGGGCGACCAATTCGCCCAGCCTCATGGCTGAGGCGCGGCACTTCCAGACAGACGTACTTTCCAGCTCTATCGTCTTCGTGGCCGTCGTGGCCAATGCTCTGGGCTTCGCTATTGACCGCGTGGCGGCTTTACTGATCGTGCCCTTCATCGCCAAATCTGGCTGGCACCTGATGGCCGACGGCATGAAGGTGCTGCTGGACGCCTCCCTCGATACTGAGACGCTGGCCCAGATAAGGGGCATCATCGAGTCCTACCCCAGTGTGGCTCAGGTGAAGTCGGTCGTAGGGCGAAACTCAGGACGCTACCGCTTCCTGCAAGCCGACATTGTGGTGCGCACCACTGACCTGGAGAGGGCTCACCGCTTGAGTCAGGAGTTGGAGCAGGCGATACGGGGCGAGATCACCAACGTGGAGCGGGTCGTTATCCACTATGAGCCCCAGATCAAGACGAGCTTCACCTATGCTGTGCCCCTGCAAGACGCTGCGGGCACGGTGAGTGGGCATCTGGGGAAAGCCTCGTACTTCGGCCTTGTGGAGTTGAGAGCCGAGGATGGTGTTTTGCTGCGGCAGGAGATTCTGGCTAACCCGTATCTGAAACTGGAGAAACAGAAGGGCCTTCAGGTGGCCAAGCTGCTCGTGGGCCGGGGGATTGATGTGCTTCTTGTCAAGGAAAGCCTCGAAGGCAAGGGGCCCTCCTATGTGTTGGCCGACGCCGGTGTGGAGACCCGGCTCACGGAGGCCGGCACACTTAGCGACGTTGTAGCCGAACTGTCCACGAAGGAAAGGTCAGGGATCGCAGCGAAACGTGGCTACGAGCCGTAGTACGCCGTCCTGTAGATCCAGTAGTGCCCGTAGATCCTGTTGATGAAGGCCTGTGTCTGGGCGAAGTCCACCTCCTCCACGAAGAGATCTATGTCGGTAACCTCCCCATCCCGGTGCCAACGAGCCACATTCCCAGGGCCGGCGTTGTACTGAGCCAGGGCGCGGAAGAGGATTCCGTCCTCGTACTCCATGATCCATTCGAGATACCAGCCTCCAAATTCGATGCTCACCACTGGCCGGTAGAGGTCGACATACTGGAAATCCGTGAGACCCAGCTCCTCAGCCACCCATTCTGCCGTGGGTTCGATGAACTGGGTCAAGCCCCGGGCCGGATAGGAGGAGGTGGCGAAGCGGTCGTACCAACTCTCTTGCCAGATGAGGGCGCAGAAGAGCAACGGTTCCAATCCCCTCTTCTCCGCCTGAGGCACGATGAGGTCGGCGAAGTAGGCTGGGTAGTGGAGTTTCTGCAGGAAACGCGGCACGTCGTACAGGGAATCCCCTGGTGAGAGGATGAGGATGCGCTGGGCACAGGCGATGGACTGGTCGTAGAATCCTTCCCTCTGGAAGAACAACCCCAACTGATAGAGGGCGAGGGGGTCGTCTTTGACCTTGGTGCGCAGTTCACGGAAACGGGCTTTGGCACTATCCCGCTGCCCAACCTGTAGGAGTTCCAACCCTCTGCGAAACAGCTGGTCATTTCTCACCCTGGGAGCGAGAACTGACAGTGGCTGTCCTGCTTCTTCACCGGCCCAACCCCTCAGCCACTCTTCGAAGGCCAGCTGCTCTGCTTCGTCCTCCATGTTGTACAGGTCCTGTTGGTAGATGTCGGGCGGATTCTCAGGATCGCCACCACGTAGCAGGTCCGCGGCGCGCAAGGCGTAATAGTGAGCGGGGTCACTCGCCAATAATTGGTTCAAATATCCCAATCCATCTTCTGTGTCTTCGTGCTCAAGAGAGGCCTTGCCCAGCCAGAAGAGGGTCCTGGGCTGCATGTCTGACGTCCCGTACTCTTGGAGCAGCTTTTCCCACGTCTGTCGCGCCTCTTCGTATCGGCCCAGGCGGTAGTGACCCAGCGCGGCGCGGAACAGAGACTGAGCTGCGTACTCGCCCGCAGGAAACCGCTCCACCAGGCCCACGTAGGCCGCGATGGCCTGCTCGAAATCCCCCTCGTCCTCCAACAGGTTTGCCAGCTTCCATTGGGCATCATCTGCCAGGGCGTCATCAGGGCGGGAGGCGAAGAACT
>NJBK01000009.1 GCA_005223035.1 Chloroflexi bacterium B3_Chlor
GCAACGTCTTGACCAGTTCCTCGATGCGGCTGTAGTTGCAGCTGCTGAGGGACACCAAGGCCAGTTCCCCATGCCCTGTGGCCGCCAGGAGCTCATCGGCCGTAGCGACGATTTCCTCCAGAGGGCGTTCTCGCAGGGGACGGTAGATCATGCCCGCCTGGCAGAAGCGGCACCCTTGAGTACAGCCTCGCTGAATCTCGATCATCGCCCGGTCGTGGATCGCCTCCACGTAGGGTACTACGACTTTAGTGGGGGTGGGAGGCAGGGCATCCACTATGCGCTTGGTGATGATCGGCCTGGCCTCCGGTTGGCGCGGCTTGACTTCTGCCACCGTCCCGTCGTCGTTGTACTTCACGTCGTACAGGCTCGGGACGTAGACGCCGTCTATCCCAGCGGCATGGCTCAGGAACTTGCCGTTGCCCTCGTCGTGTTCCCGGTACACCTGTAACAACTCCAGCAAGACTTCCTCTCCCTCGCCGATGACGAAGAGATCGAAGAAATCGGCCAGGGGCTCCGGGTTGTAGGTGCCACTGCCGCCGCCGATGACCAGCGGGTGCTGGTCATTACGCTCGGATGCAAGGACGGGGATGTGGGCAAGATCGAGCATGTTCAAGACATTGGTGTAGTTCAGCTCGTAGGGCAGCGTGAAGCCGATGATGTCGAACTCAGCGAGGGCATGTCTGGTCTCCAAGCTGTATAGAGGCACGCCTGCGTCGCGCATGGCCTGCTCCATGTCCACCCAGGGAGCGTAAACGCGCTCGGCCAGGACGTCTCCCTCCTTGTTCAGGAGCTCGTAGAGGATCATGAGGGCCATGTTGGACATCCCGACCTCGTAGACGTCGGGATAGGCCAGGGCGACCTTGATCTCGACCGTGTCCCAGTCCTTGACGACGCTATTCCATTCCCCGCCGGTGTAGCGAGCAGGTTTGGTCACGTGAGGCAGGAGTCTGTCCAGGGCATGGGTACCTACGATCATTAGACGTCCCTTTTCCTATTATAGTCTCGCCCCACTGAGGTGACAAACGCTGCGGAGTTGAACGTCGAAACGCCAAGTATGTTTGCAGGGTCTTTGGCGCCCATGATTCGACTTGCCATCGCTTCTGCGTCATCCCAGCCCGGACTTGAATCAAGCATCTTCCGGCATTCCAAGACTAGCGTCACACGGCATCCGTGCTGGCCAGACTTCGGTCGCGATGTTGCCACTGTTGGGGACTCACTCGGCGTCGAAGGTCCGCACCTTCTTGTCGCTCGAGCTCCTTAGTTGTCGGGGAATATCTTGCCGGGGTTCATGATGTTGTTGGGGTCCAGCGCGCGCTTGACGGTGCGCATGACCTCGATGGTCTCCGTAGGGAGGTCCAGGCGCAGGTACTTCTGCTTCAGCAGACCGATGCCGTGCTCGCCCGAGAGAGTGCCTCCAACGGCCGTGGCTGCCTCGAAGATGTCCCCAGCAGCGGCCTCGACTCTCTCGATCTCCTCCGGGTCGGTTTGATCGAAGAGGATGTTGGGATGAAGATTGCCGTCGCTGATGTGGCCGAAGATAACGATGGGTAGGTCCCGCTGGCGGGATATCTCCTCTATGCGCCGGACCACGTCCGGAATGGCCTCGCGAGGCACGGAGATGTCCTCTCCCAGCTTGTTGGGCCGCACGCGGGTCAGGGAGGGGGAGATAGACCGCCTGGCCTCCCAAACAGTCTCTTCTTCGTCCTCCGTCCTGGCTACTTCCACCTGCGTTGCCTTGTTGTCGTTGCATAGCTGGGCCACGGTCTTCAACTCTTGCTCCACGGCCTGTCGCACGCCGTCCACCTGGATCAGCAGCAGCGCTGCCGCGTCACGAGGAAGGCCTGTCCCCAGGTAGTCGTCCACGGTCTGGATGGTCATGTTGTCCATGATCTCGATCACGGCCGGTGTGACGCCAGCCTTGAGGATTCTGTTCACCAGCGTGGCGGCGTCGTCCAGGTCTGAGAATGCGGCCAGGACGCTGCCAGAACTCTGCGGTTGAGGGATCAGCCTCAGGATGATCTCGGTGACCACACCCAGGGTGCCTTCGGATCCGACGAAAAGCTGGGTCAAGTTGTACCCGGTGACGTTCTTGATCGCCTTGCCGCCGGTGCGTATCACCTGGCCATTGGGCAAGACCACCTCCAGGCCCATCACGTAGTCGCTGGTGACGCCATACTTGAGGGCGTGGGGGCCTCCCGCGTTCATGGCCACGTTCCCGCCCAGGGTCGTGACCTTTAGACTGGCCGGGTCAGGTGGATAGTAGAGGCCCTTCCTGGCCACCTCGGCTTGCAGTTTGCCGGTGACCACGCCTGGTTGGACCACGGCCACCATGTTGATGGTGTCAATCTCCAGAATCTGAGTCATCCGGGTCAGGCTGAGGACGATGCCCCCTTGGATGGGTATGGTTCCTCCTGCCAGATTGGTGCCCGCGCCTCGGGGCACGATGGGTATCTTTTCGCGGTCGGCCAGCTTCACTGTGGCGGCTACCTCTTGGGTGGTGTAGGGCAGGACGACTATTTCCGGTAGATGCTGCAATACCGTGCTGTCGTAGGAGTAGCACAACAACTCCTCAGGGGAGGTGAGCACATTCTCCTCGCCGACGAGGGCCTTGAGTTCTTCGACCGACTCCGGCTTGACCATTCGGCAACTCCTCAGTGGCGTCTGCTTTGGGCATTATATCACCGCCATACCGGCTTAGCAAAACCACGGTGGCCGCGAACAGAGAGAGGATGATGCATGAGGGTCGGGTGGCCCCCAGCCAGGGCACACAAAGACCGGTTTACATAATCACCACGACAGCTGCCCGCGGCATTGCAGAGGGATGCGATTCCAGGTATCTGAGACTTGACAGGGGGTTGTCGGAGGCGTATACTATGCCGACTGATAGGTCTCTACGGGTTCTTTGGGGAAGGAGTAGATGTCCAAGAGGTCTTTGTACAGATTGCTTAGTGTGACCATTCTGAGCCTACTTCTGGTGCCCGCACTGGCAAGGGCGGAGCAACCGGTGGCTCGCTTCTTCGTGTTCCAAGCTCAGGACTGCGATCACTGTCGCACCGTCGACGACGAAGTCCTTACGCCCTTGAGGGAGGAATACGGGGATGAGGTGGAGATCAGGTCCTTCGACATAGGGGCCCTTGACAACTACGAAGTCATGCTCCGACTGGAGAGGGAGTATGGAGTCTCCGAACTGGCCATCCCGCAGATCTTCATTGGAGATCGTGTCCTGATAGGGGAGGAGCAGATACGGGATGAATTGCGTGGGCTGGTTGAGGAATGCTTGGCGCAAGGCGGCTGCGATTTCCCCGCTGAGGATTTGCCGGTTGCTCCACCTCAGCTTCCGCCGGGGTCGGCCACAGACCCGTTCTGCGAGGACCCCAGCAGTCCAGACGAGGCTGGTGTCTGTGAGGTAGTCGGCGGAGAACTGGCTGCTCCTGTATACATCGCGTATTTCCACAGTCCGGGTTGCATGGAATGCGACCGCGTGGCCTACGACCTATCATACCTGGAGCAGAAGTACCCCAATCTGGTGGTGAGGTCTTTCGACATCAACACCTGTGCACCTCTGAACGAGGCCATGTCTGAGCGCAGCGGAGTTCCCCCCGAGGAGCGTCTCCTCGCTCCGGCTCTTTTCGTGGGCCATGAGTATCTCGTCGGCGACGAGATAAGGGTCGACGGACTGGAGGAGGTGATCCAGAGGCATGGTCAGGTGGGCTGTATTCCTCCCTGGGAAGGCCTGGAGGAAGAATCGCCAGAGGCCATCAACCGGATCATCCAGCGGTTCAAGTCATTCAGCTTCCTAGCCGTCGTGGGCGCAGGCCTTCTGGACGGAGTCAATCCTTGCGCCTTTGCGACCATCGTCTTCTTCGTGTCCTACCTGGCAGCGATGGAGCGCAAGGGGAGGGAGATACTCCTCGTGGGTGGCGCGTTTACAGGGGCTGTGTTCCTGGCGTATCTGCTGGTCGGCATTGGAGTGCTGAGCTTCGTACACTCCATGGGCGTGGTCAAGACATTCTCACGTCTAGTCTACCTGGGGACGGGCGTCTTCTGCCTGGTGCTGGCGGCCCTGGCTCTCTATGATGTGTACAAGATAAAGCAGGGGCGCGTGGAGGACATAGCATTGAAACTGCCCCAGATCCTGCGGAGAAGAGTGCACAAGGCCATCAGGGAAGGGGCGAACGTCAGGAACTACGTGTGGGCAGCTTTCGTGACGGGGTTCTTCGTCTCCTTGCTGGAGCTGGCCTGTACCGGCCAGGCATACCTGCCGACGATCATCTTCGTTAGTGGGATACCGGAGCTTCGGGTCAACGCCGTGCGGTACTTGGTCTTGTACAACTTGATGTTCATAGTGCCCCTGGTGATCATCTTCCTACTGGTCTTCTATGGTACAACCTCCTTGCAACTGGCCGGGTTCTTGCGGCGCAATGTAGCGCTCGTGAAACTGCTGACCGCTATCCTCTTTGCTGCCTTGGGCGGTTGGCTCCTCCTCATCATGATCTGATGCCTCGAGTTTCCCCCAAGGGTCAACGCGGGTCGCTCTGCAGATCTTCCATCGCCAGAATGGCCGCGCCGAACAGTGGCATCAGCGTAGCCGCACGGAACGCCGTGCGGCTACGGAGTTCTCGTGCCCCGCGGACAGATGCCAGACCTTGTCGACTGGCAGCCACGCCACCCAGGCTGTCGAAAAAGGCCCTGCGAGGTCTATAGTGGAGCGGCAGCTTACGGAAGCGTTCTGCTTACCCTCTCACGGCTGATCGCCCCCAACACTTCTGGACTGCAGATGGAGTTGATCCGTTGAGATTCTAGGGTTCGAGCACCGGCCCACTACCAGGCTACTTCTCATCGTGGCTCGTGGTGCGAGAGGTTTCGCGACTGGGCACCGAGTAGATAGTCGGGCTCTGTTCGATGGGCTTGACTTCTTGACCGCTTCTGTGTTACACTGGTGCCAAGCAGGCTTGCGATGGAGAGTCTTGGCGTTTGTGGCGACGGGGCTAGTGCTCACCGGACTGCTTTCTCAGTTCCAGTGCCTGGGCCACACCTGCCCAGGAACATCCTCGGCAGCAGAGCCTACCGCCGGTCAAGACTGCTAACAAGACGACGGTTGTTGTCGGCGATGAGCTGGTCTTCGAGATTAGCTTCACCGCCGGTCCAGACGCCTGGTCCAACGTGGTGGTCACCGACAACATAGATCCCCATCTACGAATTGTTTCGTCTGGATGTCCCACGGGACCTTCTACACTGTGGTAGGACAGCTCGTGACCGTGAACGTGGGCAACGTGCCGGCTGACACCAAGGTGACGATCAGAATTCGTTGCACCGTACTGAATACCGCATACGAAGTAGACAAGTTCGTTGACTGTGCCGTGGTTGTCGTCGAAGACCCGGACCTTGAGTTCACGGACTGCCTTGTGATTGACGTAGAGCTGGAGTTTATCCCTGAGGGGGGGCAGCCTGTTGCTGCTGGGCGCTGGCCTGGCTGGGCTGGCGGGCCACGCGGGAATGAAGTGGCGCATCCGCAAGATGTAGCCCGTCGCACGTACTAGTAGTCGGTCGACGTTGAGTGGGTAGGAGTTCCCGGGAGTCGCGAGGTTTCCGGGATCGTCGCCGCACCGATTGTGTGTGTTTGCAGGACTTCTCTCCGTGTGGTTGCCCTGTTATCGAGCAGCCCCGTAGCTGTCTTTCTCTGATTCCCGCCGCCCACACAGCCTCCTCATCCCAATCGTCCGCGATCCGCGAACCCAGCTCGTGCCGGATGTGGCACACGCTGCCTCGGGTCAAATAGGCAACTGAAAACACCTAGTCTATGCTCGCAAGAGGTTGGAGATGGAGTCTTCATCATCTGGGCAAGGAGGGTATGATGGCTCACAGCACGGAGAAGATCACGTATTTCGACAGGCCTGGCAGGGAGAACACAGAACGCACCCTTGAGGTTGCCAAGGAACGAGCAGAGGAGTTGGGTATTCGACAGATAGTAGTAGCCAGCACAGGGGGTGAGACTGGTCGAAGGGCTGCGGAACTCCTCAAGGGTCATCATCTAGTAGTGGTCACGCATTCTACTGGCTTCAGCGAGCCGAACACTCAGCAGTTGAGCGAGGAGAACAGGCGCCAGATATTGGCTCAGGGAGCGCATTTGCTGACTTGCCAGCACGCTTTCGGCGGGGTCAACCGGGCCATTCGCCGCAAACTGAACACATATCAGGTGGATGAGATCATTGCTTATACACTACGCATTTTTGGTGAAGGGATGAAGGTGTTATGTGAGATAACCCTCATGGCCGCCGACGCGGGATTGATTCGTGCGGATGAGCCGGTGCTGGCTATCGGAGGCAGTGGTCGTGGTGCGGACACGGCGGCCATTTTGCGACCGGCCAATGCGCAGGACTTCTTCGATCTGCGCGTCAGCGAGATCCTTTGCAAGCCTGTCTTCTGAGTGGACACGCGCTGAATGGTCGCCTTCCAACTGGAAGGCTCTCAAGGTGTTGCGGGAACATGGCAACTGTGGTATACTACTTGATAGATGACTCCGTCACATTGTTGCGATTGTGCACAGGTGCTTCTGCGGCTAGAGGCATAGCACCGCAGGAGCCTCCTCGCAGGAACTTGTGGACATTTCCCGAGAGGAGGTGATGTCTCAAGGGCCTGAGATGGGCTTCCGTCCTTGAGAGGTGCGGCAGCCCTTTGGAGTGGCCAAGGGCGCAGTTGGCCATGATTTCCCCGGCGAGATGGCGCAGTTGTCGGGACTAGTATCGTGTCGTAAGGGAGGAGTGATGAGAATCCGAATAGTAGGAATAGGATCCCTTCTGGCGTTATCCGCTTTGGTCATAGGCTTCCTCGTCCTGCCATCTATCGCCGGGCCGGCCAACAATCTGGTCGCCAATGGCGATTTCGAGGGCGGATTCGGGGTGGACGGCGTGGCGTACGACTGGCACAAGTTCGACAATGGCGGCGCCATGACGGCCAGCTGGCATGACGACACCTGGGCCCCAGTGGTCTACGAGGGCGCGCACTCGCAGTTGGTTGAGATCAACACCTTCTGCTGCGGAGCATCCGACCCCAATCGCGTGGCTGGGATCTATCAGACGCTCTCTGTCAATGCGGGCACGACATATGAGTTGTGCCTGCATGGGATGTTGCGGTCACTGAGGGGAGACCCAGACCCTCAGAGCTGGGGCTATACGGCCAACGTGGGAATTGATCACAACGGTGGCACCGACTGGTCAGCACTGAGTGGGGATGATTGGACCGACATCCCTTGGGACACAGTTTATCCCCGGATCGCACCGGCCGGTGAGATGGACTCCTTCTGCATGAACGTCAAGGCGGAATCCAACAGCCTGACCCTTTTCATCAGACTGTGGAAGAAGTGGCCGACGGGGTACCGAGAGGTCCTTCTGAACGCTGACGACATCACGTTCAAGGGATAACCGGTGCCTCAACGGGACTAGCCAGAATAGGCACAGATAGTCACGATCGCAGAGGTCTTGACGGAGGTCTCTGCGATTGTATTCTGTCAGCCGGACGAAGATAATCTGGCCGTTGCGCCTGTAGGCTGGTGTGGTGTGAATAGGCCATTGACTTCTCGCGAGAGGCGCATATTGGCTCTGATGAGCCTTGCGGCGGCCCTGGTCTGCGTGGCTCTGTTCCTATTGACGGTGGATCGGACTCTCCTTACTCCTCGCACTTCGAGGGTGGTGGTCGTCTCACCGGCGGACGGCTCTCCCACCTCTGAGGGGGAGACCGTCAGCATCCGGGCGTTGGCGACTGGTCCGAACCTGATCAGGTCCGAGTTGTGGGCTGATGGGGTCCTGGTAGAGACCATACCCAGTCCGGAGGGCGAAACGATGACGAGCTGGTCGATTACCCATTCCTGGGTGGCTCAAGGGCAGGGGCCGCATCAGTTCTCGGTCAGGGTACACGATCTATCAGGCAGGATCCTTGCGTCGTCCCCTTCGGTCTTACAGGTGGTCCCGCTAGGTCGCATCGCCTTCGCTACGGATCGTGATGGCAACTACGAGATCTACACTATGCGCACTGACGGCCATGAGCTGGCTCGTCTCACCAGTGGGCCGGAGCAAGACCGCGAGCCATCGTGCAGCAGAGCTGGTCTGCTACTCTTCGCTTCCACCGCCGTTGGAGCAGGGACGGACATCTGGGTCATGGATCCTGGGTCCGATGAGAGGATCAATCTCACCGCGGCTGTAGGAGGCGATCACTCTCCCCGATGGGCTCCCGATGACGAGATGATCGCGTTCGTGTCTGATCGGTACGGCTCCAGCCAGGTGTATCTCATGGGTCCCGATGGGAGTGGACTTTTCCAGTTGACCGCGCAAGATTCGCCGATTGAGCAGCCAAGTTGGGCCCCTGATGGTTCGACTCTGCTGTATGCAGAGGAGCGAGATGGCAACTGGGACGTTTTCAGCATCTCTGTCGATGAGGGAACGCTTGAGCGTCTGACTGAAGATCCAGCGCAGGATTGGTATCCTGCCTGGTCACCGAGGGGGGATCGGATTGCCTTCGCCTCTGGCCGGCAGGGCAGCCAGCAGATCTATTCCATGGAGGCCGATGGGACAGAGCCGAGGAGACTGACGGCTTTCCCCTCTGGGGCAGAGCAGCCCCAATGGTCACCCGATGGGGGATGGATAGTCTTTGTAGCCTATATGGGCCGCAGCGAGGGTCTTAGAGCCCGCGAAATCTACATCATGCGCTCGGATGGCAGCGATCCGATACGTCTCACCGACAACGCGTTCGATGATACGGAGCCAGTCTGGTGTCAGCAGGGTGAAGGATACTGATACGACCCTGGCAGATCTCAAGGAGCTGGTCAGGGAGTTCAGGGACCAATGAGACTGGGAGCAGTTCCACACTCCCAAGGATTTGAGCATGTCGATCGGGATCGAGGCCGCAGAACTCTTGGAAGAGTTCCAGTGGTAGACCCCTTAGAAATCGCAGCAACTGCAAGAAGATGAGGCAAAGCTGACGAGGTGGGGTGAGGAGTTAGCAGACATAATCATCTATGCGCTCAGGCTCGCCAACTCCTTGAATGGTGACATAACTACGGCTATGAAAGACAAGCTCGCCAAGAATGCCAGGGAGTATCCGGAGGATGAACAAAGAGGGGAGTTTTGAAAGCTGTGGCGTGGTAGAAGGGGAAGAGTGTGAAAATCGGCACTACGTTGATACCGGTGGTGGGTTGGAGCCTGGATGCACAGCAGCCTGAAGTCGGGAGACGCCGTCACCTGGAGGCGCTCCGAATGTTGACAGAGGAGTACGCGATAGAGGCTGTGGAGTTGAACGGTGACTTCTCAATTCTCTATCCTCAAGTGTTTGACACCGGATATTATGAGCAGGTGGCCGATCTGCAAAAGGAGTTGGGCTTCGCTTGTACTCTTCACCTACCATTCCTGTGGCAGGACGCTGCCAGCTTGGCCGAGCCAATACGCCAGGCGACCCTGCAGAGCATAAAGCTGGTCGTGGAGTCGGCCAAGGCCTTACATATCGAGTCGTATGTACTGCACTTGTGGGGCGTCTGGACCTCACTGCTTGCTTCTGTTCAGCAGATGGCCCCCCAGGAGAAGCGAGATCTGATGGATGAGATTCTGCGTCGAGCGAGTCATAGTCTGGAGGAGCTTGCCACCCTCGTCCCTCCTGCGATGGTGTGCGTGGAGAACCTGGGGCGGTTCACCTTTGACCACGTCATCCCTCTGGTGGAACGGCACGGGATGAGGATCTGTCTCGACGTGGGTCACTTGACCGTACGTGGAGGCGATCCCCTGGGTTTCCTCACTGAGCATTGGGATCAAATCGGTGAGATCCATCTGCATGACGCTGTGCGGCGAGACAAAGCTGCTCCGGGCGCGCGAGATCACTTGCCGCTGGGCCAAGGTATGGTGGACTATGCGGGTCTCATGGATGCACTCGATGAAGGAGGCTATGATAAAGTGTTGATCCTCGAAGTGAACACAGAGGCCGACCTCTCGCAGAGCCTGGAGAAGGTGCGTCCATGGTTATGAACACGCCGGTCATAGATTTTCACTTCCACCTAACGACCGCTGACGAGTATACTGATTGGTTCTTGGACTGGCTTCGGAGCTACGCCGGTGAAGGGACTCTCGCGCATCTCCGCCGCGTGCTCAGCAGCCCTCAGGCGATGCTGGAGTATCTTGATGGGCAAGGGATAGATTATGCCGTGGCCTTGGCTGAGACTAACCCCCTCATAACCGGTACGAGTCCTAACGATCGAGTGGCCGAATTCTGTCGTGCGAGTGAGCGGCTTATACCTTTTGCCAATGTGAATCCCTTCGTCACAGCTGATCTAGTGAGCGAATTGCGACGGTGCGTGAGCGATTTGGGGTTCCGAGGCTTGAAGCTCTATCCTACCTATCAGCACTTCTACGTCAATGACGTGCGCCTCTACCCCTTGTATGCTGAGGCACAACGCCTGGAGGTGCCGATAATGTTTCATACTGGCTCCTCGGTGTTTCGGGGTGCCCGTCTCAAGTATGGCGATCCGTTGTGTCTGGATGATGTGGCAGTGGACTTCCCAGAACTTACCATCGTCATGGCCCACAGCGGGCGGGGCTTCTGGTATGATGCCGCCTTCTTCCTGGCTCAGCTGCACCCCCGCGTCTACATGGAGATAACGGGCCTACCGCCGCAGAAGCTACACGGCTATTTTCCCAACCTTGAGAAGAATGCCCACAAGATAATCTTTGGCTCGGACTGGCCTGCAGTGACGGACATAAAAGGCAACGTTGCCGCTATTCGGGGGCTGTCCCTCCAGGAGGAGAGCAAAGCCAGGATCCTGGGAGGCAACGCCGCTCGCGTGCTGGGAATCCCGACATGAGAGCACGCAAGGAGAATGCTCTGGAGAGTAAGAGAGCATTGATAGAGGTTGCTCTTGGAAGACGAGAGGCGGACCTCTACATTCACAATGGCAATCTGCTAAACGTATATTCCGGTGAGCTCTTGGAGAAGCAAGACATTGCTATCAGTGGAAGACGTGTCGCCTATGTGGGCCCGCCAGCAGAGAACATCCTTCGCGGAGCGGAGGTCATCGACGCCAGGGGAGCCTACCTGTTGCCTGGCTTCATAGATGCCCATGCCCACGTGGATTTCTTTGCCAACCCACTGTCTTTGACTCCTCATCTCCTGCTCAGTGGCACAACTTCCGTGATGGCCGATCCTCACGAGGCGGTAGGTGCGCTGGGATCAGCGGGGTTGGAAATGCTGATCGAGATGACCAGGGATCTGCCTGTGAAGTTCTACTTCAGCGTCCCCGTGGCCACGCCGCCCCTTCCCCAGGTGGAGGGCCAGCCCATACTGACTCAGACGGAGGTGGAGTCTTTCTTGGTGAGACCGGAGATAAGGGCGATTAGTGAGGTCACTCCGTGGGCAAGGTTGATCTCCTGTGACGCCGACCTACTCGGGAAATTCGAGCTGGCTCAACGTCACTCGCGGCGCATAGAAGGGCACACCACTGGTGCTTCTTACCGGAAACTAGAGGCATTGGCGGCAGCAGGACTGACATCCTGCCATGAGGCCATCAGTGCGCGAGAGGCCAGGGAACGTCTGCGGTTGGGCATGTACGTGATGTTGCGTCATGGGTCCATTCGTCGCGACCTGGAAGACCTTGCAGAGCTGGTGGCTGGCGAAGCTCCTGTGGATGCGCGCAAGGTGATGCTCACGCCCGACTGGATGGATCCTCTGGGAATGCTCGAACATGGCTACATGGATGGCCTGGTCACCTCGGCTATCGGACAGGGGGTGCCACCCGTGACCGCCATCCAGATGGCTACACTCAATCCAGCCACCTATTTGGGCCTGGATATGCAGATAGGTGGCTTAGCTCCGGGCAGAATAGCTGACATCCTTCTCGTTGACCAATTGGACGACGTGACGCCAAGGCTCGTCGTGGCGAATGGTAGGATTGTAGCTCGAGATGGTCAGACGGTGGTGGATATTCCGCCCCTACCCCCCGAGGCGTTGCGAATAGCCTGGCTTCCTCATCGTATCCTCCCTCGCGCCTTCGACGAGACGGACTTCGATGTGGAGAATCCAGCTTCGGGGGAGACAGCGACTGTGCCGGTGATTGGCATACTGGACAAGACTATCACCAAACGTCAAGATATGACCCTGCCTGTGGAGGACGGCGTCATCCAGTTGCCCCCGGCTGGCGATGTGCTCAAGGTTGCTCTGTTGAACACCGAACTCCCAGGCTTCATGATTGTTTTCGTGAGTGGATTTGGTGCCAGGGTAGGGGGGCTCGCCTCCAGCCTGGCCCACGAACCCCACCGTCCTATGGTTATCGGCTGTCAAGAGGAAGACATGGTACTTGCCTTGCGGCGGATGCAGGAATTGCGCGGAGGGATAGTGCTTGCGCACGAGGGAGAGGTGCTGGCAGAAATACCGCTTCCCATTGGCGGCTTGATGTCCGCGGCTTCGCTTGAGGAGCTTGCTGCTCAGATAACGGGAGTGAATCGGACGTTAAGGCGGATGGGGTCTCAGCTAGAGAATCCGATCTTCACCCTTGGCTTTCTCACCTTCTCTACACTGCCCTGGGTACGGCTCACGCCCAAAGGGGTGTGGGATGTGAAGGAGGGCCGGATAATCTGGCCGACTTCAGAGGGTTAACTGTCCAGCGGGCCTTGGGGCGGTACCCTTCTCAACGTGTGCCTTGCACTCTATGCAGTGGGTCGTATAGCACAAGGCTTCCAGTCGCTCAGTGCTGATCTCCCTGCCGCAGATCTCGCATATGCCGTAGGTGCCGTCCTCCATCGAACTCAGCGCGCGAGAGAGTGAATACTGCTTGCTTTCCAGATTGCGTGGGAGGGCCAGGATCGTTTCTCGCTCATACGCGTGAGGATCGCCTTCCTCAAGATCAGCTTCCAGCTCGCACTTCAACGCTTCTCTCAGGCGCTGGATCTCGGCCAGAGTTTCGTCCTGCTCTGCCTCAATTGATTCTCTTACCTTGCTCCACTTGTCTTCTGTCAAGTCGTCCTCCTCTTCCCTGCGCAGGCAAAGAGGGTTCCCGCGGTCCCGGTACGATCAGCGACAACCTCTTCGGTGAGAGCCTGGGGAAAAGAGCCGTTTTATCTATATACTGGATTCTCCCTCAAATTTCAAAGGGCCTCAGAGTCCTTTTCTACGCAGAATCTCACCCATCATCGCATAATCTGGCAGAATCTATGTTTTCCGTTCTGCCTCGAGGCGGCTTTCCCATTCAGGTCAGCTCTGGTATAATAGGCGATGCGGTATGCCGGTCATGGAGAGGGCATGGTGTCTGAAGAGAGGATTGTCTCTCCGAGAGCGAGAGGCGAGGACAGGGCCCAGGAGACCAACCTACGTCCGCGCAGTTTAGAGGAATTCATTGGCCAACCCAAGGTCAAGGAGAACGTGCGCATCCTTTTGGAGGCCGCGCAGGGCAGGGGTGAGGCGCTGGATCACGTCTTGCTGTACGGGCCTCCGGGATTGGGCAAGACTACCTTGGCCTATATCATAGCTCGCGAGATGGATGTGAGAATCACTGTCACTTCGGGCCCTGCCATTGAACGGGCTGGAGACTTGGCCGCAATAATCACGAACTTGGGTCGGCACGATGTTCTCTTCATAGACGAGGTGCATAGACTCAGTCGGGTGGTGGAAGAACGACTGTATCCGGCCATGGAAGATTACGCCTTGGACATCGTCATCGGTAAGGGGCCGAGCGCCAAGACAATCCATCTTCCGCTGCCTCACATCACCATCGTGGGCGCTACCACTCGTATAGCGCTCTTGACCGCACCACTACGAGAGCGCTTTGGCGTCGTCTACCGTCTTGATTTCTACGATGATGAGGCCATGAAACGCATAGTGCAGCGTTCTGCAAGGCTACTTGGAGTAGAAGTAGACGAGCGTGGAGTCGAAGAGGTAGCCAAGCGTGCCCGAGGCACTCCACGCGTGGCCAACCGGCTATTGAGGCGCGTGCGTGACTACGCCCAGGTTCGCGCCGACGGCACCATTACTCGAGACGTGGCTTGCGAGGCCCTGGGCATGCTGGAGGTAGATTCGTTGGGGCTGGACGACATAGATCGGCGCGTCATCGAGGCGATAATTGTCAAGTTCGATGGTGGACCGGTGGGCCTTGATACTATCGCTGCGTGCATCAGCGAGGAGGCAGATACGATCATGGATGTTTACGAGCCCTACTTGCTGCAACTAGGCTTCATAGATCGTACCCCGCGAGGTCGCGTGGCCACCAAGCTGGCCTATGGACACCTGGGCATCCCCTACGACAAGGAACCTCCGCAGCGGCGACTGCTGTGAGCCACCTCAAGGCGGGAGATGGAGAGGGTACGCGTACTGGATAGCAATGGCAGGGAGCTTTCTCCGTGCCCGTTGAAAAAAGCGCGAAGAATGCTGGCTCAAGGCAGGGCGGCTCTGGTGCGTGAGGATCCATTGACCATTCAGTTGCCGTATGCAGTACGCCTGCCTCCAGGGCCACAAGTGACAGAGGACGAGAAGCCAGGTAAAGGCAGAAGTGTTTTGCTGCACATTTGCTGTGGCCCGTGCTCCACCTATTGCATCAACCGCCTCCGTGAGGAGGGTTTCCTCGTTACAGGCTTCTGGTACAACCCCAACATACATCCCTTTGCCGAGCATGAGGAGAGGCTTGCTAGTTTCGAGGCTTACGTCCGGTCGGTTGGTCTGCCAGTCATTAGAGAGGATGGCTATGAGATGCCATTGTTCTTACGGTTGGTGGCCGGTCATGAGGCGCGAGACCAGCGATGTCGACTCTGTTACGAAATGCGATTGATGCGCACGGCCAAGGTGGCTGCCCGAGAGGGATTCGATGCCATCACCACCACGCTGCTGATCAGTCCGCACCAGAATCAGGATATGCTGCTGGAGATAGGCGAAAAGGTCGCCAGGGAGTACGGAGTCGAGTTCCATTTCGAGAACTTCCGGCGGGGTTGGTCCGAAAGGGGCCGCCTGACCAGGGAGCATGATCTGTATCGGCAGCAGTATTGCGGCTGCATCTATAGTGAATGGGAACGATACGCTGGCGAGGACGTCTCCAGCCCGCAATCGGGAGTGAGGGATGTCTAGCACGGCTACAATGGGGCCACGCAGGGTTCTGGCGCATCCCTTGACGTACCTTCTGATTGCCTGCCTTATGCTCCTGATGCACGAAGCTCTCTACTACCGCGAGTTAGGCGGCGATGCCGTGGACGATGCCTACATCTCCTTTCGCTACGCTCAGAATCTCGTGGTTGGTCAAGGTCTCGTGTTCAACGCGGGGGAGCGGGTTGAGGGATACACAAACTTCTTGTGGACCATTGTTCTGGCGTTCTTCATGCGCTGGGGGTTCGAGGTATCCAGGGTCGCGGTCGTCTTGGGCGTCCTTTCCAGTGTGGCCACTCTCTGGCTGGTTCACCAATTCTCCAAAGTGATCTCGCTCGGAGACTCTCCGGTACCGATCATCGCGGCACTCTTTCTAGCTGTTGATGGATCCTTTGCCTTATGGGCCGTGAGTGGCATGGAAACTTCCCTATTCGCTTTGCTGGTACTTGCCGCAGTGACGGTCTATGTTTGGGAGTGGAAGACCGAGAAGCCTGGTTTCTTCTCCGGAGCTTTGCTGGCCTTGGCAGCCCTGACCCGACCCGAGGGGGTGCTTGTCGCGGCCGTGGTAGTGATCCATCAAGCTCTTGCGCGGTTGGTGTTGCAGAGACGACTGGTCGCCGCAGCAGATGTGGTCCGGGCGGCGGCTTTTCTGGCATTGTACCTTCCATATTTCCTCTGGCGCTACTACTACTACGGTTTTCTTCTGCCCAATACTTTCTATGCCAAGGTCACTGTGAGCGGGAGCGGAGCTCAGCACCAGCGGGGCTTGCGACATGTTAGCACCTTTGCGAGCCTCCATCTGGGCTGGTTGATGCCGTTGTTGGTTCTCGTCCCGGTGCTGAAGAGGAAGTTCACGTTCTGGCTCACTCTGCTTCTGGCCTGTGTCCTGACCTATGTCGTGTACATTGGGTACGTGGGTGGCGACTGGTCTGTGGGCCGGTTCTTCGTCCCGATACTGCCGGCCGCGTACATTCTGGTGGCAGCTGGCCTAGTGGAAGCCTACGACAGCTTGCGGGGTTGGATGGGCAGGATCACGAGTTCTCGCAATGCCGCAGTCTTCCTGGGATGCGTGGCGGCAGCAATGCTGGCAGGTGGATACGTGGCTCTGTTCAACTTCTCATCCTTAGAGGGGGAGCATGAGCTGTTCGTGGTTCACTTTCAGGCTGCTAGAGCTACCCACGCGCGGGTGGCCATGGGCAAATGGTTGCGCGACAATTTGCCTGCAGATACCTTCATCGCCGTGGACGCAGCGGGGCAGATCCCCTACTATTCTGGTCTGCGAACCCTCGATATGTTCGGGGTCAACGATGTGCACACCGCACATCTGGACGTTGAAGAAATGGGAGAGGGCGTCCCCGGGCATGAGAAGTTCGATTTCGATTATATCATGTGGCGACGCCCGGACCTGATAATAGCGTCGGCGCCCTTTCTCGATGGTTCAGATTCTTACGAGCGCATGGATTGGCCCTGGGCGGACGATCCGTCGCTGTATGATTTCCTGTATGTCTATCGCCGAAAAGGATGGACTGGGTGGAAAACAGTCCAGTGGAGACCGTGGGCAAGCTATTCTTGATGGTCGGGGCAATCCTATTGATCCTCGGCTTTCTTCTGACGCTGTTGGGGAGGGCTCCCTTCATCGGCGAACTCCCTGGTGACATTAGCGTCAAATGGAGAAATGTGACCTGCTATTTTCCGGTGGTGACCAGCATAGTGTTGAGCATCGTGGTCACGGCAGTTCTGAACCTCATAATCTGGCTCCTGAGAAAGTGAAGACCGCCGACTTTGACTACGAGCTACCTTCTCATCTCATCGCGCAGACGCCGGTAGAGCCGCGCCATGCCTCTCGTCTGATGGTGTTCCATCGGCGAAATGGCAGTATCAGGCACGGGCGCTTCCAAGAGCTGGGGGAGTACCTGCGTTCTGGTGACCTCCTGGTCTGCAATGACAGCCGGGTTATCCCAGCTCGTCTTCTTGGCCGCAAAGTTGCGACCGGGGGCAAAGTGGAATTGCTTCTCACGGTCAAGCGAGCCGACACTCTTTGGGAGGCGCTGACTAGAGGGCGCCGTGTACCAGTGGGCGGACTGGTGGAGTTCTCCAGCGTGGATGGAGAGAACTCAGAAACAACCCTGCGGGCAGAGATCTTGGAGCCCACTCCGGCCGGCGGTAGACTAGTGAGGTTCGAACAAGCCATTGAGCCGCTCCTTGAACGGCTGGGATGCGTCCCTTTACCGCCCTACATCCATAAGAGCTTGGAAGATCCTGAGCGTTACCAGACCGTGTACGCTGACAAGGATGGGTCAGTGGCCGCTCCCACGGCGGGCCTGCACTTCACTCCTAAGCTCATGGCTGACCTTGAGACGAGAGGGATAGAATTCGCATTCATCACCCTTCATATCGGTCCGGACACCTTTCGACCGGTACGGGCGGAGAGGGTCGAAGAGCACGAGATGCACACCGAGTACTGCCATGTAAGCGATCAGACAGCCTGGGCAGTCAGTCGAGCGAAGGTTGAGGAGAGGCGAGTCGTTGCTTGTGGCACTACAGTTGTGCGGGCCCTGGAAACGGCAGCCCGCGACCAGTCTGCGGGCGACCAAGGTACCCTTCGTGCACACAAGGGCTGGACGGACCTCTTCATTTACCCAGGCTACTCCTTTCGAGTCGTTGATGCTCTGGTGACCAACTTCCACCTGCCCCGTTCGACACTCTTGATGCTGGTCGCCGCGTTTACGGGTACGGACTTACAGGATAAGGCCTATCAGGAGGCCATCAAGGAGGGGTATCGCTTCTATAGCTTCGGAGACGCGATGCTAGTACTCTAGAAAAGTGGGAGTGTCGTAGTTTGCTGCACAGCAATCGACCAAGGCAGTCGTTCTCGAGCCGAACCGATTTTGACTTCACAGAAAGCTGTGGTACAATCAACTCAACGTGGTTCCCTACTGACGTCAGACCGAGGGAGAGAGCGGTGGAGAGGATAGACCAATTCCTGACGTTCTTGGCTGCTGAACGAGGATGCTCGGAGAACACAATATCCGCCTATCGTGTGGACCTGACCCAGTTCAGAGAGTACTTGCAGAGGCGGTACGGGGCGTTCGACGGGGGTCTCTGGGGTAGGATTGAGAAGGATGACATCATAGCCTACATCATGTATCTAAAGGGCGACCGTGAATATGCGGCTTCCACCACAGCCCGGAAGGTGGCCGCGATCAGGTCCTTCTTTCATTTTCTGGTCGCCGAGGGTGTCATCTGGGATGATCCCACAGCGACTCTAGATTCTCTCCGGGTCAAGAAGCATCTGCCCAAGCCCATTTCCGTGGAAGACGTCAACAGGCTCCTGGCGGAGTCATCCAAGTCATCCACCCCTAAAGGGATGCGAGACCGAGCGATCCTGGAGCTCCTTTACGCCACGGGCATGCGAGTGAGCGAACTGATATCCTTGAAGGTGGACGATGCCAACCTGGCTTCGGCTTCTGTGCGTTGTTGGGGAAAAGGCGCCAAGGAGCGTGTTATTCCAGTACATCCGCGCGCCGTAGCGTCTTTGCGTGAATATCTGGAGAGAGCGAGGGCCCATTTCCTACGAGACTCCGATGAGAAGACTCTATTCCTGAACATGCGAGGGCGGCCACTGACTCGCCAGGGACTCTGGCTCATCTTCAAGGACTACGTCGAGAAGGCAGGCCTGCCTCCTGACATAACGCCCCATACTCTACGTCACTCTTTTGCCACCCATATGTTGGATCGCAATGCGGACCTGATCAATGTACAGAAGCTACTCGGCCACACGAGCATTTCAACCACTCAGGTGTACACTCGCGTAAGCAGTGAGCGTTTGAGAAAGGTATATGACGAGTCACACCCGAGGGCAAAGTAGGAGCATCGCCTGGTGCTCGCTCGAGGGGCCGGGATAGTGAGTCAGAAGGAGGTTCGGTGGAATGGGATACTTGGAAGGGCTTATGGGTCAGAGGGAGGAGATAGTCTTCAAGGCCAGGCAGCATTGTCTGGTCATCGTGCCCAAAATGGTCTTGTGGATCGCGGTCTCCCTGGTCATCCTGTTGGTCACCTTCCTCTTGGCCGTAACGTTGCTGGACGGATTGGCTCTGGTGCTCTTGCTGGCGCTGGTATTCCCTTTCTGGAGGATCATGGTTGATTTCTTGAACTGGTGGAATGAGCAGTATGTGATCACCAATCGAAGAGTGGTTCAACTAGAGGGTATCATCAACAAGCATTCTATCGATTCCTCTCTGGAGAAAGTCAACGATGTCGTACTGGAGCAGTCTGCGATGGGGAGGGTGCTGAACTACGGTGACGTAAAGATACTCACTGCGAGCGAGATAGGCGTCAATCTCTTCAGGCATATAGCGCGACCAGTGAGATTCAAGACCGAGATGTTGAATCAAAAGGAAGGTCTAAGCCAGCTCGACATCTTTGAGGGAAAGGCGACCCGAGTGTTGAGCGAGGAAGCCCCGTCGGCTGCGGACATACCAGAACTGATCGCCGAACTGGATGAGCTTCGGAAGAGGGGTATCATCACCGACGAGGAGTTCCAAGAGAAGAAGCGAGCCTTGCTGGAGAAGCTCTGAGTTGCTGGGGGAGGTGCGGCTGTGGACGAACGGCCCTATGGCTGGGAGGAGATAGAAGAGAGCGCTTCCTATATCAGCGCGCAGACGCCCTCCCGACCGACCGTTGCGATCATCACTGGTTCGGGGCTTGGCGCTGTGGCGGACGACGTAGAGGCACCGGAATCCATGCCTTATGGGGTGATCCCCCATTTTCCTTCCACCAGTGTCCAGGGTCATGTCGGAGAACTGGTCATTGGGCGATTGGCAGGGAAAGAAGTCGCTTTCATGCGCGGACGGGTCCATTTCTACGAGGGGTATTCTCTTCAGCGCATTACCTTCCCTATCCGTGTCATGCACAGGCTGGGCATAGATACCGTAATAGTCACCAACGCTGCTGGCGGTCTGAGGGAGGATCAAAAGGCCGGCGACTTGATGCTGATCACCGACCACATCAACTTGGTGGGCATGGCCGGGTTCAACCCTCTCCGCGGTCCGAATGATCCGCGTCTCGGCCCGAGGTTTGTGGAGATGTCGGTTGCATATGATGTTGGGCTGCGGGACTTAGCTCTCTCAGTAGCGGAGGAGCTTGGGGTCGAATTGCGACAGGGCACGTACGCTATGTCGGCAGGGCCCACCTTCGAAACGCCGGCAGATGTCAGATTCTTGAGGCTTATTGGTGCTGATGCCGTGGGTATGTCCACGGTGCCTGAGGTGATCGTTGTGAGGCACGAGGGGATGCGGGCCCTAGGGCTCTCCCACATCAGCAATGTGATACCGGTAGGCGGGGTTCCGAGTAAGGATCAACCGATGAGCCAGGAGAGCCTTCACCAAGAGGTGTTGGACGCAGGCAGAGAGGTGGTGCCCAAGCTAAGCCTCTTGATCAAGGGAATCCTCAGCAGAATGCAGGAAGTGTGACACGGTCGCGCAGGGCTAGGAGTTGGCGGGGAACGAAGAAGAGGACTCTTTCGTTCCCTTTTTGACAAGTTGCGCGAGTCGTGGTAGAATAGGGAAATTCTCTCGAGTGCCTCCATGACTGTACTGATAGAAGTGATTGACAGCTTTGCTGTCTGGATATACGTCGCCTGTGCCTTGACGATCTTCGTCTACCTCAGGGTCATATACCTGGCCAAGAGGGAGAGAGGGGCATCCCTATTCACCATTGAGAAGGAGGTGGCTACTGGCAAGGCGTACCGGGCGACTTTCACTATCCTTGGTCTCCTCGTGATAATCAGTCTAGTAGCATTTGTGGACGTGTTCTTGGCCCCTTCTCTCAGTGTTATCGCTGGCAGCACAACGCCGGATGGGCCAGTAGTTCTCCCAACAGCCACCAGCACCCCTATTCCTCCAACTCCTACCCCCACTGCTACGAGAGGGCCTCTGGTCCGCCCTGCGCCGCCTTGGACACCGACGCCCGAGGAAAGTCCCACCCCTAATGTGGCGCCAGCCTCCTGTCCAGACCCAGCGGCCAAGATCGCATCGCCCGGAGTCAATCAGACTGTAAGCGGAGTGGTCGAGGTCAAAGGAAGCGCCGACACGGATTTCTTTCAGTTCTATAAGGTCGAATTCTGCCTTGGCCAGAACACGAGCCATTGCCCTGTCATAGACGAGCTGAAGTACTCCCCGGTGGAGAACGGTCTTCTGGTCGCCTGGAACACCGGTGATCTGTCGGGCCCCGTTACTCTGCGGCTTACTGTTGTCAACGTTGACGGCAACTATCCCCCTCCCTGCGAAGTCCCCGTAGTGGTGCAAGCGGACTGAGACGGTAGAAGGAGACACTCCTTGCGCAAGCTTGCTCTGGTTCTTGTCACGCTTTGCCTGTGTATATGTGTGTGTCTCGCGGTTGACATTTTCCTGTTCTCGATGGTGGTGGTGAGGGATATTGTCTCTTCCGTGCCGACCCCCGTACGGGAGGCAGAGATCACTCCGTCAGTGGAGCGCACCCCGGTTAGCGAGGAGAGCCTTTCGACGGCTGAGTCGGTCCGCGAGACATCGATTCCCGCGCGGGATCTGTATTCCCTCGCCGAGCAGTTGAAGCGCACTGGTCCCGTACCCCGCGTTGTAGCAGATTCTCCTTCCCATTATGAAGTAGGGCAGCGGGAGACCTTTTGGGTCAACGATGAGGACATAGCAGAAACGTATTTCACCATCGAAGCCGTTCTGCGCTATGCCACCCCCCACGTCTACATGTGGGTACAAGATGGTCTGCGTCTGGATGACGAGGGCATACGAGCTTCGGCACATGAGTTCGAGGAGCAGATCTATCCCACCAATCGCCGGTACTTCGGTTCCGAATGGAGCCCAGGGGTGGACAACGACGTTCACATTCACATCCTCAACGCGAACCTTCCCAGCGTCGGCGGCTATTTCTCAAGCAATGATGAGTATCCCAGCATCGTTAATCCCTTCAGTAATGAGAAGGAGATGTTCTACATCAACGCGGCCAGCGTCCCACCAGGTGACGATTACTACAATAGCACTGTGGCCCACGAGTTTCAACATATGATTCACTGGACCGTTGATCCTAATGAGGACACCTGGGTGAATGAGGGATCTGCTCAGACCGCGGAGGTGCTCAATGGCTATCGCCTCCAATGGCCCGTTTCGTTTCTCAGCGCACCCGACACGCAACTCACAGCGTGGACGGATGAGATAGATGAGGCAGGCGTTTACTACGACGCATCTTTTCTGTTTATGTACTATTTCACCGAGCGGTTCGGCGCAGAGCTGGTACGGGAACTGACTGCCACTCAGACAGACGGAATGGCTGGATTTGATGAGGTGCTGGCCGCCAATGGATTCGATATCGGGTCCGAGGACGTTTTCAAGGACTGGCTCATGGCCAACTATCTCAATGATCCAGATCTGAGAGATGGACGTTACGGGTATTACGGGATAGAACTCTACGACACAGTCGCCATTGATCACGTTCATCGCCACTATCCTGATAGCCGTTCTAGTACCGTCCACCAGTACGCTGCTGACTACATCGAACTGGAGCCCGGTCGCGGAGAGTTGGTCATTGAGTTTGCGGGTTCAACTCGAGTCAAGCTGGTGGATAACGATCCCCATAGCGGCCAGTTTGAGTGGTGGTCCAATAGAGGGGACGTTAGCAACATGACACTTACTGGGGAGTTTGACCTGAGCGGGCTTGAGGAAGCCACCCTGGAATACTGGACGTGGTATCATATCGAGGATGACTACGACTACGCCTACGTAGAAGTATCCACCGATAGCGGTCAAACCTGGGACATTTTGCCTGGAAGCTATACTACTGACACCAACCCGTATGGCAACAGCTTCGGTCACGGCTATACTGGTGTTAGCGGGGGGGGAGATCGTCCTATGTGGGTGAAGGAAGAGATAGACCTGACCCCCTATGTCGACCGGGAGGTGCTCATCCGGTTCGAGTATGTAACTGACGATGCCTACAACGATCCAGGCTTTTGTGTGGACGACTTTGCTATCCCGGAATTGGGATACAGCTACGATGCGGAGACCGACGGTGGTTGGGAGCCGGACGGTTTCATCCGCTCCAACAACACACTGCCGCAGGAGTGGGTGGTACAGGTGCTCGAACTTGGTGCGAGAACGACTGTAGCGGAGATGGACTTGGATGATACTCAAGAGGGGCGCTTCATCATGGAGGGCTTTGGAGACGAGGTGGACAGGGCGGTGCTGGTCATCTCGGCTTTGGCTCCCTCGACGACCGAGATAGCAAGCTACGAGTACTCGGTGTACTTGCTTGAGTGAGCTTTGCTCCAGGTGTGACGTGTTTCGACAGGGTGGCGGGTTCCAGGTCCCGCCACCCGTTTTTCATGACTTGACAAGAGCCCAGATTCTCAGGATAATCCTTCCAAATGAAAGGGTTTTTCAATTGGCCGAGGGGCTGAGACGTGAGGGATTCAGCAATGGCGCAGGGCCTGCGGGCTCACGGATACAAGCTGACCGCACAGCGCCTTGCCGTCCTGCAGGTAATGCAGGAGGGGAATGAGCTCCTTACCCCAGCCGAGGTGCTGGACAGAGGCCGCAAGATCCACTCCAGGTTGGGGATGACCACCGTCTACCGGACGCTGGAGTTGCTCAGGGAGCTGGGTTTTGTGCGCCGTGTGCACGGGGCGGAAGGATGTCGCGCCTATGCCCAGGCGAGGGAACAGGATGGTCACCACCTGGTTTGTCAGGCCTGTCGGCGGGTCGTTGACTTCCCCTGCTCCGGTCTGAACGAGTTGATTGAGCAGACGGCAAGGCGAACGGGCTTTTCTGTAGAGTCCCATTTGTTGGAGTTGGCGGGCCTGTGTCCGGCGTGTCAGTAGACTTGCATAAGGTATAGCCACGGATAGGGCGTAGGAAGGCCGGAGGACTGGGAACAGAACGCAAGGGGCTCCAGGGACGTGACGATGAGGCTATGCTGCCTGGGAGTGAGCCCTTGATCGACGGGCTGGCACCGGATGTCATCTCAGCGAGGGAAGACGATTGAGCGGGACCGCGAGAGGATCCGTAGTTCCGAGTTAGGTTGACGCAGGACACACGTTTCGGAGCATTCCAATTCACATCATACCGGAAAGAAGAGATCACAGTGCTGAGGAGACGATCTCCACTGGCAGGGCTAGCTCTGGGACTGTTCTTGCTCTTGCCTGCTTGTGGGACCTCACGTCTCACGGCCACCCCACCCCCTGAGGGGCTGATCGATGTAGCGGTCAGCATCGTCCCGCAGAAGTACTTCGTGGAGCGAATAGGTGGAGACAGCGTAAACGTGTCGGTGATGGTCGGTCCAGGTTTCAACCCCGCGACCTACGAGCCGAAACCCAGCCAGATCCAGCAGCTATCAGTGACCCAGATGTACGTCCGTATCGGGGTGCCTTTCGAGGCAGCCTGGATGGATCGGATCGCGGCGGCGAACGAGCATATGCTGATTGTGGACCAGTCCGAGGGCGTAGAGCGGATGGGTGGCACGGATCCACACATATGGTTGTCGCCCCAACTGGCAAAGATCCAGGCTCAGACCATATGCGATGGCCTGGTCGAGATAGACCCCGACAACGAGGGCTTCTACCATGCGAATCTGGGCTCTCTTCTGTCTGACGTAGATGAATTGGATGTCAGTATCAAGGACACGCTGGCTGGCCTTGAAAGCCGCAAACTGATGGTGTTCCACCCTGCCTGGTCCTACTTTGCGCGGGATTACGACTTGGAGATGATTCCAGTTCAGATCGAAGGCAGCGATCCGAGCCCGGCGGAGATGGCTGGCTTGATCCGCATGGCGAAGGAGAGCAACATCAAAGTGATCTTCGCACAGCCCGAGTTCAGCACGAGCAGTGCAGAGACCATCGCTGATGAGATCGGTGGGGAGGTCTTGCTGATCAGTCCGCTAGCTCCTGATTGGCTGGACAATCTCCAGCGTGTGGCTGACACGTTCTCAGAGGTGCTTGCGAGAGAGCAGTAGGAGGCGATCGCACATGCCTCTGGAAGGAGGAAGGGCGTTGACAGCAAGGCGCGAGGTCATTTGCCTGGAAGAACTGTGGGTGCAATATGACGGATTGCCGGCGTTGGAAGACATCAACCTCTCAGTTCGGGACCAGGACTTCATAGGCGTTATCGGCCCGAACGGCGGCGGCAAGACGACGCTGCTCAAGGTGTTGCTGGGTTTGGTACAGCCTACCCGCGGGCGAGTGCGCATCCTGAGCCGTAGCCCGAAAGAGGGCCGGCAGTTCATCGGCTACGTGCCACAGCGCACTGAGTTCGACCACACTTTTCCGATCAGCGTCTGGGACGTGACGATGATGGGAAGACTGGGCCGCCGAGGATTGTTCCATCGGTATACAGAGGATGACCAGCACGTCGTCGCGGAGGTATTGCGCCGGGTTGGCATGCTAGACTCAAAGAATCGCCTGATTGGGCAGCTGTCAGGAGGAGAGCGGCAGCGAGTTTACGTTGCCCGAGCGCTGGCAAGCGAGCCGCAGATTCTGTTGCTGGACGAACCCACCGCCAGTGTAGACAGCTCCGGTGTGGGTAGTATCTACGAGTTGCTTCAGGAGCTGAACCGGCGGGTGACGATTATTCTGGTTTCTCATGACATGGGCGTCGTGTCTTCGTACGTGAAGACGATCGCCTGTCTGAATCGCCGTCTGATCTACCATGCCTCCAGGGAAATCACACCGGAGATGCTGGAAGCGGCCTATCGCTGTCCGGTTGATTTGATCGCCCATGGTATGCCTCATCGTGTGTTTGACGTCCACTCTGTCGAGGAGGGAGACGGATGATTGACGTACTTCAGTTCGAGTTCATGCAGCGGGCCTTGATAGCTGGAATGTTGGCTAGCGTCGCCTGTGGCATCATTGGAACATACGTAGTCGTTAACCGTTTCGTTTTCATCAGCGGGAGCATCGCCCACGCTGCCTACGGCGGCATCGGTCTCTCGCACTTCCTGAAGACCAATCCCGTCCTGGGCGCTACCGTGTTCAGCGTCGGGGCTGCGCTGGCGATGGGCGCCGTGCGGCGCAAGACTCGGGAGCGTGCCGACACCATCATCGGCATGATGTGGGCTATCGGTATGGCGGTTGGTGTCATCTTTGTTGACCTTGCGCCAGGCTACGCGGCTGATCTGATGAGCTACCTTTTCGGCAGCATACTCACGGTCCCGTGGACAGATGTGCTGATCATGGTCGCGCTCAATGTTGTGATCATTGTCCTCGTGACGGCATTCTACAAGGAACTGCTGGCCATTTCCTTCGACGAAACCTACGCCTCCACCGCGAACGTGCGGGTCGACGCAGTTCACTCACTGCTGTTCTGCCTGGTCGCCTTGACGGTGGTGATGCTAATGCGAGTAGTGGGGTTGATCTTGGTGATTGCGCTCCTGACGATGCCGGCGGCCATCAGCGGACAGTTTACTTCGAATCTTAAGAGAATGATGGTGACGTCTGTCGCCCTGGGCGTTGTGTTCACCACTACGGGCCTATGGCTATCCTACGTTTTGGATCTCACTTCCGGAGCGACCATTATCCTCACTTCGGCTTGCGGTTTCATTCTGGCGATGATTTATAAGGCTGCAGCGAGGTGGCGCATGCAGCGAACTGTTTGAGATTCTCATAAGGAGGCAGTATGTGCCAAGAGCCGCGGGAGCGGTGACTTACGAAGGAACTCGGCGAGGGCAGCCCCGGACTCACCCGCAGTTCTAGGAGGCAATTGACTGCCAGGACGCCGGTACTGTCCCGCGGACAAGCGGGGGCACACCAGACTTAAGGCATCGGTGCAGGGTTTGTCCCCGTGGTGCTCAACAGGGATGTCAGAGACGAAGTCATCAGAGTGCAGGATCAAGATGCCATTGCCATGGCGCGTCGTTTGCCAAAGAGGAAGGCATTCTGGCTGGCATCTCCTCCCGGGCACGTGCTTTCGCCGCTGTGGAGGTGGCTAGCAGGCCCGAGAACAAAGGTCTGTTCATCGTAGTCATCTTCCGGGACACCGGCGAGAGCTATCTGAGTACACCTCTGTTCCACGAGGGTACGCAGGGATTGTATGAACCGTCTATTCGATGCGGCCAACAAGGTCATACTCCAGTGCCTCCGTGATGCGCACGGAGGCGAATTCGTTTGTCGGCAATTCGCCGTGAATCAACACCATGCCGTCCACCTCCGGGGCGTCCCGATACGAGCGGCCCACGCTGATGTCATCGCCTACCCCTTCTACGAGCACCTGCAGTTCTTGACCGACGAATTGCCTGTTCTTTCTGAGGGAGATTCTCTGTTGCAAGGCCATGGCTCGCTGATACCTGTCTTCCTTGACGGGTTGTGGGAGCTGCTCGCGCAACTCGGCCGCCTTTGTTCCCTGCTCCCGTGAGTAGGTGAAAACACCTACCCTGTCGAAAGCAGTCTCGTTCATGAACTCCAGCAGCGTCTGGAACTCATCTTTGGTCTCCTCTGGATAGCCGACGATGAACGAGGTGCGCAGGGCGATGTCCGGCATCGCCTTGCGCAGGCGCTTGATGAGCGAACGAACATGCTCCATGTCATGGGGGCGATTCATGCGACGCAGCACTTCAGGGTGGGCGTGCTGTAGCGGCAGATCCAGGTAGTGACAGACTTGATGGTTGGAGGCCATGACCTCGATCAGCTGCGAGCTCACGTGCTGGGGATAGGTGTACATTATCCGTAGCCAAGGCAGCGCTGGTACAGCTGTCAGGATGTCCCTGACGAGGGAGGCGAGGGCGTGTTTCTGTTTCCAGTCGCGACCATAGGACGTGGTGTCCTGAGCGATGAGAATGATCTCTTTGATGCCTTGCTCGGCCAGTTCCCGAATCTCGGTCAATATAGCTTTCTTCGGCTTGCTGCGAAAAGCCCCTTTGATCTGAGGGATGGCGCAGAAGGCACAGGGGGCGTCGCAGCCCTCAGCGATCTTGACATAAGCAGTCGCCACGGCGGCGCACTGCCGGGCCAGAGGATGGACTGGGGGATGCCGGGGGCCGGGTAGCGGCAGCTGATGGAGCGCGCCCGGTCTGTGATCTGCCAACAGACCCTCTACAAGGGCGACAATCTCTCTCCATCGTCGAGTGCCGATTATTCCGTCGAGGGAAGGCACCATCCGCGCCATTTCTGTACCATACCGTTCGGCCATGCAACCGGCAGCGACAAGGTATTGATCGGGTCCTTTCGTCTCACCCAGTTCCCGCAGGGCGGCCACGGACTCCGCCCTGGCGCTGTCGATGAACCCGCAGGTATTGACGATGAGGATGTCGGCTTCTTGGGGGTCGTCGGTGGGCTCGTAACCGGCACGGTGCAGTAGTCCCGTCAGGCCCTCGGACTCGACTGTGTTCTTGGGGCAGCCCAGTGAGAGCAGATGGAAACGCACGAGTGGCCTCAAGGGCCTGGGCTGGGCGTGAGCACGGCGGTAGTTGTGATAACAGGCGTGCCAGACGGGGAGACTGGCAGTGGCGTGCCGGTGGAAAGGGGCTCGGGAGTAGCGTGGAGGCTCCCCCAAGTCCATTCAATGTCCACGACTTCGTCGGGCTCGCCCAGGAGGCCCAGTTCCTGCCCATTGAGTGTCACCAGGACACCGCTGGCGTTACCCACATGCATGGCGATGCTGTCCTCCGCGAACCATGACCAATTGGTGCCTGCCTCGATGAGTCCCCGGAATGCGGGCTCACCGTCGACCGTGACCTCCAGCCACGTTCGAGCGATGATCTCCACATCCACTTGCAGCCGGCCCGACGGGATTTCAGTGGCCGTGGACGTTGGGGATGGCGTGTTGGTAGGGCTCAATTGCAGAACTGGCGAAGCCAAGCTGACACGGTGGGTGGGGGTCGCCGAGGATATGGATGAGACTGGGAACCAGCGGTTGTAGGCTAGGACTCCTACGACTGCGATGGATGCTACTATCAGCACTCCCAAGAACAAGTTTATGAAGAGCCACGATGATATCGTCATACCTTTCGGCGGTTCGAACCCCTCAGCCACAGGTGTGGCGGGACCAACCTGTTCCTCCTCTCCGCCATACAGGGTCATGACTCCGCTCAGATCAAGGCCCAGGTACTGGGCGTAGTTGCGGAGCAGACCTTTGCGGTATATTCCAGCCGGCAGCTCTTCGTAGTTCTCTTCCTCTAAGGCCTCTATCTGTGGTTGCCTTATTCTGGTCTCTTCTTCGACCTCTGCGGTGGACAGGCCCTTCTTTTCCCGGGCCTCACGTAGTAGTCGGCCGAGTTCTCCCAAACTACCCTCCCCTCACGCTTTCAACCATGGTTTCGTTCAAAGTAGGCTTCCGTTTGTCCAGATACATCACGATTGGTGTCACATTTCCCTTCTGCCTTCCAAAGCCCGGGTTAGAGTCACCTCATCAGCGTATTCCAGGTCAGCTCCCATGGGCAGGCCGTGGGCCAGGCGGGTCACTCGCACGCCCAAAGGCGCTAGTTGTTGAGAGACATACATGGCTGTGGATTCACCCTCCAGATTCGGATTGGTGGCCAGAATGACCTCCTCGGCTGGATGGCGCCGCAGACGCTGCATCAGCTCTGCTATCTTGAGGTCTTCCGGCCCCACACCCTCCAGCGGTGAAATGGCACCGTGTAGGACATGATACAGACCATCATACGCTCTTGTCCGTTCGATTGCCAAGACATCCAGGGGCTCCTCCACCACGCAGATGAGGGAGCCGTCTCGCTGAGCGTCACCGCAGATAGCGCAGGGGCTCGTTTCCGCGATGTTGAAGCACATTGAACAAGTGACGACCTTGTTATGAAGTTGGCCGATGGCATCCGCCAGGGCCTGCACCTGCTCGCGGGAGGATCGCAGCAGGTAGAAGGTCAAGCGCGAGGCGGTCTTTGGCCCGATGCCTGGCAAACGGTTTAGCTCCTCGATAAGGCGTTCTACAGACTTGGGGACTGTTCGCATCCTACGTTAGGCCAGGTATTCCTAACCCGCCTGTGAGGCCAGCTAGGCTTTGTGCTGCCAACTCTCCGGCCTTTTCTGAGGCCTCGTTGACGGCAGCGATGATCAGGTCCTGCAACATCTCCGCGTCGTCAGGGTCGATCACCTCAGGCGAGATCTCAATGGATTCCAGCTTGTGGTGTCCTGTCATCACCACGGTGACGGCGCCGCCACCCACGGAGGTAGTGACGGTCTGCCCACCCAAAGCGTCTTGGGTCTCCAGCACCTTGGCCTGCAGTTCTTGTATCTGCTTCAGAGGAGCTCCGCGTTGAGACTTGAACTGTGCTTTCTTTTTCCTTGCCATCTCGATACTCCTTTTGAGGCCGTGCATTGGACGCAGTCAATCAGCGAAGCACGCGTTGCGAGAATCCGCTGTCTCAATTCAATCTACTTCCCTACTCCCCTTCCGTTCAACCACCGTTTCACTGGACTCCCCCGATCTCGCCTCCTAACTCCAGGCCTGCCTTCACCACGGGATCCTCAGCAAGCGACTTCATCTCGTCGGCACGCTCGGGATCTTGCCTACCCGCACTGGGGCCCAGGATGCATTTGATGCGGTAGGACTGTCCCATGATCTTACTGATATCGTCTTCGACAAGCTTCCGGGACCGATCCTCCTCGAGTTTTTCTTTGTGAAAGGGGTAGCGCGCCCGGAGAGTAACCACGTCGCCTTCCACCGACGCAGGCGGACAGTCCCTGATCACAGCCTCCACATGCCTGTTGCTGGTCTTTATCGCTGCCAGGATCTCAGTCCAATTGTCCTGTAGTCTCTTGAGAGGCGCCATTGCGCCTTCCGCAGTAACCGCACCTCCGTGCTCTTTCACGCTTGCGGGCGCTGGTTTTGCCTCAGCCTCCTGGGAGAATCGGCTTGGGCGACGCTCGACCTGGCCGGATATGGTCTTCTCTCCCTCCATCCGCTTCGGGGGCTTCTTCCCAGGCGCAGAATGACTCGTGGCCGCAGACTCCATGTCCGGTTCTGGCGAAAGCGTGGCTTCTACGAAGGCCAGCTCCAAGGGCAATTGAGGTCGCGATGCATCCCTGACATCCGTTGTGGCTTGGTTGAAAAGCTTGATCGTGGACACCAACCTGTCCAGCGTGAAAGACTTCGCTTGACGGGCCATTTCGGTCCGCTGCTCCTCCGTCAAGTAGGAGGGACCCAGGGTGGTCGTCTTCATCAACAGGAGGCCCCGCAGGTATTCCACCAGTTCCTTGCTGAGTTGGCGGGGATCTGCTCCATCGGCGATGGCTCTACCTATCTGACCCAGGCCGGCGGCCACATCGCAAGACGCCAGGTGGTCGACCAAGTCCTTTACGGCCTGGGAGGAGACTGTGCCCAGCATGGTCTGCACCTGCGCCAGTGTGATCTCACCCCCACCATAGGAGGAAAGCTGATCGAGGAGGCTTTCCGCGTCGCGCATGCTCCCTGTGGATTGTCGGGCAACAAGATCCAGAGCGCCTTCTTGCACCTCCAATCCCTCGTGAACAGCGATGTTCCGCAGTCGGGCCATCATGTCCTCGAGGGGGATGGGTCGGAAGTCGAAGCGCTGGCAACGAGAAAGAACAGTTGCAGGGATCTTGTGCGGTTCCGTGGTGGCCAGGACCATGATCGCGTGGGATGGGGGTTCCTCCAGGGTCTTCAGCAGCGCGTTGAAAGCCGAACCGGAGAGCATGTGTACCTCATCTATGATGTAGAACTTGTATCTTGCCACACTCGGGGCGAAGTTAATCTTCTCTCTGAGGTCCCTTATGTCATCTACGCCCGTATGAGAGGCTGCGTCTATCTCGATGAGATCTATGGCTCTGCCCTCGTCTACCGCCTCACACATCAGGCACTCATTGCAGGGTCTGTCGACCCTGTCCCCCAGGCAATTCACCGCCTTGGCCAGAATGCGAGCCGTTGTTGTCTTTCCGGTTCCCCTTGGTCCGCTGAACAAGTAAGCGTGCACTATTCGGGAGTGCTTCAAGGCATTGCGCAGGGTCTGGGTAACGTGGTCCTGACCCACCACCTCGGCAAAGGTCCGGGGGCGCCACTTCCGGTAAAACGCGTGAGACACAGTGCTTCTCCTGCGGCTATCCTCTCGGGCGGAGCGGATGATCCGGGCTGCGGTCTTGGCGGTGAGAGGTACCACCGTAGACCAACCGTTAGTTTATCATCACCGTGAGATAAGTGCAAGGTTGCAGCCGGGGAGATGTGGCATTGACTGTGTTTTGGCTGCGACGCGAGGAGGAGGCGAAACTCATCGGGCTTCGATGGTCAGAAAGCTGGTATCCCCTTCGGTAACGGTAACATCTGCAGCGTACAGGTGACCGTTCACATAAGCCTTGACCACGTAGTCACCCACAGGCACATTCCCCAAGACGAAGTTCTCTTCCCAGCCGTCATCAGTGTTGACCTCTCTTGGAGTGTATGTGGTGACATCTTGCCAACGCTGATCAGGGGTCTCCCGCCGGTAGAATGTGACCGACTGTTCGGGGATCAGCCGCCCCTGAGAATCGAGCAGCTGTCCGGCTATTGTGCCCCTGCCGGGCAAAGGTCGCAGCCAGAGTTCAGGGTTCCGCGTGTGGTGATAGGTATTCTGGCCTACCCGTACCTCAAGGTGCAGGTGGGGCCCTATGGCCACGCCGGTCATGCCTACTTCTCCAATGATGTCGCCTTCCTCGACCCGTTGCAGGAAGTGAACGTGTATCTGTGCGAGATGGCCGTAGAGGACATACACTTTTTGACCATGATATTGCTGGTCCAGCTGAACGATCAGTAGTTGACCGTAGAATCCAACTCTCTCTCCATACACGATTCGATCATCTGGACCGGCCGCGATGACCCTGCCCTTGGCTACGGCGAGGACCGGTGCGCCAAAAGGGTTGGGAAAGTCGGCGCCGTGGTGGATGCGGTACCTTCCCCCGGCGGTGGAACCGTACCGATAGAATCGGGTGGGCTCGTTGTTGTGTTCAGCATTGAATGGACGGCCTAGCCAGTGGTGGTCCTGAGGTTCGATGATCTCTGGCGTCGGGGTGAAGGTAGGGGTAGGCACGGGAGTAGAGGTGGGAGTGCGAGTGGGCGTGGAAGTCGAAGTCGCGGTAGGCGTGGAGGTGGGCTGCAGAAAAGCAGTGATCGTACCCGCCGGCGAGCGCGTCATTATTGCAGTTGTAGCCACACAGGTGAGAATCAGACCTCCGCCCACGACGGCAAGGATTAGTTTGCCCCTCTTTGGTCCCTCTTGATGATAGCCGCCAATCACGTCATCATTATATCACAGCCAAGAGGTACCAAGCCACTCGTAGGGCTTGAAGAATGCCTTCAACTGTTGTAGAATAGCGTGACGCTGGCGCGCTAGGGAGAACAGCATGACTGGTAAGATCGTGTCCTCGCAGGAGGCCCGTGCCATGAGGGAACGAGTGGCATCTCAGGGCGGGAAAGTGGTGTTCACCAACGGCTGTTTCGACCTCTTGCACATAGGCCATGTGCGTTATCTCAAAGAGGCCAGAAGGCAAGGTGATCTACTCATTGTGGGTTTGAACGATGATCAGTCAACGCGGCGCCTCAAAGGGCCAGGGCGTCCCTTCATGGTGCAGGGGGACCGGGCGGAGATAGTGGCGGCGCTGGAATATGTTGACTGTGTTGTCGTGTTCAGCGAGGCGACTGCAGAGAGGCTCGTAAGATCACTCAAGCCAGATGTCTACGTGAAGGGGGGCAATTATACGGTTGAGGAGCTGCCTGAGGCCAAGGTAGTGGCCGAGTACGGTGGCAAGGTGTATCTGACATCAGTCACCCACGGCCGTTCGACGACAGATCTGATCTCCACCATCGTCGCTCACCATCAGGGGGAGCGCAGGTGAACACAGGCGCCTCCTCCGGAGGTGGGACATCGCTCGAGGAGGGAGCATCGCAAGCTGGCGAGGGCATAGGCATAGCCCAGGCAGCCACCATTGTGGCACTCGGCAACGTGAGCAGCCGTGTCTTAGGCCTCGTCCGCGAAACCGTCATCTCGCACCTCTTTGGGGCCACTGGGGTGGTCAGTGCTTTTCGTGTGGCTTCCATTGTGCCGACCATGATCTATGACCTTCTCATAGGAGGTATGATCAGCGCGGCTTTGATCCCCGTTTTCAGCGACTACGCCGAGCCGGAGAACCGTCAGCAGCTATGGCGACTGGCCAGCACCCTGTTCACCATAGTCGCTATCGTTTTTTCGGCCATCGTCCTTGCTTTGGAGTTGGCCGCCCCTGCCGTGGCTTGGATGTTGGGTGGTGGCTTCGACCAGCTATTGCTTGCCCAGACGACCGCGCTTATGCGGCTCATCATGCCTGCGGTTCTCTTCTTGGGGTTGGCCGGGGCTATGACCGGTCTTCTGTATTCCAACAAGCGCTTCGTCTATCCGGCCTTCGGCGCAAGCGTTTTCAACGCTGGCATCATAATCACAGCGCTACTTCTAGCCGACAGGGTGGGGATCGCCAGTTTGTCATTGGGTGTTCTCCTGGGCTCAATCCTGCAGTTAGCTATCCAGTTGCCGGCTTTGCGAGACTTGCGGTTTTCCTTTTCTCTGGATTTTTCTCACCCGGGTCTGCGGCGCTTGGGCAGCCTCTACCTTCCAGTGGCTCTAGGTCTCGTTGTCAGCCAAGTGGGAATCGCCATTGACCGAAATCTGGCCTCTCGCACTGGCGAGCAAAGCATCGCCTGGATGCAAAACGCCACCACGCTTGTTCAGTTTCCGCTTGGGCTAGTGGCGGTAGCCATCTCCACCGCGGTCTTGCCTTCGCTCTCCCGCTTGGCGTCGGGAGCCGAGATGATGCGTTTCCGCCGCACGTTGGGGATGGGCTTGCGCACTGTCTTGCTGCTCATCGTCCCCGCCACCATAGGGCTCTTGGTCCTGGCAACGCCCGTAATAGCTTTGCTGTTCGAGCATGGTGCCTTTCAGCCCTACGACACACTACGTACTGCGCAGGCCCTGCGCCTCTATCTCATAGGACTTCCTTTCGCCGGGATAGATCAAGTTCTGATCTTCGCCTTCTACGCTCGAAAGGATACCAAGACCCCCGTTCTGGTGGGGGTTCTTGGAGTGTTCATCTATCTAGCGGTAGCGCTGGCATTGATTGCTCCCCTGGGAATGTTGGGATTGGTGTTGGCCAACTCAGTTCAGCTGAGCAGCCATGCGCTAGTCATGCTGTACCTGGCACACCGCTATTTTGACGGCCTTCGAGGTCAAGGGTTGGCGAGAACTGTCTTGAAGGTGCTCGTGGCCTCGGCGCTGACCGGGTGTGTCGTATATCTGAGCGTGCCACACTTGGCCAGTATTGCAGGTTACGGATCACTTTGGGGGGAACCATTGATCGTAGCGGGCGGCGCGGGACTGGGTGTGATCAGCTATGCTTTGCTGGTCTGGGCACTACGGGTGGAGGAGATCTCCCAGATACGGGAGCTGGTCACAACCAGATGGGCAACCAGGAAGAACAACAGTTCCTAACAAGGGTTGAGCAACACCGGAAGGCTTCCTGAGGCTGAACGGATGCTTGACTATTGCGCGAATATGTATATAATTTTACATAAGATCCGGTTACGGCTTCAGACGTGTATCACTGAAGGATTGAGTCATGAGCGACAAGTCTTCCGCCGATGACCTAACGATAGAGGAGTTGGAGGAACTCTTGGAGGCGAAGCGACGCGCCCGTGCCCTGGAGCGTTTCCGTCGTGTGGCGGGCGGTGAGGAGAAGGCGTCGAGATCCTTCGTCAGGGCCGAGGACGGATCAAGTGTGGACCCCTCCGACAGAGGGGCGCTGCACCGCGTGAGAAGACAGTTCGCGCCGAGGGCTCCCTCTTCACCCACACCTGATGGGGCACTTAGGGAGGAGGCGGCTGGTGTTGAGGGAATCTCATTCGAGGCAGTGAGGATTACCCCACAAACCAGCCGACTCGAGAATGCTATCTCCTTTCTGGGAAGGGTGAACAAAGGTTTCTGGAGCAGAGGCTTTCCCAGACTGCGAGATAGGCTGCTTCTGTTGCTTGAGCTGGCAGCTTTGGTGGGTCTGATCTTCGTGATCTTCAGTTCTCTGTCCAACCTGCATGTTTTGAATAGAGAGGTGGCTGAGGCCCTGGAGTCTGAACAGGTAGCCACTCCCGCGATGACGGCCGTTGCGGTGCTGCCGGGTAGTAGTTTCCCGCCCGGCTTGGAGGAGAAGGTACCGAACCCGTACCGACACCTGGTGGAGCCGGGGGCTTCCATTCCCATCCCCACTCCTGGGCCTCGACAGGCGTCCAGAATCGTGATCCCTGCGATCAATGTTGATGCCCCGGTGGTAGAGGGGGACGGCTGGGAAGAGTTGAAGATGGGAACTGGGCATCGCATTGGTTCAGCGAATCCCGGCGAGAGGGGCAACATGGTTATCTCTGGCCACAATGATGTCTACGGCGAGATATTCAGGCATCTGGAGGACTTGAACATAGGAGACGAGGTTATCGTCTATGCCGGAGATAGCCCTTATCACTATGTGGTCGTGGCAAAGATGGTTGTAGGGCCAACTGAGGTGAGTTTGCTGGAAGCCACCCCCAATAGTGCGCTGACGCTCATCACCTGTCACCCTTACATGATAGACACGCATCGGTTGGTCATCATCGCTGAGTTGGCAAACCAGTAGGCCTCAGGAGGGTAGGAAATGGCTAAGAAATCGCGTCGAGCACGGCGCAGACGAGAAACAAGGGGCGCTGTCAAACGTGGAACCGTATCCAAGCCGGGGGAAAGAACCGAGGTTGAGGTAGCTGGGCGGGCGAGACGAGCTACCTCCGGTTTCGCTGAGCAGTACGCCTATGTATACGACGATCTGAAGAGAATAGCCATTGTGGCAGGAACGTTATTTGCCATCCTAATTGCTCTGTCCTTCGTGATCGGGTGAGCCATAGATCATCGTCAAGAATGATAGCAGACCGAATTGTATCGTCAGATGAATTGCTATGCAAAGCCATAGGTTGGAAGTGAAGTAGTAGATGATCGCGATGCCTAAGGCCATAGCTGTGTTAGTGACGGCCTCCCCACCGCGATGCGCCATTGACAAGTTCCTGCGAATTTCCGGATTCAGCCACCACTCTGCCACGATGAGGAGAAAGCCCAGGAACACCCCATAGTAAGCCCCGAGCATACGGATCGTAGCACTGCGATAGAAGGCCCAGTGCATCTCCAGGTAGAGAACGTCAAGCACGATCAATCCCCAGCCCCAGGGTGTCACGAGGATCCTTCGCTCGATGAGATACGGTATCCTCAGTACCTGCTGTTGGATTCCTGCGGCCGCCTGGAGATATTGTCGCCAGCCCCAAACCAGAAGTACCAGCAGTCCAAGCCCCAGTACCGTCCCCAAGGCGAGTCCCTGGAACCAGGGCTCTCCGAACCAGTGCACCTGCCACATACCCATCAGAGTTGTGTTGGTCAGTCCTCGCGTCAGGGCCACGTAAGGGATGCACAGGTAGTAGAGGAATCGTAGCGCCTGGAAGAACCATATGCTGTGAGGCCAGCTGTCAAAGGCTTTCAGGAGACGAACGAAGCGACCGGACGGGACGCTGCGGAGGAAATGCAGCAGGTTGGTACTGAGGGCATAGATCAGAATGGAGAACAGCACCCAAGCAATCAACTGCACCTTGTAGTCGAACAAGGCTTTTGCTAATTCAAGAGTTGACATGGGGCGCCATTTGATGATGGTGGATCGAACCCCAGGGGCAGGAATCTAGGATGGTTCCTCATCACCGCTCATGGGTGCAACAAGGGTAACCGTGGTGCCCTCGGTTGGCCTGGATTCGATGGTCAGTAGGCCATTGATCAGTCTCGCGCGCTCACGCATGTTGATTAGTCCCAAGCTGGTCCGTTCGTCATAGGAACTCTCCACCGCCGCGACATCAAACCCCAGACCATCATCTTTGACCTGGGCAAAGAGGTCACCGGTGCGTCTCTCGAGGTCTATCCAGATGTTTTGTGGCTCTGCGTGTTTCTTGGCGTTGTTGACGGCCTCCTCAAGAATGAAGAAAGTGGCCCCCTCCACAAGCGGAACTGGGCGTCTGTCCAGACCCTGGGCGTCCACGTGTACTGCAATATTGTCCGTTTCCCTTATCCGTTGCGCGTAATGTTCCAACGCTGCGGCCAATCCCTGAGTTTCGAGAATCATGGGACGCATGGTGAAAAGCATGGTGCGCACTTCTTTCACCGCTTGCCCAGCCATCCTCTCCAACTTGTCCAGCTCCTGTCTGGCCCTTGCCGGATCTGAGTCCAGCAGCACTCTGACAAAATCAAGCCGCATAGCAATGGAAGATACGGTCTGAGTGGGACCGTCGTGCAACTCGCGGGCTAGCTGTTTTCGGAGTTCCTCATCGCTGAAGAGAATCCGTCGTCTCTCCTCTCGCAGAGTTTGATAGAGTTCGGCGTTCTGCAAGGCGATGCTCGCCTGATTGCAGAAGGCGGTGATGAGTTCCACATATGCGTCTCCGTACGGGTCGACCTCAGGACTCGCGAATAGCGCTACGCCGTACAGCTCAAGGCCGGCCCTTAGTGGAACGCACAACACCGAGTGGCACCGGCGCAGTGCGGAGAAAGTCGACAACTCGGGATCGGCGCTGGGACGGCTGCTTGTTGCAGGCTCGGCTGTGGAGACAACCTGACCCACCAACCCGGTCTTGCCCTTGACTTCCTGCAATTCGTCGGTTTTGTTGAGATTGCGAGAGGCAGCGACATACAGACTGTCCTTCTCCTCGTTGAAGAAAAGGACCATGCTCACCGGCCTCTGCAAGTCCCTTCTTGCCTTCTCTTTGAAGCCGGCCAGGCTGACGTCCAGTATCTTCTCCAGGATCTGTTGATAGTTCAGGGTGGCGATGAGTTCACTGGTCATTTCATAGATGGCGCGGAATCGGTCACGATAAGCCGAACTCGGTGGAAGTTCGTGCTCGGCCACGGCCAGTGGGGCGGCCCCCTTCTGCCTGGGGGTCAACAGCCCTACAACCGCTGCTCCGATGAACAAGGCGAGGATACTGACAATGGTAGGGGGCAGACCTTGCCCACCTGCCAACCAAGGCTGGAGGAAGAAGATGAAGCCTCCGTACGCTGAGGTTACAATGCTGGCTATCAGGAGACTTATCTCGATGCCGAACTGGAGAGCGGCTACCATGACCGGGAATAGCAAGAAAAGAAAATAGGAGGGTTGCCCTGACACGTAGGTGACGGCTATCAGAAGGAACGTATCCAGGCCCACAGTCAACTGCCTAAAGAAGGAGGGGACAGGTCTAGAACGCAGCAACAATACGACTGCGACGTTGTAGAGGGCGCCCATCAGTAATAGCCCGTAGACAGCCAAGAGGTTGGCCCGCTGAGATGGATCCTGGGAGCTGAGGAGGAATGTGACGACTAGGATCCCCCAACGTAGATGGCTGATCCACCATTCAGTTCTCGCCTTTGGCTTCTTGGGCATGGCTATCTCACCGACGGATCACGGGCCGGCAAAGGCAATGGGCGAGATAGGACTTGAACCTACGACCTCGCGGATGTGAACCGCGCGCTCTTACCAGCTGAGCTACTCGCCCCCCAAGATCACAAGTATAGCATCTACCCCTTCGGAGTGCAACTTCGGTCCGTAAACGATGTCTCCGACGACCTCAGGCGTTTGCTTGCCTTTTATTCCTGAAGACAGTATGATGAGACATCGGATCGGATGGGTCGAATTATGACCTAGTCAGCTCGCGGCAGGGGATAGGCACGGGACAGTCTTATGCAAAACAAGGGTTCCGCTATGGCGTTCGTTTTCGTCCTCTTGGTGATGTGCGTGGGTGCCTGTGCGGCGCTCTCGACCTTCACGAAGAGGAGAGGTGGCAACGTGATTGCAGTGGAGAGCTGGACACCAACTGCCAGAGGAGAGAAGACCGTCAGTGGGTCGCCACTCGCCGGCACCGATACGCCGATCACAACACCGTCGCCACACTCCGAGCTATCCACTCCGCTCGCCCCCACGGCCGCGCCCGAGCCACCAGCTACCCCGGCGTCCCCGCCCCAGCCGACTAGCACACCGTCTCCATCCCCGACCAGGTCGGTTGCCGAATCGTCACCAGCTCCTCCGTCTGGTCCACACCAGTTCTACGTCGTCCGCAATGAGCGAGATTGTAGTACTGGGGGACTCATTGGAGGTTGGGTGTACGATGCCAGCGGCAATGGGCTGGCTTGGGCCAACATGCGCCTGTACAATGACTACGGATGGAGTGCTCCTCCAAAGCAATCCGAGGGACCGCCGCAGACTGGGAAGTATGAGTTCACCATGGGGCTTGATGCGGGGCTGTTCCATCTACTCATCGTTGACACGGATGGCCAACCGCTCAGTGCTGTGGTGGATGTGGACTATCAACCCCGCTGTAGTCACCGCATTGAGTGGCAGCGCGTGCAATGAGACGGCGCTTCTACGGTAGTTCGCGCGTTGTCCTTGCCGTCGCCAAGGTCCGGTAGGCTGGCCTCTCCGACCAATCTTCCCTGAGGATGCCGAACGCTGCCCGTTCGTCGTCTGCGCCCCGAACGGGGGCGAAATTGAGATTCCAGACGAACATCACGCCCATGTAACCCTTGTCCCTGGCTATCTGGAGGGCGGTGACGAGATACTCGGCCTGCTCGAGCTCGGTGTTATCTGTCGCGTACTCGTACCCTTCATTTGGCGTCTCAGTCAGGTTCTTGATGCTCGCCCATCCGAACTCAGTAGCCCATAGCTTGCGGTCAGCATCGCCAAACTCGGACATGATACTGTGGTATGCCTCTATGGTGTTCAGGAAGTAGAATTGGCGGTTACCCCTGAAGGCGGTTGAGTCCCCTCGTTCACTGTATGGCGGTGGATATCTCCACTCGGGCGGGTTGTTGAATCCACTAGGGTGTACGCCTACTGCATCGCAGTAATCCCTCAATCCAGCCTCGTACATTTGCCTCAGGTACTCGAAATCATCTATGGCCGTTGGGCTGGTATAGCCCACGGGTGTGGGGCCTCCAGAGACGACTATGGCGCTCGGGCATACGGCCTTGATACGATCGTAAGCTACGTGTAGGAGGTCCACGTATTCCTCGGCACTCAGGGCCCTCCCGGTATTCCACTCCCGTCTCAGGTTCTGCTCGTTCCAGATCTCATAGGCCTGCACCCTCCCGCAGTATCGCTGAGCAATGGCCGTCATGAAATCGCCACCGTCGGCATAGTCCACGGGAGGGCCATCCTCCTCACTTCGTCCCCCTCTGGCCCAGTCTGGAGCCTTGACCACGCTGAGCAAGATGTTGAGGCCGGCTTCATGAGCGACTTCCACTATGTGGTCAATGGGCTCCCAGACATACTGTCCCTTGCTGGGTTCGAATTCCTTCCATTCTATCTGGTGCTTGATCCAGTTGAAGTGCATGTTGTTTACCAACTGACTGACGTAGCCCGCGTCCAGATGGAACAAGTGAACCTGGATACCATAGTCGAAGCCACTTCCTGGAGAGGATGGCGAGGGCGTTGCAGCAGCGGGCGCTACCGGCGTATCCGGGGGAGGCGTAGGCGTCTCGGTAGGGGAGGGAGAGACCATTGGTGAAGGCGGAATTGCGGTGGGCTCGACGCTCCGGGTTGGCCTGGGTGTGGGTGTTGCCTCTTGTGGTACGCTGACAGGCAACAGGTCCAGCATCCGCAAGATCACCAAGCCAAGGCCGAGGCCAAGCACCAACACCGCAATTGCGGTGGCCGCTGCGCAGCCTAGTCTTTTCAAGCTGGAGCTTCGTTGGTGTGCAATTGTCAATGCGTGTCCCTCCCGCTTCACCTCTTCTCCACTTCGTAGGAATGCCCCACCATCATGTAGGGCATTAGCCAAGCGATAGAAAAACGGAGCATGGGGAACGAGAACCCATGCTCGGTGTTCGAAAATGTAGCGATCTTGTCACTACTTGGGCATGCTTGCCAGGCCGTGGTAGGCTGGCCTGGGAGTCCCGTCTGGCCTGAGGATGCCAAACTTGGATCCCTCCCACCAGGCACCAACGTCAACGGCGAAATCGAGGTTCCATATGAACATCACTCCCATGTAACCACTCTGCTTGGCGATTTCCATGGAGCGAACCAGATACTCTGCCTGGTCGGCCTCGCTGTTCGTCGCCGCGTACTCGTAACCAGGGTTTGGTGAGGCAGCAATATTCTCTATCGTAGCCCAGCCAAACTCGGTGGCCCAGAGTCTCTTGTTTCCGTCACCGTTCTGCACCATGATGTTATGGTAGGCTCGGATGGTGCTCAGGAAGAAGAACGAGCGGTGGCACCGCTTGTCGCCACGAGCGCGGCACGACTCAGAGGTATCATCGGGCGCCTTGTCAAAGCCGCTGGGGTGGACACCCACCGCGTCACAGTAGTTCTTCAAGCCGTTGTTGTACATTTCCCGCAAGTATTGAGCATCGTCAATGGCCACAATACCGTCACTCACGCCGGTAGGTGTCGGCGCTCCCGAAACGACGATCATGCCGGGGCAAGCGGCCTTGATGCGATTGTAAGCTAGCTTTAGCAGGCTCATGTATTCCTTAGCGCTTATGCGTCTACCGGTGTTCCACTCCGTAATCAGATTCTGTTCATTCCATACCTCGATGGCCTGTACCCGACCGCAATACCGCTGCGCCATCGCGCCCACGAAGTTGCCGTACGTCGCCAGATCATCCGGGGGACCGTGCCCCTCGGTTCTGGCGCGAGCCCAGTGAGGGGTGGTCACCACCGAGAAGAGAAGCTTCTTTCCCGCTCCGTTCGCCAGTGACACCACGCCGTCAAGAGTGGCCCAATCTATCGCCCCTGGCGAAGGTTCTTGGTGTTCCCAGCGGATCTGCAGCTTGATCCACGGGAATCCCAGGTTGTTCATGTGTCCCAAGGTGCTGCCGTTTACACGGGCCAATTGGAGGCCGTAGTTGAATCCTGTGCCCGGCGGTGGTGGGGCCGAAGGAGGCGGCGGGGTTGCGGTGGGTGCGGGTTGGGTTGATCCCCCTGAAGGTCTCGGAGTAGGGGTATCAGCAGGTGGTGGCGTGGGCGTCGGCGTCGGTTCGGAGACAACGAAGGAGACCCTGCCTCCCTCAGAACCGGCGGTCTGGCCTCCGTCATCTGAAATAGCAGCGGAGATGGAGTACTCACCGCTCTCGAGGGGCGCAGTCCACGCGAAGACGGGTTCGGAGAGAGACCCCACCTCCTGCGTAAGGCTGGCTCCGACCGCGCTCTCCACCGTCCATAGGATGGCAAACTGGGTATCGACCGCAGGCGTCACGGAACTCAGATATTCTTGGAAGACGTCCCACAGCTGTTCATCGTTGCCCTCCGCGAGAAGCCCCGGCACGCTCACTCCCTTGAGGTTGTATTTACTCACCAAATCCAGCTTGTGGGCCATGCTGGTCGCGTTTTCGAGCCAGACGGTGTGTTCCCCCTGCTCGTCTGTATACGTGAACGAGTAGGAGTGGGATTGCCCGTCGAAATCCACAGCGGAAGGTCCTCCCGAGAGCTGTACTGTGATCAGCTCCCCAGGGGCAAAGGTGACCCTTCCCTCAGGCAGGATGAGACTGCCGCCCAGCAATTGCAGCGTCTCAGCGTAAGATCTAGGGGCCACTGAATCTCCCACCCAATCCGTGCTGTAACTGGGAAGAAGCACCTGGATCTTGTACCTGTCAACGGTATTCACGGCGTAACCCAACAGCGCTTCCATCTGCCCCCCTGGAGCGTAGGCGTCGGGTCTAGCTATCGCCGGAAGCTTGAAGCTGTCAACGGCCTGTCCTATAGCCTGCCAGTCATAGGCTCCCGTCTCCCACCGGTCCTCCGCAATCTGAGTCGGAGGTTGCACCGTAACGGCCAACAGCTTGTGGTGGGCATGGAGTTCCTGGCTCAGCTCGGTAACGAAGGCTGTGAACTGGACTCTCAATCCTGGGTCCATTCCTCGGTAGTCGAGATTGACGCCTGGATACAGGTTTTGCACGACAAGCTCTACTATGTCAGCGACGTGATTTCTCCGTAGTTCTTCGCTGACCAGGATGTTGTTTGTCAAATCACGCCTGACGATCCCATCCATCTCGTTTCGCATAGTGGGAAGCACAATATAGGACGTCCCTTCTCCCGGCTGTTCCAACAGGCCAACCGCGACTGACACTGTGCTGTTGCCATCCATACCATCACTCTGGACGGGAAGTGCTTCGGCCTCGACCTCCACCAGGAGCTCCCTGGCCTCAACCGGGAGGGTTTTCCCAGCAGGGAGCGGAGCGGACACAGAAGGCACAAGGGGAGCGGTCTGCATGACGGCGACCGCCTGCGGTATGAAGGAAAGGTTGGTCTCTAGGAGGTCGTCCTCATCAAAGATCATCTTTGGAATCCACTGCCACTCCCGTCCGGTCCACGCGTAAAGGTCTACTGTAGCGAGAGGCTCTGCATCGTTGGGTACGGGTATAGAAAGAGTCACTTCCTTCGGCATCTCCCCCCTGACAGAGAAAGCGTAGAGGGGACTCTTCATCTCCAGGTTAGCTGGTATGGCCTGGGCGACGATTTGGTCTCCCGCGGTTCCCTCCAAGAAGTCGGCCCGCGGGACGGAGGTGAACTGAATTTGGACTCTATCCACTACCGCTCCGGGCGGCACTGTCAACTGGGTGCCATCGGGGTCGAGGAGTGAACCGCCGGCCTTAGTAATAGTTGTGTGTCCAGCCGACAATACGCGTTCGGCCAGACCTATGGGGGGGAGGAGCAGGCTCGCAATCAGAAGGGCCGGGATCACCACGAAAACCATTATCCATCCGGCCCATTTCCCCTCCAATATCGCCTCCAAGCTCCTCAGCCAGGAGGGAGTCAACGCTTTTTCCATCGAAATCACAAACTCCTTTCAACCAGCATGGAAAACGCTGGCTAAGCCTAATAGCTGTAACCCTATTGGGGCGTATTCTACCACGACCAGTCACTATGAGCAAATGTAAGCCAGCCTACTGAAAGGTCGCCCACCAGCCTGATGGCTGCCCGTTCATGGCAGATGCACGCGTTCGCATCAATTGACTGGCTGCGCATCAACCAAGAACCGCAAAGGCTTGTCGTCTTTGGGCAGACGGTCCCTACTCTGGGACACACGTCACGATATTGTAGCCTGGTACTCACCCGCTGTCAAATGCAGCAAGTGCTAGCCCAAGGTCCAGCACTGGGCCCGCCCAGAGACGACGTCCTGAATCGAGTGACGGTCCTGTCCTCAACGTGGCCGTTAGAGACGAATGATCATCCGTGGTTCCGTCGGAGGTTGGCCACGGGGGCAAGTGGGTGCCGGTACGTCGCCGAGTTGCGCAGAATCCACTTACATGTGATAATAGATGGCTGGACGCCAGTCTATGGGAAAGGAGGCTGCATGATGAGAAGGGTCATCTGCTCGATGGCTCTCGCGTTGGCGATAGGCAGTGCCATCTTGGTCGGTTGCGGCGGCGAGACACCTTCCCCGGGTGCGCCGGAAGCTACAGCCACTACTGGTGAAGGGTTGGCAGCTGTGGTCAACGGCGAGCCCATAACCATGGAAGATTACCAGAGACAGGTTGATCAAGTTGAGGCCTTTTTCCAACAGGAAGGTCTGGATTTGGAGAGCGAGGAAGGCCGGGAGAGGTTGGCACAGGCTCGGCGCCAGGTGTTGGAGCAGATGATTGACCAAGAATTGATAGGGCAGGCAGCTGTCGAGATGGATGTGAGCATCTCTGACACGGAGCTGGAATCCAACATCCAAGACATTGTCGAGCAATCCGGGGGAGAGGAGCCGTTCAACCAATCCTTGCAAGCCACTGAGACGAGCTATGATGACTTCCGACAGATGTTGCTGGATCAACTACTAAGCGAGGCTGTATTCAACGCTATCACCGGCTCTATCAGCTCAGTCACGGAGCAAGTCCACGCGCGACATATCCTCCTGCCCACAAAGGAGAGGGCGGAGGAAGTCCTGACGAGACTTCAGGGAGGAGAGGATTTTGCGTTTCTAGCCAGAGAATACTCCGAGGACATCAGTTCCAGGGAAAGTGGGGGGGACGTGGGCTTTTTCCCCCGCGGAGTCATGCCACCGGAGGTCGAGGACGCTGCTTTCAGCTTGGATGTTGGAGAGATCAGCGAGATAATAGAATCCCCCTTTGGGTTTCACATCGTCCAAGTGTTGGAGAAGGAGGAGCGTGAGATCGCGGTCGAGATATTCGAGAACCTGCGACAACAGACTTTCATGAAATGGCTGCAGGGGCGAAGGGAAAACGCCACCATAGAGCGTTTTGTTGAGTAGAGTGGAGACCGAGCAGATCTGGACGTGCAACCGTGGTAGACAAAGCCTTGTTGATCTGCTATACTTGATCAGCGCGGGGCGCGTGTCATGGGGACTCGTCGTGCAACTGGAGTAGGTGATGATTCTGAAGACTTCGTTGGCTCGGGGGCGAACCCCTCTCTTTCGGGTAATCCTTGGGCTCTTGGTGCTACTGATCGTGACTGGCCTGGTGAGTGGAGGAGCCTATTTGTACCTCCGTTTCAGGAGACCATCTGGGTGGAGCAATCCAGTTCAGCAGCTACGCACTGATAGGGTAGACCCTTCTTTGGCCTTATCGTCGCTGGCTAGGGTAGGCGATGTGGAGGTGGTGAATCGTGCCCTGGAGGAGGGAGAATTGGAGACAGGATACGTCACTGTCCTTTTCAATACTCGGCTTACCGACAGAGAGCATATCGGGAACCTACTTCTCCTCGCGGAAGGTTATGCCACGACCGGAGACAACACGCGGGCACAGCTCTGCTATCAGCAGGCGGGTCTGATAGCAACCTTGAGCCCGACCCTGTCCGATTTTGGGAGAGCCAATTCTTTCCTGGAAATGGGGGAAGGGCTGGCAGAACTGGGTAACCGGGGAGAGGCGCTTTCCAACTATGACCAAGCCTACACAGTGGCTGTGCATAGCCCGTTCATGAAGGACCCGCATCGGGCTGATGTGTTGGGCCAGCTAGCCGCAGAGTACGAGGCGCTCGGTGAGAACACAAAGGCCAGTGAGAGCTCAGCTTTGCGGGCAGAGATCTTATACACCACCGGCGAGCCAGAGGATGACGCAGAGCATGCCCCGGAGCAACCCATTGCCCTCTTTCTCATGGAGGTTCCTGAGCCAACTGCGGCGATGGTAGCTTCTTACGAGCAGAGGCGTGTGCAAACAGTTCTAGAGCTCATCGATTTCTTGCAGAGCGCGGCCGCAGGAGAGCCGATACCACAAGACCTTGCGACCGAGGTTACTCAGGCTCTGGTGAATGAAGACAACGCGCGTAGAACCGCCTACGAAGAGCAACTGGCCGCAGCATCCTCAATGGTGCTCAAGATAGGCATAGGCGAGGCGAGGGTTAACTGGTTGGCACTCAAGCACCGCATCGCTTTGGGCGGGTACGGGCTCCAATTGGTGCCTGCATGGGCCGATGATCTGGCTGATATCGAGGCCGAACTCGGTGCCGCTCACCGGGAGCTTCACGGTATCTACGGTGAGCAAATCTCCACGTTCAGTGATGATACGGCCAAGGACCGGGCCTGGTTCGATGTTCTTCGGCTTGAGATCCAGCAGGGAAGGTTGGGACTCTATCCCGACTACCCGGAGGAGGAACTGATTTCTCAGTTGGTGGAAGTGACGGAAAGGCTTACTGCGTCGGGGGATCTACTGCTGCATCCGGAGGTTCTTCACGAGAACGATACGCCGCTCTTCAGCTTGGCTTGGGCTGAGTAGCCGGAGAGCATCCTAATGAGTGGCGATGTGGAAAGGGGGTAAGGCGCGATGTTGAGTCGGATAAGTGATAGGATGGCTCTACTGGCGACCATCATCATTCTAGTACTCACCGTTATGACCTGCCTGTGCTACCTGACCGTTTTCATAAACCCGCGGATGCCGCTAAACCCTTTTCCTCCGCCGTCCGAGGTAACGGCGACGCCTACTCGCACGACCGAAGCACCATCGGCCCCCACCTTCCCTCCAACATGGACGCCCACTCTTACGGCAACGCCGACAGATACCCCGCTGCCGACCGACACGCCAACCTTAACGCCTACTCCGACGGAGACGTCAACCCCGACTTTCACGCCAGCCCCGACATGGACGCCGCGGCCGCCGGCCACCGCGACGCCTACCCATACTCCATCGCCCAGCCCGACCCCCTGGCCGTATTTACAGCACGGGTATACCTACATGCTCCCTAACGACAAGAACGAGGCCGGATGTGACTGGTTGGGTGTCGGAGGCCAGGTCTATGATGCCCAGGGCATCGCGGTACCGGGTGTCACAGTCAGGTGTTGGAGTGGGACATGGGAAGGTACAAGCGTATCTGGGCAGCACCCGGAGTATGGTTCGGCTGGCTGGGAGGTATATCTCTACGATCAGCCGAGGGACGAGACTTGGTCCTGTCAGATTGCGCAGGGAGGTGTAGGGGTATGTCCTGCGGTCGTATTCACTACAACGACCCAGAATGGCTGCAATCAGAACTCGGTTCGCATAGATTTCAAGAAAACCTCGTAGACACCGTCGAGCTCCGTTGGTTCAATTCAGTGGTTCGGCCATGCGCCCTACGGTGGCTCCTGCGTTGGCATGAGTGACAGGCTAGTTGACCTTATGGCACGCACCTGGCCGCTTCCAAGCGATGTCTTGGTGCCGCCGATTGAGCCCCGTTTGGAGTCATTCTTGCTTTCCGCCCAATGCGGATGCACGCCCCTGGGGCCAACCCGCGTGACTCTGCACCCACTGGCCCAAAGCCAGATGCCGGCATAATCGAGGATTCGTCCTGTCTCAAGAGCTACTCTTCCGGGCGAGAGGAGAAGATCTGCTGCACCACCTCTCGGATCTTGTCACGCTTGGGGAAGAGCACATCGGCCCCATTGTCCAGAACGATGGGTACGGTCATGGTTTCATCAATGACCGCAAAGCGGATGTCTTCGGCGTCTATCTGCGGGGCGATTTGGGCCAAGCTAATGACCTCGCCCAGTTGCAGGTTCGTTTTCACCGTGTGGCTCATAGTCTGCGCCAGCAGCGGTATTCTGGGTATCAGTTCGAGCCGTAGCGCCTTTTCCCTTATGGCCAACAGCACCTGCAGCTGCCGGCGCAACCGGTCGAAATCTGTGCCCCCGTGGCGAGTTCGAGCGTACTGCAGAGCCATCCGTCCGTTCATTACCTGGACCCCGGCGGGGATATGCACCGTTGCATAACCATATTGCCCGTCGGGATATCTGTAGTCCCATATCTCCTCTTCTACGTTGATGGTAATGCCCCCAAGATAGTCAACTATCTCCCTGAAGCCCTGAAAGTTGATGCGGATGTAGTAGTGAATCGGAACGCCAAAGTTGTACTCGAGGGTTTTCATCGTCAGGCCAGGGCCTTCGCCTGGATAGTCGTAGGCGTCTCCCAGAAAGTGGGCCATGTTGATGCGCCTCTCCCCATAGCCAGGTATCTCAACGTATAGGTCGCGTGGGATAGACAGCGCGCCAGCGGTCATGCTCTTTGGATCTACGGTGACCATGATCATGGTGTCGGATCGCCAAGGACCTTCCTCTCTGGGCCGCTGATCGACGCCCAGCAGTAGGATGTTCACCCGTTCCTTTTGGCTCCAATCTGGCACACTGTCCGGCCGTGGACCTGAGTCACCGATGACGGGCAGTTCGACACCGGGCGAGATAGGGGAGTACGCGGAGATATCCCTCACTGAGGTGTAGAAGAGGTAGGCACACCCTAGCCCCCCTATCAGAAAGAGAGTGTATACGCCGCTTCCTAGTACCCTGAGAACGTAGTTCTTTCTTCCGTCTTTGAGCATTGAGTTCTGCTGCTTCTCGGATGGCATACGGCGACTGGTCGCCGGCGGCTATTATACCATGTCCAGTCTTGCAGGGCAACGGGGGCAGGCCTGGCAGGGGGTGGACGGCCCGAATCAAGTGGCGGCAACGAGTGTCCTACGCATCTTCCGGGAGAGGATTCAGGCTGAACTTGCCTCCTGACAGAGCTTCGGCTTCCAACCTGGCACGGTCCACCGCGGAGGTGCCCAGCCGAGCTAGTTCGTGGCGAACTATCGATTGCCAAACAGGGACAAGATTTGGTACAATACAGCAGAGTCGCCAGCAGGAGGTGTGGATATGGAGTACGTCAAGAGTTTGCTTCTCGAGCCTCACTCCATAGAGGAGACGGGGATGAGTAGGGCCTTCTTGAGCGACTTGGCTTTGAAGACCATATACTCAGTTGGTGAACTGAACGGTCAGGCCGTTGCTGAGCAGCTAAGGCTTCCCTTCAGCGGGGTGGTGGAAGATGCTCTGACCTTCCTCAAACGGGAACAACTCGTCAGCATAACCGGTAGCAGAGGCTTCGATGAGAGGGCTTTTCGCTACTCTATCGCATCTGCTGGCATCGAGCGCGTGCGAGAGGCCCTGAACCGTAGCCAGTACGTTGGGTCCGCTCCGGTGACTTTGGACGCCTATCAGAAGGTGATGAGAAGTCAGACCATAGGAGGAGTTGTCGTCAGCCAGGAGCAAGTTAGCGAAGCTCTGTCTCATCTCGTAGTCAGTTCCCCCATGTTGATGAGGATAGGTCCGGCGGTCAATTCGGGCCGGTCCATCTTCTTGTTTGGCCCTCCTGGCAATGGGAAGACCGTAATCGCTAGGGCGATGGCTTCTATGCTTGGGGGAGAGATATACATTCCGTATGCTGTGGAGGTCGACGGACATATCATCAAGGTATTTGACGATTTGAGTCACCAGCCCGTGGAGGCCGTGGACCAGGGGGCCTCCGGGCTACCTGAAGTAGGTCGTCTTGATAGGCGCTGGATATTGATACAGAGGCCAATAGTAGTGGCGGGGGGCGAACTCACGTTGGAAAGCCTGGACTTGGTCTACGATGATACGTCCAAGTACTACGAAGCCCCTTTCCAGATGAAAGCTAACGCGGGGATGTTTCTGATTGACGACTTTGGCAGACAGCAGGTTCGGCCCAGGGACCTGTTGAATCGGTGGATTGTTCCGCTGGAGACCAGGGTCGATTACCTGACCTTGCACACCGGGAAGAAGATCGAGATACCTTTTGACCAACTGATAGTGTTTTCGACGAATATCGATCCCAAGGCCCTGGTCGACGAGGCTTTCTTGCGGCGTATTCGTCACAAGATAGAAGTAGCCAACCCAACCGAGCGTGAGTTCTACGAGATTTTCAAGCGCGTAGCCGCTGAGCGGGATGTTCCCTTCGACCAAGAGGCTTTCATGTATCTGCTGCGCGAATACTACTTGAAGGTGAAGCGCGAGTTGAGGTGCGTTCATCCCCGCGATATCGTGGATCAGATAGTTGATATAGCCTGCTATCAAGGCGTGGAACCTGCCTTGACGAAGGAATTGATAGATCAGGCCTGCAAGTCGTACTTCGTGGAGCTATAGGTTCCCGCCAGATAGGCTGTTTGAGGGTCGCTGCACACGTGATGCTCCAACCCTGAAGGTCTCGGGCTTGGAGCATCTGATTTCCAAGAACACACCCGCATCAGAACTGCCTAAGGATCTCGACCTCCTGCACCCGCTTTTCCCCTTTGTCCTCGAGCAACCAGTTCAAGTTCTTCTGGAGTCCCTGTTCTAACCTGCTCAGCTTCTCAGACTCTTGGAGGGCGATGACCTGGAAGAGAGCAGTCAGAGTCGCGGTCAGAGAGGCGACCGAGGGTATGCCCGTGGTCGATTCTCCCGGACAGACCATGATCAAGTCGGCGGTCGAAGCGGTAGGCGATGTGTGAGAAGTAGTCAGCCCGATCGTCTTCGCCCCTCGAGACCGCGCGAGCCGTAGTATCAGCGCCGTATCGTCGTGGAGAGCCGAGAGGCTCACACCGACAACCACGTCTTGTTCCGTCAGGGTGGAAAGACTCATGAGGGCACCTAGCTGTTCTGTAGCCACAAGTTGGGCTGGTATCCCCAGCAAAGAGCGGAGATGCGACACGAAAATCCCGGCTGGGCCCTTGGCCAGGCCCTGTGCAACGACGTAGACATTACTGGCTGCACGTACGACCGAGACGACTGCGGTCACCGTTTCTCCCCGCACATGGGTCATCGCCCGCTCTAGATTCTCTCTCTCCTGCGCCAAGGCTTGCATGAAAAGGCCTTGCTCATCAGCCGTCTCCACGGGAGGATTGTAAGCTACTCTGAGTTCCTTCTTGACCATTGTTTGAATCTCACGCAGCAGTTCCGGATAACCTGCGTAACCCAGCCTTTGCGCGAACCTGGTCACCGTAGCCGGATCCACCTCGAGCCGTTGTGACAGCGCGAAAGCGTTGATGAAGGCTGCCTCATGGTATTCCTGGGTCAAGAAGTCGGCGATTTTCTTTTGGTTCCTTCCAAGTCGAGCATAGTGTTGAGCGATCTTCTCTTGGAACATGGAAAACTCCCTTTCGTGGTTTCAAGAAACGTCCCCTGTCCCTCGTCAAGGCCTATTCTAACACCTATTGCGAGGCGCTGCAAATGATGCTCGATGGTTTTGTTCTCAACAGGCGAGCTGTGAAGTTGACATAAGGTCTCGGGGACATCGCTTGACAGGTTCGCTAGTCTGCAATATCATCTTACAGCGTAGTTGCGAGGTTGCGAGGGGGGAGCGTTGCCAGGATTGCTACATCGATTCAGCGTACGGCGTGGCGTATTGGTGTTATTGTTGAGCTTGCTTGTCGTTGGAACTGCGGTGCTTGTGCAAGCTGAAGTAGAAGGCGGGGAACCGACGTTCGGCTCTCAGACGGGAGCAGACGCTGGTACTGGCGTGTCGCACGTCGTGACTCTCTCTGAACGAGTCATTCCATTCGCGAAGCGGCGGCCCTTGCATGTGCCGACTCCTGTGTCCACGGTGACTTCCTCTGTCATGTCGATGTCAACGCCGATTCGCATGTTGCTGCCATCCCCTACCTCCGTTCCTCTACCCACTCCCGATGGGACCACTCGCCGAATTGTGGTCCCCATTCTGATGTATCACCATGTCGCCGTCGCTGGACCAGATGCTGATGCCATCCGGCGCGATCTGTCGGTGTCGCCTGCCGCTTTCGAGGCCCAACTGCGCTACTTGATAGCGCGTGGGTATCAGCCAACAACGCTCACGGCTCTGATGATGCACCTTCAGGTGGGCGAGCCATTGCCGTCCAACCCAGTAATCCTAACGTTTGATGATGGTTTCAAGGATCAGTTCACAAATGCCTACCCCCTGCTCAAGAGACACGGCTTCGTGGGCAGCTTCTTTGTCATCACGGGCTTTGCCGACGAGGGTCGGGAAGAACACATGTCTTGGACTGAAATAGCATTTCTGCACGCCAATGGGATGGAGATAGGAAGCCACAGCTACACCCATCCCAGCCTGAGAGGCAAATCTTTCGACTACATTGTCTGGCAAGTGCTGGGCTCCAAGGAGGCTATAGAGGCTCGTACGCACGAGCCGGTGCGCTTCTTTTCATACCCTTCGGGACAATATGATCAGCGGGTCGTGGACGTACTCAGGTCGGCTGGATACTGGGGCGCGGTCACTTTGGAGGCAGGTTCGCTACAGTCATCGCAGCGACCGTTCGAGTTCAGGCGGATCCGAGTCCGAGGAACATATGACTTGAAGGATTTTGATCACTGGTTCAATCATTGGCTCGCGAATCCGTGACGGAGTAGAGGCGAATCCCCTTGAGAGAAGCGGCTCTATGTAGGAGTTGCTGGATATTGACTCCAAGCCGAGGGTGTACCCAGTCCGGCGCTATCTCGTTGAGTGGAACTAGGACGAACACTCTTTCATGTAGCCGGGGGTGGGGGATTTCCAGCCGGGGTGTGTCAAGTACCAGATCATCGTAGAGCAGGATGTCGATGTCTATGAGACGGGGACCGAAGCGTGTGCCCTCTTTTCGTCCTATCTCTCGCTCAATCCTTTTCGCGAGCCTGAGCAGAGCTTCGGGGGATAGATCAGTTTCGCCGCCACAGACCAGGTTAAGGAACCACGGTTGATCCACAATGCCCACGGGTTCAGTCTCGTATAGGGAGGAGACCTGGTCCAGCTGTATCGTGTCTCCCAGACGCCGCAATGCTACATAGATGTTGTGTGCCCGGTTGCCCAGATTCGATCCCAAACCCAGATAGACTTTGGTCATTCATCCTCTGCTCCGCCGCTCAGTGCTTGACCCTCCTTATTCTTGCCCCTAGGGACTGAAGCTTCTCATCAATTCTCTCATAGCCTCGATCTATCTGGCCGATGTTCTTGATGATGCTCCGACCCTCGGCACAGAGGGCGGCGATCAGGATAGCCATTCCAGCCCTGATATCTGGGCTGGTGAGAGTCTCGCCATGGAGTTTGGCTGGACCTATCACTATGGCCCGGTGTGGGTCGCAGAGGATAATGCGAGCCCCCATCGAGAATAGCTTGTCGACAAAGAACATTCGGCTTTCATACATCTTCTCGAACATTAGGATTGTGCCTTCGCACTGAGTGGCAACCACCGTGGCTATGCTCATCAGGTCGGCGGGAAAGCCCGGCCAAGGAGCGTCGTCTATCCTGGGTATTATCCCGTGAGCATCAGTTGTTATCCTAAGGCTTTGCTGACGCGGCACGAACACGTCTTGGCCCTGAACCTCGACCGTGACACCAAGTTTCTTGAAAGTCAGCAGTATCATCGGCAGGTGTTTCGGGACAGCGTTCTTGATGAGAACTTCTCCGTTCGTGACTGCTGCCGCGCCGATGAAGCTGCCGATCTCTATATGATCTGGGCTGATTATGTGCTCTCCTCCGTGTAGCTTCTCCACGCCGTCCACTATCAGAGTGTTGGTCCCGATGTTCGAAATGCTTGCGCCGAGTTTGTTGAGAAATTGGGCCAAATCTTGCACATGAGGCTCCGAGGCCGCGTTCTTGATGATGGTTCTTCCCTTGGCTGTGCATGCGGCCATCAAGGCATTCTCGGTGCCGGTGACGCTGGCCTCATCCAGGAAGATCTCCTGCCCCTTGAGTTCACTGGTCTTTATGTCATAGCCGTGGCCTATCTCAATCTCTGCCCCGAGTGATCTCAAGGCCATCAAATGGGTATCCACCCGTCTTCTACCGATGACATCCCCCCCGGGAGGAGGCAGGTTGATCCGACCGCAACGAGCTAGTACTGGCCCCGCCAGCAGTATCGACGCCCTGATATGTCGGCACAGCTCTGGATGCAAGTCAGTAGTACTGACTTGCTGGGCGTGAATGGTCAGTTCGTGATCGTCTGTCTCTGCTATCTCGACTCCCAAAGCGGAGATGATCTCCACCATGGTTCGGATGTCCTCGATTCGAGGCACGTTTCTCAGTACTACCTGTTCATCGGTGAGTAGAGCGGCGGCCATCATCGGCAGGGCAGCATTCTTGTTCCCGCTGGGCGTCAAAGTGCCCTCTAAAGGATGCCCTCCCTCGATAACGAACTCTTCCATGATCAACTCGCTTCACATTTCGTGTCGGCGAAGTGCGGATGCTGGGCTGGCTTCTGTCTGGCTCGAGATCCGTGACACATAGCAGACAGGCTACGGTCCTGCTCGCGTATCTGATGGTGAAGGCGACAGGTCGTCGGCCCCTTGTTCCTTGCGAGCGATGCAGATGATTGAGGTGCCGAAGGGGAGACTGGCGAAACGTAGTGCGGCAGCCTCCAACCAGCCCACTCCGGTCAAGAAGGCATTGACGGGCCGTGAGGTAGGCTCCATCTCCACTTGATAGGCGTCTTCGTTCGTGCTTGGTGTCGCCAGTTCTGGTTCTCGTTCAGTTCTGCGTCGCGCAAGGATTAGCGCTGCAGCAATAGGAAGAATGAAGAAGTTGTTGTAGGTCATCCGTTTGATCACGAACCCGGCCTCGCTCACCCTTACGCGTAGTTCCGACCCGGAATATCGGCGCTTGTGGTGGTTGATCACATCGTTGTTGCTCCACAACCATTGGAAGGCTGGTACCGTCACCGTGATCAGGCCTTCGGGCGCACAAACGCGATGGCATTCTCTCAGGATTTGGAGGTCGTCCTCACAGTGCTCTATCACGTCCAGCGCCGTTACCAACTCAAAAGATCCATTCTCAAACGGCATATCCTCTGCAGAACCAAGGCGGGCATCGTAACCTCGCTCGTGGGCAATCTTCAGTGGCAGTGGGTTGTTGTCTATGCCCACAACAGTGCCATAGCGACTAAGGTGGTGGATCATGTTTCCGGCACCGCAGCCTACATCTAGGACGCTGAGGTTGTTCTCGGGTACCCATCTATCGAGCATCGCCAGCAGAGCTCGCGTCCGGCTAGCGAACCACCAGTGGGAGTCCTCCTCCAGTTGTTGCGCGGTCAGTTCGTGTTCCATGACCCCCCCATGTTTGAGGTATTATATCATCCCTCGCCGCGTTTCGCTATCGGGTCTGAACAGTGAATCCGCGGCCCTCAATACCTGGGCCACCGTGATAGAGCGTACGCAGGGATGGGCGTCCAATTCCCGTGGTGCGTAGTCCAGACGATTGCATGGTAGACAGTCCCTGTCGGATAGCACCACCAGATGCTTATTTGGGTCGCCCCAGGGGCCAAAAGTATTGTGGTCAACGGGGCCGTACAAGTGTACTGTGGGAACACCTTGAGACACGGCCAAGTGCATGGGGCCACTGTCCACCCCGATGACCAGTTCGCACTGGCCCATGATGGCTGCCAGTTCGCCCAGGCTGGTCTGTCCCACTATCACGAGCGGCTTGCTGTCCATGCGTTCAGCTATTGCTCGTGCCAGGCTCCTCTCACCGGACGAACCACTGATGATTACCCGAAGATCGTGCGTCTTGGCGATAGTGTCAGCCACTTGGGCAAAGGCCTCTGGTCGCCATAGCTTGACCTGCGCTCCAGCGCCCGGATGGAGGCAAAGGTATTTCCGGTTGGGCCCATTGCCCCCCAGATAGGCGAGGGCAGATCTCACGTCCTCTGGCCTTGGCCTGAACTCCAAGAGACCTGCGTCTCCGATGTCCTCATCTGTCACCGTGGCGACGAGACGCATGTTCTGCTCTACCTCATGGCGACCAGTCACGTAGGGTACAGCCTGGGTGAGGAAGGGGTTCGTTTCTGGAACCGCATACCCCGCGCGCTGGGGAATGCCTGCCCAATATGCTAGCATAGCTCCCCACCAGTGATCGAAGCGGAGAATCAGAGCCATATGGAAGGACTTGGCTCGCAGTGAGCGGGCATGGTTATACAGCACTACGTATGGCTCGAGAAGATGTTTCTTTGGACCACGCGTGAAGCCTGGGAAGGGGCAGACGATAACCTCGTCCAGATGTAGGTTGTCTCGTATGACATCTCGGGCCCACGGGCCGACCATATAGGCGATGTGTGCGTTGGGTACGGCTGAGCGCAGGGCTCGTATCGCTGGGGTGGTGAAGAGGAGGTCGCCAATGTGACCAGGGCGGATGACGACTATGCGGGGCTCCTCGTCGTGTGAGGGAAATCGGGTTTGGCTCAGAAGTGGCGAAGACACCTGAGCTACCGCCCGCAAGAGGGCTCGCCGCAGACTAGCCTTCATATACCTGCTCCAGTAGAGGAGTAATGTGCCTCCAGTCGTGGGTAGACTCCACCAGACTGCGGGCTACTCCGCCCAGCTCTCTTCGCCGCGTAGTATCCCCGAGTAGATCAACGACACTCTGTGCGAAGGTATGGGTGTCATCGGCTATTACCAGCTCCCGGCCGTCAGCCACGTCGATACCCTCGCATCCCAGGGATGTGGTGACAATGGCCTTGCCCATTGACATGGCTTCCAGTACTTTGAGACGGGTGCCACCGCCCACGCGTAGAGGAACCACGTAGACCCCAGCTTCGGCGATATGGGGCCTCACATCGTCGACATAACCTGTCAAGGTCATATCTGCCCTTTCAGCCAAGGGGTTCAACCGCGGGTGGGGGTCTCTGCCCACTACCTTGAATCTCGCTTGAGGGACTGCCTCTCGGATCAACGGCAGCACCTCGCGTGCGAACCACAAAACGGCATCGACGTTCGGCCGGAAATCCATCTTTCCGGTGAAAACGAGGGTGGTGTCCGATTCCGTTTCCCTGTCAGTTGGAGTGTAGTAACTGGTGTCAACCCCGTTGGGGACTACAGTACTATGCAACTCAGGCACCAACTCCAGAAGGGCTTCGCCGTCTGCGTGAGATACCACCACCACTCTGTCCAGCTGGCGGCACACCTTTGCCTCGTATCGCTGCAGCTTTTGCCACTGGATGAGAGAATAGAAGGCTCCCAGCCACCGTGTGGGATGACCAATGTCGCTTTGGAACGCCCTTTTCTGGAGCAAGTACTCAGCGTTAATGTCGTCGAACACCACCTGGGGCTGAGAGGGCAGGCTCATTCGCTTTACAGCCAGCCCGTATTGCGCCATCTCAATGGCTTCTACCTGTACGAAGTCAAAACGCTCACGCTGCAGGCAAAGCCGTAACTGATTGGCGAATCGAGCGGAGGGTAGGCGAAGGGCCATGTCTGGCTCAGCAGAGAACAGGACCGAGAGCGCTCGACTCTTGTTTGATCGGCTGGGAGCTGGCACAGTTGCCACGTTGGCGCAGAATGTCGACAAAGGTCCGAGTCTGCTGGATGCGTTGCTCTGCTGGACGAAGGACAAAAGGTGGATCTCGTGACTGGGGACCAGATTCTTGATCAAATTGAAACTCCTGATAGCGGCGCCCTGGTGTGGGGGGTAGGGAAGATCAGGTGTGAGGAACAGGAGTTTGGGGGTCATGCTTGCAGGCGCTTGTACAGGTCCAAGGTCTCGCGGGCGGCTTTCTTCCAAGAGAAGACTTGAGCTCGTTTCAACCCCTTTTCCGATAGCTGTGCGTGCAGAGATCCATCCGTCAGCACCCTCCACATTGCTACTGTCCAGCCTTCGATGTCGTCGGGGGCAACAAGTAGGCTTGCATCACCTACGACTTCAGGTAGCGAGGATACGTTGGCCACTATGGTTGGGGTCCCGCAAGACATTGCTTCCAAGGGGGGTAGCCCGAATCCCTCATAGAACGATGGATGTACGAGAACTTGTGCAGCGTTGTAGAGCATTACGAGGTCCTCTATGGGCACGTGACCCAGAAAGGCGACATCGTCTCCCAGGTTCAGTGTCTCGGCGACGGCAAACACTTCACCGCAAAACCAACCCCGCTGTCCCACAACGGCGAGTTCGACCTCTAACTTGTAATCGTCCAGAAGTCGGCGAAAGGCCCGCAACAGAGTGGGCAGATTCTTTCGAGGCTCGATGGTGCTGACGAAGAGGGCGTAAGGTCTATCCAATCCATACTTCCGCCGTACTCCTTTCAAAGGGTGTTCGTCATTGATGGGCCGAAACCTACTGTTGGCTGCGGCGTAGATGACGGTGATCTTGGCTTCAGGAACTCCCAAGAAGTTGATGATGTCCCGCTTCGTGCTCAAGGAGTCGGCAGCGATGTGGTCAGCATGTCGCACTGCTCTGTCTATCTGACCATAATAGCGGGCGCTTTCCTCAGTGAGGAAATGTGGGTAGAGAATGAAGGCGAGGTCATGAATGGTAATTACAGATTTGTAGTCACGTCGAAAAGGAGGGATGAAGTCGGGGCTGTGTAAGATGTCCAACCGCAGCGGGCTGATTTCGAAGGGCAGAGCCAGTTGCTCTAAGCGGTGATGGCTGGGAGTCCAAAGGGACTTCCTGAAGAAGTTTGGCCCATTGGCTAAGACGGTCTCGTCTTTGCGACTCTGTAGAAGGACGAATTCGCTGTCCTCGTCACATTCACTCAACCCCTTCACCAAACCCAAGATATACTGTCCGATGCCCGCGCGGCTATAGTACGCCAGTCGAGCGTCGATCCCAATTCGCATAGAAGTATGGTACTCCTCATTCTATCGTCCTCATCGAGCACGGCCTCTGCACGGAGGTTCGAGACTTGAATCATTATACTATCTCTATGCATTGCAGGCAAGCGCTTCAAGTTCCAAGGATTGACTGCCTCTGCCCGCCCAGGGCCCGGAACACTCGGTGGCTCAGGTGCTCGCGCCGGCGGCAGATTGGCCAGCTTCAGAATTGGCTGTATACTGACCTCCTGGTCAAGCGGTGACAACGCTGACGTGCAAGCGTGTGCTACCAGACCTGCACGCGTGCAATGATCGCTCGATCACCCCTACTCGCTCCTCTAGTGCTGGCGACTGGCAACCGCTGATCGGTGGTGGAGTCGTACATGCCAACCGCAAGCAGACAGTCGCCCGAGGGAGTGTCCGAGGGCAGCAGGATCGAGTGCGGATCAACGATTATGTCTCCTGCCATCCACTCTTCTGTGGGGAAGTCCCCTCCCTGGGGGATGCTATCGCGCTGGGCCCAGATGCGATCGTAAGCATCGGTGAGACGGATGAAGACCGAGTAGCCGGTCTCAACCTCATCCCATGCTTGCCAATAGAGGGCAAGACGCAACGCGCCTCCAGGTTCTATCGCAATCGTGTCTGAACTCTCGTCCTGGCTCATCTCCCACTCGTATCCCGCGAGCTCTATCGCCTCTCCAAAGCGAAAAGCCAGCGGGATCTGGATGTGCTCCAATGAGAGCAGGAGAGGACGGTAGATCAACCAGCGGAAGCCGGAGATGTTGCGTTCTCCGATCAACCTGCCGTGGCGGTAGAGCCAGGTTTCAACGAAGCCCTCACTGTGCCACCCGACGTCTTTGCGCGGATAGAACCAGATTCGTTCATATCTGTCCGAAAGGAACCTCAACGTCTCCGCTGTTTCTGTCCTTGTCTCTTCGGATAGCGGCCCACGGGGCAGCATGAAGCTTGGCGCTTTGCCATGATAGTAGTAGGAGAAGGTAGGGTCGGGATAGTTGAGCACAATGACGTCACAAGCTCGGTTTCGCCCGCCAGATGATCGGCCAAAGCCCGCCAATCTGGACTCTTCCTGTACGCAGGATTCCAGTCGTGGTTGCTCAGGGGATAAGTACGGCTGAGGGAAAAGAAAGCAACCCCTATGAGCAACGGCACCACCCTCCAACGTGGCAACTCGTCTCGTAGCGCGATTAAGGCGTGGGAGAAGGTCAGGTAGAGAGCCGGTGCGACAACAATCAAGTACCGCTCGTGAAAGAGAGGTCGTACCTGAGCTGCGATGAAGGCACACAAAGAGGGTACGATGATATACAGAATCAGGAAGAGAGCCAGAAACCTGTCTTTCTGGAAAGCGTAACCGAGGCCAATGAAGACGAGTAGCAGCAGGAAGGGCAATACCGCAGCCGCAAGTTCCTCGGGCACAGTCTCCCCCAGACTGAAGACGGTAAGGGAGCGAGAGAGGAGCACCCACAGGGGAGGAGACTCGCCTGTCGCTCTGTAGTGGAGACGAATGGCGGATCCGCGTATGAGCCACGCCCCTCACAGCGCGCCCAGGGTCGACTAAATTACCCCCCCGTGGCCAACAGTGTCCGGCCGGATGGCCCGAGTACTTCTCTCCGTCGCCGTCTGGTCAAGACGAGAAGAAGAAAGAACAGGTTGTGGAAGAGTAGCACAAAGAGCTCGTAGTACTGGGTATATAGGCTGAGCAGGGTCATCCCTGCATAACCTGCCCAGTACCGTGTCCTTTGGTCCTGTACGGCCTGGAGCAGAAAGATGAGAGCCGCCATGCTGAGCGCGAGCAAGATGGTATAGTTGCGTACATCTTGTGCGTGCCAAACCTGAAAAGGGTTGATGGTCATCAAAAGGGCTGATAGCACTCCAGCTCTGGGTCGGCCTAGCGCTCTGCCAAGCAGGTATATCAGCGGCACCGTCAAGACCCCGAAGAGTAGCGAGAGGAAACGAGTAGTGAACTCGCTGTTTCCTACGACCTGCATCCAACAATGGGGGAGAGAGTAGTAGAGGGGAGGGAAAGGCTCAAGCCAAGGCATACTTGACAGAAGCCAGCTCCATGAATGCGCAGCGAACTGAATCGCGAAGGACTCGTCTCCGCGAAGAGGTTGATAATCGAGCCGATACAAGCGCAAGGCGAAGGCGACCAGGACTAGCGCCGGCACGATCCCTGGCAAGAATCTGCGTTTTGTCAAACAGAGATCTTCTCGGGTTCGTAGCCAGTCGACCGGGAGGCTTCAGTGCAGTGTCCGACTGGGAGTCTTGAGATGAGGTAGGCAGATATCCCAAACAGTGCCAAGCCCGCGTATAACCTCATCGAAAGTAGGACCTTCGCTGGACCGTTTAGGAAGCTCGTGGCGTAACTGGCAATTGGGATGCAGAGCGTTATACAGGAGAGCAAGCCGACGGTCGCCAGAGCCGAGCATGTCTTCCTAGATAGACTGAGTCTCAGTCTGGGATTCACGAGAACGAGCAACGGCAACACATACCAAGCCATGTAGTGATGCCACGCTATGCTGGAGATCAGAGGCAATAGGATGACGACCAGCGAGTACTCCACGTCGAAACCGAGATCGTTCCCAGACACCAGTCTCTTGCGAAGGAGAAACGCCACGATTCCGACCAACAGCGCCGAGGTCAGGAGAGTCAGGATCCGTGCCTGAGGCAGCGGGGGAACTTCTGCGAGCTCAGTAATGAACGGGGCCTCTAGGTACAGCCTGTTGAAGAACCCGTTCAAGCTTTGGTTGTCCATTTGCGCGCTTCCCGCAAGCAGGGTCGGCAGTATGTCTGTGAGGAATACTATGTGGGCTTTGGGTCCCGCAACGAGCAAAGAGAGTGAGCCGATAAGGGCGACTGTGGCGAACGCTGAGGCGACTACGCGGAACCGCCTCTTGACGAGAAAGTAAAGTAGCAGTAGGCCCGGGCTGAGCTTGATCATTGCCGCCAAACCAAGCGAGGCGCCAGCCACCACTTCACGACCGCTTCGGTAGCCCCAATAGGAAACGACTATCAAGAATAGGATCAGTAGGTCCAGTTGGCCCAGGAGCATGGAATCAAGGACAGGATCCAGGTTCAGTACCAGAGCCAAGGCGACAAGCCAATACGGATATCGGAGCAGATACTCCTTCTTCGCCGCGACGATGAGCGCTAGCGATGCTATCAGGAGAAACACGTTGAGGGAGAAGAACAATCTGATGGCGGTTCGCAAATCGAATAGCGTGAGGGGCATTGTCAGGATGGCGGTAAGAGGGGGGTTGTCATAGCCTACGAACAGAGGCAGGTTCGTATTGTATAGCGTCCCTCCTGATCTCAGCACCATCGCACCAGTGTAGTTGTTGGCAAAATCGGGGGCGACTCCCATCCATGAGAGCTCAGCCATGGATGCGAATCTCCAGAGCCCCAATACTACTGCGAGCACGAGTGCCGTAGACAGTGGTATGGCTTTGGCCATAGGGGGTATGCGGCGCGCAAGTTCCATTATCAGGACACCCAAGCCTGGGATCGCAAGCACCCAGAATGAGTGGGGTGCCAGGTAGATCCTCCCCACGGCCAGGGCCAAGGAGAGTCCCAGCAGGGCGAGGACGCCAACAGCAAATGCGCCTCGTCTGGAGAGCACCCAGCGGGCGAGGAGGTATATGGCTGACACAGCACCAACCAGATAGATCGCGGGCAAGAGGGCTGGGATCACAATAGCGGTTGGCTCTCCCTGAAGCTCTACTGATACGAAGTCGACTAGGACTCCGAGCTGTCTGAGGTCACCTCCGCCCATCACCTGATTCGGCACGAAGAACTCAGGGCTGATCTCCACCTCGAGATTCCCCGAAATGCCCACAGTCCCCCTTGAAACAGCAAACTCATAGATCTCGAACTGGTCGGTGGCAGTGAAAGAGGCCACTTCGTGGCCGTTGGCCGCAATGGACACACGGGGCAGGGGCAAACCAGACGGTCGAGAGCCGTTCAGACGAACACGCAGGAGAGCGGGTGCATTCCCGCCGATGCCCGGGAGAGCAACCGACGATCGATCACTACTCCAGCGGTAGGATACACCGTCTGCGCGCTCGGCATCATGGAAGTTCCGAAGGTAGGAACCATCTCCTTTCTCTCCCAGGTCTATCTGCATCGGCGCTTTGACCTGGTAGGCAAGGGTGAGCACCACGACCGAGATTGCCCACAATACGTAGACGGATTTGCTCTTCAGTTCGTTTACGACCATCCCACTCTCAGTATAGCATTCACATTCAGGGGACTACGTGAACCACTCCCAACAGAAGTCGGTCTTCTTTCACCACTTGATCGTGGCTAAGGACGGACAGACGTTGACCCGTGCTGGCATCATACATGCCGATCTCTATCACGTACTCACCAGGGGGAGCGTCCGGATCCACAATTATCTCATACTCGTCGGTGATGACCTCTCCCTCCATCCAACTGGTGGTCGGGAAGGCGCCATAGCCAGGAACGCTGTCTCTCTGTCCCCAAATCCCTTCCTCCGCATCTAACAGGTGGGTGAATACCGTGTATGAGATCGGTATCTCCTGCAACGCTTGCCAGTACAGCGTTAGCTGGAAAGCTCCACCAGCTGTCACCTCATCGCTGCTCAAGTCATACCCCAGGAACTGTACACCCTGGCCAAGCCTCGCTTCCACAGGGTGTTGGATCCCAGGCACGACGAACTGACGAGTTCGGCCCCGTACATCAATTCGCTCCAGGCTCACCTGGGTCAGCAAGCTGTCATCTTCTGATATGGCTAAAGAGACCTGGTAGCTACCTTGTGGCATGTCCGCGGGCAAGGCTAGATCGTGCCAGTCTTTCAGGACTTCCCCTTCGGCCCATTCAGTCGTCGGATAGGTACCGTAGACAGCTGAGTCAAACCTGTGAGCCCACACCTCCCCTTGCTCGTCGGTGAGTTGCACCGCAAACAGGTAGTCTCGGTTGACATTCTCCAGAGCCTGCCAATATAACGCTACACTCAATTCATCTCCTGGGTTTGCTTCTCTTCGAGGCAAGTCATAGCCCAGTAGCCTGATGCCTGGCGCTACTTCTCCCTTATCCTTCTCTATTCCTACCTCTGGTTCTACCCCAGCAGCCACCAGGGGTCTTACTATTTCCATCATCCCCACTTCACGCGTCTGCCGGCCCCCGACTGTCCGAACCACCTCCAGGCTTTCGGCATCGTACACCGTCACGCCTACCTTGTACCGCCCAGGCGCCATACCGTCCCAACTGGGCAAGATGTAGTAATCAATCTCCTCTTGGCCAGCTCGCCAATCTCGCGTCGGATGCAGATAGTTGCTCAAGAGCAGCTTGTCTACCTGCCCTGCTCTGTGATCCCCTTCGTCCTGCAGGTACACTGCCACCTTGTAGTTCCCCCTTGGCACTGCTAGCGCCCGCCAGCGCAGTACTACCCAACCGCTCTTTCCTGAAGGTAGTTCTCTCCGCTCCACCTCCTGTGGCGTACTCGTATCCTGCAAGGACGATCCGCCGAACGCCATTCCTGTCAGCATCAGTTCATCGCCGAAGTTGACGGTCAAGGGTTCGAAGTTCTCAGCTATCGAGAAAGTTGCAGACCCTGGCACCTTGTAGGTTACTACGTCAAAGGCCTCGTAGCTCTTCCTGTCCAGTTCTCGTCCGTACTTGTGGAACAAGAAGGGAATCAACCCTTTGGGGTCTGCAGCCATGGCGTTGTAGGCCTTTTCCAGCACGTATCCTTTCCAATCAATCACCAATGCCTTGCGCATTCCTCTACATATGGTCGATACCTCACTCGGCGCCGTCGCCTCGTCAAGGCTGACGGTGTAGTAGGGAGCACCGCCTTGATACAAGAAGTCAAAGTGATCGCCGCCATATCCACTTGGTACGTGAGACGTCAAGGGCAGTATCCAGAGCGAGTCAGGAACTTGCGTCTGATTCATGACTGCGGCGGCGGCCGTATAGGCGCCATCATATCCTTGCCGTAGGTTCTCCCGTGTGTCCCATACCACGAAGTAGTCCCGGTAGGTAGCGGCGGTTGTGAAAAGGACGGAAATGGAAAGAACCACAGTGGCAACGATGGTAAGCAGTCGTCCGGTAGCTATCCTGGCTTTGACCCATTCCCAGGCCGAGAGCATTCCAATCGCAGGTAGAATGCACGTGACGGGAAGGGCGCCGATGCTGCGAGAAAAGTGAGGAATCTGCCCTGCGGTGAGAATCGCTGGAAGGCACATGGTAACCAGCCATATCAAGAGGACAAAATGCGATGGTTCCCTGCACCTGCGTAAGATTACGCAGAGTCCCAGAGCGAACCATATTGAGGCCAGGGGATCCAGAACAGGCCGTCTAGCGGGGTTGTAGACCAGGTACCCGTCCCCTTTGAAGTTGAACATAGCTATCGTCTTGGCACAGGATGTCACCAACGCTACAAAAGGCGATCCGCCGCTCACTTCGGGGTTCAGAAGGGACACCGATCTCGCGCGCTCCGTAAAGGTGTCGAAGTTGCTCGCAGCGAAGAGACCCAAGGGAGCAGCGATGGCGAAGCAAACAGTGAATAGAAGCAGCACGTTGAGCCAGTGTGTGCGAAGGAATTGACTGTCGCGCCAAGTGTAGTAGGCCAGCAGTGCAAACACCAGGACAGGCAAGAAGTAGGCCGCTGGATAGGTGTAGAAGGCGAGCCCCAGGGTGAGGCCACCCAAAAGGAAGAAGGCCCGGCGACCTGACTTCCGTGCGCGCAAGAGACAGTACAGGATTAGGATCCCAAAAAGGGGCACAAGGATCGGTTCGATTGCCAGGCGGCTGTAGACGATATGCCAGTAGGACGTCGCCAAGAAATACGTGGCGAGAAGTGCTGTGATGGACCACGGGCCCCTTCTGCCTGTTGGAGGGAAGAGCTCCCTTACCAGAAGATAGAAAACGGGTATGGTCACGATTCCAACCAAAGCCGCCCCAAACCGAGCGGTCTGGATACTCGTTCCAACGAGGCGAAAGAGAATGGCAATCCAATAGGCGTACATTGGTAGCGCCCCGTACATTCCGCGCAGAAAGACGGGGTAGTTCTCCCCCTGTGCGATAGCCAAGGCTTCCAGGCCATGAGTAGCCTCATCCGCCGTCATGCCCCTGGGCAGGCTGTCCAGTCTGAAGATCCTGAAAAAGATGGCCACCAGGACAATGATGGCAAGAAGGAGGAGGAGTTGACTCCTCGAATCGAGTCGCTTCATGGTTCTCTAGTTGCCCTTCGCGGGGAGTTCCAGAGCATCTGACACGTTACAGCCACGCAAGCCTCCCCCTCACTCGCTGGCAACGAGTCGTATTCCTTCCAATAGGATCCTGTCTTCTTGCAGTTCGCCTCGGATGTCATATACTAGTAAGCGCTGTCCCGTGTTTGCGTCGTACATACCGATCTCGATCACGTATTCACCGGGTGGAGCGGCCGAATCCACAACTATCTCATACTCATCGGCGATGACTTCCCCCTCTAGCCAACTCGTCGTCGGCGCTTCGCCCCGGCCAGGAAAGCTGTCCTTCTGGCCCCGGATGCGGTTCTCCGCATCCAATAGGTGAGTGAACACTTTGTATGAGACCTGCATCTCTCCTAACGCTTGCCAGTATAGCGTCAAATGCAAAGTTCCCCCGGCACTTACTTCATTGGTGTTCAAATCATATCCCAGGAACTGTATCCCTTCTCCAAGCCTGGCTTCCCGGGAGTGTCGGATCTCCGGCACGACGAATTGACGCGCACGGCCCCGTACATAAATGCGCTCCAGACCTACCCGGTTGAGCAAGCTGTCATCTTCTGACATGAGCACAGAGATCTGGTAGCTAGCTTGTGCCATGTCGGCAGGTAGGGGTACAGCATGCCAGTCCCTCAGGATCTCCCCTTCAGTCCAATCAGTCGTGGGATAGGTACCGTAGACTGGTGGGTCGAATTCCTCAGCCCACACTTGCCCTTGTGCGTCGGTCAGTTGGACCGCTAGCAGATAGTCTCGGTTCACATCCTCCAGGGTCTGCCAATACAATGCCACACTCAGCTTATCTCCTGGAGTCACCTCTCTTCGAGGCAGGTCATATCCTAATAGCCTGATCCCTGGGGCCAGCTCCCCAATGTCTCCCGCTATCGTTACTTGTGGTTGCACTGCACCGGGAGTCAGAGGTCTCACTATCTCTATCGTTCCCAATTCATGAGTCTGGCCCCCTCCGACTACTCCTACCGCCTCCAAACTCTCCGCATCATATACCGTCACGCCTAGCTTGTACCGCCCAGGCGCCGTACCTCCCCAACTGGGCAACGTATAGTAGTCAATCTCCTCCTGTCCAGCCTGCCAATCTCGCGTCGGATGCAGATAGTTGCTCAAGAGCAGCTTGTCTGCCTGTCCTGCGATATGTCCACCTTCGTCCTGCAGGTGCACTGCCACCTTGTAGTTTCGGCTTGGCGCCCCTAACGCCCGCCAGCGCAATACCACCCAACCGCTCTTTCCTGAAGGTAGTTCTCTTCTCTCCACCTCCTGTGGCGTACTTGTATCCTGCAAGGATGACCCTCCGAAGGCCATTCCTGTTAGGATCAGTTCATCGCCAAAGTTCACGGTCAAGGGCTCGAAGTTCTCAGCTATGGAGAAGGCAAGCGACTCCGGCAACTGGTAGGTTATTACATCAAACGCTTCGTAGGCATTCCTGTCCAGTTCCCGTCCATATTTCCTGAGCAGGAAGTCCATCAGCGCCTTGGGATCGGAGTTCCATGAGGTGTAGGCTTCTTCTAAGACGTACCACTTCCAGTTCACTACAGCAGCCTGCTGTTGTCCGTCGCAGATCTCGCTCAAGTCCGTCGGCGCAGTCTCTTCGTCAACGTAGATAGTAGACTCCGGCTCGGGGCCGTCGTACAGGAAGGAAACCTCATAGAAGGGGAGTTCGCGCGGTCGCAAGGTTGTCGCCGGGAGTATCCACACCCCGTTCGGGATCCGAGTCGCGTTCATGACCGCGGCGGCCTTGATGTAGGTGAGGCCCAGGATCTCACCCTTCGCTAAGCGCTGCTGCCACGGTACGAAGTAGTCCCTGTAACTGAGAAGAGTCGTGGAAACCAGGATGCAAGGGAGGGCCGCCCAGAAGACCCCGCGAGCGCCTCGCCACGATATTCTCGCTTCCAGCCAGGATTTGACGGAAGCGACTCCGATCGCGGACAGCAGGCACAGGGCAGGAAGGGCGCCTATTCCCCTCGTGAATGAAGGCAGATGTTCGAAGGTGAAGGCCCCAGGCAGGGCCATCGTCAGGAACCAAAGCAGTACGAAGCGATAGGTGCTGCTTTTCCACCTTAGGGCCGTGACGGCCAAGCCGATCAGGAAACATACTGAGCTGACAGGATCCAGAACTGGTCGTCTACCCGGGTTCCAAACCACGTTGTAGTCACCCTTGAAACTGAACATGCCCATGGTCCTGACCAGGCTCTCGACGAAGTCGCGGACAGGAGTACCTCGTCCTACTTCAGGGTTGAATACGAAGACGTGCACCTCACGAGAGAAGAAGACCTCTGGATGCACAGCGGCATAGACAGCCAGGGGGATGCATGTCACGGCGGCCACCATGACCAGCAACGCTACATTGACGAGATGACGCTGCCGGAAAGCGGCGTCGTTCAACACCCAACAGCCGAATAGGATGACCAGGAAAACAGGCAGGAAACGGGCCGCGCGATACCCATACAGGGTCGCGCCCAACAGCACACCTGAGACCAGGAAGGGCCATCGCTTCTGAGAGCGGATCCCACGCCATAGGAAGTACATTGCGGCACTGGAGAAGAGGGGCAGCGTGGCTGGGTCTTGGCCAGCGCGGCTAAATGTTATGTGCCAATATGAAGTGCCAATCCAAAATGCGGACAAGATCGCCACCAATGATGGCGAATCCTCATCGGTCGGGAATATCTCCTTGGCTAGCCAAAACAGAACCGGTATCGTGAGGACTCCCACTGCCGCAGAAGCAAAGCGGATAGCCCATAAGCTAGTACCCCACAACGCGAAGGAAAAGGCGACAAGATAGGTGTGCATGGGTGCCACGCCCCACCGATTGGACAGGTAGACGGGGTATTCCTCTCCTCTCAGGATGCGCTTGGCGCCATAGCCGTCAGCACCTTGATCACCGTCCACGCCAACAGGGATTGCCTGAAGTTGGTGGAAGCGCACGAATATGGCTAACGCCATGATTAGGGTCAGCGCAAGGTATTCCTTCTTCTTCGCGCTAAGGGTCCTTGACCTTACGCTTCCCAACATGATTGGCTAGTTCCTGTCATGGTGAGCATCCGATGCGTCTTCGCCAAGTCCAACGTCTCTCAGTAGTCAACTCCCGGCGCGCCACCTATCCCTGGATATTCAGTCGGCGATTCACCTAAGAAGCTGCACTGTCTCCAGCAATACTCTATCTCCCTGCGGTTGTCCGTAGACATCACGTACTGGCAAGCGCTCGATCGTATTCGGGTTATACATGCCGATCTCAATTACGTACTCGCCGGGCGGAGCCTGTGGATCCACGAGGATCTCATACTGGTCGCTGATGACTTCCCCTTCTACCCAGCTCGTTGTTGGCGCTTCGCCCCGCTCAGGAATGCTGTCCCTCTGGCCCCAAATATGATTCCTCGCATCCAGTAGGTGCGTGAATACCGTGTATGAGATCTGCATCTCCTTCAGGGCTTGCCAGTACAGCGTCAGCTGCAGGGTTTCCCCGGGTTTCACCTCATTGCCACTCAGATCGTATCCCAGGAACAGCACGCCTTCTCCAAGGGTAGCTTCCATGGGGTGCTGGATTTGGGGAATGGCGAACACACGCGCTCGACCACGCACCTCAACCTGGCCCAAAGTGGCATCTCCAAGCGTCTCTGCTCCGTCCAAGACGCGAACGAAGACTTCATACTCCCCTTGCGGCATGTCTGGCGGCAGAGCCAAGTCGTGCCAATCCCTCAGTACCTCGCCCTCTTCCCATTCCGTTGTGGGGTATGTGTCATCCACTGGGCGGCTCGTCTGCTCCAGCCAGATCTGGGCTTCAGCGTCTTTCAACTGCAAAGAAATAACATAGTCCTGTGCCACATCCTCTGAAGCCCGCCAATAGAGAGCCACGCTGACAGTCCCGCCAGGGCCGGCAACACGTACCGGCAGGTCATAACCCAAGAGCTGAATGCCAGGCGCGATGTCCTTCTGCGCACCGGGCAATTCCTCGATCGGCTCAACCTTGGGAGGCACCAGGGGCTTCACCACCTGCAAGGCGCCGACAGTCTGGCTGGTCGTGGTGCCCCCTTTCTCCTCGTCAAAGACGGCGAGTCTCTCCATCGACTCGGCATCATAGACCACCACTTCGATGTCGTATTCACCCGGCGGAGTGGCTGGCAGGCTCGGCAGGGTGTAATAATCCATCTCTACCTGATCCTCGTTCCATCCGGATGTGGGCTGCAACTGGCTGCTCAGCAACAGCTTGTCTACCTGTCCAGCCACCCGTCCTCTGCCGTCGAGGAGATAGACCGCCACTTTATAGTCCTTACTCGGCACACCGATAGCCTGCCACTGCAAGACGACCCAGCCCTCCTTCCCCGACGGTAGCACCTTGCCCTCAACCTCTTCAGGGGTGCTGGTCGGATTGAGCGATGAACCCCCGAACGCTATGCCTTCCAGGCGCAGTTCATCGCCGAAATTGACGTACAGAGGTTCAAATGAGTTTGCGATGGCGAAGGTGGGAGAAGCAGGCAATGCGTAGGTCACAAGATCGAAGCTCTCGTAGGGCTCCTCATCAGTGTAGCGTCCGTACTTTCTGAGCAAGAAGTCAAGCAGGCCTTTGGGGTCAGAGTTCAGGGAGAAGTACGCTTCCTCTAATACATATTGCTTCCAGGTCACCACCGCGGCCCGTCGGTGTCCCTGGCAGATTCCGCTCAACTCTTCAGGGGCTGTCTTCTCATCCACATTGAGAGTGTATTCTGGCTCCGGCCCGTCATACAGGAAATCAACCTCAAAGTAGGGGAGGTTGCGTGGTCGCAGGGGCGAGGCCGGCAGTATCCAGACGCCATCTGGGATTCGAGACGTGTTCATCACCGCTGCCGCTTCCATATAGCTGCTGCCTATTACCTCCCCTCTCGCGAGCCGGTGCTGCCACGGGAGGAAGTAGTCCCTGTAGCTGAGAAATGCTGTGAAAGCCAAGATGAAGCAAACTGTCGCCCAAGAAATCCTACGAACTCCGTGCCAGGACGCTCGACTTTCCAGCCACTCTTTGAACCCGGCAAGTCCGATGGCCAACAACAAGCACAGGGGAGGCAGGGCCCCTATGCCCCGATGGAAGTGCGGAAGTGCCTGGGCGGTGAAGGCGCCGGGCAGGGCCATGATCAGAAACCACAAGACCAGCAATAGATGGTTGGGCTGCCTCCACCGCCAGAAAGCGATCCCCAAACCGATGATGAAGCACAGCGAACTGATAGGATCGAGAACTGGTCGTCTGCCTGGGTTACGATCGAATTGAGGGTCGCCCTGGAAATTGAACATACCCATGGTTTTGACCAGAGCCACAGCGAAGGCTTGGAGAGGAGAACCCCGTCCCCACTCAGGGTTGAATATGGACACATGCATCTCACGGGCGAAGAAGATGTCAGGATGGATGACGGCGTATGCAGCCAAGGGGGTGCAGACGAGCACGGCCACCACGACCAGCAGTGCCAGATTGACAAAATGACTCCGTCGGAACTCTCGGCTGCTGATGAACCAGCCGCCGAAGAAGATAACCAGCAAGATCGGCAAGAAGCGGGCACCCCGATACGAATACAGGCTCACTCCCAACAGCAGGCCCGACACGAGGAAAGGCCATCTCCTGTGAGTGCGGATGCCCCGCCACAGGAAGTAGATTGTGGCACTGGAGAAGAGTGGTAGGGTGACCACCTCCAAGCCGGCGCGACTATAGATGATGTGCCAATATGAAGTGGCAAGCCAAAACGCGGAGAAAACCGGCACCAAGGGCGATGAACCGTCGTCGTGGGAGAACAGTTCCCTAGCCAGCCAGAAGATGAGAGGTATGGTCAGGATCCCGACTGTAGCAGAGACGAAGCGAATAGCCCACAGACTTATGCCCCACATGGCGAAGGAGAGCGACACGAGGTAGGTGTGCATCGGCTCTTCTCCGAAGTCAGCAGTGAAGAAGATGGGTAGTTCTTGCCCCCTCAGGATTCGCTTGGCTCCAAAGCCGTCGGCTCCCTCGTCGCCGCTCAGGCCCACAGGTATGGCCTCAAGCTGGTAGAAACGAAGGAAGATCGCCACGAGCATGATCAGAGCCAGTGCCAGATACTCCCTTTTCTTCGAGCTGAGATTACTCCACCGCAAGTTGTCCATAATGGTCGCGCAGTTCCCCTTACCGGGACCATACGATGCATCTATCACTGAGCATAAGTAGCCCGATCAATCAGCACCAGAGCCCCACCTATCCCCGATGCGTACCGGATGGCTCACCTGAGAACCTGCACCGTCGCCAGGAGTATTCTATCTCCCTGAGGTACCCCCTGAGCGTCGTATACGGGCAAGCGCTGCATCGTATCGGCGTCATACATGCCTATCTCTATCTCGTATTCCCCCGCCGGAGCTTGAGCATCCAGCAAGATCTCGTAACCATCAGAGATCACCTCACCCTCTACCCAAGTTGAGGTTGGGGCTTCACCATCTGCCGGTACACTGTCTTTCTGGCCCCGAATGACATTTGCCTCGTCAGGCAAATGTGTGAACACCGTGTAGGACTGATCCATCTTTCCCACGCATTGCCAGTAGAGAATCAGTTCAATAGCGTCTCCCGCTCGCACCGTTTCATCCACATCGTAGCCTAGCAGGACGACCCCTTCCCCCAATCTCCAGCCTGATTGATGCTTCGTGTCTGGGATCTCGAAGCTGCGCACTCGGCCTGAGATGCGGATCGTTTCCAACTCGACCTCACCTCTCAGTTCCTCCAGCTCGGCTAGCCCGAGGTAGAGGTGATAATCCCCGTCCGGAGTCTCAACGCCGATGGGCACATCGTGCCAATCCCGAATGATCTCACCAGTTTGCCACTGGGTAGTTGGATAACCACCGTATGCTGGCTTGCTCTCCTCTTCGGCCCAAACGTGACCCTCGTCATCTCTGAGTTGCACCTGCACTGCGTAGTCGGCCTGCACATCCCGCAGAACTTCCCAATACAGAGCCATCTCCAGCGCGTCGCCGGGGCTGACCTCCTTTCGAGGGAGGTCGTAACCCATCAGCCTTACCTCAGGCACTAGCTCGGTGTCTTCGACCTCTCGTTGCGGGTGCACGACCTTTGGTGATGTCGCTCCGACCACCTTGAACTCTGCTAGCCTGTAGATGTGTCCCACTGCATTGCCGTCGCTGTCCTGGAGTACTAGCCTGTGCATCGTTGCCGGGTCATAGACGGCCAGTCCGATATGATAGCTGCCGGGGGCGGTGGCCGGTAGGCTGGGCAGGACGTAGTAATCTGTCTCCACCTGGCCCGGTTCCCAGTCCGAAGTGAGACGCATATGATTGCTAAGCAGGATCTTGTCAACTTGGCCCGCCACTCGTTCTCGTTCATCGAGCAGGTATATGGCCACCTTGTAGTCTCCGCGCACGTGGGCGAGGGATTGCCAGCGCAGGACTACCCAGAGGTCGCTCCCAGACGGCAGAGCTATCCCATCTAGTCCTTCGGTGGAGTTGTCGGATTGCTCCGGGTAGAGACCGTAGTCGAAACCTGTGAGCATCAGCTGATCGTCGAAACGAGCCGAGACTGGATCGAGCGGACCGGCGATAGCGAAGTCCGCGGGACCCGGCAGCTCATAGGTCAGGACGTCGAAGCTGTCAAACTCGCTTTGTTCCGCCTTCTGACCATACTTGCCCAGCAGGAACGGTGCCAGCTGCTTTGGGTCGGCATCTATGTACTTGTACGCCTGCTCGACAGTGTAATTCTTGTAGTCCACCAAGAGCACCTTTGTGTGCCCGTGGACCAGATGCGATAGCTCCTCCGGAGCCGTGGCTTCGTCCAGACGCAGGAAATGGAAAGGAGCCTGACCTCGATACGTGAATTCAACGGTATGGTGTCCAGGGTCGTCGTGAGGCGAGGCGAGGGCACTGATGGGCAGTATCCATACCGCCCCGGCGCCGTCCAGTTCGTTCATCGCGGTACCCAGGTCGAGGAATTGGCCATCGAAGTAGTCGTCCCTCAGATCGTCGTTGCCAGCCCAGGTAACAAAGTAGTCGCGATAGGTCAGCACGGTAGTCGTCACCAAGATGGCGGACACCGCCGCCCAGAACAGGCGCCTGACTCTGGGAGATGGGTCCCTATTTCTGATCCACAGCCACGCGCTTTGGACGGCGATAGCGGGAAACATGCAGGCTGCGGGCAGGGCCCCTATGGAGCGAGTGAAGTGGGGCACATCGTACGGAGGGGTCAGCACAGGAGGCAGAGACATGACGACCAGCCAAAACAAGAGAAGAGAGTAGGCCGACTCCCTCCATTTCATTACACTCACGCCGACCCCAAGGAGGAAGCAGACCGAAGTAAGAGGGTCGAACACCGGGCGTCCGGGAATGTTGTGCCGCCACAGACGGTCGCCGCGGAGATTGTACATTCCTACAATCTTGGCGGCGCTAGTGACAAGGGACCGAAGGGGGCCGTGGGGATTCTTCTCCGGATTAAAGATTGAGACCTCTCCAGCTCGGCGGAGAAAGGTGTCAGGGTGAGTGACATAGTAGCCACCCAGAGGGAGGAAAACGAGCAAGGCGACCAGCGCGAAGAGCGTGAGTTTCGCTCTGAAGGCTTGCCAAAATGCTTTCTCGGTCAGGATTCGGTAGCCGAGATAGACGGCGAGGAAGATCGGTAGGAACCTCATGCCCTGATATGTATATAGGCTCAGGCCCAGTGACACGCCAGCTCCGATAAAGAACCTCCACTGACCCGCCTCCAGTGCTCGCCACAGCAGCCAGACGGTTGCGATCACGAACGGCGGAACCAGGATGCTCTCCCAACCGAGGCGGCTCCAACTCACATGCCAGTAGGAGGTGGCGAGCCAGAAACTTGCCAGTAGGCCCACCAGCCTCGACCGCAAGAGCTCTCTAGCCAGAAGATACAGTAGGGGTACGGTGATTATCCCCACCGCGGCTGATAAGCCTTGGATGACCTGGGGGGTGTTGCCGAAGAGGTGAAACGAGGCAGCCAGCAAATACAGGTACATCGGCTCCACACCGCCCCAACTCTCCTCAAAGAAGATGGGGTAGGCTTCCCCGCGCAGGATGCGATTGGCGGCGACCCCCTTGTAGGCGGTGTCGCCGTGTAGACCTGGTGGCACTTCGTCAAGCCTGTACAGCCTGAGGAAAGAGGCCACCAGCATGATGAGAAGCAGGAACACTAATTCCTTCTTCGAGAAGGGTATGGTCAAGCCCAACTGCTCCGCCATTCTACGTCATTTGCATCCCACGTCTCGGTGCGAGTCAAGCGGGCGTCTGCGCGCATACCGCTCGATGCCGTCACACGCGCTGGCTCCGGACTGCGTCTTACCGTCACCGTCCTCTCACCGAGCACCGACCGCCCGCGTCTGGCTCACTGGGTAACCCTATCGAAGGATTATACCGTCCCCTCGTGAGATCAGGCAAACTGGAGAAGGAATGGCAATCGATCTCTGCTTCCAGCTAGGGAGAGTCGGTGTCTTCTGCTAGTTGGAATACCAGCACGTCGAGACCATCGAATTGAATCGTGTCGAGGTGATGGTGTTGCTCATCGAGCAAACTTCGAATCAGACCTTGCGAGTCGACATACAGGTCGTACCATGGTTGCTGCGAGTAGTCCCTCGTCACATCTAGCAGCATGGCGCGTTTGCTGTCCTGGAGGCAGTCAAGTAGCTCTTGGGCCAGGGTCGCTTCGTCCACGTGGACGTACCGGTGGGGGGCTATCCCCTGGTACAGGAAGTCTATCACGAAGTACGCCATGCGTTGCTCTCCGCGGGGACCAAGGGGGATTATCCAGACCGAATCGGGCTCATCAAGCTGGTTCATGATAGAGGCAACCTCCACGAAGCGGGGATCGAAGGCCTTTACCAGCTCAATCTCCTCGACCTTTGGAGAGAAATAGTCACGATAGGTAAAGAAACCCATGAGAGCGAAACAGAGAGCCAGCAGGCCAGCGAACGCGGAGCTCAACTTGAAAGAGGCTTCCTCCTCTCTCAACCACTGCCACACTCTCTCAATCCCTAAGGCAGGGAAGACGTACGCCACCGGCAAAGTGCCTATCGCCCGGAGGAAATGTGGCAACTCGAGGAAAGTCAGGACGGCTGGCAGAAGCATTGCGGAAAACCACGCGAGAGCGAACAGATACGGTGTCTCCCTGCTGTGATAGATGCTGAGCATTAGACCAACGATGAAGAACGAGAGGGTAGGGAGATCGAAGGCGGGTCGACCCGCTGGGTCGTGTCTGGTGTTGGGGTCGGCCACAAAGCCAAACATGCCAAGTTGCTGAAGAGCATTCTTTGCCAGGACGACTGCCAATGATTCATCGTGTGACACACCAAGGACGGACACGCCTGCCCTGGCGAAGAAGCTGCCAGGGTTGGTGAGGAAGTGCAAGCCGAGCGGCGCGACAACCAGGAGAAGAGCTAGGCCAAACACCGAGAACGCCTTCACAAGCGATTCGGACGAGTAGAGTGTTTCGCGGAGATGGGGTCCGGTTTTCCGATTTCTGGATATTATGTGAGCGAGGAATGGGAGCACGGCGATCGGGAGAAAGCGTGCGGGAGTGTAGGTGTACATGGTGAGGCCCAAGAAAAGGCCGGAGGCGGCGAAGCAGAGGAGCGTCTGGGACGGCCGAGACGCGCTTGTCCGGCGGGTGCGGGTCAGCTCATTCCAGCCCCGCCACAACAAGTAGAAGGATAGGGTTGACAGTAACGGTAGGAGGATACCACGAAAACCCAACCGGCTGAAACTGATGTGCCAGTAGGAGGTTGCCAACCAGAGGCAGGTCAGACAAGCTATGGCTCGCGCCCTCCGTTCCGTTGACCGGAACAATTCCTTGACTAGAAGATAGGTGACGGGAATGGTGGCGGTTCCGACGATGGCCGCGACGACGCGGATGGCCAGCGGAGTTCTGCCCAGCAGCGCTACTGAGAGAGCAGCCAGGTAAATGAACATGGGCTCCCGCGTCCCATAGAAGATGGCAATGTTGCCATCCAGTATGCGCAGCGCTTCAAGGCCGTTGGCTGCTTCATCGCGCCACAGGCCTATGGGCACCTCCTCTAAATGGTGGAATCGGAAAAAGGCGGCGATGCATACGAGAATCAAGATGGTGAGAATATCTACCCTTGGTGCTCTTCTCATCGGCGTTCTCAGAGAGGGCTAGAGTTACGGTAGGACTCTTATCGCCTCTGATAGCACTCTGTCGCCCAGAAGCTCTCCGGCTGCATCGTAGATCGGCAAACGCTGCCCCGTCGCTACATCGTACATCCCCAGTTCCAGCGCATAGTCTCCTGGTGGCGCATGGGCATCCACTACTAGATCGTATACATCTGCTATCACCTCCCCTTCTATCCAGCTAGTGGTAGGCAGTGAACCGCCCCCAGGGATACTGTCCTTCTGCGCCCATATCTGATTCCTACCGTCCAGTAAATGCGTAAATACGGTGTACGAGACGTCCATCTCTCCAACCGCCTGCCAGTACAGGGTCAGCCACACTACCTCCCCTGCTCTTACCTCTGCGTCATCCAGGTCATACCCCAGGAGCCTTATCTCGTCCCCCACCATCAGTTCCAAGGAATACTGCATCTCCGGCAAAGTGAAATAGTGGGTCCGGCCACGCACCTCGACCTCTCCCAAGCTCGCCTCTCCCAAGGATACCATTCCCTTCATAACCTTCAGGAACACCTCATATCTACCCTGGGGCGTATCCGCAGGCACCCCCACATCGTGCCAGTCGCGCAGCACCTCCCCTTCATCCCACTCCGTTGTGGGATACGTGCCATCCACAGGGCGATCCACCTGCTCTGCCCGTATGTTTCCCGACCCGTCCCTCAACTCCACGGCCAACAAGTAATCGTCTTCTATGTCCTGCAGAGCCTGCCAGTAGAGCGCCACCCGCATTGCGCTTCCAGGTTCGACCTCCTTGCGCGGAAAATCGTACCCCAACAACCTGATGCCAGGCGCTATGACTCCCTCCACCACCTCTACGTCTGGTTCCACCGTCGGCGCTACCAGGGGTTTCACAACCTCGAACGTTCCCGCCACAAAGCTCAGTCCAAGCATCCTTCCATCTTCATCAAGCACAGGCAACCTCTCCATTGTGGCAGGGTCGTACACAGCTATCTCTATGCCATATTCACCTGGCGGGGTTACTGGTAGGCTCGGAAGAATGTAATAATCCACCCCCGTTTGCGCAGGTCGCCATTCAGAGGTGGGCTCCATGTAGTTGCCTAGTATTGGCTTGTCCGTCTGCCCTATGACACGCCCCCTACCATCAACCAGGTATATCGCCGCTTTGTAATCACTTGATGGCGTCGCGTCAAGCCGCCACTGCAGCACGACCCACCCTTGCTTGCCCGATGGTAGCGTTCGTCCCTCGATTTCAGATGGGACGCCCAAGTCATTAAGCGGTGCCCCACCAAAAGCTAGCCCTGCGAGGCTGATCTGATCTCCGAAATGGACTTCCGTTGGTTCCAGAGATTGAGCAAGCGAAAAGCTCGGTGAAGGGGGTAACTCATAGACAAGCAGCTGGAAACCCGTGAACGACCTGGTCTCAAGTTGTCGGCCGTACTTGGTCAAGAGAAAAGGCAGTAGTCCCTTGGGATCAGCGTAATATAGAAAGGCCTCTCTGAGGATTGGCTCCTTCCAGTCGATTACATAGACCCTTTCTTTCTCTACGCAAATCGAGGCCAGTCTCTCTGGCGCGCTTTGCTCATCTACGCGCAAGAAGTGCCAAGGCATATGATCGTCATACAGGAATTCTATGACATAATGCCCTGACCCGGGATCGGCTAGGGTGCTGACGGGCAGCACCCAAACCCCATGTTGATCGTCCACCTCATTCATGAGCATCACTGCGTCCACGAATGTCACGTCAAAAGCCCCTTGCAGTTCTTGCCCACCAGGCCAGGCGCCAAAGTAATCGCGGTAGGTCAGTAGACCAACAAAGATGAACAAGGCACAGGACAGCAAGGTTACAGAGTATTGTGTCCACGAGAAGTGTGCTATTCTTTTCATCCATCGCCAAGCTGCTTCCAGGCCGATGGCTGGGAGTACACAAGCCACCGGGAGCATTCCAATGGCGCGCAAGGAATGAGGGGCACCGGCTGCGGTTAAAGCTCCCGGCAAGAACATGAAGAAGAACCAGAGCAGGGTGAAGAGGTATGGTTCTTTCTTGAGGTTTCGGAAACTTATTGCCAGGCCTATGAGAAACAGAACAGAGGTGGCAGGGTCGAACACGGCTCGCCTCGCTGGGTTGTGGCGCCAGTTCATGTCCCCCTGAAATATGAACATACCAAAGGTCTTGGCGATGCTTTTGGCTAAGGTTGCGATCGGGTTGGCTTGACTGTAGTAGGGGTTCAGGAATGAAACATCTCTGATATTCTGCATGAAACTGTCAGGGTTTCGAAGAAAGTAGTAACCCAGAGGAACAAAGATGAGAAAACATGCTAAGGCAGTGACAAGAAGGCCCAGACCTAGTGAACCACGCACGTGCTTGGCCTTTGCCCCTGCGTCGGTACGAGATCTCCGGCTGATGAGAACGGAGAATAGAGCAAAGCAGGCTGGAACCATGGGAAGAATACGGCTGGGTATGTAAGTGTAGAAAGCAGCGCCTAAGAACAAGCCACTGAGAACAAAGGATACGATACTTGGCCAGGTCGATGTCTCTTCCTTTGCCCGACGCCAGCCGGATAGGAAGAAATAGAAGGATAAGGATGCCAACAAGGGTAGCAGAATCCCACGATAGCCTAGGCGACTGAAGCTGAGATGCCAATAGGAGGTGGATAGCCATAAGGAACTGAACAGGGCGAGAAGGTGAGCTTTAGCCCGCTCGGCCCGGAAGAGTTCTCTTACTAGAAGATATGTGGCCGGAATAGTAGCGATGCCAGCAATAGCTGACACCACCCTGATTGCCAGCGGGCTCCTTCCCAATACTCCAATGGATAAGGCCACCAGATAGATAAACAAGGGCTCTCGGCCATTGTTGGCCTCAAAGAAGACGGCATGGCGCCCTGCCAAGATACCCAGGGCATCGACGCCATGTGCAGCCTCATCATAGTGCAACCCCAAAGGGATCGCATCCAATCGGTAGAGCCGGAGGAAGATACCTATTGCGAGGATAGGCAATATGGACAAGATGGCGGTTCTGTAACTGAAGTCCTTTGTCACGATCGCAACCTAGCGTGAATTGACCTCTATTTCGCTGAGAAGTACTCTGTTTCCTTGGGAGATCGAGTTCTCGTCCAGTATGTCCAGGTTCTGCATCGTGTCGAGAAGATACATGCCAGCCAGCAGATGATAGACTCCAGGGCTCTCCTCCTCTGGTATCTGCAATGTATGCCTGTCAACAACTATCTCGCCCGTCTGCCAACGAGTGGTTGGCGAGAAGTTGTACACCGGCCACCGATCGCTCTGGTAAATGAGCCGGCTCTCTTCTTGATCGGTAAGATGAAGAAAGACCTTGTAGTCGTCGCTCATCTCCTGCAAAGCCATCCAATACAGACTTACACTCATCGTATCGCCGGGATGATATACAGGTCGGTCCAGGCTGTAACCGAGCAGCTTGACCAGATTGCCCAGGTTGGCTTGGCGCTCGTAGGGATACTCTACCGATGATGAGGAGAGAAGATGCCAATACACCAAGAGTGCGAGAAGTATCAAAGCACCTAGCGGTATCAGCAAAAGCTTCCGCCGCTCAATCAACACGAGGCCCAGAAGGGTTAGGAGGATCACACTTACTAGAGAAATGGCAATGCCTATCGTTCGGGCAGACGTAGTCTCGAAGCGGAGCAAAACCCTGTGTTGTCCTTGTGGTACATCGGTGGTGACCAAGCCCAGTGGACCTGAAGCGAAGGTTGGCACGCGTCGCCCGTCTACGTAGAATTGCCAGCCCGGGAAATAGAAGATATGGAAGGACAATCTCGTCTCGGAAGATGCTTCTATGTCTAGAGCCTTGCTGAGAGGAGCTTGTCTGTTTAGGACAATGCTCGGGATGTCACCTGATTGCAGGAGGGCGGGGGTGAGGGGCGGTTTTTCAAGCGGGAGGAAGAACTCCTCCCTCGGTATTTGTACCCAAGCGGGCAAATACTCCAGCCCCCAAGTGCCACCCCACAATCTGACCCATAGGGCGTTCAAATAGTCGTACTCGGCCGCGGTGGCCAGACTAACCTCTTCCTCGGTCAAGGGCACGTCGTGTTCAGGCAGATACATAGGCTCGACTGTAAGGTGGGCCAGGTTAGCCATCATCAGAATCAGTGCGATAGCCAATCCCGCGATGATACGTAGATACGACAGTCTTCTGCTGCCGCGAGGAGGCTTCAACTGATCCTCGACCACACCGAAAAGTAGAAGTGGTGAGCCAATCAATACCGAAGAGCTGACGGTGGTCACAGCCAAGAAGCGCCAGGGGAACTGCAAATAGGGCAGTAGGGGCAAGGCTCTCCAGAGGAAAGAGGAGGAGGAGAGCATCATACACAGAGAAAGCAGGCTGGCTCCCAAGAAAAAGAGCAGGTGATACCGTATGGATGTGGTGAGCGTTCGCCACAGGCGCAAGAGTACCAAAACGGACAGGCCCGCTAGGCCAAGTTGGATGAAACTCAAGGGATGTTCCAAAGTCACTCCCTGGTTGGGGAAATAGCGATAGATGAGAAATGGAGAGAAGAACTCCGATAGAGGCACCAACTGGTGCTGATAGTCCGTAGCCGAAGGCCCAACCTGTCCCAAGAGCACCCAGGAAGACTCTCTGAAACCAGGGAACCAGTAGAAGGCGGTCAAGCCCCAGGCCAGCAGAAGGGCTAGGACCACGTATGCCAAAGGCTTCACTTCTCGTCGCAAGGCCAGCAGCAGGCAGACGTAGGCGAGGAGCAAGGGACTGAAAATGAGAGCCGTTAGATTGTGGGTCAAGATGAGACCAGCGTAGCTAGCTACAACCAAGAGCAGATACTTTCTCTTTCCCCGGATTATCAATCTGTGACACGCCCACAGGATGAAGGGGAAGAAGACGAAAGCGAAGAACTCCGCCAATGCTCCTCTGACATAGCCATCAGCGAGATGATAGGGGAGATAGACGTAAGCGGCGGCGGCCACGACACCAGAATAGCGCCCCATAAACTCCTTAGCATAGAGATACATGCACACCGCTGAGAGGACAAAGCCGGTCATGAAGGTTAGCTTAATAGAAGCAACGTATCCGGCCCCGAGAAGGTGGAATAGCTCAGCAAGATAGTAGGTCAGTGGGGCATAATAGTTCAGCACCGGATATCCGTAGCCAAACCCCAAGTTGGGCAACCAACGAGTGTAAAGAGTCCCGCCATGAATGCAGAAATCGAGGTCCAAGAGGCGGTATAGATGATGCAAGCCATCGTGGGAAGCGAAATAGCTCGGTCCTACCAGAGGCCAGATTGCAGGTACGCAAAGCAGCACGACCAGTAGATAGCCCACATCGAACTTGAAGCCCTTGCTGAGACTAGCAAGAGCGCTCCTTACTCTCGCTTCGAGATTTGCTGGCTGTGTCAATCTTGCCCCCTCATGGCAGAATCTGCACCTGATCTACCAGAATCCTGTCTCCCTGGGGAGTGCCCTCCTCATCAAAGACTGGCAGCCTTTCTCCAGTCTCCCATTGATACATCCCTATCTCGAGTACGCACTCTCCTGCTGGTGCGTCACCGCTTACCTCGATCTCATACTCATCCTGTATGATCTCCCCTCGTATCCAACTGGTAGTAGGCAACTGGCCTCCCCCCGGTATGCTGTCCTTCTGGCCCCACATCCGGCCTTCCTGATCTAGCAAGTGCGTAAACACGGTGTAGGAGATGTTCATCTCGGTCAGAGCCTGCCAATATAGGGTCAAGCCTAGGGTGTCCCCCGCCTCTA
>NJBK01000044.1 GCA_005223035.1 Chloroflexi bacterium B3_Chlor
AGAAAATCATCGCCATCAAGCCCCTGGCCGCGGGCAGGTTGTCTCCGCAGGAGGGGATTGAGTACGTCTCGGACAGGGCGGCTGGTCTGGCAGTGGGCGTCGCGTCAAGGGAGGAAGCGGAGGAGACGTTCGGGATAGCCAAGGAGCACTTCGGTCTCCAGGCCACAGACCCGCTGTCGGCGAAAGTGAAGCACCCCGAGTAGCGCGCAGCGCGTATCGAAGGGTGCAGGTGTCACACACCAAGCCATACCGGCCTCGCCCTTCGATACGGCCTCAACTTCGTTTGGGCCTACTCAGGATGCTAGCCACGATCGGGCACCAACACATATCCGCGCATGGAGGGAAGTCGCGAGTACGCAAGAACGGTCGCAACTGCTCTCCTCAAGTGTGCCTCTGGTCAAACTTCCCCCTTCCGCAGAAGCAGTAGTAGACCATTCCACTGCGATAGAATTCAATGGCTTTCTTCCTTTCGGATTCAGGCTCATCTTTGATGAAGACGATCAGGATAGCCTCTTGGCAGCCATGGGGCGACTCGATGCGGTATACAGGATCAACGTCATCGCGGCCAGAGAATTGGACGAAGTCATCGGAGATGTTGCCCTCCCATGTGACCTTGCCGACTATTCGCTCCTCTGATATGCCAGGCTGTGGTGTGTCGTACTCCCCCATTGAGGTTACCTCAGATAGGGAGAGTATGTCATCTTGGCTCGGCGAAGATGACGTGTCATTCCAGAGAATCCAGATCCCAGCTCCGTAGTTCTTCTCTCTTCCTTTGAAAACCTCGTTACGGATCAACGGAAGATAGCGCCGCCAGTCGGTAGCTGACCATAGGGGGCTGACCTGCCGGATTACGAGGGCTGTCCCGGGCCCATATGAAGCTAGAAGTTTCTTATTGAGCCTTTGCTTCAACCTAGGCAACGCGTCGTGCTCGAAACTGATGACTGGCGACACCACGAGGTCTTGCTCGCCCCCAAGAAGATGCCGAATATCGTCTTCCCAGTCGGCGAGCAGAGTTATTTCCAAGTACAACTTCTTGCCAGTACTTGGGTCTTGGCACCTGACGTCAGGGGTCTCGGCAAGTTCAGTGACGCGGAAGGCTGTTCCGAACTTGCGGTTGAAGACCGCAAGGAACCTTTCCGCAGTACCTTTCTCAATTTGCTTCTTCACGGATGGTACACGCGTAGATTCCTTGGGCATGTTCTGCTCTCGTCATCGGTCTTGTGCGGCCTAACTACGAATATGCGGAATTCCCCCGCATAGTTCCCACTGAGCTGTTACACGCAAGCCGCTGTCCAATCCCTCAAATCCATTGTACACCACAGACAGGGCCAAAGTCAACTATCAGTGAGACCTTTCCCTAGGATAAGAACCGCTTCCTCTCTACTGGTCGTACGCCAACTGCACACCAACGTCAATCTGGCCGCCCTTGCAGGCGTAGTTGGCACTTGGCAGTCTGTTTTCTTGTTCCGAGTCACCTAGATCGCACTAAGTTGATATTGCGCCCAAGACAAAACTGTCTGTCTCATAGGGCGGAGAGGTACCAGGGCGTGAGGACGATACTCACCCCCCACAGCACTGTTCTCCCTGTGTCGCGCCGTCCGCTCGCGCTGGCCGGTGATCCGTCGAGTCTATTGATCGCGCTGGCTCCGATCCGAGAACTGCACCCCGAGGGCCTCGACCACACCAGCGTCATCCCGGTCGTGGGCCTGGCCGCCATCGTATTCCTCATCTGGCTCTGCCGGACAGTACGTCGTGGCCAGCCCCCACCCGTGCCAAGACAGAAGGTTACCTCGCCCAGAGAATCCTGACCCGCTCGCGCCCCTCGATAGGCAGTACGGTGTCTCTTGCCCAGCACCTCGCCCAGATCATCCCACCCCGAAGTCGTATATGCCGTCCTCTATCGACCAGTGACGGCCACATCCGCGGCAGAGGAGCGCAGATCCCCCTTCTTCCAGATCCTCGCTTCCACAGGAGGGGCACCGGAAGATACCCCCTGACCCTTGCTGCTCTTTCACGGCTCGCGCCGCCAGGAAGATGCTCGGGGATAGCCTCAGGGCTGCGGTCGGCGCCTGGAGCAAGGCATCCACCCGGATGAGCCACGCGAGGGGAACAAGTCGCTTGAGGGCATCCAGGCGGAGGGAGGAGACGGCCAGCGTCCTCTCCACCTGGAAATCTGACTCCCGGAGTTCCTCGTCAATGAAGGCGGGATGGAAGCTGAAGTGTAAGGGGGCGTACTCCACAGGCTGGTGTGCCAAGGGCGCCTTCTGGGAGCGGCCCGCCAGGTAGCGGACTATCTCCTTCAGATTGCGCTTGTTGGCGTATTCCAAGATATACCTTCCATCAGGGCGCAGAATGCGGTGGATCTCTCGGAAGGCGGCTGGTACCTGGGTCAGGTGGTGCAGGACCCTCACGGTTACGGCGACATCGAAACCGCTTGTGCTGAGGGGCAGACTGTACGCATCGCCCACGACGTAGACAAACCTGCCGTCGCCGCCCCGGCGCTTCTGGGCCTCTCGCAGCTGGGACTTCGCCGGGTCGAGGAGGATCACTTCCTCGTATCCTGCGTATAGATCAGCCAGGCGTCCGTAGGCGGCGCCTATCTCCACCAGGCGTCCACCCTTGGCTGGCAGAAGCTTTCTCAGGGCGATCCTCTCGACGACGTCCTCGTAGTCTCGCCCAACCCAGAATTCACCCCGATAGTCGTAACCTTCGTAGTCGCACAGAGGTGGAGGGGCTTCACTCATGTTTCACGTGCAACATTCAGTCGCTACTTGCGGCATACCGCCAGCACCCAAGGGAAGGGATATAGCAGCCTTTTCACCTCGAAGTATTCTCTCACCATGCTGCGGAACTGGCCCGCCCTCCACCTGTGGAGATCCTCACCGTCGTTGCCCCAGGAGCCCACCTTCTTTCCACGCAGGAACTTGGACACCATGAAGAAAGGCTCGTTAGGAACACTGATCAGACAGCGGCCGCCAGATACCCTCCGCAGTTCCTCTAAGGCGGGGCGAGGCTCCCCTAGCCACCCTCAGCAGCCGCTCGATGGTGAACCCCTCCCCGCAACCCACATCCAGCACCGTCTCAGCCCCGGTCGAAGCCACCAGTTCGCCCACCCTTTGGTGAAAGCACCAAATCAGAAAACGCTGCACAAGCTTGCGGTTCTGGTATTTCTGAAGGTTCCCTCGCCGACTGCATTCCACTGCTTCACCCATCGGCCTTCCGATACCCGCCGCCTATTCTCTGCAACCCACACTCAGTCAAGACTGGCACACGCTGGCCTCCCTGACTCATACAGATCACAGCGATCCGGCAGCCCGCACCTCGCTCGTCCCCATCTCTCTTCCCTCAAACCTCTCGGCCCGCCGGATCCGCTTGCCAATAGCGGGATGGCTATGAAGAATGAACTCCACCCACGGCTCGGGATCCACCTGAGCCAGGTTCTGATTGGCCAACTTGACCATCACCGAGACGAACGCCTCCGGCTTGCCGGTGATGCGCAGAGCGTACTCGTCAGCCATTCGCTCCCGCCAGCGCGAGAAGGCATTACCCAGAGGCGTGGCCAGGGTCATGAACCCTCCCATCACCAGCGCCAGGAGAGGTAAACCAGCTACGTCATCAAGCCCGGTCAAGCCCATCACCCCTGCCCCCCAGCTCAACGCCAGATGAGCCAGATACAGACCGATCAACGTCAACGCAGCCTGGAAGAGCAATCCCCACCACATGTCATGTCGCACCTGATGACCCAACTCGTGCCCCAAGATGGTCTCTATCTCATCCGGCCCATAATCGCCGTACAAAGTGTCCCCTAGCACTATTCGACGCGTGCTCCCCAGACCCATCACCATCGCGTTGGCAGCCTTCGTCTTACTACTCAGGTTGATGGTGAAGACACCCCGGACCCTCGTATTGGCCCGCTCGGCCAGTTTCATCAGCCGTCCCACCAACTCCTCGTCGGTCAAAGGCGTAAGCTTGAAAAACAGCGGCACCACCACCAGAGGCGCCACGTTTGCCAGGACCACTGTGAATAACAGCATGAAGACCGCAGTCACCAGCCACCACAGAGAAGGAACCACCCTCAACACGTAGTAGATCACCTCGACTACGATCAGCCCCAGCCCCAGGCCCAAGACACCTGCCTTCGCCTGGTCCGCGAGCCAAGCCCTCAGCGTCTGCGTAGACAAGCCGTACCGGTGAGGTAGCCGGAAGCCGCCATAGTATTCCAGAGGTAGCAGCAACAGGCCATAGGCCGTGAAGAAGACAAGAAAATAGCCCCCTACTATCAACACCGGGTGCGAACTGTACACCGTCACCAGAGCTTTCATCCACGCCGATATCCCACTGACCAGTAGCAGCACAGCAAACAAGCCCCCCAAAGCCATGTCAGCCACCAACAGACGGCGCTTCAGCCCAGAATAGGCAGTCGCCTCCTTCTGGCGCTGAGGGTCTATGTCGTCCGCCTTCAGCATCCGCCTCTCGATCACCTCTACGCCTTGGGCGTCGGCATCCAAGGCGAAGTGTCTATACACCGCCCTCCTCATTGCGATCAACTCCAAGAGGTGCTATACTGATATTTCACATGTCATCATAGCACAAAGGGTATGCTCGGTCAAACACCCTCCTCTGCCCTCGGCGCCCTGAATACCCGGAGCAAGGAATGGCGAAAGCCAAGCGCTGTCTGATCACCCTGACCACCGATTTCGGCATGGAAGACGGCAACGTCGCCGTGATGAAAGGGGTTATCTTGGGTCTGAACCCCCATGCTTCCATCGTTGACCTCAGCCATGATATCCCTCCCCAGGATATCGCCGACGCCGCCCATGTGCTCCGCAGAGCCTACGCATACTTCCCCTCGGGCAGCATCCATGTGGTCGTCGTAGATCCCGGCGTAGGCACCGAACGCCGGCCTATCGCTGTCAAGAGTGCCCACGCTTTCTACGTGGCCCCCGACAACGGCGTCCTGAGCTATGTGCTGGAGGAACTGCGGAACAAGGGCGAGGAGATGCGCATCGTCAACCTCACTAACCCCGCGTACTGGTTACCTCAGGTGAGTAACGTCTTCCATGGCCGGGACGTCTTTGCTCCCGTCGCCGCCCATCTCTCTCTCGGCGTCGAGATCGAGGCACTGGGACCAGAGATCGACGAACTCGTGACCCTCCCTCCTCCCCGGCTCGAGATCCACCCCGCCAAGATCACCGGCGAGGTAACCCACGTGGACCATTTTGGCAACTTATTGACAAACATCTCTTACTCCGACCTGATGCTGCTGGGCGACAGCGTCACCACCAAGGTAGGCCAGACGGAGATAAGCGGGCTTACCATCACCTTTGCTGAGAGGCAGACAGGAGAACCCATCGCCTACATAGATAGCTCCGGCCACCTGGCCATAGCGGTCGTCGATGGCAGCGCCCAACAACTCCTCCGCACCCAAGTAGGCGACTTAGTAGTGGTGGAGGCCCACCAGGAACCGTCTATACAACCAGAGGCATTGTGACTGAGCGCTTGATGTATAGACAAGAGATAGAAGCCTTGATCAGGCAATTCGGTGAGCCTCGCCGACACACCTGCACCATGGAGATCAGCCACGAAACCTTCAATTCCTGGGTGCGGAAGATATCCACCGGCCCTGTGTCCTGCAGGGGAGAAGTCATAATGGTCATCGTACGGCCCAACGGAAATGTGCTCCTCCATACGAAAGAGTTCTACCCGCCCGGGGTTTATCGTTTGCTCAGCGGTCGCGTCCTCTGGCAGGAGAAGGTGCAAGACACCCTCCGTCGCGAGGTGAAGGAGGAGACGAGCCTGGACGTGAAGGTCGAACGACTCCTCGGACTGATCGAGTACGAATTCCGCTGCCAAGGAAGCAGTCTTCCCTTCGTGTCGTACATCTTTCAGCTAGAGGAGCTAGGCGGAGAGTTGTGCTGCCTCGATGACGCAGAGGGCATCACCGGCTTCCGCGAGGCATCGGTCGAGCAGCTGCCCACCGTGGCTGCCCACCTGGAGCAGCTTGAACCCGAGTGGCAAGATTGGGGCAACTTCAGGGCCATTGCCCACTACGTGGTGCGCGAAATGCTAGCGGACTGAAGGCCTCCTGCACTGTTGCCAGGTGACATCGCCATTCCACCCTTCCCCCGTCGCTGCTACCTCCCACCCCACAGCTGGAGCGCCAACGCGAAGCGCTCTTCCGGGGCCAACACGGGTTCCCACATCGGCGTCCCCATCAAACGCCCCTCTAAGCCCCGGCAGCAAAATGGTCCCACCCTCCTCGCTTCAGTAGAACCTCCCCACCATCGGGGAGCTGAATCCACCGACCTGCTTCCGCTGGAAGCACCTCGCCGATGCACGTGACCGTGGTACCGGTGGCCTCTTCCACCTCAGCGGCCAGTTCTTGCGCCGCCTTCTGGGGTACTGTGAAGCAAAGCTCGTAGTCCTCCCCCCCTTGCACTGCCAGCGCCCAGTCAACCTGCCCGGTCAGTTGCGCCACCCTACGCGTCGGCCCGGAGATGGGCACACGATCTGCCCAAACGCGCACACCTACACCACTCTGATCACAGATGTGACCGACGTCGCTACTCAGCCCATCGCTCACGTCTATCATAGCAGTAGCCCGTCGGCTCTGGGCAATGGCACGACCTTCCCACACCCTTGGGGTGGGCGTCAAATAGGCGCCCAGAAGCTGCTCGCCCTCCTCCTTCGCCACCGGTAGATCGGGCTGCTGCACTAATGCCAGTCCCGCCGACCCCTCACCCAACCACCCGGTCACCAGTACCACATCCCCAGGGGACGCTCCGGACCGCAAAAGCACCTCCTCCCTGCTCACCTCCCCCAGCAAGAAGAGGTCCACTACGATCGGCCCCTCCGTTTTCGACACGTTGCCGCCCACTATGTCGGCGCCGTAGCCAGCTATCTCCTCCCGCAGGCCATCGTAGAGCGATTCTATCCAGCTCACCTCTAGTTCTGCCCGCAGCGCCAGCGAGACCAGGCAATGTTGGGGGATCCCTCCTTTTGCTGCAATGTCGCTGAGGTTGATCGCCGCGGCCCTACGTCCCAGCTGATACGGGGTGATCGACTCAGGTAAGAAATGGACTCCCTCCACCTGGATGTCGCAAGTGGCCAACTGGTACGTGTCGGAATCCCACTCCAACACTGCGGCGTCATCCCCCACCCCTACCCGCACGTCATTCCGGTAGGGTGGCAGCCGTCGACCAATTCGCTCGATCAAGGGAAACTCTCCCAACTCTGAGATGTTCATCCGCATCCCTCCCTCGCGCCTTCTAGGATCGCGAGCAACTCAGGTATGGCCGATCCGAATCACTCTGGCGACCAGCCACCACACCAACTACGCGTTTCCGAAACCACGTCCCTAGGAAGTAACTCCGCCATCCTTCTCCCACTGCCCCAGGAATGCAAAAAACCCGCACGAATTCTTACATGCGGGTTCCACGATGGGCGCCACACCTACACCCGACATACGCTCTTTCCAGGCTCCTCGGGCAGGACTCGAACCTACAACCCGCCGGTTAACAGCCGGCTGCTCTACCAGTTGAGCTACCGAGGAACAACCTTGACCACATTATACCGTACAGGCAACGATTAGTCAACTCACACCAGGTAGTCTCGCAACTTGCGACTCGACTTGGGATGCCGGAGTTTTCTCAACGCCTTCGCCTCTATCTGCCGGACGCGCTCCCGGGTCACGCCAAAGATCCTCCCCACCTCCTCCAGAGTCCGGCTTTCCCCATCCTTGAGGCCGAAACGCAATTCCAAGACCCCCCGCTCTCTGGGACTCAGCGAGTCCAGAAGGTCCCTCATCTGCTCTCGAAGCAACTCCTGCGAAGCGGTATCTATGGGGCCTGGGATCGATTCATCCTCTATGAAATCTGCAAGGGAACTATCTTCTCCGGTACCGATGGGCATCTCCAAAGACATCGGTTCCTGGGAGATGCGGACAATGCGCCTCACCTTGGCCGCTGCCCTTCGCCACCTTCGCTGTAAGATCGAATCGAGGGGCTCGTTGTTGCTCTGAGCCTCCTCAATGCCCTGCTTCTCCTCCTCGGACAGCAGTCCCTCTATCTCCAAGGCTATCTCATCAGCCGACGGCTCTCTTCCCAACTCCTGCGTCAAATAGCGCGAGGCCCGCAGCACTCGATTGATGTCCTCCACCACATGGATGGGGATGCGGATGGTACGCCCTTGATCCGCGATAGCCCGGCCGATACCCTGTCGGATCCACCAGGTGGCATAGGTACTGAACTTGAAACCACGGCGATAGTCGAACTTCTCCACCGCTCGCAGCAAGCCAATGTTTCCTTCCTGGATGATGTCCAGGAAGGAGATTCCCCGTCCCATGAATTGCTTGGCCACGCTCACGACCAGGCGCAAGTTAGCCACGATCAGGACTTTCCTAGAAAAGGTGGCTAAGACGTCCACCGTTCGAAACCTGTCCACGACTATGCTTTCACTCTCCCGTGCCACGGGCAGATACTTTCGTGTAGTCGGGATCCTCCCTCTCTTGCGGAAGTGGGAACCTATGAGATCTCTCAATCCGCTTGGCAGGAGATATAGATCCAGACAGAGATCGTGTATCTTCCTGGTCAGCATGTCCCATTCCGTCGCGAGCAGCCCCTCTTGGTCAGAGCCTGTCTCCCTCTCGGATGACTCCAGGACTAGGGCCAGTTCATCTGTCTCGCTGAAGTCCTCCTCACCGATACTGCTGAAATAAGCCCCCAGGTAGGATTCTTGGGTCGCCTGTAGAACAGGTTGGGAGATCGCCTCTATCTCATCAGCAAGCTCAGCCAGATCTAGAGTAGGCACCCCCAACTGACCTGCCAGCTCAGTGATGCCTTTCCAGTTCGCTGTCAGCAGTTTGTGAACCTTGGTAACGATGTCCAGCCACGCCTCTTCCTCGCTCTCTCCATTAGCCTGCCGTCTTAGCCCCTCCAGGTACCGTGGTCCCATCATCTTCATGCTGTGCCATTTCTCATCCGAAGGCGACAACAGAGAAACGTGGCCGATTTCCTTCAGGTACATCCGTACCGGGTCACTGCCGTCCAGTCCCTCCAAGTCCACGAGAGAACCAACGGACGGATCGATGTCATCCTCCTTGATCGGGGACGCCTCTTCCGCCGTCGTTCCAGCGAGCTTCTCGGGCGACGCATCGACCGCCTCGGCCCTTGTCCCAGGGAGGCCCCTCATCTCGCCGTTGGAGGCTTCTCCTTCCACTGGTTCCCGGTCTGAGCTTCGCTCAGAGGGGTCGGTCATCCTCAACTCCATTTTCCGTCATCAAGGTCGCACGAAGATAGCAGCTTTTCCTCACCTTGTGCCGTCCTTCAGCTAAGCGTTCCTACCCCCACTTTCCTTCTGACGCTCGTGGATCCTCTGTCTGAGGGAATCAACCCTGCCTCGCAGAGCGGACTCATCATCACCCCGCTCTACGGCATCGCGAAGGAGGCTCTCCAGTTCCTCCAGCTCCCTTCGGTCATTTCGATCCATCATCCTCGACACGGTACGCCGCATCTCCTCAGGCAACTCCTCATCAGGCAGGGCGGGTCCCTTCGCCTCGTCCTCAAGCACAGCATCCAGATGCTGGGCAAGGAGCGGATCTAGTCCGGCGCGAAACTGGCCAAAGTCAAAGGCACCCTCTCGCTGTACAGCGTCCAGCAGAGCTAGGAAGATGGAGCGGTTCTCTACCGCAAGGAAATCGTCGGGCGTCAACCATTGGACTTCATGGATGAAATCAGGAGCCTTGAGCAGCAAGCTGAGGCAATAATTCTCCAGTGCGAACGAAGGTCTGAAGATGGGTGACAAGTCGTCATCCGCAATGGGCATTCCTGCCTTGATCCTTGACTTGTACCGCGTCATCTCGGCAGCCAGTGTTTTCTCGCCTATTCTAACCAACCGAGTAAGTTTCTGCAAATAGTAGGCTCGCTCGATCCCGTCTGCTATCTCTCCGACCAGGGGCAGCAGTTGGTGAACCAGCGCAGACTTCCCCTGAGCGGAGTCGAGATCCTTATCGACGGCCGATACCTGGAAGTAGTAGTCCATGAGCGGCAAGGCCTCATCCACCAACTGCACCCACTGTTTGGGATCTTCTCTGATCACATCATCGGGGTCCTGCCCGCTGGGCATAGTGATGACCTTGATATTGGCGTCCACATACCTTTTCAGCCATATGTGCTGGTACGTCTCCCTGACCTCAGGGCTCTGACGGTGCTCCACGCCGTAATGCCTCTTGACCACCTCGAGGCCCCTCAGGCTCGCCTGCTCTCCTGCAGCGTCGGCGTCCATGGCCAGAGTGAAGCTCTTGGTGAGCCTCCTCAACGCTCGGACTTGATTCTCTGTCAGAGCGGTGCCCATGGAGGCAACGACATAGTTGAATCCATGCTGGTGAGCCATCAGCACGTCCATGTACCCCTCCACGATGATGGCTCTGCCTTGTTCGCGGATGGCCCCTTTGGACAGATGCATACCATAGAGAATGCTTCTCTTGTCGAAAAGGGAGGTCTGAGGAGTGTTCACATATTTCGGCAAGGAATCATCCAAAGCGCGTCCGCCGAACCCCACGACACCGCCCCTGTCATCACAGATAGGGAAGACCAAGCGCCCCCGGAAACGGTCATAGTAGCCACCGCTCTCTCGCTCCACGGTCAAACCGGCGGCAAACACATCGGCCTCCTGATACCCCTTCGCCGTGAAGTGATGGCTCAGAGCCTCCCAATCGGACAGAGAATAGCCCAACTGGAAAGCCCTCCACGTTTCTTCCGACATCTGCCGTCCAGCCAGGTAATCTCGCGCTACCTGTCCTTGAGGGGAATGGAGGAGAAGATGGTGGAAGTACTGAGCGGCCACGGAGTTGATCTCACGGAGTAGCCTGTGCTGTTCGTCCTCCTCCTTCTGCTCCTCCGTTCGCGGAGCTAGAGATATCCCCGCCCGCTGGGCCAACAAGCGCAAGGCCTCGGAGAACTCCAGGTTTTCCTTCTTCATCAGGAAGGTGAAGACATCTCCACCGGTGGTGCAGGCCCCAAAGCAATGCCATCTCTGACCGTCAGGAAAGACCACAAACGATGGCGTGGTATCGGCGTGGAAAGGACACAACGCCTTGTAGTTCCGCCCCGCTTTCTGTAACGGCACGTAACCGGAGATGAACTCCACGATGTCTATTCTGTCCTTGATCTCATCAATGACACTCATTGCTCGGAGGGGACTGCTACTTGGCGTGGTCGACGGCCCTGGTCTCGCGGATGACAGTCACCTTGATCTGTCCTGGATACTCAAGGTTCTCCTCCACTTTCCGCGCCACGTCCTTGGACAGGCGCAAGATGCCCAAGTCGTCAATCTGCTCAGGCTTGACCACGATCCTTATCTCGCGGCCAGCTTGTATGGCGTAACACTCGCTCACGCCCTGGAATGAACTAGCTACCTCCTCCAAGGCTTTGATCCGCTTGATATAAGTCTCCAGGCTCGCCCGCCGCGCTCCCGGGCGCGCGCCCGATATGGCGTCTGCTGCGGCCACGAGCACAGCCACCACACTCTGGGCTTCCTCCTCCTGGTGGTGGGACCTGATGATATTGACAAGAGTCGGCGACTTGCCGTGGCGCTTGGCGATGTCACCACCAATCAAGGCGTGCGGGCCCTCCACCTCGTGATCAACGGCCTTGCCGATGTCGTGCAGTAACCCTCCCTCTTTAGCCAACTGGGCATCAGCGCCCAGCTCGGCAGCCATCATGCCCGCCAGATGAGCAGTCTGCATGGTGTGCTCCAACTGGTTCTGACCGTAGCTAGTCCTGTACTTCAGCCTTCCGAGCAGCTTGATCAGTTCCGGGTGCATGCCAGTCACCCCCACTTCGAACACTGCCCGCTCCCCCTCCTCCTGGATGATTGCCTCCACCTCTCGCCTGGATTTCGCCACCACTTGCTCAATCCGGCCTGGATGGATGCGTCCATCCAGGATGAGCTTGGTGAGTGCCAGGCGAGCGATCTCGCGCCTCACCGGGTCGAAACTCGAGATGGTCACTGCTTCCGGTGTATCATCAACGATCAAATCCACGCCTGCGGCGTTCTCCAGAGCCCTGATATTGCGGCCACCACGTCCGATGATACGCCCCTTCAGTTCATCGGTGGGCAGATCAACCGTGGATACGGTGACCTCTGCCACTTGGTCAGAGGCATAACGCTGAATGGCCTCGCTGATGATCTTCCGAGCCTTGCGATCAGCCGTCTCTCTGGCCTCATGCTCAACCTCGCGTATTACCCGAGCCATATCCTGACGACTTTCCTCCTCGACCGCCTGCAAAAGGAGTTCCTTTGCCTCCTCCCTACTCATGGAGGACACGGCCTCTAGCTCCTCGGTTCGCCTGCGCTTGAGCTCCTCAAGATCATCCTCCATCCGTTTCAGCCTCGCCTCTTGAGCACCAACGTTTCTCTCCCGTTTCTCAAGGGGTTCCACTCGACGCTCCAGGCTCTCCTGCCTCTGCTGCAACCGCTCCTCCCGGCTGCGCATCCCCCTGCGACTCTGTTTCAACTCTTCCTCGCCCTCGCGCAGGATGTTCAGTCTCTCGTCCTTGGCCTCCAGCAACATCTCTTTCTGCTTCGTCTCCGCTTCGGCCAAGATCCTATCTGCCTGGGCCTGAGCCGCTTTGACCCTCGACGTTGCCAGGTACTGCCTTAGCACATAGCCCAGTGAAAAGCCGACAAAGGCGGTTGCCACAAATCCCAGTACGACCATCACAGGTTCCATCCGTCCCTACACTCCTTTCCAACACGCTCTACGCGCACCATAGCTAACTGCGCTCTGCTCCTTCCTCCCGTCTCTGGTGAAGGAGACGCGATATCGTTTCTCTTATCACCTCATAGGCAAAACCTCGTCGCCTGAGGAAGCTGTACATCTTCTGTCGAAAGACTTCGTCATCGAGGTGAGCATACCTACGACCCTGTTTCAGTGCAGCCCGACCAGCACTCTTCTCCTCGTCTACCTCGCGCAAGGTCTCTGCTATCAGTTCGTTACCAATCCCCTTCTGTCGCAACTCCTGGCGCAAGAGGCGGCGCCCTCGCGGTCTGAAGGTCTCGCGGTTCTCCACCCAGTACTGGACAAACGCCAGGTCATCCAGTAAACCCGCTGAGCTCAACCGCTCCAGAACCTGCTCATGGGCCTGCTCGGGTACCCTCTTTTCTCTCAGGTAACGCCTCACCTCTCCGGTGCTGCGAGGGCGATAGGCCAAGTACTGCAACGTTCTGTCATAAGCGGTCTGGACGGAGTCCTGGATCTGCAACTCCTCGATCTCCTCATCGGAGAGACTATCCCCTCGCCTCAGTAAAGCCGCTACCATTGTGCCGACGCTGAAGGTGTACTCGCCGTCGAGATAGACGTTGACGCGGCGCTTCTTCCCTCTCTGCGCCTTGATGTCGGTGATCTCGCCTGCCACCTGAAGCGCTCCCTAACAAAAATGGCTGTGGCACACAGCCACAGCCAGGAGTAGAAAGACAAATACTGCCTACCCAAGAATCAAGGGAGGATTCTCTTGCGGCCGGTGGCTTCCGCCTGCCGGCCTATCCCTCAACACCCCGTTTCCGAAGCACTCCTATGTGCGGCGAGTTCCGAGGCCCTGGATTTAGCTATGGGGCCGTTCGCAACCTTTCCTTGCAGTGTCATCAAAGGCTTAGGCACAAGAGACTCGCCGCTCACTTCGCTTTTTCCTCTTACAAGATTAATCGCTGAGGGAAAGGAGATCTCCTCCCTCCATCACGAAAGTCAGTAAATCCTTAGCTATGGTTCTGTGCGGTGTCTGGGTACTCTAACCCTCTGCCCCACTCGATGGCTCTTCCGAACTCGCCGCCGCGTGAGGATCCTCCTTGTCACTCCTTTCGGGTGGTTCGCTCACCGGCCAGGCCACCGAAGGCAGGCTGGCCTCTTCGCGAACCTTGTCACTGATTTCCTGTGCAACTAGGGGGTTCTCCCGCAAGAAGGCTTTGGCATTCTCACGGCCCTGTCCCAACCTCGTGTCACCATAGGAGAAGTAGGCCCCCTTCTTGTCGACGAATCCCATGTCCACACCGACGTCAATGAGATCGCCCTCCCGAGAGATACCTTCATCGTACATGATGTCGAACTCCGCCCACTTGAAGGGCGGGGCCACCTTGTTCTTCTTCACCCGAACCTTCGTCCGGTTGCCAATCACCTCGGTTCCGGACTTGATGGACTGCACGCGCCGAATATCCAGGCGCACCGAGGAGTAGAACTTCAAGGCCCGTCCACCAGGGGTCGTCTCCGGGTTGCCGAAGACCACTCCCACCTTCATTCGCAACTGATTGGTGAAGATCACAGCGGTCTTGGAACGCTTGATCGCCCCCGTCAGCTTCCGCAGCGCCTGGGACATCAGCCGTGCCTGCAACGCCACGTGGTGGTCACCCATCTCTCCCTCGATCTCAGCCCTGGGTACCAGCGCCGCCACTGAGTCGATGACTACCACATCCACCGCTCCGCTCCGCACCAGAGCCTCGGTGATCTCCAGTGCCTGCTCTGCGGTGTCCGGCTGAGAGATGAGCAACTCATCAATGTCCACCCCGCATTTGGCGGCATACGTGGGATCGAGGACGTGTTCCACATCTATGAAGGCCGCTATGCCTCCGCCGCGCTGGGCCTCGGCGATAATATGCTGGCAAAGAGTGGTCTTGCCCGACCCCTCGGGGCCGAATATCTCGGCCACCCTTCCCCGGGGTATGCCGCCCACGCCCAGCGCAATATCCAGGCCCGTGGACCCGGTCGGTATGATCTCCACATCCATGCCCGGGGCCGCTCCCAGTTTCATCACAGCCCCATCACCATATCGCTTCGTTATCTGCGCGAGAGTTATCTCTAGGGCTTTCTCCCGACCGTCTTTCTCCACCATTGATACTCCTTCCGGGTTCACCCCTATTCAGTAAGTTTACAATAAAACATAACAAAAGGCAAACTCATTAGAACCCATGTTCTATTATACCACAGAAGGTCACAATCTGCAAATTGTGATATACTCTAAGTCGAAGCAGGATGATGAACGAGATTGAACACTTTATCCCTGGCGAAGTGAGAGAACAGGAAATCCCACTGAAGCGGTATCTGCAACCCTTCCCCGCAAACGTGGTGTCACGGTACGTCGCCACCTGCACGAGTCCGGGAGATCTGGTCCTAGACCCCCTGGCGCAGAGAGGAACTCTGTTGGTTGAGGCCGCCGCTCAGGGAAGAAGGGGCATCGCCACCAGCTTCAATCCTGTCAACAGTCTGTTGGTGCACGGACTGCTGACCCTCCCCTCACCCCAGGAGATCGATTCGGCCACCACGCGACTCGGAGACAGTCTAAAGAGAGGAGTGCCTCTACGAGAACACATCCAGCGGCTGTACGCCAGCACTTGTGCCCGCTGTTTGCAGCCCGCCACCCCTCAGTATTTCCTTTGGAATGGTGAAGATGACAGGCCCGTGGAGAAGTACTGTCAATGTTCCTACTGTGGCGCCGACGGCCGGTTCCCTGTCGAGGATGCTGATCTGAAAGTACTGGACACCATAGAGAGGCAAGGGGTTCATTACTGGTACCTACTGGAGAGACTGGCCCAGCCTCATGAGCCTGAGCGGAAGCTGGCCGAGGAACTCCTGGAACTCTACACCCCCCGGAATCTATCTGCTCTGACAGACCTGTCTATGAAGATAGAAACCCTCTTTGCCGATTCGCCGTTGCAGGCTGCGCTCCAACTAATCCTCGTGCACTGTCTGGATACTTGTAGCAAACTTGGCGCCTCCCCCCTCCCGAGGCCCACAGCGCTCCGTCTGCATCCGCCAAGCAGGTTTGTGGAACGGAACGTATGGCATGCCTTCGAGGAGGCCTACCAGCAAGTGCGTCGCCTATCACCCCCTCCTGAGGTGACTGTCAGCCCCGACCTTGAACACCTTGTCAGCGAAGGGTCGGGTAATGGAATTGTAATGAACGAGCCTCTGCGCCAGGTGGCTGCCGCGCTACCTCCGGCCAGTGTGAGCCTGGTCATCGCCGCACCTGCCCCGTATTATCGCCCCTCTTGGACTCTCTCCTACCTCTGGAGCGGGTGGCTCTGGGGACGGGAGAAAGCAGCACTCCTGAAGCCCCTGCTAAGGCGGAAGACGATGGGGTGGTCCTGGTACCGCAAGAGACTGTGCGCGGCCCTGAAGACTGTCCACCGACCACTGCGGCCCCAAGGTAGAATGGTCTTCATCCTTGAGCGCGCCGACCTTACTCACATCACAAACCTGATTCTGGCCGCAGTAGGCGCGGCATTCAAACTAGACAGGATCTTGTATCAGCCGGAGGACATCCATCCCGTGAAGCAGCCGATGCGCGGCGCGGGTGGGGCATATCGCCTCACCTTCACCAGAGATGACGGGGCTGGCCAACGACCCGAGGAGCTATCCCCCGACCCCCTCGCGGCCGCACTGCAAGAGGGAGCGCTGAGGGCAGCCCGGGAACTGTTGACAGAGCGAGGCGAGGCCCTCCACTTCAGTTGGCTCCACAGCGCCATCCATCAGCGATGGAGCCGCGATGACCTGCTGAGACAAGCTCTGGCACTGGAAAAGGAAGTAGCGGCGGCCGATTTCCTCGAGGAACAGTTGGCAAGCGCCTTGCACGAGGCGCTGATGGAGGGGGTGTTGGAACTGCTGCCGGATGACCCGGACGAGGAGAACGGACTCAGTCTCTGGTGGCTGAGGAGCAGGGGGTATCCTCATCGCCCCTTGGGGGATCGGTTGGAGCAAGCGGTCTGCGAAGCCCTTAGGGAAGGCAAAGACCTGACCCATCGGGCCCTCACGGACAGCATCTACTCTCGCTTCCCCGGCATCTTCACCCCTGGACCCGGGCTGGTCGAAGCGTGTATACGCTCCTACGCTCGGGACGATTCCACTAGCACCTGGCATCTCCGACCTGAGGATGAGGCGACGACCCTCGCTCGCGAGAGAGTCGAAGTCCTGAGCCTCTTGGTGCAGATGGGACACCGCCTCGAATACCAGGTCTCCGCGGCAGAAAAGCGGGTTCAAGAATTGCTGACCACTGCAGAACGCGCCTCGCGAACTCGCCTGCCCAAGGGCATGGATGTGGCCTGGAAAGAGGAAGGGACGGTCTGCCACCTCTTTGCATTCCGGCAGTCGACCGCCCTGGGTGACGTCCTCAGCGACAGAGGCCAGCGTGCGAGCGAAGGCCGCCGGTACATACTGGTACCAGACCGTCGGTTAGACTTACTGCGCTTCAGGCTGGAGAGCGAACTCCTACTGCGCAGAGCTTTGGCCGATGGGGAATGGCAGTTCATCAAGCTGAGCCACCTCACAGTCCTGACCGCCAGGAAGAGCTTGGATCGGCACGACCTGGGCCAGGTCGTCGGATTGGAGCCCCTCATCGAGCGCCCCGAAGTGCAACTCCCCCTTTTCCCACCATCAGGGTTCGATGACCACGGAAAACGATGAGGCCTGCTCGTGAAGGAAAGAGTGCTGCTTTCCTGGAGTGGAGGCAAAGACGCCGCCCTGGCGCTTCATCAAATACCCACCTGGGAGAACTTCGAGGTCGCGGCTCTCCTGACCACGGTGACACAAGAGTACGACAGAATCAGTATGCACGGCGTTCGGCGAGTCCTCCTCGAGCGACAGGCAGTATCCCTAGGCCTTCCCCTTGAAATCGTCTTCATTTCCAAGACTACCTCCAATGAGGAATACGGGCGCGCAATGCAGCAGGCCCTGGAGAAGTACCTGGCTGATGGCGTCTCCTCCGTCGCCTTTGGAGACGTCTTTCTAGAAGATGTGCGGAAGTACAGAGAGGAGAACCTGGCTACAATCGGAATGGAGGCGCTCTTCCCGCTGTGGAAGAGGGACACTACTGAACTGGCCCATACGTTCATAGATCTGGGCTACGAGGCGGTTGTGACCTGCGTCGACTCCGAGCTTCTCGACGGAGCGTTTGTGGGCAGGACCTTTGACCGGGGATTTGTGGCCGATCTCCCTCCTGACGTTGACCCTTGCGGCGAGAACGGGGAGTTCCATTCGTTTGTTCACGCTGGGCCGATTTTCGACAACAGGATATCGTACAAGAGAGGAGAAGTCGTCCTCAGGGACGGTCGCTTCTACTACTGCGACTTGATACCTGTCTGATACTCTAGACCTCGGAGGTCTTGGAAACCTCCGAGGTCTGAAGACGAAGCTTCAGCTGAGTAACTGGACCCCGCACTGGATGCAGAAACGCTCGTCAGAATGACGGACCATCAGCAGGTCCTCAGCGCAAGCGCTGGTTGAGTAGCTTCGAAACGAAGTCGAGAAGCATTGAGAGGGAAAGACCCTAAGACCATCCTGAACACTACACTACCGCTCCGTGGTAAGCGCTGGTTGAGTGGCTTCGGAACGAAGTGGAGAAGCATGTCGAAACCAAACGGTCTTGCAAGCGCCAAAGAGATTCCCAAGGGCCGCTTGGTCTGGTTTCGACGGGCTCAACCCGGCGGATACGGCCCTGGGTTTCGATACGCTTCGCTACTCAACCTGCAGGGCCTACCCTTCGATACGCTGCTTTCGATACCCTATGCTACTCAACCCAAGCCGCTACTCAGGCCCACGCTCGACCGGCGCTGGAATTGTGCGTTCCTCTGACGTGGTTTCTTCCACTCCACCGCGTTGATCTGGCCGGAACCGGCTACGAGTTCGACACCTTTCAAACTGCTTGCGCGCAAGTTCCGGCAATGCACCGTAATCTCCATCAATCAGCGCCTTGCGTTTCGCCCGTCCCCACCCCTGTACCTGTTTCTCGCGCTCGTAGGCTTCAGCGATGCTGGCGAAGTGCGCTGCGTACGCGAGCTTCACTGGCCGTCGGCGAGCTGTGTACTTAGCGCCAAGGCCCTCGTTGTGCTCCCAGATGCGACGTTCCAAGTCGTTGGTTGAGCCAACCTAGTATGATCCGTCTGAGCACTCCAATACATACATCCAGGCCATACTGGTTCTCCGCGCCGAGCCTGTCGCCGGTTGAGTAGCTTCGAAACGAAGCGGTTTTCCGAGCATAGAACTGATCCCCAAGCGCCGCTTGGCTTCGATACAGCCTTCCGCTACGCTCCAGGCCACTCAGCCGACGCTGGATCCGTTCTGCCACATTGAGTTGGCCGCAAAAGGAAGGCAGGGTGCCGTCCACTGAGCCAACACCCTGCCCTTGCTCGTTCTACAGCGTCTCTGCGTTCGCCTTCACCGGTTCTAGAAGACGTTGGTTATCTCGAAGTGCAGACGCACGATCTCCTCCGGCGGATCGCCTACCTGGCACATGACGTACCCCGTATGTCCTATCACCACGTCCCCGTGGTCTACCGAGAGCGACCCCTCACAGATGAAATCGTCCGCGGAATGCTGGTCCCAGTCCATCAGCGAGATGCCAATGGTCAGGTCGTCCATGTCATCGAGGGGCACCTGCAGGGTATTGTCATTGAACACCCCTCCGGGCCCTGCTACCGGTAGCGGCGGACCTAGGAACGGCGGCGAGGGGACGCCTCTAAAACTGGGGAGCAGTTCCCACGGGGCAGGGCCCCAATCGCACCCACCGGGGTCACAGACCGGGGCCGGCTTCTCGATCCACTGCTCGTTAGCATGAATACTGCCGTACCAAACCTGCAATTCACAGTTGGCGCACATGGGCGCGGGCGTGGGACAATCCTGCAATAGACAGGCGGTCCACAAGCTGTCGAAGTGGACCGTCGCGGTCTTGTCGCAGGTGCCAGCCCCCGACACAGGCACTGGGGGCGCGCTGTGGTCAGACTCCGCCCCCACGCCCCAGGCGCCCTCGTAGGCGGTGAGAGTGAATTCATATGAACCCTCGCACGGCGCCTGTACGTCCGGGTCTGAGACCTGCATAGAGGTGGCCGTCGGGTCCGCCAGTTCATGCAGCAGGGCACCATCCCTGTACAGCCTGAACCCTTCTATTGGATAGGTCCCAGCCCAGACCCAGCGGAAGTAATGTTGACTTGCCGGACACCAGAGAAGCTCTAAATTCGTGGGCACCTCAGGCACTGGCAGGTCCTCACAGTCGCCCTCACAGATGCGGTACACCAACGTGAACTCACCGTCACCCCCTTCAGGTAGGGCTTCACCTCCTGTCGATACGGCGTCTATCGGATTGCCGTGCCAATCCCCTTCGCCATGGTTCCTGGAGACGGTCCCCAAGTCGTAAGGGACTATGTCCATGGGGAAAAAGCCAAAGCAGTTCACGAACAGGTCCACGGTCTCTCCCGGCAGCACGGCCAAGGGGACGCTGTGCACGCCGCCCAACTCCGCCCCGATATCCCAGTAGTTATCCTCCGGAAGGCCCATGGGCGCGAGGAAATCATGGTTATCAAGAGGGACCCTCTCCATGTCGCCCTGCAACTCGGCCATGCAGTACACCGCCATGAACTGCTCATTGACCTGCAACTGCAAGGCCTCGAACTCCAACACTATCGGCGTAGGCGGCGGCGGACTGACCGGCGGCACTGGCGGCACCGGCGGCGGCGGCCCAGGGACCGGTGGCAACTCGCCCGGCGGTGGCTCCTCCCCTGGAGGCAACTCCTCGCCTCCCGGGTATTCTCCCGGTTCGCCCAGGTCCGGCCCTTCCCCTGGGTCCACACCCGCCTCCTCCTCCCCAGGCGTCACTAAATAGGGGATGAGCAGGATCTGTCCTACCGTGAGCGGGTCGGCAACGCCAGGGTTGCAGGCCAGTAGGTCCTCCACCGTAACTTCGTGGCCGGCGGCGATGCCCTCTAGCGTCTCCCCTTCCTGCACCTCGTAAGGCAGCAGAGGCACGCCCTCGCATCCCTCGGCAGGCATCTCAGTCGGGAAACCCGGGCCTTGTACCGCGTTCACGCTGATCGAGGCCTGACCCGACGCGTCCGAGACATTGTACGCCCTGACGACAATGGTGTGATTACCTTCCGTCTCGACCATCCATTCCGCATTGAGTGGGAAGGGGTTCGTCCCGTCGGGCAAAGCGCTGGGCTGGGTTGCGATGTGCTGCCCATCAACCCACAGCTCCATCCGATCAATCCTCGTCTCATCCCGCCCAGTGGCGAAGATCTGCACTATCTGGCCCACCGTGACCTCATCGCCCTGGCTAGGGCTATCAATCGAGACCACAGGGATTGCCGCGGCTTGTGCCGGCGCTATGAAGTACCTGTAGCCCAGTATGCCCAGCGCCCCAACAACGCAGCACAGGACAAGGACCAAGGCACCCAGGATAGCTATCCTTCTTCTGCTCATCTCAACTCTCCTTTCATCCTCCTTCGAGTTGGAACTTCATTCCTTAAAGCCACGAAAGCGCATGGGACTCACTACTCAAGGCACCTCAGCCTCTCCGAAGGTCTGAAGCCCCCCAAGAACCTCGCTGAGGCGGGGCGGGGCAGACTCGCACATCACCGGGCCTCCACCCTCTCAGCCTCATCGGCTCCCTGCCCTGCATGCCATGCTTTCGCGACGCATTAGGCCACAACTAGCCGATTCCCACAAACACCTGGATGTACCCTGTGCCCCACCACGATACGTTTCGTCGCGGGGAATTGTCGGTGGCCTTTATGCGATAGGTAAGGGTCCCGCTGGAGACCCCCTTCAGCGGCGTGTAGGTTATCAGCCAGTTGTTTCCGCCACTCCTGACAAAAGGACCACAGTACGCCTCGGATCCACCCGGGACCGTGCAGTAGAACTCGACAGAACTAACTCCCGAGAGGTCAGTTACCACAGCGCTAATATCCAACGAACGATCGGCTGGAGTACAATACGTGCCGACGCAGATTTGGCCGCCTTTTATGGGGTCCACATTGGTGATGCTAGGCCCCTCCGTATCGCCCGGGGCCACGACTACTGTGAGGCTTTCGGTGTCACTGCCTGCCCCGGGAGGGCCCTCCGCATGCAGCTCGTAAGCTCTCGTGGCGGTGGGACACCTATCCCTGGAGTCAGGATAATTGCCAACCCCCTCTCCATCGAACCATATCTCAGTCACGTCTCCCTCTACTCGCCAGGTGAAATGGGCACATCCGCCCGGCGTGACCGTGGACGGATTGACCTCGAAGGAGACGATGGTCACCGGCCTCAGCGGCGTCGTAGGGGTGCTGGTCGGTGTGTTGGTCGGCGTGTCGGTGGGCCGGGCGGTTGAGGTAGGTGTGTCGGTCGGCACGCCCGTTGCAGTAGGTGTGTCGGTCGGAACCTCTGGAGGCGGAGCCTCCGTCGAGGTGGGCGTGGCCGTCGGAATCTCGGGTGGCACCGTTGGGGAGGTTGGAACCTCGCCAATCAAGAAGATCGTCACATCCGCCGAGTTGACAGTCCGGCCCTCCTGGTCGTGGGTTCGACAGCGCAGCTCATATGCCCCGGGTCCGTCGGGTGCGAAACTCATCTCTGCGGTGAAGTAGTTGAACCCGTGCGTTCCCGGCGCTGCTGTGTTGCTAGACCGACCAAAGAACATCCCGTTCACGTACAGCTCTATGCTGGCGACGCCTGCTGGGGCCTGACCGTGGCACAACACGGGCACTCCGGTCGGGGGCACATCCTCGAGGTTGATCTCCATGCCGTGCCGCACCCCAACAACAGCCTCAAGCTCACTGGTGTCCACCCTCGCCGGGAGCGGACCGCAAGAGGCCAGCACCAGGGCGAACACCAGGAACAGGCCCACCAAGATGGCCTTCACCCGTTGACTGCTAGTCATGATGTCTTTCCTCCTTCTACTTACTCGTATCTCGGCTTGCGCTACTAGAGAGAAGGGACTTGCGGTCCCATTGCTGTAACGAAGGATTCTAATCGCGGGACGAGTTAACTTGCTGCTCCGCTCTACCAAGTAGATCACGGTTCACGGGATGAGCACAGCCGTGATGGGAATGCTGGACCACTGAGGGCATTCTCCTAACCTCGTCCCTTGCGGCAGCTTCGCAACCGCCCAAAAAGTGTGACCAGTATACAACAACTCTTCCCAGTTGTCAAACCCTGTCAATCGGGAAGTGTTACTGATGGAACTGCTCCACTTGCAGTTTCTGCACCGGGCTGGGCCGGACGAAGGGACGCACTTGCCGAATTGTCCCCCACGCCTCCTCTGGTCTCAAACCGCTGGTGACCAAGTAAGCGGCCACTGTCGTGGCCGCACGTCCCACGCCGCTCAGGCAATGTACGTACACCCCCCGGCCCTCGGCCACGGCCTGCCCGATGAAGGCGCTCGCTTCGCTCAACTGCTCCAGGGTCGGTGGTGTGTCGTCGGTTGTAGGCACCCAGAGATGCTTCTCAAGCCCCACGCCCTGGTCCCTATCATCGGAGCTTTCCCGCAAGCTGACGGTGGCGCTGATTCCTAGCCGCGCCATGCGCTCCAACCCATGGCGGTAGTGCTGGCCGCCCAGGTAGAGGTTGGGGGCGACACGGCTGGTCCTGGGCGGGGACATGCCGGTGAGCAGCCGCTGGGCATGGTCCATCAGCCAGAGCATCGTCACTCGCAGCCCCTGTTCCCTCAGGCGGCCGATGAGGATGCCCAGCCCTTTGCTGACTCTGCGCATCGAAGACGACTAGGTAGTAGCCCTGCTCCTAGCCCACGCCCCCTTCCTCAACGAGGAAGGCTACCTTGACGTCCACTCTGTACTCGGTGATCCCGCCGTCCTTGACCACCACGTTCTGGCCGACGACATCACCGCCGACGATACCCCGAAGCGTCTCCGCCGCCTTGTCGACGGCATTCTTGGTTGCCTCCTCCCAGCTATTGGGGGAAGTTCCCACCAACTCGATCACTTTCAGCACCCGCATCAGCATACCTCCTTCTTGGGTTCTCCGACAGACTGCCCCTCACCCCACTCCGTCATAGGGACTTCAAGCTCACACCGAACAGGACCTACTCCACCGGGTTGCCACAGTTGGGGCAGAACTTGGAGCCAGCCGGGACATCCGTCTTGCAGTTGGCGCAGATCATCGCCTCACCTATCTTGGCCCCACAGTGGTTGCAGAACTTGGCAGCCGCTGGTATGGGATTGCCGCAACTGGGACAGGCGATCGTAGCCGCAGCGGCACCCGCCGCAGCCGCGCCGCCCTGCATGGCCTGACCCATGATTCCAGCCATCATGGCCCCCATTCCCACACCAGCACCCATGCCCGCACCCATCTGGGCGAAGCCGCCAGCGCCGCCCTCACCAGTGGCCGTAGCGGCCTCTTCAACGGCTCGCGCGGTCTTGAACTGCAGGTAGGCTTGCATGTCGCCGATGG